>NZ_OY761445.1:2128750-2776875 GCF_963664415.1 uncultured Desulfobacter sp. | reverse complement strand
ATCAATAACGATGACACCTTGATTGAAGGCCGCATTGTCCTGGGCCCTTTGGTTGGGTCCCACACCCTGGAAGTCTCCGTGTTCGACACAGACGGGAACGTCCTGGGATCAAACCAGGTTAATCCGGACGGTACCTACGAAATTTCCATTGACGGAAGCTATACCGGTACCGTGCTGGTCCGGGTCGTTGATACCGACAGCGATTCAATTTCCCTGGATTATATGGACGAGGGCAGTGAGGCTCAAGCAGACCTGGTCCTGGATCTGCGTGCGGTAACCACCATCCCCGGTCTGGGCGGCTACACGATCAATGCCAATGCCGTAACCGAGCTCGCCGTGCGGGAGCTTGGGCTTGAGGGCGGAGACAAAGGGGGATCTGAATCCGGACTTGCAAGCCTTGAAATTGCCGACATTGAGACCGCCATCCGGAACGTTAATACGATTGTATCCGAGGCATTCGGCCTGGCCGATATTATCGGAGCCGACATTGAGGCCGTCATCAACGCCGACGGAAGCGTCAACTTGAATGCCAATGACTATGGAAGGATACTGGCCGCCCTGTCGGGACTGGAACAGGTACTGGGAGGTGAAGCACAAGGGGTTACTGCGGAAACCGTTGTTGCCGGGCTGGTTGAGGCCCTGGGAGAATCAGGTTTCACGGATGATGCCATTGTCGAATTGATCCAGGGTGCCCAGCAGGTGTTTGAAGCGGATTCACAGGATGTCCGCAGTGTTTCAGATCTGATCGGGTACAGCGCACCCACATTCAGGTCTCTTGATGCAGGTGATGCAGATGAAAACCAGGATATTTTATATTCAGCATCCGCCGCCTTTAAACAAGCCGACACCGATCATGGGGAGGTGACCTACAGCCTTAAGCCCGGCCAGGGGGCTGAAAGCTTTTTAAATATTGACTCTGAAACCGGCATCGTGACATTCAAAACCGGCCATTTCGACTTTGAGAGCGTGTCCGGCTACACCTTCACCGTGCTTGCAGACAACGGCATCCATGATCCCGTGGAGCAGGTCGTTACAGTACAGGTAAACGATATTTCAGAGTCAGGCCCCCGCTTCAGTGTCTTCACCGAAACCCTGGGCAGCCTCAATTCCCCGTCGGCAGGGGAAACCGTTTCTGTGGAATTTACCATCACCCGAACCAGTGGAGACGGAGAAGCAAGCGTTGCCTGGGAACTTGGGAACATTGCGGCCACCGACTTTGAAGAGGGGATTTTACCCTCCGGTGTCGCCGAGTTCCAGGATGGTGTGACGACCATGACCATATCCGTGGAGGTGCCGGGCAGCCTGACACTGGAAATCAGCCGTGAGGCCGTACTTTCCTTGACCGACCCGACCACCGGAGCCCAGATAGATCCGGATAATTTTCAGGCCGCCGTTACCATCGTGGATACCAGTTCGGCAATGTCGGAAGGCGTTGTAACATTCAACCTTTCCTCGGATGTTCCGACTATTGTCCAGGAAGGGGCGGACCAGGAAATTTTAACCATCACCTACACGGTCACCCGTTCAGACAGTACGGGCGCCCTGGATCTTGGCTACAGCCTTGTCGCCACAGGAGCGGCCCTGTTGGATTCAACGGATTTTCAAGGCAGCACCTCGGGAACCATTCAGTTTGCCGACGGCGCGGATACGGCCCAGTTTACCATACAAATGAGCGGTGACGACCAGGTCGGACCGGACGAATCCTTCAGGATTGTTTTAGGAGATGAAACCAATCCCCTGCCTGCAGGTGCCCAGGTCGTCGGCAACACCGGCGGCACCATTGTCAACGACGATGCGTATGTCAGTGCAGGGCTTGTCTCTGTTGAAGATGCCGGCCCCGGGAAGGCCGTCCACAATTTTGTGATCACCCGGTCCGGTGCTGTGGATAAGGACCTGACCGTGACCTACACCATTATCCCCGAAGGTGAGCAAGGTCCAGAGGACCTGGATGCTTCACTGGATAATGCTCTGGCAGGCGCCGTGACCTTTGAGGCGGGAGAAACCGAAAAAGTCATTACGGTAGATCCTGCGGACAATACCCTGGTGGCAGGTTACCAGACGTTTGCCCTTGCCCTGGATCCGGGGGACAATATCACCCTGATCAACGATACCGCCGTGTCCACCCTGGCCCCCAACCTTCAGGAAATCACGGTTACTGCGATCACGGACAGGGCCCTGGAAGGCACGGAACCCGACACGGCCCTGACCTTTGAATATACGGTTACCCGATCGGGTAATACGGATGAGCCCTGCACCCTTACCTGGGAAGTGGCTGCCGGGGACGGTGAGCATCCTGCAGATGCCGACGATTTTGAGGGGAATGAATTCCCGTCCGACACCCTTGAGTTTGCAGCGGGTGAATTCCAAAAAACCATCAGCTTCACAGCGGCTGAAGATGCGGTGTTGGACGGAGAGGAATTCTTTGTGATCAATATTTCCTCGGAACAGGCCGAAGTCCGTATCCTGACCCCCGGGGTCCAGGGAACCATTGTAGATGATGAAAGCGCGGTGGGCCTCAGTGATAATGCGGCCTTCAGCGTAGTTGAAGGGGACAGCGGATCTACAACCCTTGTGGTGACGGCCTCCCGCATCGGGTTTGCCGGCATGGAATCTACGGTGGAATGGCGCCTTTCCCCGGAAACGGCGACTTCGGATGATTTTGAAGCGGGCCAGGATCTTTTGGGCGACAACAACGGCCTGCCTTCCGGTACGGTCACCTTTTTGACCGGCGAAACCAGTGCCGCCATTTCCATTCAGGTGGCCACGGATTCAGTGCTGGAGGCGGATGAAACCGTCACCATCACCCTGGATAATCCATCGGCAGGCACTCAACTGATCGGTACCGATGCCGAATTTGACGGATACGGTCAAAGCGCCACCGCCACCATTGCCAACGACGATGCCGTCCTGAGCATGGCTGATGATTCAATTGAATATGTGGAAGGAAACGGCGGCGGAATTGATTACATGCAGGTGACCGTCAACCGCACAGGCAGCACGGACGGAGAAGACACCGTGACCTGGAAGCTGTGGAACGGCATTGACGGCAACAGTGCGGACAATGAAGACCTGGGTGATGACAATAGCGCTGTTGCCGAATACGAATCCCCTTCCGACTCCTGGATTGAACTGGCCTCCCTTTCCGGCACCCAAAGTACCCAGGGTACGGTGGAGCTACCCGGAAGCGGATATATCCTCGTAGCTTATAACCGGGATGAGGACTTTGTTGAATATGACGGGGACAATACCGCCATGCCCTTTGACCGATTCCTGGTGAACGGCATATCCGTAAACAACGGAGCAACCCTTACTGCTTTGGGGCCGGTGGTTGAAGACAACGCCATTGCCGATGATGTAGCCTTGACGGATAACGCTCCGTTGTTCAGCAATGCCGAGGGCATGGCGTTGCCTGAGGGCGGATGCCGGGTGGTGATCAGTTCCGATGCGAACCTGGCCGGAATCTACTTCAAGGTTACGGGCACCGATGACGGGGGGGAAGCATTGACCGAAATCATCCAGGGACCGGGCCGCGGCAGTTCGGCCACCCTCAACGCCTTTACCGCTGTGACCGGTGTGGAGGCCGTTGAAACCGGGATTGCCGTGGGTGTCAAAAAAGAGGAAGGCATCCATGACGAAAATTCCGACGAGCCCACCGCCTATTTTTCAAACCTGGACTTGACCCTGGACGGCGGCGATCTCATCACAGATGTCTCATCAGAGGAACATCTCGGGGCCCAGAGTGCCACCCTGGGGTATGTGACCATCACCTCGGAGGCGGATCTTTCCGGCACCACCTTTGAGGTGACCGGTGGCATCACCGTTGGATATTTTGATGCCACCGACGGCATATCCAGCGCCATGATCGGCGACGGAGAGTACGACTATACATCCGATTTTGCCGAACCCGTCAATATCATCTGCGCCCAGGTTTCTTTTGAGGGACAATCCGATGACGGAAGTGCGGATCCCCATTATTTCATGATTACCGGTGAAAACCAGGCAGGAGAACGAATCAGCGAAATCGTCCAGGTGGATGATATTACCGTTGAATCAATACTGGAAGATATTTACAGTGCCGGAGCCGGCGATTCCAATCTGCTTAATCAGGTCTTTACCCCGGACACGGCTGGAGAACTTCTCATCACAGTTGAGGGCGGCCCTTTTGAACTGTCCGAATACGGCACGATAGAAATTATCGGTACGGACGAATACGGCAATTCGATTCAAGAAACCATAACGCTCACAGCAACCGCCATCGACAGCGGAACGTGGACGGAAAATATCTATGCCGCCGTTACCGCCATAAATATCACCGAGGGAGATGATGTATACACCCTGGATATCGCAATTAACACCACCCCCCCGACCACCACGGTTAACGCCTTTTCCAAGGTATACGGCATCGCACCTGTGGACGAAAACGGTCTTGCCCTGGAAAATAATGAAATACCGGAAGGTTCCGGGCGTTTTGAGTTCTATGTGCCCAAGACCTTTGTCATTGAAGGCAATGCCCAGGGCGTGGCCATCGGGGAGGAACTGGTAAATTATATTGAGCAGATTACTGCGGTCCGCCCCCAGACCGAAGATCTCAGCCTGGACATCGGATATATCGAAGATGATTCCGGAGCAGAATTGATTGAGGATATGCTGGTTACCTCGGATGAGACCGGCATAACCGGGGTCTCCGCACTTCTCCCCCAGGACGACGACATCAACGAAGACACCGGCAATCCGGCAGAAGACGGGGATGAAGACCTGTCTTGGGCAATTTTCAAGGTAGACACCGAAAACGACCAGGGCACCAGCTTAAGTTTTGACATGGAAATTCTCGGTCGTTACGGCATTGACACGGCAAGTATAAGCTATTCCCCGTCCGGCACCTTTTCCGAAAATGTGTTTACCATGGAAGCGGATGATTCCCTGCTGCTGATCGATCCGCTTACCACAGACGATCCGCTTGCCGTTGATCCGGACATCACCATGTTGGACGTCAGTGACATGTTTATTTCTGATGAACAAACCATCGAAGAACGGGTGGAAGAAACAGCAGGGAAAATGTCGTACATGATTGGTGAGGATTATCCGGCAGACATAGCTGTCGAGATATTGGAGGGACACTACGGCTTTGACCTTGAAAACGGGCTGTTCGTATTCGATAACGGTGTAACCGAGGATGATATCCTAAGTTTTGCCGTTGCCCAAAATATGATCGACTCGGGGACCCTGTATTACAATATCGGATCCGATGAAAATCCTGAATGGATTCCCATGGCCGAACATGAGGGCTCTGTGGAGTCCGTTGAAGGTGCAACCTATCTATTCTTTACCCGGGAAGAGCTGGAACGCGGCGTCATCGGGTTTGAGGGAAGCGAATTCGATACAGGTATGTTTGCATCGCTCATGGATATAGAGGGAGAAACGCTTCTCCCCCCCGGACTGTTATACAGTACCGAAGATGCTACGGGAATAGACTCTTTTGAACAAGGATATGCGGGCTACGGCATGGCCTCCGCTGATGCTGAAGTTTTCAACGTAACTGCACTGGGCGTCGATGACATGTTTTTTGCCGGTGGTGAAGATGTGACTCTGGAAAGAATTGGAGAGATGGCGGAAAACATTTCAGACCTGTTCGGTGAAGATAATTTTATGAGTGAAGAGAATGTTATCAACATTTTCGATGAATATGGAATTGATCCATATAGCGGCATGCTCTACACCCTGGAATCCTCTGAAGATGATATCCAAAGTTTTGCCGTTGATCGGAACTTAATTGAATCAGGGGACCTCTACTATAATATCGGAACCGAGGATGATCCCCAGTGGATTCCCCTGGAAGACCACGAAGGCTCGGCCGCATCTTTCCTGGATTCCACCTATCTGTTTTTCTCCCGGGAAGAACTGGAAAGCGGTGTGATCGGATTTGAAGGAGACGAATTTGAGACAGGGTTCGGCCTTCCTTTTAACCTGCCTGACACGCCCGGAGTCATATACAGCACAGGGGACTATACGGACCTGGAAAGTTTCGATTCCGGCGTTGCCGGAATAGGCTCCGTATCCGTGGAATTCGACCCATATGCAGACCTGGTTCAGGCCATCACTGTGGATGATCTGCTTCAGCCGGCCAATAATGACATTGATAAATCATACAATTCCTTTGGATATGTGGCATTCTCAAATTACGGCAGCGACCTTGAGTACAATGCCGGCACAACGGTGGAACCGGACTGGATCACCTTTTCTCAATACGAATCCGACAATGAAACCAATTGGGTTGCTTACCAGGATGTGTTGGATGGCGCATTGCGATTTACGGGTGACGAGGCTACCTTTGACATCACCTTATATGTAAAATGGTGTGCCTCAGAAGAAGATTGGACCACCAGTTCCGGCTGCGGTGACAGTGTAGAAAACTTCACTATCACCCTGACCCATGCTACAGCGCCTGCAACAGCCATTGCCCAGGGGAGCGTTACCCTTGATGAGTCCGGGTACATCTGGGTGCGGTATGCCAATGTGGCGGACTCGGTCAATGACGGAGTGGACCAGGCCTGGATAAACGATTTGCATGTCAGCGATGGAGCCACCCTGACTGTTGCCGGAAACAAGGTGATCACCGACGGCATCGCCACGACACAGAACCTTGGAGGAGCCGGCAGCATTGAACTGAACGGCAGTGCCGCCGCAGACACGGGGATTGACCTGGCTACCAACGAAGACTCCCTGTATGCACTGCTCCAGGTGACCGACGGCCTGATGTCTTTGTACAGCGGCAGTTTTTCCCTGGTGGGCACCAACAGCCGGGGGGAGACCGTAACCGTCGAAGAAGACTGGCAGGGAAAATGCCAGTATGTGGAAGACGGCAACAGCCGGGCCGTGGTTATCAGCACCGACGATTTGGCGTCAATTGAGTCCCTGCGCGTCCTGCCCTTTGATACGTCCGACTGGAATCAGGCTAGTCCTTTGGAGTTAAATGAGATAAATTTCAGCCTGGTATCCGGTGATCTGGATTCACTGACTGCCAACGCCGACGTATCACCCATGATTTTGACCGACCGATCCAGAATAGAATTTGACCTGAACAGCAGTGATACGGCATCAATCCCGGGGGCGCCTGTGGATGTGGACTACGATAACAGCTATTTTGAATCCAACAGCGGCACTGACGAGGGGTACCACTGCCTGGCGACCGGTGTGTTCCTGGACGGCAGTACGGATCAAGCACTGATTGGCTCAACCATTGCCATGAACACCGCAGGGCGCATCGTCATCAGCACCCACGATGACCTAACCGGGCAGCAGGTGACCATTACCGGCACCCTGGCCGACGGTACGCAAAATTATACGGAAACCATCACCCTTGGAGATTACCGGGATTACACCGACTCCTTCGGCGGATATGAATACAATACAACTCTGGGGTTTACCGATGCCGTGTTCTCTTCGGTGGATTCGATTACCACAGGGGATCAGGGACTATCCGGCCAGGTCAATATTGTTGACAGCATGATTTTTGACGAACCCATGGCCGCCGGTGCCATGCAGAGACTCAGTTATAGCGATACCGCTGTGGTGGACATGGTGGTTACGGGCCTTGACCGTGACGGAAACCTGGTGCGGGTGGCTGTGGATGAAGATACCGTTGCGGCCGGGATAAAATACACCCTGGGAGAATTTTCCGAAATTTTTGATATCCAGTTTGCTTCGGCCCGGTATGAGGAGGTGTATGTATTCATTGACGCAGCCGACGGCAGCTATGACGGAACCGTCGAGGAGAGCCTGTACAACGACTTTGTGGATATCCCGCTCAATACTGCGGCTGTGGGGGACGACGGCTTGGTGGTACTGGAAGATCCCCAGCGTATCATCATCAGTGTGGCCACTCGGTACACCAATCATAACACCTACCGAGTGATTGGCTGGACGGAAGGCATGGACCCGGAAACCGACGATCCCATTATCGAGGATATTGTCGGCCTGCAGACCCAGGTCGGTGCAGGGGTCACGGAAAATTATTTCACGGTGATCCAAGCGGTACAGGTAACCGGCGCCCTATCCAACAGAAATACGGATACCTTTCACAATATCAACATCGGTACCATCGGCGAACCGATCCTGGAAACCGACATTGACCGGTATGGCCAGGACCTGGTGCTTGGGAACACTGTGGCCGAATTCGGCACGGCCTCCCTGGTAACCTTTACCTCGGAAGAGGATATTTCCGACCGAAGCTTCACCATCACCGGCACCCTGGCCGACGGCACTACGGTTACCGAGACCGTAACCGGACCCGACGACGGTATTGTTTACAGCAATAACGCCTATATGACCGTGACCGATGTCCAAGTCAGCGATGGATCAGACGGCAGTGTCCAGGTCGGCTATGCCACCGTCAATGGGGCCCTTGTGGACGATTTTGTCATCACGGGCTCCGGCACTGAAGCCGATCCCTTTGTGGCATATTCCACCAACACCCTGGAAAATAAATACTTGTACGACAATTGGGAGCTTGAAACCGACGAAACAGGTGCATACTCCGAAGCGGGCGTTCTGTTATACCTTGATTTAAGCGGTACTGCGGACGGCACGGCAGAACTCTATTACGACCTGGGGGTCCAGGGCGCCGCCGGGGACGACATCCTGTACATTGAATTCTCGCCGGACGAAGTGCCGCCCCTGCTCACCGGCACCGCCGTATTTGAAGACGGGGCCGATACTACGGTCATTGAAATCCCCATTGTAGGCGACGACACCCGAGAACCGAACGAATCCCTGATTCTGACTTTGGAAGAGGGAAGCACCGGCACCACCATTGATAATGATGCCGACACCACGGATATCACCATCATCAACGATGACGATGTGGTGACCCTGGAGACCGTACTCAGTTCCGCAGCCGAAGGCAATGAGGACAACGGCGTCATTGAGTTCACCGTCACTCGTTTGGACGCAGGCCCTGAACAGACCATTGACTGGGAGATCTCAGGCCTGGTTGACCAGGAAGGCAACCCCATAGAAGGGGCTGCCGATGCCGATGACTTTCCGGCACTTTCCGGCACAGCCATCTTTGCCCAGGGGGAAACCACCACCGTGATCCAGGTGGCAACCCGGGCGGACCGAATCTTTGAAGGGGATGAAACATTTCAACTGGTCTTAAGTGAACCTGAAAGCGGGTCCGGATACATCCTCAACGGCAACACCACGGCCGAAGGCATAATCACCAATGACGACGCATCCGTGAGCATTACCGCTGATGCCCCGTCCGTGGCCGAAGGGGATGAGGGAACCGTTTCCCACACCTTTACAGTAACCCGGACCGGAGACCTGTCCCAGGCCTCTTCACTGGACTGGGCCGTTACGGGCAGTGATGCCGAGGGCATGGCCCTGGCCGCAACAGCCGTTGATTTTGACGGCGGTGTATTGCCCTCGGGTACCCTGACCTTTGAGGCGGGAGAAACGGGCAGCCAGAACACTGAAACCCAGACCATTACTATTAATACTATAGGGGATGAGACATGGCTCGGAAACCGGGGGTTTACGGTCACCTTGTACAACCATGACACGGACACCAGCGACATCACCGGAGATACCTCCCTGGGTCTGATCTACGAAGACGACAGCGGCGGCATCACCATTGATCCGGTGAGCATCACGGAAGGTACGGGAGAAAGCACCACCCATCAGACCCTGACCCTGACACGGGAGGGAGATACCAGCCGGGCATTGACCGTGGACTGGGAAATCCTGTCCAAGGGCGGAGAGGTGCCGGTATATGCAGATGATTTTGACGGCGGCGTGCTGCCGTCGGGCCGGATCACCTTTGAGGCAGGCGCCGCAACCACGGAACTGAGTTTCGACATCGTTGCCGATGACCTGGTGGAACCGGACGAATCCATGACCGTCCGCCTCTCTTCTCCGTATTCCGACGCGGCCCCCCAGGATCAGGTCCTCACCCTGCTGGGTGACGATCAAGGATTCGGGCTCCAGGTCAGCGCCGCGGAAACAGCAGAAGGCACTGGCGACGGCACCGAGTTGACTTTAAACTTTATCCGCATGGGCAATACGGAGAGCCCGGCCGAATACACCTTTGAAATGAGCGGTGTCTCAGGAGACGGCCTTGATGCGGCAAATGCGGATGATTTCGGCGGCACCCTGGCCGGAGGAACCGTCTCCTTTGGCAGCGGAGAAACCGCCGTGACCCGTGTGGTGACCATCACGGGAGATTCGGATTTCGAGTTGGACGAAGGGTTCAAGGTGACCCTCAAAGACGGGGCAGCAACCCTGGCCGAAAGTGAAACCGTGATCATTTCCAACGACGACGCAAAAATCGGCATCACCGTGGATAAAGTCTCATTTACCGAAGGGTCTGTGGACGACGGATATGAAGTACTGACCTATACCTTTACCCGGCAGGGCAACCTGACCCAGGAATCCTCCGTGGACTGGGCCGTGGCAGCCGGCAGTGCGGATATTGACGATTTTTTTGCGGCCTTTGACCAGGACGGCACGGAGATCGACCTGACCCTGGGACTGCCGGCGGGAACAATCGTTTTTGCCGAGGGTGAAACCGAGCAGACCATCACATTGCAGGTGACCCGTGATTCTATGTATGAGGCCGATGAAACCGTCACTGTGACACTGTCCAATCCGTCGTCCGGCACTTCCATCGACGGCAGTGCATCCCAGGCCCAGACCGGCGTGATTAACGATGACGCTCAGGTCGCGTTTGAAGTATCCAGCCTGGCAGTCAGCGGCACGGAGACGGATCCGGAAACTGAAGAAGCCATGACCGATGACTCCTATACCACCCTGATCTTTAACGTGGAGCGGACCGGGGTAACCACCGGCACATCCACGGTGGACTGGGAACTGGTCTATGACGGTGAAGCCGATTCTGGCGACTTTACCGGCGACACCTCCGGCACGATAAGTTTTGCCGCAGATGAAACCAGTAAAAGTGTTTCAGTAAGGGTGCTGGCCGATCATTACGGAGAAGGGGATGAAACCTTCTCGGTTCTGTTAAGCAATCCTGGAACAGGAACCTCCATTGGTGACGCAGATACTGCCGTCGGTACCATTGAGGGCGATGACGTGGGCATCTATCTTGCCGATACCCAGTCCGTGGTTGTCAAACAGGGAGAAGGCCTTGGCGTGGTGGACGAAAACGGCGACCAAACAGACACCACGGTTACCACATTTACCTGGGACCTGGTGAGAATCGGGGATACCACGGAGGAAATCACCATTAATTATGCCGTGGGCCACAGAAATATGGATGGCTATTATGTGTATGATTACAGCCTGGCTGACTACAGAAGCGGCTGGTACGGTGCAATTCCCGATGTTGAAACTTCAGATTTTGTTGCAGGAAATTATCCCACGGGAACCGTGACCTTTGCCGCAGGAGAAAGTACGGCCACCTTAAGCATTGATATTGTCGGGGACAATGAGGTGGAAACCTCCGAAGCGTTCAAGGTGGCGTTGACACGCCCCGAGGGCCTGATCGACTTTAATGTCAATACCGACAACCCGCTGGCCGATGATGCAGACACCCAGTACCTGGCCGGCATCATCGTCCGGGACGAGGCACTGGTCACCTTGAGCAGTGAAATTGTTTCGGCCGACGACGATACCTCCGTATATATTTCCTCGGCCAAAGCCGAAGGAGATGAAGAGACCACCATCCATTATTTCAAACTCGTCCGGGAACTGAGCGACGTCGGTGATCTGGAAATCGAATGGCGGGTATCCGGATATGATACCGCCTTCCAGAGCGATGTCTACGATTACCTGGCGCACAACAGGAGTACGAGTGCGGATGTCGATGATTTCGTTTCTTCAGATGAACTGGGGGACAATAACGGACTGCCCAGCGGTACGGTGACCATCCTTGACGGGGAAACCCAGGCCGTCATCGCCATAGAAACCAGCGCGGATCTGACAGCCGAAGATATTGAAAGCTTCAGGATCAACATGGGAACCCTGCCCTCGGGCAACAGCTACACGCCGGGCGGCAATTACTGCTACGGCTATATCGGCGCTGATGACGCGGTTTTTTCCGTAGGTATGCTGATTGCCGACGACGGCATCGCAGAAGAGTACGGCAGCAAAGTCATTGAAGAGGGCCAAAGCGTCACCTTCCGGGTTTACCGGTCCGGGGATACCGTTGGAGAGGCTAGTGTAGATTGGACCGTGACATATCCGGATCTTGTGGAGGACGAGGCTACAAGCTACGGGTATACAGCAGACAGCAGTGATTTTGCGGACGGACAGGTCTTAAACGGCACCCTGACATTTGCCGATGGGGAAGCCTATAAGGAGATCTCCCTGACGGCCAAAGCAGACGGCAGTACTGAGAGCTGGGCCGAAGGCTTCGCCGTTGAACTGAGCAATGCGGTCAACGGCGGTATCAGCGAGACCGCCGGCACCATGGAATCCCTGATCATTGACCAGGACGCTCCGGCCTCTATGGTGAGCGTCACGGCCGAAATCAGCAACAGCGGAATGGAAGGAACCCTGGACGGCATGGAGGACACAGCCGTCACCTACACCCTTACCCGGGCCGGTGACACCTCTTCTGTAGGCCAGATCGCCTGGACTCTGACGACTAACGGATACCCATCAGACGTCGCATCCATTATCGGGGATACCGGGGCCTGGCACGACTGGTATCACTACTGGTCCGGCCTGGTGACCTTCGATGTAGGAGAAACAAGTAAATCCATTACGGTCAATATAGATCCCGACGTTACAGTGGAGGCGGACGAAGACATTGTCTTTACCCTGGTGGACGCCCGGTCCATTCTGGACATTTCGGATACCACCCACGATGCGGGATACTGGAACTACGGGAACGATGGTACCGCCGATCTCGGCATTGACACGGGCATCGAATTTGCCGATTCATCCTGGTTTGACAGCGGAGATATCCCGGACTCCGGCAGCATGCTGCGTGATCCGGATGCTTACCGGATCACCACAACCATTGAAAACGATGATGTGCGTATCCGGCTCAACCATGTCAATGATGCAAACAACCTGGATGCCCGGGTGTTTGAGGGGAACGACGGAACAACGGATTTCAATCTCTCGCTCACTCGTTACGGGGATCAGGACGGAGATATCACCCTGGGATATGAAGTCATTCTTGGGACTGCGGGTGAAGGGGATGTTATTGCCGGCTCCGGAATACTCACGCTTGAAGGCGGGCAAAGTAATTACACCAAGACGCTCTCCATTATCACCGCCGATCTTGACCCGGAAGCAGACGAGACCTTTACACTGCGACTGACATCCGGTGATGTAAATGTAAAATTCGGGCAGGAAAGTGATGCTTCAGGCAGTGCCGATGTCGCGCTTCCGGTCACCATTCTCAACGACGACACCGAATGGTCCGTGACATCATCGGCCCCATCGCAGTCCGAGGGTGATGCCGGGGAAACGGCCTATGTGTTCACGGTTTCCCGTCCCGCCGACGGCACAAGCTACAGCGGCGACGCCTCAGTGAACTGGCAGATCACCGGTGGGGATATTGATGCCTCGGATTTCAAAGGAGATTTGAGCGGAACCGTCTCTTTTGCTGAAAACGTGTTTGAAAAGGATGTGATCATCAAGGTGACGGCCGACAAGGTTGGTGAGCTTGACGAAAACTTTACCTTTGAACTGATCGATGCAGATCACGGGGTGATCAGCGCCGGCAATTCAAGTGTTGCAGGGGCCATTATAAACGACGATCAAAGCGTCTCCATTTCAGATGTGCAGACAATCGAAGGACAAACCGACGACACCCGGCAGATGGTCTTTACCGTGACCCGAGCCGGTGACCTGACCCAAGCGGCGTCAGCAGACTGGGCCGTGACCCACGACCAGGGAGATGGAACCACCAATGCCCTTGATTTTGCAGAAGGGACAACCCTTTCTGGAACTGTCTCCTTTATTGCGGTGGAGGGAGAAACGTCCGGAACCCAAACGCAGACCATTACCCTGGATATCCAAGGGGATGATGTGGTGGAGAGCGATGAAACCCTTGAAATTAACCTGTCCGGTCTGTCTTTAGGACTGGACGGTCTTGACACCGAAGCCCTGGGCACGATTGCCAACGATGACACCCGGTTTACCATCACAGCGGATGCACCGGTAAATGAAGGCGACGGCACGGGCCAGGCATTTACCATTTCTCGGAGCGTGGCCACGGTTCAGGATCAGACCGTGAACTGGACGGTGAGCAGCGACGGCGGCAGCCATGGCGCCGGAGCGGATGATTTTTCCGACAGTACATTGCCGTCCGGAACCCTGACTTTTACCGGAGATGAACTCACTAAGACCATTTACGTCAAATCCCTTGGAGACGAGACTGCGGAGCTGGATGAATCCTTTATTGTTACCCTGACGGCCGGGGACGGCGTGAGCGATGCGATGCTCGCAGACGGTGACACAGCCTATGGCTATATACCCAACGATGACGGTGCTCCCGATACCTCGGACATTGTGGTGGATTCATCGGTCGGGCTTAGCGGCGCTGCCCAGGCAGACGAAGGTGAAGACGGCACACAAACCATTGAATTTACAGTAAACCGGGCCGGTACCCTGAGCTACGACACCACGGTAGACTGGCATATTGAGGCAACATCAAACGGCGGCGGAACCGATGCCGATGTGGATGATTTCGGCGGCAGCCTGCCTTCCGGCACCCTGACGCTTTTGGCCGGTGAATCTTCGGCCATTCTGAGCGTTTCCGTATCCGGAGACATTGCAAAGGAGGAAAATGAAACCTTTACCCTGGTACTGGAAAACCCCGGACTGGGCACAGAACTTACGGAAGGGGCAGAGACGGCCCAGGGCACTATTTCCAATGACGATGATCAGATGTCCATTGCAGACGCCTCCAACGCCATATCCTTGACCGAAGGGGAAGACGGTACACTGACGTTTACCATTATCCGTAGCGGTGACGCCTCGGGGCAGAGCACGGTGGAATGGCAAATTGTTACTCCCGAAGGAAATCCTTATAACGGAAGTGATGATTTTGACGAATACTTGGGATCGGTTACCTTTGAAGACGGCGAGACCTCGAAAATTGTCAATGTAACGGTAAATGATGATGAGGTGTCGGAAGCGGACGAGCCGTTTACCATCGAATTAGTGAGTTCGGATTCCGGCGTTGACATTGATTCGGAAAACGGAAGCCGATCCGTCATTATCGGCAATGACGATGCCGATGCATTCAGCATTGCTGCGGATACTGATACCCTGAACGAAGGAAACAACACCGGGGAATACAACGCATATCTTTTCACCGTGACCCGGGAAAATCCGGCCACCACGGCCACCGTCACCTGGACGACAGAAGCCGGAACCGGGGATCATCCCTTTGATGTCACCTCTCTGGAGGCAAGCAGCGGCCAGGTCAGCTTTGATGTGGGCGAACTTGAAAAAACATTTACCGTGAACCTGCCCATGGATCAGTTAGGGGACTGGGACCGCACCTTTGATGTGACTTTGTCCGATCCTACTACCAGTGACGCGGCAGGTGCAGTGCTTGATGTGGATACTGCATCGGTCACCATTCTCAATGATGATCCGGCCCTGTATGTATCCCTGGTATCCCAGCAGGTGTCCGAGGATAGCGGTGCTGTAAGATTTACCATCTTCCGTACCGGTGACGCCGGTTTAACCGCTTCCGTGGACTGGGAACTGAGCGGCAATGGGGACGAGGCCGCCTCTTTTAAGGATTTTGAAGGATACTGGCCCTCGGGCACGGCTGAATTCGGTGCCGGTGAAACCGAAAAACAGATTTCCGTTTTGGTATCCAACGACAATACCTTTGAGGCGGATGAAGGGTTCAAAATCACATTATCCAATGCGGACGGTGCCGATATCATCATGCCGGACGGTGCCGTGGCCCAAGGTACCCTGGTCAACGACGATAACGGCGTGTCCGTTACTGCCGACACAGCCGGCGTTGTTGAGGGAGATTCAGGAACGGTCGGTGTCAATTTCAACATCACGGCACAGGGTATTGCAGGAGAAACGATTCTGGTCGCGTATGTTGTGGAAGGTACCGGCACTTCTCCGGCCAATGCTGATGATTTTGACTCCGGCTACGGTTCGGGATCATGTGAACTGACCATTGGTGAAGACGGAACCGCAACCACCCAGGTATCCGTTTCCGTATCCGGTGACACAAAAGCGGGCCAAGATGAAACCTTCCGACTGCGGATTACGGATATCGACAACGGCCAGGCCATTGACGCTGAAGAGGTGGTTGTCATCTCCAATGACGACTCACAGGTGTCCATTTCAGGCCAGGAAATTATTGGAGAGGCGGATGAGGGAACGACATCGGTAAGATACACGGTCACACGAACCGGAGACCTGACCCGAGCGGCCGTTGTGGATTACGAAGTCACGGGATTCGGGGACAATGCCGCAGTTGCATCAGACTTTGAAGGGGATCTCTTCCCGTCGGGTACACTGACATTTGCCGAAAATGAGGACACACAGTATATTGACGTGCTGATTTCAGGTGATACGGTGTTTGAAAGCGATGAATCCTTTGCCGTTGAACTGTCACAAGGCACCCAGTCGGAAGCACTGGAGCATATGGCCGCTATTGATCCGGCCGGTGCCCGGGCCTTGACCACCATAGTCAACGACGATCTGGCCGATCTGATCGTCACTCGGCTCAACGCGGTTGTCAATGAAGGTTCGGATGCACAGGCCCCGAATGCTGTGACCTACCAAATCACCCGGAACGGAGACTGTTCACAGGAACTGACCGTCAATTATCAGCTTATTGCGGACCCGGATAACGGCGGCGCCGATACCCTGCCGGGAGACGGGGATTTGAACGACAGCCTTTCAGGCAGCGTAACCATAGCTGCCGGAGAATCCGGCACCATCCTTTCATTGGAGGTCGCGCCGGATAGTGTTCCTGAATCGAATCTGTATTTTCTGGTCCAGGTGTCGGCAGACGGTTTTGATGATCCTGATGCCGTTTCAGGTAGCATTTTTGATGATGATACCGGGATCAGTGCCGCCTATGACACCAGTGTGGATCACGAGGATTATACCGAGTATCAGTTTACGGTTACCCGTACAGGCGATACCGACGGTGTGGTCAATGTGACCTGGGAAGCATCCGGCATCGGCGTCAATCCGGTGGACGATGACGATTTTGCGTCGGATTTTGTTGAAGGGACCTTGACATCCGGAACAATTACCTTGCAAGACGGCACTGCTCAGACCACCTGCAGCGTTTATCTGACCAATGATACCTTTGTTGAAAACAATGAGACGCTTCGTTTTACCCTGACCGAAAATCTAACCAGTCCCGACGATCTGCCGATTCTTACGGCAGATGCGGATGTAACCATTGAATCCACCATCGCGCCCACCGATGGAGATGATCTGATTTACGGCGGACTGGGACCGGATACCATTGAGGCTCTCGCCGGCAACGATACCATCCATGCCGGGGACGGCACCGATGTCATCTACGGAGGAGAAGGTAACGATATTATCCATGCCGGACAGGGCGCCGACATTGTCTACGGCGGAGACGGGGATGACGTTATTTATGGCGACGGTGGGGCAGATGCCGTCTATGCCGGGGACGGCAATGACGAAATTGTCCTGAACTCGGATAATGTGGACGGATTTGACGAATCCCTGCAGACTTTTGTAGACGGCGGGCTTGGAACGGACTCCCTGACACTGGACGGCAGCGGCATGGAACTGGATTTTACCGCGACCGCCCAGGACGGTGCCGTCCGGAATATTGACATCATTGATATGTCGGGCGACGGAGCAAACCGGCTTGTTGCGGATGTATCGGCACTTGCCGCCCAGGATAAGGAAGACACCTTTGATACCGGACTTTCCGACGAAGATATCCACCAGCTTATGGTTGAAGGTGATGACGATGATACGCTTGAGATCTCCGATCTCAACGACTGGGCCCGTGTTCAAAATGAGGATGAAAGCGATTTTACCTATACTTACAACGGCAGTGATTATCATGTATACAACCATGCCGACGGCGCAGAGCAGTTGATCGTCAATGTGGATATCATCATTGTTGACGATACCTTGGTATAAGCTTCTTTTCCGTCACACCTTACTGCGGTCGGCCGAGCACCTTCGGCTGCCCGGCCGCCGTGCCGAAAGAAAATACAATATGAATACTGATGACACATTTTTCCCTTTACCGGATCAAGACACTTTTTTACGTAAAGCCGTACATTCGGTGACTACCGGTGAACAATTTTGTACCTGTCCCGATATGTATCACCCGGCTTGGAGCTGCTTGAAGGCTTTGGGTATCATGCACCATCTGTATTACCATGCCCCTGCCTTGCGCAGAATTATCACCCCCCTGATCTGCCGAAACGCCCATATCCTGATCGCAGGTGCCGCCGATGACTGTTCCCTGAGGCTTTTATCCAAAATTGCCGGACCTGTGCCTGTCCGGTTTACAGTGGCAGATAAATGCCGTGCGCCCTTGGCCCGTGTTAAAGAGGTTGGCAAACAAAAAAAAATAGAGGTGAATACTTTCCACGGAAATATCTCTTCGTTTACGTCGGATTTGCCATGGAACCTTGTATTTATCCACTATACCCTAACCTTTATGGACGCCCGGGCACGCTTGAAACTGATGAAAAACCTGGTTGCCGGACTTGCCCCGGGCGGGGCGGTTGTTTGTGGTGTGGTGCTTTCGAACATGACCACGGCAACCTTGGATGAGGCAATGATAAGGCGGAAAGCCGATCAGTGGATTTCTCAGATATTCGCAAAAATCGATACGGTTTTTTCAGGTCACCCCCATCTTTTGCCGAAAATCAGGAAAATGGTCACCAGCTACCGGGAAACCTTTCCCCATGTGTACCTTAACCAGCCGGATCACAACACTCTGGTCAAAGAATTTTCACAGGCGGGTTTAAAAGTGGCGGAATACTGTGATAATCCAGGCGCCGTCCTGCAACCTGACGATATACCGATACCGCCTTTGAAAAGCGAAAAACCGATTTTTGTTCTAACACGTGAATAGGTAATTTTAGCTTTCGATATGAATGGAATCCGTGTGGGGCTGTACCAGGTTGCGGATTGTGTCCAGCAGGGAATTTTTTGCGTCTCCCCATTTTTCAACCGATGACAGCCGGATCTCTGAAAACCGGTTGGTGGGCAGGCCAAGCCGGATGACTTCCCGGGGTGTCATTATCATGAATATGCCCTCTGTTTCGCGGCAATGAAGCGCAATGCCGGCCGCGGCAAACCCGGAACGCTGTTTTCCGGCATAATGCCGGTTGTCTATCCAGATCCCGTTTATTGTCGTAACGGCATTAATGCCTTTTTCAGCCAGTATCTTTTCAACATTACCCGAAACATCAGGAATATCATCTTCGGCAACGATCTTGAGAACGGCCGGCAGTTCGGCATTGTCCCCGAGCATCATGTTGAGCACCTTCACATAATTGCTTTTGTCTTCTCCCGGATCAAACTGGGGTCTGCTGTTGACCTCGCTGATAACGGCGTCGGTTTCCATCCATGATCGACCGATATCCTCAATGATCAAATCGATCCCGGCCCATTCAAGCCACAGTGCACGTGCGGCGCGCTGGGCAAGCAGAATGTTGTCCGGATGGATATCGGCCATGGGAATTCTCTCCATTGTCCCGCCTGCCGAAAGGTTGTCCCTCTGCCGCATCCTGACAAAGACGCCGTCGTCGGGAACGGATTCAGGCGTCAATCCCTGCTTTTCGAGCATCTCTAAGGCTTCTTCATCAAGAACCAGTTTAAAAAGGTTGTCCCTTCGTCTGCGCAGTTCGGGGTCCTGCATTTTTTGTTCAACCAGCGCATCTATGGTGCTTTTCCCATCACCATCGACACCGCCGGGGCGCCGGTAAACACATCCCATGAACTCATTTCTGAAAACACTCAGACGGTAGCCTTTACCGTCAATCTGCTTTTCCGCCAGAATTTGGGACGTGCGGTTGCTGACCTGCTTAAAGGCGCGGCGCACGTCATCTTCACAATTGAGGCCCATATAAATATTTTGACCCTGGTCTAGATTTGCCGCCTTGATCACAATGGGGTAGCCGATTTCCGCCCCAGCCTCAACAGCCTCATCAATATTTGACACTTTTTTGTGAACCGGTGCCGGCAAGCCTGCCTGCCGCAATAATCCGGATGTCACAAATTTGTCCTGGGATGCCGTACATCCGATTAGAGATGTTTTTTCAGTGACTGAGCTTTGCAGAATATGCCTACGGCTGCCATAGCCGATCTGTATGCCGACCCCCGGAATATTCATCATGGGCAGATCAAGTTTCTGCCCTGCCTGGAATATATGAAACGGATTGGTACCCAGGGGGGCAAACTTGTGTATTTTGGCCTGCAGCTCATCAAAGTCCTCATCCGTTGTCGGGGCTTTGCCCTGAAGAAAGGCCAGAACAGTCTTTATCACCCAGATTAAAGCCGTATAGGCGGCTTCATGCTGATAAAACGGCATGGCGGCGTCAATAACAGCGATATTGTTTTCATTTTTTTGGAATCTGATCAGGTAAAATTTGGGGGAGACCGGAATTCTGCACATACGTTGCACTTCACCTGTCCAGAACAAGATGCGATAAACCAGTGCCTTCTCAATTTCCAGGGATTGCACATCCTCCGTTTTGAAATTTTCGGGAAGGCGTTCTTCCATATAGAGATCAACATCGGAAAATGAGTGATTTTCATCCATTACAACCTGAAAAGGAAAATTCATTGACGGCTGCTGCAGTCCGTATGCAAAGCCGGACCGAATGTGAAACTTACTTGCTATTCTTAATATGGTGTCCATTTTTTCCTCCAGGTCAACCATACGGTCAGTGGTGCCTCAGGGCTTACGAAATACGGTGGACCTTTGTACCGTGAGCGATTTAATCAAACATTCTAAAAAAGATATCCCGGGCACCGGTTATGCGAAAAGAAATATTCAAAACTATACCGGCGCGATTTTGAAACTACGGTGCTTCTACAATAAACCATTTTACGATATCACTGAAGAACAACTGCGTCAATACCGGTTTTGCAACGTATTTTCCGCACCTTCAATCGACAAAACACATACAATTTTAAATAATATAAAATCAACATGTTAACCTGATTTTCAAACACTTCACAAAAGTATAATAAATAAAAAAAGTTTGTCTAGACAAACACCAATTATTTAGTTTATGGTGCTCCCCAAAAAAAACTCAAAACGAAGAGGGAGCAAAATATGAACATCCCAGGTACCGAGGAATGGAATTTCACAGATGTAAAATTTCTTCCGATTTTCAAAGAGTACGCCAAACGTATCAATCTGGTTGAAACGATCAATACCATGACAGATAGCAAAATGGATCTATCGCCAGGTGATGCGGTGCTTGGGATGATTATGGATACGGTCTCCGGAAGGACTCCTTTGTACAGACTTGAAGAAGCTTTCGACGAAATGGATACCGAGTTGCTTTTTGGCAAACCCATCAGCCCCGATAAATTTAACGACACAAATCTGGGGCGGGTATTGGACAAACTTTTTGAGACTGGAACTCAAAAGATATTTTCCCAGATTTCCCAAAACGCCATTGGTTGTTTTAAACTGGATACGCGCCACCACCACTTTGATACGACCTCTGTCTCCGTCTTTGGCGCTTACGAAGATCACCCCGATACGCAATTGAATATCACCTACGGTTACAGCAAGGATAAACGTCCGGATTTGAAGCAGTTCATGGTGTCCATGTTGTGTGTAGACCGAAATATTCCGATCATAGGAAAAACCCAGGACGGGAATGCTTCAGACAAGACCCTGAACAATGAGCTTTTATCTCATATCTCATCACACATGGCCGAACATGGGTTCAAGCCCGGTGCCTCCATTTATGTTGCAGATTCAGCCTTTGTGACCACAGATAATCTTATAGCTGCGGAGGGAAACGGCATCCGTTTTTTAAGCCGATTGCCAGCTAATTTCAATGAATGTAAGCATGCCATTGCCCAGGCTGTTGCAGCCGACAACTGGGTTGATATTGGGGCTTTGGCCGAAAGCCAAAGCGAAAAGAAACCGCCCGCATCCTATCGTTATTATGAAACAACCGCTACCATTGGTGATGGGGCCTACCGGGCCATTGTATATCACTCCAGTGCCCATGATAAAAGGCGTCAGAAACGCATCGACCGAATATTAAAAACCAGCAAAGACCAGCTGGAAAAGAAAATCAAAGAGGCGACTCTCCAACCCTTCAAATGTCGCCCGGATGCAGAGGTGGCAGCCGGCACTTTGGTCAAAGCAGCAGACAAAAGCCTTTACAACTTGCGAGCAGAGATCATTGACGTACCCAAATACGGCAAAGGACGTCCCAAAAAAGGGGAAGCCAGGAAGCCGAAATCCATTGAATATGAACTGAAGGCAACTGTCGAAGAAGATCCAGAAAAAACAGAAAAGATCAGACTTGAAGCGGGCTGTTTTGTACTCATAACCAACGTTCCGGCCCAGGCTGACGAACAGGAGTGGCCAGGAGTCGAGCTCCTCAGGCTTTACAAAGAACAGGATGGGATCGAAAAAAATTTCGGGTTCCTGAAAGATCCAGCCATTGTGAATGCCATCTTTCTGAAGAAGCCGAAACGGGTGGAAGCGCTTGGGCTAATTCTCCTGCTTTCTTTGTTGCTCTGGCGGCTAATAGAACGAAACTTGAAGCTGCATGTAAAAAAGACGGGGAAACGGTTGCCTGGCTGGAAAAAAAAGCCCACAAATAGTCCGACGGCCTTTATGATGACTACGAAGTTTCTTAGCATATTAGTTATAACCGTTGGAAGACAACGAAAATTAGCAAAGCCGCTAAATGATACTCAAGTGCAGTACCTTAGAGCCTTGGACGTCCCGCCGGAATGCTTTTTTGTTCCGTAAGAGCTGTGCAAACGCTGAATAAATTGTCAAAGAACCATAAAATTGAGTGCGGAATGTACGTTGCAAGCAGAACGGGTTTGGCAGACGTGCACCAACCCAGGGTCACCGCTATTTCGTTGATAGAGTCATTAAGTTTTAAATATCTATTAAAATCAGATGGATGAGTATTCTGCGATGGCACTAATATTGGGACTGGCATCCGTAACCACAACATCGGATACTATCCCGGCCGTTCTTTTTGGTATTCCGGGAACCGTTGGCGCCATTATTACAGTGGAAGACGGTTATCCCCTGGCCAAAAGAAATTTGGCGGCCAGAGCGTTTGGTGCTGCATATTCTGCATCAATGCTTGGTGGGATATTTGGAGCAATTGTGCTGTTGGTGTCTATTCCAATCATGCAGCCGCTTATGCTGATGTTAAAGACACCGGATTTTCTTGTAATTTCATTGTTCGGTTTTTTGTTTGTATCTGTTTGACACACTTGGCATCGTTTTGATTGCCGGGCAACACCCAGCATCGAACCGGGATGCCTTCTCTTGAATAGTGTCTGCATGTGCGAGCAAAAAATCCATCTTTATTCCTCGTCTTTCGGCCTCGGTGGATTGCGCATCCTCTGGGCTTATAAACCGACCGAGGCTGCCGACCAATAGTTTAAGGGCGGCCACATCGAGCTCTGGTCCCTCCGGCCAAAGGAGTGGATAACCTCGGCTCTGGAATACCTTTTTTCAGGGTGCCGAGTGTTGTGGGCCATGGAAATTGCCTGGTCGTTTTACAATCGGAATTTAGACAACATGGATTTTACCTCCTGGGCCAGTTGTCTGAAAGATCCGGATTTTTGGCCGATGGCTGAACTGATCTCCTCCATCTCAGAGGCCACGTTATGAACCCCGGAAATCTGTTCTGCGATTTGTTCAGAAAATTCAGCGTTTCTTGACACGTTTTCATTAACCTCCTGCATCTTGGATGACGTACGGCTCATATTTTCGGCTATTTCTCCGGTAGTTGAGGATTGTTCATCCACTGCAGAAGCAATGTCGGACACGATTTCGTTTACATTTTGGATGATGTCGGAAATATCCTTTATTTTTGTGACGGTTTCAGAGGTCGCGTGCTGAACTTTGTTGATTTGATTTTGAATCTCCTCGGTGGCTTCAGAGGTTTGGCCTGCCAAGGCTTTGATCTCGTTGGCCACAACGGAGAATCCCTTGCCTGCCTCTCCGGCTCTAGCCGCTTCAATTGTTGCGTTCAACGCAAGAAGGTTGGTCTGTTTTGATATGTCTTCTATGGTTTCAGTCACATGGTTGATTTCAAATGCGGTTTTGCCAAGGGCATCCACAAGTTCTGAAGCCTCTCCGGCGTAGGTGACGGCCTTATCCGATATAGATCTGGCTGTTTCTGATCTTTCTGCAATTTTATTAATTGTACCGGACATTTGTTCTGTGGCCGAAGCCACTGAATTGATATTGTCCATAACACTGTCGCTGGCCTCGGAGACCGTGGCAAGGTTGGTGTTCATTTCATTTGCCGCTATGGAAAGGGAATCGGAATTTCCGGTCATTTGGGTGGAATTCTGGGCCATCTTTTGTGAAATCTCGGATAGATCTTCTGAGGATGATAATAGGTCTTCGATGCTGTTTTGGAGTTGTTTGAAAATTGTTCCTATATTTTCGGTCATCAAATTTAATGCTGTCGCCAATTGACCGGTTTCATCCTTTTGATGGATTTCCAGTTTCCCCGTGAAATCTCCTTGGGACATTTTTTTTGAAAATTCGACACCTTCTATAATGGGTTTTGTCAGGCGGTTGCTGAAAAATAAGACTAAAAAGAAAACTATGGCCATGCTGACACAAAAGGCTATGATGAGGACGTTTCTAATTGTGCTCAATAGACCATACTGTTCATCTTTATAAACGCCTATCGCCACAATCAGTTTTTTATCAGGGATATTATCATATAATAGTATTTTTTTGCGTACCTTACCGTCAGCATCCTTCCAGTCATACTCCAATTCGCCTTTTTTTTCACGGATCATAGTCTGACAAATATGTTGGCCGTCGTGACTTTTCACCGCGTAAACATTTTTACCTTCAAGATAAGGATGGATTAGCATATCCCCTTCATAGTTGAAGACATACGGATATCCGTCATTTCCAATTTTCATGGCAAGAATGGCATCGTGCATATCTTCGGATTTGATAAGCTGGGTGAATTCCGACTTGTAAGAAGAAGCCCAGAGGATAAGGTCCATGGGCTCAAAATAAGTGATATAACCGGCCTTTTTTCTTGGTTTGTCTTCATTGGGATTTTTCCAGTCGTATTCAAGATATCCCGACTTGGTTTCGTTTTTAAGCAAGGCTTCCACCTTAGGCCAGAATGACGCTTTTGTTATGTTTACCCCTTCGGCTTTGGGGTGAATTGTTAAGATGCCTTTGCTGGAAACGCCGGCAACATACCCGGTGGCCCCGATTTTTTTGTTTAAGATGATTTCGGATGTCTTTTGCTTAAGCGTTTCTTTGGAGATTTCGCCTTTTTTAAACTTTCCATAAAAATAAGAGACCACATCCTTATCTTTTTCGGTAATGGCTCTAAGATAATTTTTAATGGCGATATCCTCAAGCCCACCCATACTTTTTTTGACGGCGGAGATGGTATTGGCTATTTGGCTGTCAAGTTCTCCTTTCACTTCGCTTTTAATGGAAAAATAGAGCCAAATGGAAAGCATGGATACAATCAAAAAAACGGAACATCCAAAAACAAGGAACATTTTTGTTCTGATTTTCATGGCATTCATCCTAAATAACAGCTATGGGCCGGCCTGCTTTTTCAATGCCGAGGTTTAGCCCACAACGAAAATTAAAAGATTTTTACAGGTTACGCAGGCTTCCATATAAGAGAATATCCAAGTGAATTGAAATCAACTGAGTTGTCCAGCTTTGCTAATTATGAAAAGTGTTTCGCTTAGCTTGTGATTTAGGTTAGGATAATCCCTGTATTAACGCTTGACGAATAAAAATGTGAATTTCGTAATTATTCTACTACGATAAATGTGAATACATTCATTGTCAATCTTATTTTATCATTAGTATAAGAATGCTTTGATGTACCGGCGTTGGTGGCGTAAGGCGCCTTTAAAATTCTCCTGTGTGTCCGTGTGAAAAATAGGTCTTGACCGGTTTTTTTAGTTGTGAGATATAGAACAAGCTCAATAAGCAATTGATTGCTTATTTATCAGTTGAAGGCAATTTAAAAGGTCGGTTTGCGGCATTTTCTACAAACCGGTTTTTTTTGTTATTTTTTTGTGTTTTTTTGTTATATTGTCCAATGGATTCTATATATTGGGATTAAATCTTACTTTGCATTACCATTCAATGAGGTGACAGATTATGAAAAAAAGAATGCAGACCATTGACGGGAATACCGCAGCAACCCATGTGGCATACGCCATGAGCGAGGTGGCGGCAATTTACCCGATCACACCTTCCAGCCCTCTGGGTGAAATTGCCGACTCCTGGGCATCAAAGGGAAGAAAAAACATTTTCGGACAGATCCTGGACATCAAACAGATGCAGTCCGAGGCCGGTGCTGCCGGTGCCGTCCACGGCTCTCTTGCCGCAGGTGCTTTAACCTCCACCTTTACGGCATCCCAGGGCCTGTTGCTCAAGATACCCAATATGTATAAGATCGCAGGTGAACTGCTTCCTTGTGTCTTTCATGTAACCGCCCGCGCCATTTCCGCCCATGCCCTCTCCATCTTCGGAGATCATCAGGATGTTATGGCCGCCAGGCAGACCGGTTTTGCCATGCTGTCATCCAACTCTGTCCAGGAAGCCCAGGACTTGGCCCTTGTGGCACACCTTGCAACCATGGATGCCCGGGTGCCGTTCCTCCATTTCTTTGACGGGTTCAGAACCTCCCATGAAATTCAGAAAATTGAAATGATTGAATACGAGGAAATGGCGTCCTTATTCAACTATGACGCTTACTGGGCATTCAAGGCCAGGGCTATGAATCCTGAACACCCCGACACCAGGGGCTCCGCCCAGAATCCGGATATCTATTTTCAGGGCAGGGAGGCGACCAACTCTTTCTACCTCAAAGTGCCCGCCATTGTTAAACACTACATGAAAAAGGTCGGTGATCTTACCGGTCGCCGTTATCAGCCCTTTGATTATGTGGGTGATCCTGAAGCGGATCGCGTTGTTGTGGCCATGGGTTCCAGTTGTGAAGCCATTGAAGAGACCATTGAAAAGCTCAACGGCATGGGTGAACGTCTCGGGTTGATAAAAGTGCGTTTGTACAGACCCTTTGACATTGAAGAATTTTTGCGTACTGTTCCGGCATCAGTTGAGACCCTGACGGTGATTGACAGGACCAAGGAACCCGGTGCTTTAGGCGAGCCCTTGTACCAGGATGTCTGCACCGCCTTTATGGAACATGGCGAAGGTCCCCGGATCATCGGTGGCCGTTACGGGTTATCCTCAAAGGAATTCAATCCCTCCATGGTTAAAGCCATATATGACAACATGAAGGCCCTGTCTCCGAAAAATCATTTCACCGTGGGCATCATTGATGACGTCACCCACACATCCCTGGATGTTGAAAAAGGATTTGACGCAGCGCCTGAAGGCACTGTCTCGGCCAAGTTCTGGGGCCTTGGGTCCGACGGAACCGTGGGCGCCAATCAGTCAGCCATCACAATCATCGGCGACAACACCGATAAATATGCCCAGGGATATTTTGCCTATGACTCTAAAAAATCCGGTGGACTTACGGTTTCTCATCTGCGGTTCGGGGATGTGAAAATCAAAAGCACCTATATGATTGATTCTCCGGATTTCGTGGCCTGTCACAAGTCAAACTATGTGGGAATATACGATGTACTTATGGGAATTAAGCCGGGCGGCACCTTTCTGCTGAACTCCGAATGGGGTACCATTGCGGATCTGGAAAAACATATTCCGGGCCATGTTCGCCGCACCATATATGAGAAAAAGCTGAATTTCTACAACATTGACGCCGTGAAAATTGCCGGTGAAATAGGTCTTGGCAACCGCATCAATATGATTATGCAGACCTGCTTTTTTAATTTGGCAAATATCCTTCCCGTTGACACTGCCATTGAATTGCTCAAAACCGATATTAAAAAGAAATTCGGCAAAAAGGGCGACGCCATCGTCAACATGAATATTGAGGCTGTTGACAAGACCCTGGATAACCTGGTGAAAGTGGATGTGCCCGAATCCTGGAAAGACGCCCAAGATCAGCCCAGAATCGAGGAGCCGGCCACACCTTTTGTGGATAATGTAATGCGTAAGATCAATGTCCAGGAAGGCGACGACCTGCCGGTGTCCGCCTTTTCCGTGGATGGTGTGTTTGAGGCAGGTACATCCCAGTATGAAAAACGCGGGGTGGCCATCAACGTGCCCGAGTGGATTGCCGACAACTGCATCCAGTGCAATCAGTGCTCCTTTGTATGTCCCCATGCTGCCATTATCCCTGTTGTGGCCACAGCGGATGAACTCAAAGATGCCCCGGCATCCTTTGGCACGGTTGACGCCAAAGGCAAGGGCATGGAAGAGTTGAAATTCAGAATTCAGGTCAATCCCCTTGACTGCCAGGGGTGCGGTAACTGCGCGGATATCTGTCCTGCCAAGACACCGGCCCTTGTAATGAAACCGCTGGCATCCCAGGTGGACGTGGAAAAAGAGAATCACAAATTTTCTTTGACTGTTCCGTTCAAGACGGATCTTATGAAACGCGACACGCTCAAGGGCAGTCAGTTTTGGAAACCGTTGCTTGAATTCTCCGGTGCATGCTCAGGCTGTGGGGAAACGCCGTATGTGAAACTGATCACCCAGCTTTTTGGCGAGAGAATGACCGTTGCCAATGCCACGGGCTGCTCTTCCATATGGGGTGGATCTGCGCCGTCTATGCCTTATTGCACCAATGCCGACGGCCAGGGTCCTGCCTGGGCATCTTCCCTGTTTGAGGATGCTGCCGAATACGGTTACGGTATGTTGCTGGCCACAAAATCCAGACGTAAAACTCTGGCCGCAAAGATGGAAAAGGCCATCGAAGAGGGTGTTTCCGATGAGATTAAAGCGGCCATGGAAGGCTGGATCGCCGGAATGGACAATCTTGAAGCGTCCCAAAAATACGGAAGTGAACTTAAGCAACTCCTCAAAGATGCATCCTCCGGCATTCTTAAAGAGATCTATGGCGAAAATGATCTATTCGTGAAAAAATCCCACTGGGTATTCGGTGGTGATGGTTGGGCCTATGATATTGGTTTCGGTGGTTTGGATCATGTATTGGCATCAGGGGATGACATTAATATCCTGGTGCTGGATACCGAAGTCTACTCCAACACGGGCGGCCAGTCCTCCAAGGCCACGCCAACAGGGGCTATTGCCAAATATGCTGCATCCGGGAAAAAAATTGGGAAGAAAGATATGGCCCGGATGATGATGAGTTATGGGTATATTTATGTTGCAACCATCTCCATGGGTGCCAGTAAAAACCAGACGCTTAAAGCAATCCTGGAAGCGGAAAACTATCCCGGACCTTCCCTGATCATCGCCTATGCACCGTGTATCAACCAGGGTATTAAAAAAGGCATGGGTAAAACCCAGGAAGAGGAAAAACTGGCTGTTGAATCCGGTTACTGGCCAATTTTCCGGTTCAATCCCCAGCTTGCCGAGGAAGGTAAAAATCCCTTTACCCTTGACTGTAAACAACCCGACGGCAGCCTGCAGGAGTTCTTAAGCGGTGAAGTGCGGTTTGCGGCACTGGAAAAGAGTTTTCCCGAGGAGTCCAAAAGGTTGAGAGCCGCCCTTGGACAAGAGGTTGAGGAAAAATATGCCATGCTTAAAATGATGGCGGATGCCGGAAAAAAAGAATAAAGTTTAATAATAATTAAAATCGTAATGATTCAGGGGCGAGGGCATTTTATGTGTTTCGCCCCTTTTCTTTTTCTGTGTTTAGAATCTCGCCGGCACTTGAAAAAAAATGAGGTTCAGTATACCACTGAATTGATTTTTAGTTTCATCTTTATGGAATAATTTTATAAGGCCCATGGGTCCGGAGAATAAGCAAATGAAAAAATACATAGCACTTATCATTACGGCATTGATCCTGTTGCCCTGTATCGCAATCAGCCAGGAGGCACCGGCGGCATCGTCGCCCGGGGATACGGCCCAGACCCAGGTTGAGAAAGATGGCCAGTCTGCACCGGAAGCTGAGGCGCAGCAGAAGAATACCCTTGAAATTCTTAAATCCATCGTCAAAAGCAAAACAACGCTGAAACAGCGCATGGATGAAAAGAAAGAGGCCATGGAAAAGGCCAGTTCAGAAACCGAAAAACAATATCTCTCCGCAGAGCTTGCCGAACTGGATAAACAGATAGCTGACGCTGCAACCGATTTTGAAATGACTGCCACAGGTGTAGAAATCGGCTTGTTTGTGACCAAGAAAAAAGAGCGGTTTGACTGGAAAGAGGAGTTGCTCTCCCTGGCCGAACCCGGGATTATGGAACTTAAGCGACTTACGGTTAAAGCCAGGCATAAATCAAAACTCAATGATGAACTGGCCAATTACCAGGAGTTGCTTCCCGTGGCGATCAAGGCCAGAACCCGCATTGAATCTTTGATGGGTCAGACCAAAGATAAAGCACTTGCATCAGCTCTTAAAAATCTTTTGCCCGAGTACAAAGGTCTTGAAAGCCAGATAAAAAACAAAGTAGATCTGGTGCAGCTCAAGCTTGACGAAATTGAGCGGCAAGAGGCATCCGTCATTGACAGCACCCAGGACTCTGTTAAAAAATTTTTTAGAACCCGGGGCCTGTACCTGATTTTGGCCATACTGGCCTGTATTGGTGTGGTGTTCTTGGTTGGTTTTTTCTACCGGAACCTGATTCGTTTTGTCCCCGGATACAAATTGGAGTACCGCCCCTTTCATATACGGGTACTTGAATTGATATATCGGGGTATGACACTTGTATTGACGGTGCTGGCGGTCGTCGCGGTCTTTTATTTTGTGGAGGACTGGGTACTGCTTTCCCTGACCATTATCTTTATTATGGGCGTGATATGGGCGGCCAAGGCCACCCTGCCCATGTATCTGGATACGAGCAAGCTGATGCTCAATGTCGGGGCGGTCAGGGAAGGGGAGCGCATGATGTACAAGGGCGTTCCTTGGCGGGTTAAGCATATCAATTTTCATTCTCTGCTGGAAAATCCTGATTTGGGTATTACACTGAGAATTCCCATTACGGAACTTGTCGGCAAAACATCCAGGACATTTGATCGTCAAGAATCCTGGTTTCCCTGCCGGAAAAATGACTGGGTTATCCTTTCCGACGGCACCCGGGGCGGCGTGACCCATTTGAGCCATGAAACCGTGGAATTGGTATTAAGAGGCGGTGCCAAAAAGACCTATCAGACGGCGGATTTTTTAGGGATGACACCTTTGAACCTCTCTGTGAATTTTAGACTCAAGGTGCCCTTCGGTGTTGGTTATGGTCACCAGAAAGATGCCACCACAGCTATTCCTGATCTTTTGTTGGCCTTTATTCAAGCTAATATTGAAAAAGAAGGGTATGCTGAAGAGCTGCTGAGTCTGAAAGTGGAATTTGCCGAAGCCGGGGCTTCTTCTCTTGATCTTGTTGTGATTGCCGATTTTAAAGGCAGCCAGGCGCCTATATACAACCGTTTAAATCGCGCCATCCAAAGATGGTGTGTTGATGCGGCTTCCCAATACGACTGGGATATTCCTTTTCCACAGATTACGGTTCATCAGGGGGCTTGATCCAAGTGAAAAACGGCCTGACTGCGTTAAGTTTTGGAGGGGAGTTAATCCCCTCCATCTTTAAGGGATTGAATCATGGCGGATATTTTGTCCACATGTCCCATCTCTTCGGCTATGATTTTGTGTAGGCCTGCTTTGACCGGTTCTGATTCCACAAAGGCCTCCAGAAACTCGTAAAACAGGATTGTGTCATTTTCAAACATGATGAATGTTTCAAGCATCTGCACCGATGTGGTGATTTCTGAAAGATCCAGTTCATCCAGGGAGAGGCTATTGTCTCCCATCATCTCTTTAATTACACCGGGAAGCATAATATTGAGATCCCGGCCACTTGGAGAAATGACGGATTTTTGTTTTTCAAACCACGATTTGTGGCGGTTTTCTTCCTCGGCCATCCATTGAACAAGACCTTCAATCTCCCTGTTGCCGGCTTTCCCTAAAGCGTTTAGATACACATCCCGGCCATTTTCTTCCATTTTTATGGCAATATCGAACAAATCATTGAGGGTAAACATAATATTCCTCCCTTTCTTCATATTTTGGCACTATAATATCGGGAAATGGGCCAATAGTCTTGCTTGAAGTTGGCAGTATAAAAAATTTGTATCCATTCACGGGGTATAACAAATAAAACGGAATCAGAGCCAGGTAAGATCCGGCTCTTGCTCTTTGAAATATGAATGAATCAAGTCAGCCATTATGGGAAAGGATTCAAGCGAACGAATAAAACAAGTCTGTTTGAAGGACAGTATTCTTTCAACCCAATGATTTCCCTTTTCACTCTGCGTCCCCTTGCTTCTTTTCCGCCATAAGACACCATAGCGCAAAGTCCGTTCTGCATGGTTATTGGTTGGCTCAACCTCCACGATATCGAGAAAAAGCCAAAGAGATTCAAGCTGTCGGATCAGAGAACGAGCCATAGTACCTATTTCATTCTTGTCTTCCTGGTGTTGGAAAATCAATTCGGTAAATCGGTCGTAAAAACTACGCCATTCTTTACTGTCAGGTGGAGATTTCGCCCAATGACAGAGCAGTTGAAGATCTTGCACAACCTGTTTGCCAAATTGGTTGACGTTTTCATCCTTTCTTTCAGCAAGAGCTTTTGCCTTTCGGATTATATGGGCCAGGCAGGTTTGTCGCAGGTTGATCCATTTTGCATAAACGCCGTAATTGTCACTAACGAGAATGCCGTCCCATTCCTGGACTAATGCCTGAAAGGCCTCTTTGGACCGGTTCTTATGAATCATAAAATATGCAACAGAACTATTGGCCATAACCCACAACCAATTTAAAGCACCGCTTTGGAACCAGGATGTTTCATCAATATAGTTGACCTCGCTCGAGCGAGCCATGTTGGCAATTTGGGAGTATACAGGTTTTAGAGCCTCTGAGGCCCGGTCTACAACCTTCTGAATAGCGCCTGTTGATATTGGAAAATTGAGGACTGACCGACAGAACGTGCGAACAGTTTCACGGCTATTTCCTTGAATTCCGCTTATCTCTGCAATAAGGGCGCTCAGGCGGGGTCCATAACCGGTTTGATGTTCTGAAGGTATATCTGCCTTGACAACTTTGCCGCATTTTGAACAGACGCCTTTATGAAGGATGAAATGAAGTACATCCATTTTAATTTCAGGCAATTCTATTACTTGATGGGTATGAAATGCCTTAAGGCTATCAGGGACGACATCGGAACAACCACATACGCACTCCCCTGGCAGTATGATATTTTCAGATGTCGGGAGCATTAGTTTTTGCTGATGGCCTTTATGACCTTTTTGACCGCCTCTTTTTCTTTGACCCTTTTGGGTTTTTCTATCCGGCTTTTTAAAGGGGGGATCAGAAGAAGGCGGCTTGCTGGAATTTTGAGAATTTTTATTGAGCTTATTTTCAAGCTCTGTGACTCGTTTTTTAAGATGCTCTGTTTCGTTGAGCAATTTTACAACCACCTCTTCCAACTGGATAATATATCGTTGAACAGGCTCTGGGGTGGCTTGAAATTCTTCATCGGTAAAAGGTCTTTTAATCTCCATGAAATTGAAAATAGCATAATAAAAAACAAAAATCTAGATTTTTTTAATTATTTCAAATAGTTATATTTACGCTTTAAATTCGGCACGTTGAGTATGAGTAAATCCCCCCCCCGTGAATAAATACAAAAATTTTATTGTTATCCGTGTCTGGTCAGGGAAAAGGAGAAGAGCAACCATGAGTAAGTATATGCAGTTGACGGTGGACGTGCGTCCGTTTTACACAAAAGGATTAAAAGGGGCATACCCTAAATTGGCCGCGGCCCTCATGCATGCCAAGGCCATCAAAGAATACGACGATCCTGCTCTTTATGACCTTGTGGCAAAACTGGATAAACTGCTTTACGCCCTGGATGGAAATCCGGATGTAAAGGATATTTTGCTCAAACAAAAAGACCGGCTAAAAGCGTTATATGCTGAAATTGAGGGGTATATCGCAGACCGAAAGCTTTCCGAGGCGGATAAAATCTTATATAAAATCGAAGATACTTTTGAAGATATCGAATATGACCTGGCCGGTCTTTGAGTTGAACTCCGTTTATGCGAAAATATTGAGCAGTGACGCAATATTTGTCCGGTAAATATTGCGGACCTGAACACCCGCATCTCTGGTATAGACCTGGGCATTGTCATTTTGGGTGTAAATATCGAAACGGCTGTCTCTGCTGTTCAGCTTATCAATTGCAGAACCGATTTTGGTGAAAAATCCCTCTTTCCCGGCCAAAACGTCATAGGCGCGGCTGACATCGGTTTGGAACTGCGCGTCAAATTTTTTTTCGACATTCAGGGTGCCGTCGGTATTTAAGGTCAGGCCAATTCCCGAAAGGGCCGATTCCATGGTCTCGTCCGATGCGTCAACCACCTGTGGGGAAAAAGACTCTGTCTGCCGGGCCTGGGGCGCCGTTCCATCTACACGGGTCGCCGGGGCATTTTCTTGGGCTGGGGATTTGTTTGATGTTATGCTTTCCAGCACTTGTGAGTTCATATCCTTAAACAGGTCTGCCTTGAATGAGGGGTTGATGGCATATTGACTGCTGTCCAACCATTCAACCAGTTCGTTATACGCCTCAATCACTGTTTTTACTGACTCTTCCTGGGCTTTGAGATCCGAAGCGGAAAATGCCCCATTTGTATCTGTATTGTTTGAAAACAACGCTTCAACACTTTCCGAAAAAGTTGAATTTTCCGTCTCTTCGGTTGCAGGTTCGTCTTGATATGGAGATAATTCGGAGAAAAAATCGGTGGAAGAGAGTAATTCTGAAAATCCGTCCAGCCTGGAGGTGAGTTGAAAGGATAACTGAGAAAACTCAGTCGGCGGGTCTGACGAGATATCAGCAACGTTGGCAGAGAAAAGCTCCTGGTTTGCACCAAGCATTACCTCACGGGCCTGGTTTACAAGATCCAGGGGATAAGATACGCTTATGAAGCCGTTCTCGGCATTTGAATCAACAGGGTTCATGACCACCTGCTATTATTTTTCTTTTATTTGGGTCTATTTTAACACATTAGAACAGATATAACAATTTGAATTTTATATAAATTTCATTTTTAATGCTTGAAAAATAAAAGGGTCGGCATGATATACAAGGCGACCCTTTTATTTTCATTGCATCTTAAGGACAAATTACATGGCGTCAAAAGCCTCGTCCGGGATATCCGCGTTGGTATAAAAATTTTGGATATCATCACAATCGTCCAGGGCTTCCATGAATTTGATCATCTGCTCGGCTTCTTTTCCCGATACGGCTGTGGTGTTCTGGGGAACCATGGAGATTTCAGCCACCTCATAGGTGATTTCTGCACCGTCAATGGCATCTTTGACTGCATCAAAATCTTCGGGTGCAGTGAGCACATCAAAGCTCTCTCCTTCGTCCTTGATATCTTCGGCTCCGGCATCAATGGCCACTTCCATGAGGGTGTCTTCGTCTGAATTTTCCTTGGAAATGGTAATTACGCCTTTTTTATCAAACATCCAGGCCACGCAACCATCGGTTCCCACATTGCCGCCTGCCTTGTTAAAGATATATCTGACATCGGCAATGGTCCGGTTTTTATTATCCGTGAGGCATTCCACCATTACCGCCACGCCGCCGGGTCCATACCCTTCATATATAATCTCTTCGTAATTGACCCCGTCCATGTCTCCGGTACCCTTTTTAATGGCCCGATCCACATTGTCCTTGGGCATATTCTGGGCTTTGGCCGAGTCAATGGCATGGCGCAGGCGGGGATTGGCGTTTGGATCACCCCCGCCCATACGGGCAGCGACTGTGATTTCTTTGATCAGCTTAGTAAATATCTTTGCCCGCTTTTTGTCGGCCGCACCTTTCTTGTGTTTGATGGTCGACCATTTGCTATGTCCTGACATGGATATTGCCTCCTTATTTAATCTTTTCTTTGCCTATTATATAAATTTCTTTGCTTTGTTTTCTACAACTTTCGGGCTTAAACACCCGGCAATCCTTAAATGCTGCTTTCACTTCCTGTTCAAACGTTTTAAAGTCGTTTCCCTGGAAAATTTTACACACAAAATTACCCTGAAAAGCCAAATTTTTCAAGGCCGTGTCAAGGGCCATGCGGCACAGTTCGACAGAGCGGATGGCATCCACATCCTTTCTGCCTGTGGTGGCCGGGGCCATGTCACTGATCACGGCGTTAAAAGTTCCGGCATGTGTCTCTATAAAAGCCGGGTCTTCGGGGTGAAGAATATCGTCTTGGATGGTTGACGCATTGGGCGGCAGTTTTGTTTCCACCGGTTTTAAATCAATGCCGAGTACACGTCCCTGGTTACCCACAAGTTTTGCGGCATAAAGGGTCCAGGAACCAGGTGAGCACCCTAAATCAAGTACGGTATCCCCTTTTTTGATCACCTGAAATCTATTTTGAATATCTTCAAGTTTAAATACCGACCGGGCAGGGTATCCCATGGATTTGGCTTTTTGTGTGAGGTGATCCGCCCACTGGCCGCTTTTGCCGCCTTTTTTAGCCGGCTTGGTTCCTTTTGTCTGTTTTTTTTTACCCTTCAAATAAAACCTCCACGGCATCCCTTAAAAAACTGACGCTTTCAATGGCCATGCCTTTGATTTTTGATAATTGCTTCATGGTTGCTGTGGGCACAAGGCAGCGGGTGAATCCCATTTTGGCGGCTTCTTTGATTCTGGCCTGGGCATGGCTTACCGCCCGTATCTCGCCGGTAAGGCCGATTTCGCCGATCAGGGTGGTCTCCTTGTGTACGGGACGGTCCAGAAAGCTTGAGGCAAGCGCCGCTGCAATGGCCAGATCTGCCGAGGGTTCGGTGATGCGGACCCCGCCTGTGACATTCATAAAAATGTCCAGACCGGCCAGATTCATGCCCAGGCGTTTTTCCATCACCGCCACAATCAGGGCCACTCGGTTGCTGTCCAGTCCTAAGACCGTCCGCCGGGGCGTACCCAGTCCCGAGGTGGATACCAGTCCCTGGATCTCCACCAGAATGGGGCGGGAGCCCTCCATGCTGGCCGTAACCACAGATCCCGGGGCCACCTGGGCCCGTTCAGACAAAAACACAGCCGACGGATTCGGCACCTGGGTCAATCCCTGGTCCCGCATTTCAAACACCCCGATCTCATTGGTGGATCCGAAACGATTTTTTACGGCCCGAAGAATTCTGAAAATATGGTTTTTGTCCCCTTCAAAATAGAGTACCGTGTCCACCATATGCTCCATGATTCTGGGGCCTGCAATGGCACCGCCTTTGGTGACATGCCCCACAAGAAAAATGGGAAGTCCTATGGTTTTGGACAGGCGCATGAACTGCATGGATGCTTCTCTGATCTGGGTGATGCTGCCCGGGGTGGATGTGACCTGGGGATGAAATACGGTTTGGATGGAGTCCACAACCATGGCGTCATATTGATCTTTTTCGGCCATGGCAAGAATTGCCTCAAGATCGGTCTCTGATACCACAAATAAAGAATTGCCCATGGACCCCAGGCGTTTTCCCCGCATGGAAATCTGGCCGATGGATTCTTCCCCGGATACATACAGACATTTTTTTCCGGCCTTTGCCAGGGTGGACAACACCTGGAGCATAAGTGTGGATTTTCCGATGCCGGGGTCTCCGCCGATGAGCACCAGAGAGCCGCTTACAATACCGCCGCCCAGAACCCGGTCAAATTCATTGATGCCGGTGCCCATGCGTAGGGCGGTACCCGTCTCCACGGATTCGATGGGTACGGGTTTTGCGGCAATGGCCGTTCGGCCTGCACCTGCCACGCCCGGGGTCCGGGCCACCAGAGTCTCTTCCACAAGGCTGTCCCAGTCGCCACAGTCCGGGCATTGTCCCATCCATTTAGGCGTCTGTGTGCCGCAGGTTTTGCAGCGGAATATGGTTTTGTCTTTTTTTTTTGCCACGGTTTATTTTTGTCCAACTGATTGAAAATCGGGTGAATATACCATGATATCCTGTCTCTATCAAGGACGGATCATTTTGAATTGATTCTTGCTTTCCAAGTTGGGCAAAATTTTGAGGGGCCGGATAATTTTTTAAAAAGATTCAATGACATCATCAGCCCCTTGATCTGCTTATCTTTTTTATGGTTTGACCTGATACTTAAGTTAAATTATAACGTGAACGGGAGAATTTTAATCCCAGTACCATTTACAAAAAAGCCTGACGATATTTGAAGGACCTAAGCTCATAATCATTTACGATGGAGGAAATCAGCGATGACATCCACATTACCGGAACAGATGAAAGTGATTGAAATTACAGAACCGGGCGGTCCCGAGGCCCTTACTGTGGGAAGCAGGCCTGTGCCCCAGCCGAAACCGGACGAGGTGCTGATCAAGGTGGCGGCAACTGGTGTAAACGGACCAGATATAGTTCAGCGTAAAGGGCTTTATCCGCCGCCAAAGGGCGCATCAGACCTTCTGGGTCTGGAGATCACAGGAAGCATTGTTGCCGTCGGCAGCGATGTCAAGGATTGGTCTGTGGGAGACCAGGTCTGTGCCCTGACCAATGGCGGCGGTTATGCCGAGTATTGTGCCGTTCATGCGCCCCATTGCCTGCCGATTCCAAAAGGCTTGAGTTTGGTGGAAGCCGCTGGAATTCCCGAGACGTTCTTCACGGTTTGGAGCAATATATTCATGGGGGCCGGACTCAAAGAAGGGGAAACCATTCTTATTCACGGCGGTTCCGGCGGTATCGGCTCAACGGCCATCATGCTTGCAAAAGCTTTCGGCTCTAAGGTTTATGCCACCGACAGTCCCGCAGAACGATGTGAAGCCTGTAAAGGTTTCGGAGCCGATCGGGTTATTGACTACAACAAGGAAGATTTTGTTGAAGTTATTAGAGATGAAATCAAGGGCGCCAATGTCATTCTAGATATTGTCGGCGGAGACTACATTGCACGCAATATCAAGGCGTCGGCGCCGGATGGCCGCATCGTTCAGATTGCATTTAACAAGGGCTCAAAAGTCGAGATCAATCTGATGCCCATCATGCTGAAACGTCTCCTTTTCACGGGCTCCACCTTGCGCAGTCGTCCGGATTCCTCCAAATCTGAAATTGCGGCACAGCTCAGGGAGAAGGTATGGCCGGTGATTGAGGCAGGAAAAATCAAACCGAATGTCCACAAAATATTCCCCCTGGAGCAGGCTGCAGATGCCCATCGGCTTATGGAAAGCGCCGCGCATGTTGGTAAGATTATTCTCGAGGTATGATCGTTTAACGCGTATTGTTTTGACGGGGTATTCTGGTCTTGCAACAGACCAAGAAAGTCATTGAACAACTTATTGAGTGACATTTAAATGTTGCATTCTTTTCGGGGAGCGGGCCTGAGGGGGCCTCTTCCCAGGAAAGAAACCTGACGTGTTTTTTGAGATTTGCAAAATTTTTATTCTTCTTATTTGGACATAAATTTTATCTAAAAAAAATAGCTTCACTATATGTCCATGCGATTATTTTTCCATGATGTTGTGTTCTGTTACTTACATAAGTGCAAGTATATGATCAGCAGATATTGTCGAATCACAATCTGCTAATAGTTGATTGGTCAATAAATATAGTTTCTCAAAAAAGCGTAGGTACAACGATTAACCATCCTCTTGTATTTTGCCTTTGATCTTTTCTCTGTACTTATGAATAGCAAAGATTGTTCAGGATTTGAACTCGTTCATTTCTATGTGTAAACACCATTGGGTGTATTCAAATGAATTGATGGAATTTCGCCTTGGTAAAAATTGCGATCGTCAACTAAATTGCGATCGCCAGTCGATGATCATTGGGAAATGAGCCAATAGAAAATTGAATAATGTGGGTTTTTCTGTTTAAAAAATACAGTTACAATTCGTGCGTGCCACTCAAGATCGTTGCCATAATGCAAGTAATATCCATTGCTTTGGGCGGCAATGAGATGCCTTGACGAGATTTATCTATTTAAGTATGCTGACCGCCTATTTTGACAGCCTATATTTTTACAACCGAAATTTTGACAGCCTAATTAACGATTTTCAAGCAAAGGGGAACCGAATGGACAGTCAGAAGGAAACACAGCAAAAGCAGAAGGTCGAAATTGATATTGTAGGCGGCCGATTTGATAAAGTGACCACGGTGTTGGAGGAGTTTGAGCCGGGTGACGAAAGATTTATCCATTCTTATGAGAAAATGAACCTTGAGCCACGACAGGTTGGAGATGTTGAAGTGCGGGAAGTAGAGGTCAAAGTGCCCGCAAGGCTTCATCTTAACGTGTTTGATATGAACCGGTTTAATTTGAACCGTCCAGGTGGCGGTGGCCTTGGTGTGAGTATTGGTGTTTATTTCTATGCGAAGATCAAATCGATTCCGGAACCGGTGATTCGCACAACGGGCGAACGCCAGTTGATCGTGGCGCATTACGGACATATTTTTAGAAAATTATTGGGGTATGACGGTGGGTTTGAAATAGAACTGCAGGACCATAAACGTCGGCATGTGGGGCTCGGCTCTTCCATCGGCAGTATGTGTGCTGTGTGCATCGGTATGAATGAAGTTTTGGGAAGGCCCTTTTATGGATGGGAACTCAGACGGATTATGGGGTTTCATTCGTGTGAGGAAAGCCCTGTGAATGAACAATATCTGCTGCCGGCCTTTGAAACCGGTATCGGTGCCATGGTGAGTATCAACGGAGGCTGGGTGGTGGCCAGTGATGATCTGGTGCTGGTCCAGCGCGTGGCTCTGCCGGATACCAAGGTGCTGATGTTTATCCCGGAGGTTGATAGCCTGGAGGACGAATTCAAAGGGGTTGAAACTGCTGCCGAATCCGAAGTTGAACTTTTAATGAGACGGGCAAGAACCTTGGATGCGCTTCAGGTCGGCGCCAAGGCACAAATTGTTTTGATGGACATGATTCCTGCAATGATCCGTAATGATCTTAAAAAGATGGGTGATGCCCTCTTTGAATTGACACATATGGGATCCAAACGGGCCGAGTGTGAACAACACGGGGCTTATGGAACCCCAATATACAGTTATATTAATGCGTTCCGGGAAATGGGGATTGAGGTTGCCGGTATGAGTTCCGTTGGCCCCACGGTATATGCCTTGACCAGAAATCAGGACGCCTATGATCGGGCACTGAAATACCTTCAGTCTAAAAAAATTTCAGACTCGCGCATTATTGAAACCGAAGTTGACAATGTTGGTGGCACGATCACGGAAAACGGGGTTGAAAGAACATTTATAAATGACACCTGGCTTCAAGGATAAGTCTTATGACAAGTGGTTACAAAGTCAAAATTTGTGGCACCACCAATGTGGAAGATGCCCAAATGACTGCCGATGCCGGGGCTGATTTTTTCGGCGTGGTGGTGGAGGTTGATTTTTCCCCGAGATCTTTGACTATTGAAACGGCCAAGTCTCTTTTTTCGTCTCCACCCCTGCCGCCGGTTGCTTTGGTTTACAATATGGCATCAACGCGTGTTGAAACGCTTATTCAACAACTGAACCCATTTGCCGTGCAATTTTTAAGTTTAGCGGAACCCTCTTTTGTTACATATTTGAAGAAGACATATCCGGAGGTGGAGGTCTGGCAATCGATTCATTTGCCCCAAGCCGGTGAAGCGGTGGATGTAGAAAATTTTCAACAAACGGTTGAAACTTCAGTGATGGCCGGTGTTGACGCCCTGCTTTTTGATACAGCCGCCTTGTCTAAGGGAGAGATGAAATTCGGCGGGACAGGAATTACTTCGGATTGGGACATCGTTAAGGAACTGATGGATTCGATTCAGGGTCCGGTGCCCATTTGGCTGGCCGGCGGAATCAATCCGGATAATGTGGCAGAGGCCATTGACAAGATTAACCCCTACGGTATTGATTTATGCTCCGGCGTGGAAGCGACCCGTGGAAAGAAAGATGCGGCAAAGCTAACGGCATTGATGGCAAACATTGGCGGTAAGCAATAGAAAATTAGGAGAATTCATTCGTGAAAGCAGCAGTAGTCCATGGAAAAAATGATATTCGAATTGAAGAATATCCGACACCAACGGCAAATGCCGGAGAAATGATTGTAAAAACAAAAGTATCAGGCATTTGCGCCACCGACATTAAAACCTTGCTGGGTCAAGGACTTCCTAAAGATTTGCCCACCATTTTGGGGCATGAGGTGGTGGGGGAGGTTTTTGAACTAGGGGAGGGTGTTACGGCGTTTCAAAAGGGCGATCGGGTGGCGGTTTATCCAATTGCCGTTTGCGGAGAGTGTTATTACTGCCGCCGGGACAGGCATAATTTATGTGAGCACGAATTTGGTTTGGCACACGGTATTGAAGGTGGGTTTGCCGAGTATGTGCGTCTTCCCAAAGAGATTGTGAATATTGGCGGGGTCATAAAGATTCCCAATGACGTGCCCTTTGACAAAGCGGTTTTATCAGAACCCTTGTCCTGCGCCATGGCGTCCCTGACCACCTGTAAGGTTGGAGCGGACCAGGTTGTTGTGGTTTTGGGGGCCGGTCCCATGGGGCTTATGCACCTGAAGCTGGCAAAGTGGATGGGTGCCGTTGTGATTGTCGTTGATTTGCTGGAAGATCGGTTGGCGATTGCCAAAGAGATGGGTGCGGACCATTGTATCAATCCAACCCAGACAAATCACATTGAAGAGATCATGAAGCTGACCGACAACAAAGGCGCACAGGCTGTTATTGCATCTTTAGGCATACCATCTGTGATTGAGGAAAATTTGCAGTTGACCGGAAAAGGCGGTACATTTAATATTTTTGGTGGGCCACCGGCCGGCCACACAATTTCGGTGGATCCAAGATGGCTTCACTACTGCGAAATAAATTTAACCGGAACCTTTGCGGCATCACCCAAAGATTTCGAAAAGTGCCTTGGGCTTATTATAAACAATGAAATCACCGTTGATGACCTCGTCACTGACCGGTTTACACTTGATACGTTTTTAGAAGCCGTAGAACGCGCCAAAAACCAGCAAATGATTCGTGGGATTGTCGAATTTTAGAATTTTAATTTATGAAAGGGGACGTCAATTATGGATGGAAAAGAGAGACGGCTAAGAAAAATTCTGAATAAAAAAACGGGACGTTCTTTGGTCCTTGCGGTTGATCACGGCATGGCACTTGGTGCCATGACCGGCATTGTGGATATTGCCGATACGATTCGAACACTGGACGCCACGGACAAAGTTGATTGCTGGTTGATGACCAAAGGTATATATACCTATGCGTTTGACCCGGCAGGCGATCCGGGGGTTATCCTGCGTGCCAGCGGCGGTGCCACCATTGCCGGACCGGAATTGACCCGGGAAGGTCAAACCGCAGATGCCGAAGAGGCCTTGCGGCTTGGCGTGGATGCCATGGCAACCTCAGCCTTTGTCGGCTCGGTAAATGAGCATGAAACCCTGATTGGTATGGCCCGAATGGCAACAGAATGCCGAAAATGGGACATGCCGCTTTTAGGGGTTATTGGCCTGGGAAAAGTGAATGAAGATAAGAAAAAGGATCCCAAGTTTATTGCGCTTGGTGCAAGAGTGGGCGCCGAGCACGGAGCGGATATCATCAAGACCTATTATACGGAAACCGATTTTGATAAGGTCGTGGCCGGATGCCCGGTGCCGGTGATGATTGCCGGCGGCCCCAAATGTGAAACGGATCTTGACACGCTCAATATGATATATGGTGCGCTTCAGGGCGGTGCCAAAGGCATTGTCATGGGAAGAAACGTATGGCAAAGCCCGCACCCCACCGCATTATTGTCAGCGGTTTACGGCTTGATACATGAAGGGATGAATGTGAAAGAGGCGGCGGAATTGCTTGCCCATGAGTCACATTAAATCAATGACGCGAAAAAAAGCGTACATTCCGCCGATCCTTTGCCTGAATGTACGCTTTTTATAGTTTGGAAATGGTTGTCTTTTACCTCAACCTGCCTTCCAAATATTAAAATTGAACAAAATATCTTGTCCGATATGATGATAGATATCCCGTAATGAGATTTATATGTCTTTATTTATGAACAAAAATAAAATCTCCTCCCTCGTCACCGACCTGTTGGATGGTCCCATACAACGGGGTTTGATTGATGGGACTGTTGTTGATTACAGCATCCCTCATTGAGGCAAACAGCTGCATGGCATCCATATATCTGTCTTTGTTTTTTTCAAGCCGTTTTACCAAATACTCCATAAAAACAGAATGATCCGGTACCATCTCCATGGCCCCGCTGCTGATAACTTTTCTACTTGGCAGGTTGTACATTTTTTTTACGGATGGCAAAGGGCCTTTGAATGCCTTTCGCATTTTGAAAAAACTCCCGCTGAAACAAGAGTCCGAAACAAGGAGCAGGTGTTGACCATCAATAGCTTTCAGGTAGTTTTTTACTGTAGAATTTGCCACCCATCCGGATTTGTCATCACGGCAGCCATCACTCGGAATCCAATAGCCCATTTCCAGCTTTTTATCCCAGTACCCATGGCCGGCATAAACAATCAGCAGGTTATCCTTAGGGGTCAATTGATTCGTCAGGTGATCCAAGGTTTGAAGAATTTTTTTTCTATTGGGATTTTTCAGAATAATAATATCTTCATCGGAAAAGGTGTAATTGCTTTTCAATACCTCTCTGAACCTGATGATATCTGATACGGGAAAATCAAGATCTACAACAGATTCGTATAAATAGTCCTGTATTCCGATTAAAAGAGCATAGTATTTGCCCTTTACCAGTTCATTGCTGTCATCTTCCTGGGTAAATTCCTGTTTTGCCGGCCTTTGCTTGTTTTGACTTTTCCGTGTAATACTTAAAGTTTTTTCAGCGGAATTGCCGTTGATATCCGACGCTGAAACTCGAATCATATTCTGACCGTATGCCAGTTTAACCCCATGTGTGAAATTCCCATCCTCATCCAGATCTGTATCCACCCCATTGATCAGAACCTGATAAACGCCTTTGTTATCACGAACACTTCCTTTAAGGGAGAGCCTTTTTAGGCTGGTTACAGGGTTGATTTTATTTACGATGATGACAGGCGGATCATTGTCAGCGATGATATTGGTCTTACCGGTTATCGAGGGAGAGTAATGTTGGTAGTCCAGTATGACTTTGCGGGTGATTTTTTCCCCGTCACGACGAAGCACGATATTAATTGCGTCTCCATAGGTCAAACTTTTTTCTATCCATTTTTTGGAACCACTGTCTGTCAGTGCCTTATTGTTTATTGTGATGATCTTGTCTCCTTCTCTGATACCGGCAAGATGACCAAGGTGGCCTTTTTCAACAAAAGTAACCAGGCCTTCGTTATTTTTTAATCTCATGTGAATCTGTAAAGATGGCCGTTCCTGCCACAACCGTTCAACTTGCAGGTAATCCTTTTGTTTTAAGGACAACAGAATACGATAGCTGTTTAGTTCATTAATATTGGAATCATTTTTTACAAGAGGGGATGCTTTATCAAAGTAAGCTTCGGCCTTTACAAGATTCCCAAGGTAGTACCATGCGGCACCTAGACCGACGTAATTGTAAATATTGTCATGATGGTGGGTGGAATCTACTGCTTTTTGGAACATTTCCTTCATCCTAGCGTATTTTTCCTGTTTCCAATAAAGCCATCCCAAATTATTCCACCCCAAGCCATAATCCGATTTTTTTGTAACCGCTTTTTTCAGGTACTGTTTTGCCTGGTCATATTTCCCATACTGATAGTAAAATCTACCAACCCTTTTCAAAGCAACGTGGCGTTTTGGGGCTATGGCAATATACTCCTGAAAATATTTCTCAGCAGTTTGTTCTTTTCCCAGTTTGTATGCTGTAAATCCAAGCCACCTTTTTGCATCAGCATGAGAATTCTCTTCTACTTTTAAGGTCAGGGCTTTTTGGAATCTTTGTTTGGCTTCCGTATATTCCTGCATGTTATAATAGGCTTCCCCAAGCCCAATGTAATCCTGCCCACCAGGATGATCTTGATATGCAACGGCCTTCTCAAAGGCATCCTTCATTTTTGAATAACGGGAGATTTCACCATAAACCCACCCTATATTGTTCCATGCCCGTGCATATTGGGGTTTTTCGGAAATGGCCAGTTGCAAATAATGTTCAGCAGGTTCGTAATCGTCTTCTTCCCAATAAAACCTGCCGATATTTCTTAAAGCAACATGACGTTCGGGAGCGATGGTGATATACTCCTGAAAATATTTCTCAGCTGTCTTTTTTTCTTCGAGTTTGTACGCGGTGAATCCAAGCATCTTTTTTGCAACCGCATGAGAATTTTCTACTACTTTTAAGGTCAGGACTTTCTGAAAGTTTTGTCTGGCCTCTGTATATTCCTGCAGGTTATAATAAGCTCGCCCAAGCCCAATGTAATCCCAGCCGTCTGGATTTTCACTATAAGAAATGGCTTTTTTAAAGGCATCCTTCATTTTTGCGTAGCGGGATGTTTCATCATACACCCATCCAATATTGTTCCATGCCCGTGCATATTGGGGTTTTTCGGAAATGGCCAGTTGCAAATAATGTTCAGCAGGTTCGTAATCGTCTTCTTCCCAATAAAACCTGCCGATATTTCTCAAAGCAACGTGGCGTTTTGGGTCTATGGTAATATATTCCCGGAAATAGTTTTCAGCAGTTTGTTTTTGTCCCAGCTTGTATGCTGTAAATCCAAGCCACCTTTTTGCATCAGCATGAGATTCGTCATTGTCCTTTAAAGTAAGGGCCTTCTGGAATTTTTGTTTGGCTTCCGGATATTCCTTTAGGTGATAATAAGCTTCCCCAAGTCCGATGTAATCCTGCCCATAAGGATCGTCTCCATATGCAATGGCCTTCTCAAATGCATCCTTCATCTTTGAATAACGGGATATTTTACCATAAAGCCATCCGATGTTGTTCCATGCCGCTGCATATTGGGGTTTTTCGGAAATAGCCAGTTGCAGGTATTGTTCAGCAGGACCATATTGATCTTGATTATAGTAGCATCTTCCGATTTGTCTTAAGGCTTCATGGCGGGGCAAAGAAGCATCCGCTGAATTGATACAAGGGTCTGATTTATCAGGCTGTGACTGAGGGTTGTCTTGTTTGATTTTTTTATTCCGGATAACCCCTCTTGAGGTGGTTGTCTGACTGGGGTAGATTGATTCCCCGGAATTTGTGGCCTGAACACAACTTGCTAAAGACAACATGATCAGCCCGGAAAGAAGAAATGATAAAAAATGGAATCTTATTGTTTTTGTATTCACTCTTTGATGCATATACTCTCCTTTCAAGGTATCTAATTCTGAAATCAATTTGAAAAACCTACTTTTTCAAGTAAGGTCAATTTTTTGTGTTTATCGTTCAGGTCGATATTCAGCCTGTTCAGTCATTCTGGTTTATATCCTTACATAATTGATACGGACAGGTGATGAAAATCATTCATTTCCCTGGTTGATTTTTTTTATGATGGGATTTTTTTCAATCCTCAAAATATTTCGTGGCGGTCATCCGTTCCGGATGACCTGTGCTGCTCTGGGCGGTTCTGTTTCCGGTAGACCGGCTTACCGGACCCGGGGAACGCAGACACGGAACCCTATGTCGCCGTCCACATTGTCAGGAATATCCCCGTAACGGTAAGTAACCCACACACCCTTCGGGTCGTTGCGGTAGCTACCGCCCCGGATCACCCGGGACGAACCACCAGATGAAACAAGTGGATTTTTTGGGGCATGTTTTGAATAGGCATTCTTATCGTAGACATCTTCACACCACTCCCATACATTGCCGGACATGTCATAAAGACCAAGTTCGTTTGGTGATTTAGTGCCGACCGTATGAGTTTTATATTCGCTGTTGTGAAAGTACCATGCCCGCTGATCCAGATGATCACCTCCTGCATATTCTTCATCTTTTCCCCCGCTCCTGGCCGCATACTCCCACTGGGCTTCCGAAGGCAGTGTAACTTCCTGTCCTGATTTGGCACTCAGCTTCGATGCAAATTTTTTTGCATCATGCCAGGATACCTGTTCCACAGGGTAGTTGTTCCCGGACCTAAAATATGAAGGGTTATTTCCCTTGATCTTTTCCCACTGACCCTGAGTGACTTCTGTTTTCCCCATCCAGAAACCGTCCAGGCAGACCCGGTGGACTGGTGTTACATCATACTTCCCTGAATTGCTCCCCATCTTAAAGCACCCTTCCGCTACCCAGACAAACACCATACCCGTGACCGGGTCAGTCCATGTATCGCCGGGGGAGGGAGATATTGGTCTTATCGGCTTGTTATTATTGCTTGAACTGATTCCGGACGTTCCTTGTGATTGTCCGTTTTTTTGGGTCAGTTTCCAGATCATATACCGGGCTGTAGACGCATACTTTCCTTTTGGATATTCAGACAGGAAAAAATTGAAATCTTTAGGGCCGGTACTTTTTTTAACTTGCTGCCAGAGTTCATATTCCGGATCAGGCCCCCCTGCGGTCCAAACCAGAGCGGAAGGCTTGTTGCTGCCACTTTCTAAAACCTGGCCGGAAGCGTTTTTTTTAGGCAGTATAAAAACAAAATCTCCTTTGTCGAGGTAAGGGTCGCGGATGGTGCCGTACTGGGGGTGCTGGGTCTCCCGGGAATAGACCGCCACATTTTTCTGCAGGAAACTGCCCAGTTCCGTGCCGGTGACATATCCGTCCCGGTTCAGATCCCCTTCACCGTTCAGGGCCGCCACAAACTGGGCCTTGAAAATGCTTTTATCCGGCACTTTCTCTTTCTCATTGCCCGAGGTAAAGAATTGGCGCACCGGTCTGGCCGTCTTGTTGCCGATCTCCTCGGGCACGGCCCGGACCATGGACAACAGGGAACCGGAAAAACAGGCATCAAATATAAACACGGCATGTTTTGCATCAATACCCAAGGCATACTCCTCTATGCGCTTGAATGACAATGCCTTTGACTTGAATCCGCTTAAATCCTCATAGGGGTTGGGGGCGCCTCGCGGAACCAGATAGCCCAGTTTTGCCCCGCCGTATTTGGGGGCCAAGGTATGGCCGTGGCCGGCAAAATAGATCAGCAGGCGGTTATCCTTACCCATGCCCCGGCTCGTGATAAAATTGGTAATGCCATGTTCAAGTTCTTCCAGATCCGGGTCCGGCAGCGTGGTGACGTCAAATCCGTGTTGCTCCAGAACGGCTTTCACATCCTGGATATCCTTTTTCACCCCGGGCAGGTCGGACCAGCCCCGGGAGTACCGGCTCACCCCGATGACCAGGGCGTAGCTTTCCTTGTACAGCAATACCTGGCTACCATCTTTAACCACACGCTTAACTCCCCGGGTCGGAGAGGCCGGACAAAATGAGGCAACGCATAAATATATCAGCACAAATGCCAGTGAAAAAATGATGCAAGCTTTAAAATTGTTTTGTGTACTTTTATTATGCCTGTTCAATGGTTCGTCCCTGTTCTGTTGATTTGCCCAAGGCTTTTAACCGACCTGTCCTTATCATCGACAACTATCCGGTGTATATGGTTGGATGTATATAATGTTTTTTAGCTTTTGCCAAAATTTTGTCAGAATTTGTGGCTGGAACACAGCTTTTTTAAAACAACATGATCATCCCGGAAAGAAGAAATGATAAAAAATGGAATCTTATTATTTTTGTATTCACTCTTAGATAGTGTCTGACCGGAAATTCAAAACACTCTATTTTTCAGGGGGATGACGCTGAAATTATTTTTGAAGTTTTGGAAAAGACTTGAATTACTTATTGAATTTTTCTAGTTAGTATGATTTAATAACTAATTGAATTTAAAATATTTATTTGATACTGCGCAGTTTGGTAGGAATTTGATTTTTTACAAACCCAATAGAACTTCGAGGTTGTTTTGCGTAAAGTTTTTGAGCCACAAATGACATTCGGGCAGACTCCCATCGACCAGATCAAAATTGACATGAGAGCCAGAGATGAAATTCCCAAGCTCCTTTTAGGGCTCCAGCACATTTTTTGCCATAAAACGCTTCGTCAGAAAGTTTTCGAAATTCTCGAAACCATAGTCCCAGAGGATGTTAATTCAAAAAATGGGCGACCCGGAATGGATTTATGGAAAATTCTTGTGATGGGAACAGTTCGGCTCAACTGCAACTGGGATTATGATAAACTTCAAGAAATCGTCAATAATCACAAGACAATAAGACAGATGCTTGGTCACGGGTTGATGGACGATGATGACATGTATGCGCTCCAAACCTTGAAGGACAATGTTCAGCTTTTAACCCCTGAGATTCTCGATGAAATCAATACGTTGGTTGTCAAAGAAGGACACAAGCTACTGGTAAAAAAAAAGACCAGGCATTAATGGGAAAGTGTGACTCTTTTGTTGTTGAAACCGATGTTCACTATCCCACAGACATTAATCTGCTTTTTGATGCTATCAGGAAAACGATTCAGAGTGCCGCAGTTATATGCCAGAGCCTGGGAATGAGTATGTGGAGGCAATCAGAATATAATATCAGGACATTTAAAAAACTGTTTCGGCAAGCTCAGCGATTAAAACATTCCACTTCAAAAGATGAACAGAAAAAGACCAAAAGGGCTCAACTGATTGTTGAAGCCCACAGATTATATATCGAAGCTGCTGAACAATTCATTCAAAAGGCGAATTTGACCATTGAAACCATTGGCTCATCTAATCCGATATGCGTAGCGCAGATAAAAGAACTGATAGAATATATCGACCATGCAATCCTGCAAGTGGATCTGATTCAGCGGCGTGTTATTCAGGGTGAAAAGATACCACATGCCGAAAAGGTCTTTTCTATTTTTGAACCCCATACGGAATGGATTTCAAAGGGGAAGGCCGGTGTCCCCCAGGAATTGGGTCTGCGGGTTTGCATTGTAGAGGATAAATATGGCCTCATACTGCACCATCAAGTGATGGAGAAAGAAACCGATGATAAAGTAACCGTTCCCATTATTAATGCGGCTCAAAATAAATTTAACAACCTCAGGGGATGCAGCTTTGATAAAGGCTTTTATAGTCCTGCTAATAAAAAGGAGCTGAAAGGGATGTTGGATATTTTGGTGCTCCCGAAAAAGGGAAAACGGAACAAAACTGAACTTGAAGAGGAAACAGCAGATGTTTTCATCCAGCACCGAAAAAAACACTCTGCAGTGGAATCAGCAATCAATGGTCTGGAAAACCATGGTTTAGACCGGTGTCCGGATAGTGGCATCCTTGGATTTAAACGATATGTCAGTCTTTCGATTTTGGCAAGGAACCTCCAGATCATCGGGCACCATATACAACAAAAGGAATTGAAAAAGCTTCAACGGACAGAACGGCGCAAAGCCTCTTAAACCCGGCAATCACAAAGAAAAAGAGCACGACCAACAGTAGAGTTGCGTCCGAAATCAAGTAAATTTCAAATGAACCGCTGAAATTAAGGTGACCACCACATTTTTTATCAGGAGGGGTAGGCGATGACGAAAATTTGACCAGCCTGCCGAGCCTCAATGAGTCAGATATCAGGGTTTCCGTTCAGGCACTAGATACATACATTCCCCTTTCAGTGCATATAGTTGCCTATGACACAAAGGTTGCCAATGATTTTGAGGTTGATTTCATTTTTTGTGGTTTTCAGTAATCGTTTAGTAAATATGCTCCTTGGTAACAGCAATCAGGTACGCCTCCATTGAATATGCAATCCTCAATAGCCATGGATAAGGCCATGTCGGGGTCTGACTCATCATAGCCTTCGCCCATACTGCCTGTCATAGAACAAAATGCTTTTGCGGAAAACATACTTTCTGATGGAAAGGAATTGCCTTCTAATTTATTTTCTAACTCATCAATTTTTTGATCAAATTCAAAGGCTTTTGCTTCTAAATCTTCTATATCCCAGCCTGACTTATCCAGCCTCTCTCTCATTTGTTCAAACTTTGAGAAAATATAACAATCTTCTTTTGATAGTTTTGTTTCAGAGTGAGAGCGGTTTGATTCTATCCTTTTAATATCATAGACGATTTCTTGTAGTTTGTTCAGATCAATATTCTCCACTTGTATCATGATTTCCTCACGTAACTCGTACAGTTTATCTACATCGTTATCTGATACGGTTCTTTGATTTAACAACGACAAACCCGTCTTCAACAAATCTGAAACCTTCATAACAGGTTCAAAAGCATAAAAAAGTCGGCTGACAAGATTACAGAGCTCTGACTTTTGTTTAGACTCATTTTCTGACATACCGTTATGCGAGATAGAATTGATAGTGGTTCCGGCTTTTTTTTTCAAATCGACACTCAAGGCAAGATTCTGGCTGGATTCCAGTGTAATCCATTTTCGGTATCGTTCGTAACCGTTGGCTGTCACTTCGATATGATACGTCCCCGCTTCTAGTTCAATACCATCTTTGTATTTCGGACCGATATTCAGAATCCTAACCAGGCTGTCCATAGGGGTGGGTTTAACCGTTATGCTACCTTTACTTTCTTGCTCATCTTTTTTCTCAAGGTTCTTAATCTTGAATCTTGCCGTATCGGTATATTTACCATCAGGATATTTAGAAAGATAATATCGATAACCCATTAAATCATTGCTGTTTTTTACCTCCTGCCAAAGTTCATTTTCAGGATCAGGTCCTTGTGATATAAACGTCCGATCGTGAGGCTGAGGCTTTACGATACCGGTATTTTGTTCGTTATTTTTGTCTTCGGGAAGAATGAAAATAAAATCTCCTTTATCCAGCTCTGGATTACGAATGGTGCCATATTGAGGATGCTGGCTGTCTCTGGAGTAAACGGCCACTTTGTTTTGAAGGAAACCGCCGAGTTCCGTACCGGTAATGTAACCGTCTTTGTTAAGGTCCCCTTCACCGTTCAGGGCTGCCACAAACTGGGCCTTGAAGATGCTTTTGTCCGGGACTTTTTCCGTTTCATCTCCTGAGGTTAAAAACTGGCGCACGGGACTGGCGCTTTTTTTATTGATATCCTCGGGCACGGCACGCACCATGGACAGCAGGGAGCCTGAAAAACAGCTGTCAAATATGAATACCGCATGTTTGGCCTCAATGTCATAAGCGTACTCTTCAATCCGCTTCATGGATAAAGATTTCAGCTTGAAGCTGCCGGCATCATGGTCAGGAGTCGGGGCATCTTTTGGGATCAGGTAACCATATTTTTTCTTTCCCCATTTGGGCTTGTGGGTATATCCATGGCCGGCAAAATAGAATAAAAGACGATTGTTTGCTCCTTTACCGTGGCGATTGATAAAGGTACCAAACGCCTGATCCAGCTCTGTCTTGTCCGGGTCCAATACCGTGGTCACCTTGAATCCATGTTTTTCAAGGGCGGCTTTGACATCTCGGATATCCTGTTCGACACCAGGCAGAACCGGCCAGCCCCCTGTATACCTGGAAACCCCGATTACAAGGGCATGGCTCTCCTCGTAAAGCAATACCTGGTTGCCGTTTTTGACCACCCGCTTTATCCCCCGGGTCGGAGTGGCATGACATAATGAGGAAAGACATAAACATATCAACGAAAATGCCAGTGAAAAAATGATGCAGGCTCTAAGCTTGTTGTGTGTCCCTTCATTGTGTATGTTCATTGGTCAGCTCCTGCTTTGTTTTATTGCCTCGGGGCTTTCAATCCGGCCGTTATCGGCCTTAACAAAAACGAGGATAAGAGACTGTTTAAATTTTCTGGATTTTCCGGGGCTGGTATCGGATCGGTGAATATTTTTATAATTCATTCATTCTCCTTTGCTTGTCATCAAAATATTCTACGGCGGCCATCAGTTCCGGATGAATCTGTCTTTCCTCTGCTCCAAGATCATATTCATTCGAAACTGATGACCTGTACTGTTCTGAACGATTTTATTTATAACAAACCGGCTTACCGGACTTGGGGAGCGCAGAGACGGAACCCTACGTGGCTGCCCGCACTGCAAGGAACATCCCCGTAGCGGTCAGCAGCCCGCACGCCCATCTGGTCATTGCCCGAGCTGCCGCCACGGATCACCCGGGACACGTCACCAGAAGTAATCACTGGATTTTTGTCTGCATGTTTTGCATAAGCATTCTTATCATAAACATCTTCACACCATTCGCATAGATTGCCAAGCATGTCATACAGTCTAAATGGATTGGAACGAAAACTACCGACCGGAGCTGTAAATCTATACCCATCACTGCAAGGAAATGCGTTACTCCAGTTGCTTCCCTTATCAGCAATATTAGCATAGGTTCAGGTGTTTTCATCATCCCGGCCCCAGAACCGCATGCCTGTTGTTCCGCCCCGGGCTGCATATTCCCATTGGGCTTCCGTGGGCAGGGCAAAGGTCTGATTCGATTTTTTTGACAACCATTTGATAAACGCCTTTGCATCATTCCAGGATACGGCCGTCACCGGATGGGTTCCACTCTGGCTGTATCCCGGATTTTTCCAGTTATGTCCGGATGTTTCCTTCCATGTCCAATCTGTATCTTTGTTAAAGATCCATGCCTTGCCCTTTTTATCCGCATCGGTGCGGTATCCGGTTTCCCGGATAAACAGAGCAAACTGATCCCGGGTTACCTCTTTTGCCGCCATCCAAAATCCATCTACACAGACCCGGTGCCGGGGAGATTCGTCAGTGCAATATTTATCATGGTGTTCCCGGCCATATTCTTTAATCAGGTAATCCTTTTCCGACCGGGTTTGTCCCATCTGGAAACACCCTTCCTGCACCCAGACAAGCACCATACCCGTGACGGGGTCGGTCCAGGTATCGCCGGGAGAGGGCCGGAGAACCGTCTCAGGCCCGGACTCTTCAACAAGGTCTACATACAGTAGATAGGCCTGGTCCGGCTCAAGGTTTACCCACTGTCTTTGTCGCTGATACCCTTTTGCAGACACTTCGATATGATACCAGCCCGGCTCAAGTTTAATGCCGTCCCTATATTTTAGCGCGCTATTGAGTATTCTGATCCGGCTGTCCGGTGGACTGGGTTTGACTATGATACTGCTTTTGTTAGAGATTGTTCGGTCACCGTCCCCCGGCCCGCCAGCTAAAAAATATCGGGGAATCGGGGTGTTTGAAATCCACGGGATCTGCTTGTCCCCGGTCTCTTCCATCACACCTATGCCGGCCTGGTTGAAAATATCCTGGATATTCAGTCCCGGGACAGTGAATGTCGAAAGCAGGTGACGGGTAAAGGTGCCGTTTCTGCCGGTACCGTCCGAGGCCACAGAGCCCGGACTGGTTGCATAGGCAATAATGGTTCCCTTAGGGACATCCATGCGGGCCAGACCCTGGGCCGCGCTTCTGAAACTGCGGTGAAATGGGTTATTGCGGCAAGCGTCCAGGATCACGATGTTCAGGCGGCTCCCGGCCGACGCCATTTTGGAAATCACCCGCCCGGCGTCCAGGCCCTCAAATTCAACATCCGTCTCATCCTCTACCGTGCAGCCGACAGGAATCAGATAGTTCCGGTTGTTGAACTGGATACCGTGGCCGCCAAAAAAAGAACAGCCCCACATCGGCCTGCCGCAAGGCCGTAGAAAACCTGGAAAGATGATTGAGCATTCCTCTTTTGTTCAGGTTGGTCCCTTTGATGACTGTAAATTTTAGCTTCCTGAGAACCGTCTCCATATCATCGGCATCATTGACCGGATTGCTCAACGGAGAGACCTCATAATTGCTGTTCCCGATCACCAGGGCCACACGCCGGGTATTGATCCGTTTAATTCCCCGGTCATCCTGGGCGGCACTGCCGGTACCGGCTGTCAGGCTGAAAACAATAATCCATGCCCAAAATACCGCCAAAATATGTTCTGGTTCCCTTTTTGTGACCATGGGTATATTGTCTTTTTTCGTTCATCTGTTTAAATTGCGTTCTTGTATAAATACCTCAAGAGTCGTAAGTTTTTTTAAAAAAACATGACATTTAAAATGTGAGGGAAACATTTCAGTAACCATTTATCAAACCCTGCTGTTTTTTCCCAATGCTTTATCAAAAAACCTAAAATTTTAGTGCCTTGTCTTTTTAGTCATTTTGTCCCGCAACTATCGGCTCCGGGGTAAATCAAAAAATCATAACAGGAATAATTTACTTTTTTATGTGGTATTGTTTAATTTTAAGCAAATGCCTTAATTTTTGATCAGTTGAATCATGTCCCCATGCCCGGAAAATCCAAGGGTCGGCGTCTGCTGGCCTGTCGGGCATGTGGCCGACGAACACATCTTCTTTGATTCCCGGATCACCGGCCCGGCCACCCGGTTTTCCACAATTTCGCGTAAAACCTCTTTGGGACCGGCGTTCCTCAATCCTTTGGCCAGGTAATAGGTGAATAGCCCGCCAGTGCCTTGGTGTTCCCAGGCCACCTCTTCATATCCGGCAGAAGAAAGGACGGCGATATCCCGGGACATGTTTATTTCACGCAGGATGATCCCGGGTGACGGCGAACCTGCAGCCTTGGATAAACGGACGCCGCGTGAGGTGACGACTACCGTCGGCAGAATTGACGCTGCCCCCCCGGAATGGCAGGTGTCTGCAATCATGATAAAACGGTTGGCTGCGGATTGTCCGCTGACCAGGTCCAGCAATTCGGAAAAATCAGGGGCCGATGCCGTTGCCTGCAAATTAAAATCGTAAAAGATGGGAATAGACATCCCTTCCTTTTTTTCTGGGGCCTGCATCCCGTGCCCGGCAATGTACAGTATCAGCAGATCATCGGGTCCTGCGGCCCGGCTCATGGCAGTGATTGCGGCCCGGACATTTGCCGCGGTCGCACGTTGATTTTTGAGTACTTTTATCCTGTTTTTAGGGATGTTGAGTGCCATAAACGTCTGTTCAATATTTTTTAGGTCCTTATTGACTCCGTTCAGGTTGTTGACGTGCTGTTGGCTCACGCGGGAAACATTGCTGTAATCCGACACCCCCACAATCAAAACGTGCGTATTGCCTGAAGTGGGCAGCGGCAAAGAACCGGAGGGCGGCGGCACCGGCGTGACAGGGTCCGGCAAAGGTTCCACATATACCATAAGCTCTTCGTCGGAAAGCGATTTAAGCCGTGCGTCTATCCGCTTAACCAGTATTTTTGCGGCCCGATCTGCAGCAACCTCCATGGCACGCCGTTCTCCGTAGCCCCCCTCTTTCCCGGTATCTTTAAACCGTACAACCCCGCGCCCTTTCTCTGTTGCCAACAAGCCTGCCCCAACAAATATCCGTGCCCGGATAGAGACCTCCGCAGCATAAATGTTGACACCGGGGTCCGGGCGCCGGTTTTTATATATGGAGTAGGTCATGGACAAGCCTGCATCGGGTGCAAAGCATAGAATGTTTTTATTCCGGGCCCGGTCCAGTTTGCGTTGCACGTCAGGCGGAATCGGAAGAATTTTATACCCCCGCCCAAGCAGCGTGTTCTCCAGTGCCCTGGCCGTGTCCTGGCTGACCGCTTCCTTCCGGGACGGCGCATTCTCATCTTCCCTGTGAAACAAAAGGACAATCTTATCCCTGGGGATGGACAATTGATGGGAACCGGCGTTGGAACTGCCGGAATTGGATGAATTTGAATCGGGAGGGGCAACCGGTTCTGATGTTGCTGCCTGATTCGGCTTTGAATCTGTTGCACTTGCCGGTGGCGCAGCGTGTTTTTCCTTTCTGACAATTGCTCTTGAATTATCAGAGCTGCTGATCCCAGGGGATGAGGAGGTAGCCGGCCCGGCGGCCACACATCCGGCCAGGAACATCAGAATCAGGAGCACTGCCAGGCAACGACATCCTTTGAATCGAATGGGTTTGGGTTTACTGGAAAAAAGGGTCATGGTCTCTGCCTTTCATCAAAAAATTAAGAAACGAATCCATAAAAAACGGTTTACCGGTCTAACATCACGCAGATAAAGGCAGGGCTAATTGACGCGAATGAAAGCCCTGCCTTGGGCATCTTATCTTCTTCGTATCCCGTTAGCCGATTTGTCAGTGAGAACGGTATAATCCGTATCACGTACCTGCTCTCCGGGTTCTGTACGGATCAGGGTGCAGGTGCTGATATCGTCGCCGACCCCATTACAACGGGCCTGCGCAATCGGCATGACCCCGACGACCCGGTTATATCCGTCCGCCATCAGCCTGCGTTGGGCCCGGAAAACAACCACTTCATCACCCCCCTGAAACCCGTGTTGGCTTCCTCCGAACATGCTGAAATGTTTATTGCCGGGCACGGTGACACGCCCCACAGGACGGATGAGCCGATCGATCCGTTCAACCGCCTCTTCAAACGCCCGGGTCAGCGCCCGTTCATAGTCATTGCCCATGGACTTTTGTATATCGGCCGTCTTCATGTCCACATTGGGCGGAATCATTGTGCCTTCGCCCTGGACATCGCCCCAGACGCCTTCGACCGCTGCATCACCGTCAAAGAGATTCTTCCCGGTCAGGACATCTTTCATCTGTACTGATATCTTGACCTGTGTCCGGACTTTGCGATACGGACGGATACTGATGACCTCCTGGCGGGCATCCGTAACCAGGCAGTCAACGACAATATCAACCTCCTTGTCTCCCCAGAACTGGAAAGCACCTTCCCGGGTAACCGTATAGTCGCCATCCATGACTTCAAACCGCCGGGTCCGCAATAGTAGATCCGAGAAACTGCGATTCATCTGTGTATTGTTAATCCCGATCTGCCTGGCAACCGAAGCCGGAAACAACAACTGGTCATTTTGCGGGTCCCCGATGTGATTCATTTGCGTATATATACTTACCCGCCGCCCGTCATCGATAATATCCATCAATTTGGTATTAAACCCTGAAGGCATTTGAATCGCATCCGATTTTTCAGGGCTGAAGACGCTTCCTGATGTGGCATTACAGGCTGATAAAAGCGTGATGAGCAGGAATCCAAGTACGACTTTGAGCAAAGGGGATCCAGTGGTATTATCCGTCATGTCATTATCCTTATATTAATGATGGTTTATAATATACATCTTTTATTGTTAGAGGCTTGCTGTCCTGCGAACCGTATCGGCAAAGCATTCATACTCGTAAAGGGCTGTCATGGATGGGATCAGTCTGATCATCATGTCACCGACCTGCATCTGGGCGTAGTCAATTGATCCGTGATGGTTTGACAGGATTAGCCGGGTCAGTTGTGTGCTGTTCCATTCATTTGAATTATCCGCCGATTCCTGCTGAATTTTGCCGATAAAAGGTGAATCGGCTCTTCGGCGCTGGTCGCGGCTGAGCATATTATTCACGATGTGCCTGATTGAACGTTTGTCAGAGGATGTTAAAGCATTGACAAACGAATAGTCTTCCCCTCCGGACATATGCATATATTCCTCTCCGAATTGGTTGCGCATCTCTTCGGAAATGGAGGCATCCAGCATACGACCTGTTGTATCCGGATCATGGCGATACATGCTCAATAAGAATCCGTTTCCACCGTTTGAAAACAGGGTGTTCTTAAAGATTTCTTCGTTGGTTTGATTTTTGTGCATTAAATCAAATACATTTGATGCACTTCTCAGATCGGTTTTCTTCTCGTTCCCGGCCATGGTCACACGAAACCTTTTTGCTGCAAACGGTGCTAACCAGGTTTTTTCAGGTTCAAGTACAACCCCTGTGATGGCTGTCTCAGCCACGTTGCCGGCCAGCGGTAAAGCCGCTTTAAGGAATTCACCAAACAAGGGGAGTCCTTTTGTGAAAGCATCCATATTCGTGTTTTCTGCAAAAGCCAATACGTCGTTGGTAAAACCGGCGGCCAATCCACCAAAAGACAGGGCTCCGCCAAGTGTCCGAACCGTCACTTTGGTCCTGCCGACCAGTCCGTCAACCTGAGCACGATAATTTTTATATCGTTCCGGATCCTGCCTCTGTAAATATCGAATGGCCATATTCTGCAGGGCAAAATCTTTTGCAAACTCGGAAACTGTATGCTCTGATCCAAATTGATCTATAAATTTCAAATCTTCCTTGGTCAGATATTGAAGCAGTTCATTTTCCATCCTTCTTATTCTCAGCTCATCCCTTGCCCTAAGGGCTTCATTTCTTCTGGCAACAACATCGGCAAGAACCTCGGCCAGCACCTCCCGGTGTCTCAGCAGTTCATTGTATTCAGCTTCAAGGTTTTCCAAAGTAGCCTTCGCATCATTGACAGAATCGTTAGCGACCCGGGCCCCAACCGTGAACGCTGCAATATTAAGAATTCTCTGTTTTTGGTTCCGGGTGAACCCCTCTGCTGAAGGCAGGGTGATAAATTGCTTTTCCAGTAGTTCCCGCTCATCCAACATGGTATCGATAAACATATTGATGGCCTTGTGATTCATGGTCGTCTTCAGCTGCTCACATCCGACATCAAAAAGGATTTTGAGCAAATTTTTCCAAGACTCAGGATCGATTAAATCGCCCAACTTTTGAAACTTTTGAATGTTTGTTTTACGCATTTTCTCTAATGAGCCGTCAACCTCCCCCATCAAAGAAGTAAATGCCTTATGCGTTTCAGCCTGCTGTGCCGCTTCTTTAATGGCCATCAGCTCTTTGATCAGTTCATCGCCTCTGACGGTTCCTTTGGTGAAAAAATGGTCTAAATCGCATTCTGAACGGCGATATTTTGGAGAGCCTATCGTTGCTGCAGGCTTGGTGGCTACGGTAGCAGAGGAACTGTTGTCTTTTTTAATGCTATCTTTCAATTGACCGAATAATTTACGGGTCGGCTGCCCGTCCACAGTGAATCCCTTCTCCTTTTGAAATTGCTTAATCGCTTGCCGGGTTTGATTTCCGTATTTCCCATCAGCCCCTTTAGGATCATATCCCGCCTCTTTTAAAAGTACTTGTAGTTTTTTCATCTCCGAAGTGCCGTTTGGGATCACAGTGGTATCTTCTTTTTTCTCACCGTTCGTGAGCGGAATTAGATTGGTTGGTATGAATTGACAAGTATCCATAGTTTGGCATCCGATTGACATTAGAACAATACCGATACTCAGAATCAAAAATAGCTGTTTCATTGTGGATTACTCCTGAATAGTGAAATGGTAAACTGTATAGGTCGTAGAACGATCTGTCACAAGCCGGAAATCTAAAGTATTCTGATAATTTTTTTTCACTGACTTTCTCCTTTTTCGTTCATTTAATGTGATTGGCACCGGCTGGATCTCCTTTTGAAGCAGATCCCAGACTGGTAAGCCTATTTTTAATGCTCACAGATAAATAACGGACAAAAAAAAAAAAAATGCATCACTCTTTTTTGGAAATGGATAGAAATCTGAATGACAGAACGATTGAATTATTTCTTGGTTTGGTACATGATTATAGCTTTAATCGTCACAGTCCGGCCTGGCGTGCAAACATTCGTTGGTAAAGGCGTTTGCATTATTATCGTATTGCCGATTTTGATGGTTATCTTTTCTGCGTGGGCCGTTGTAATTGAAATAAGAGTAATTATCGTAATATCGTTATGACTTGTTTTAACATGATTTCTCCTTCTTTTAATGAATTCATTTAACCGTTGATTAAATCTGGTGGCGAGCCGAATCTGCCATAGTTGTCTGTAACCGTTATCTGAACCGGCGTTTTATATCCGGATAGAATCCCAGCCTGTTCAACAGGCTGACATCGTTTTTTAGTTGTTTTTCGGACCGGAAAACCAGGACCACATGGGTCTCCCCAAAGGACGTTCTGAACCAGTCGATTTCAAGTCCCGGCGATTTTTTCCTGAAATAAGCCATGAATTTTTCGGCACGGGCCGGGTTATGGAACATGTTGATGGGAACCTTGTTGCCGGGCTTGTATTTTTCTCTTTTTTTGCCTGAATGCCTCGGCAAAGAAGATCCACCCAATATAGCCTGAAGATGATGGTAAATATAGCCGCTGTACCAGTTGGCTCCTTCGGGAATGGCCGGATTCGGCTCAGAAGTTTTTTTAATCCTGCCGGGGCCGTAATTATACGCGGCCACTGCCAGGTGAATGTTTCCGTCATAACGATCAATCATCATCCGGATATATCGGGCCCCGGCCATGATATTTTTACAAGGATTATAAAGGTCATTTAACTGTGTGAAACCAAGATCCTTTGCCGTTCCCGGCCATTTAATCTGCATGATGCCGTGACAGTTTGCCGCGGATTTCGCCTTTGGATTAAAATCCGATTCGCCCCTGGCAAAGGCCATGACGAGACTAAGCGGAATATCGTAGGTTTTGGCAGCCTTTTTAAAACAGGCTTCAAATGGATATTCTTTTGCCGGCAGGGCATCCGTTTTTGATGATGCATAGTTTTTCCATGCCCGGTTATAATCCATGTCCGGAATTTCTTTTTTAAACCCTTCTGCGGTTTGGGGCATACTTGTAACGATACATAGCCATAGAGCAATGTGCATAAATACCTTAGTTTTCAAAATCAACCCTCCCATTGCTTTGAATGATGATATTTCCGCCCTTGTTGCCTTTCATCAGAGCGCTGATTTGCCTTGTGATCTGTTGAGACAGGGACACCCCAAAAAGAATCTCATTGGTTTCCGGAACGGACACTGCCTTTGCAGATGCCTGGATTACTGTATCCGGTACGGTCTGCCGGTCCATGTAATAAATCCGGCCTGAAAATGAAACCGGGACAAAGGCCCAGGGAGAAGAGGCGGTCTTAAGTTGCCAGAATCTGTCCTTGATGCGCATGTAGAGCGTAACCTGATCTTCCGTTTTAAGCGTGCTGAAAAGCGCATCGTCGGATGAAAAGCCAAGGGAAAATCCTGTTTTTTCTTCTTTCATGGCTATGTTTGCTTCTGATTTTGTTTTTCCCGGTACGGGTTTTACCGAAACATCCGCGGCTATGTTCTGTTTTAAATCCTCTGCTTTGGATTCAAGCCGCTGGATTCCCCGCTTTACTCGATGTATCTCATCTGCGATAAATCCAAGGGCCTGTCGTTTTTCAGTATATGCTTGTTTGGTTGTTTCAAGTTGAGTTAAGATTTTGTCTCTCTTTTTTTGAAGAACAGTGATCTGCTCTATAAAATTCGTATGCAGTTTTTTAACTTGTTGATGTTCATTTCTGGCCTTTTCAAGTGCTTGTTCCATAGCAGCCAGGGCTTTGCCAACTTCCTGAACCCTTTGTTCAAGGTGGGTAATTTTATCCCTAACTATCTCCTGGGTATTGATCTGGGGCGGGGGGGCCTGCTGAGTCACGGGCATGGATTTGACAAGGGAGAAAATGATCATCAGGCACATGCAGATCACGGCAAAAAAGCGCATGGTGTCCGTCTGCAGGCTTTCCGTTTCATCAAGGGCCGGCCGGGCAGAAAATCCCGGTTGTCTGTACCGAATCATGCTGACTCCTCTGCGTTTTCGTTTATAATTTTGTCTTCTTGCTTCTTTTCCCTATTCTGTTCCATGATCCGGACAATATGGTCCATCCTGGAATGTATTTCCCGGGTTTCCTTGTTATACTGGCGTTCAAAGCAGGCGTTCAATCTAATGCCAAGCATCCAGGCCTTTAACACCTTCATAAGATAGCCGCCGATTCCCCCGACAATGGTGGTGGAAAGGGAGAGAAGTATCCCCCCGTCCACCAGCCGTGTCAGGATGGAAAAAGCGCCCTGACTTGCAGCAGTTTCCGCGTCAATGGAACCGATGGATAAAACCAGGGCGTTTCTCATGCCGATGGCCGTCCAGACCACACCGATACCGAAAAAGAGGTTGATCAGCAGATCCAGTTTTTCCTGCATGGCCGTAACCAGTGCCGGTTCTACGCTGTCTTCATAGCCCAGCAAAACAAAAAGCCGCTGGAGATAATAGAAGAAAAACAGCAGGACAACGATAAAGGGGATGATGGAAAATCCCAGGTTTTTTATGGTCCATACCAGAATAGAGACCAGGGAAATTCCTTTATCGGAACTGATGATGATCAAACCTGAAAGATTGAAAAGATAGATTCCCAGTACCGTAACCATAATTCCTGATACCATTCCCTTTATCATGTCCACTCTCCTTACACCCTACACTTTAAAGGTCACCTGTTTTAATTCGATGATCCGGTTTTTGTTAATTTGCTCAACGTCGGCGTTGGAAAAAATTCCCTAAAAACTTGATGATTGAGTTAGAGCTTTTCCGCGATCTGCTGCCGTCTATTGACTGTCACAGGCCAGGCAGGCTGCCTCCAGAATGACGCCGATTTTTTCCCATTCCATCCCTGCTTTTGCATAGGTCTTTTTATCTCCGCAGACTTTGACCAATCCCAGGTATTTGTCTTTCAGTTCAATTTTTCCATCCTCCAGAATTTTGGACAGACTCAAGCAATAGCTGCATGTCTGGTATTCGGAAGGAAGAGAGACAAATTTCTCCTTAAAATACCGGTTGTAGGTATGTTTTGCTTCAAGGGTGGTGATAATGCCCTGATTCTTGGCCCAGACCAGAAGTTCTTCAAATCGCTTTTTATTTTTGAGGGACGGGGTACCCTTGCAAACGTTCAACAATGCCTCAAAAACGTCATCAAACCGTCCGGAACAACCTGGATGGGATAGTGTTTCTTTGGCTGTTTCAAAAGCATCGGGAATCAGGTTGCCGGATGGCAGGGGACAGCTTTCCCCCTGGGAAATATCCCTTTCAACGGGTTTAGGGGATAGGGTATTGCATCCTGTCAGGAAGCAGCAGGTAACCAGTACGGCTAGAGCCAATTTCAAATAGTCGGTTTTCATTGTATTCTCCTTTGTAGTATTGGTGTGGGTAACATCTTCATTTCGTAGCCGGCTTACTTTCCTGCCGGATTAGTCCATGTCCAGTTCACTTCCGAATGCGCCTTCCGTTTCCGGGCCAACGGCCATGACGGGCAGAACGGCTGTATCGTCATACTCGCCGAACACGATTTCTTTTACGGTGTTGACCATGGAAACCATTTCCGGGGTAACCGTTCCCCATTGTCCTTCAACGACAATCACCATCTTCTGTCGTTGAATTTCCTGTTCCATCAGATCAATGGTCTCCATAACGGCACGGCTGTCGAGATAGATCTCCGAAGCCAGGGAAGCAATGCTGGTGCCGCCGCCGGATTTTATCATGTCATAATACTTTGCAAACCGGCTGGACAGGGACACCCGGCTTTTGACTACTTTTGGCTGTCCACCGCCCGACAGCAGTTTCTGGATTCCAGACGGGCTGGTTTTCCGGCCCAGCTCCTTTTTGATCCGTTTCTCTATCCCTCTGCCCGTAGCAGCCATGGTCTGCCTCATTTTCGGAAGACTGGATTCCATAATCTCAAGCATGTCCTTATAATGATCTCCGATCTGCTTTTTGATTTCCATACACCCGGGATCATCAGAATTGTCACACCCGATTTCCCGGTAAAGCTTGGTCTGTGTATCCAGCTTTTCAATGACGCCCTTCAGCGCCGTTTCCATATCCTTGGCCATGGTTCCGGTATGGCTGATATGCTCCTGCACATCACTGGGAAACAGGTTGATGACCGGTGCGCCGACTGCAGATCCAGCCATAACCAGCACGCTGAGCAGAATAACAGGGTAAATGATTGTTTTTTTTAATTGCTGCATGGTTGTTTTCTCCTTTTATAGAGTTTGGTTTTTCTTGCTTTATGCCTTTAAAGAGGATTACGGACATGCAATGATTTTGGTTCAAAAAAAATTAAAAATATCTTTCCACCTTAATGGCGAAGTTCAACAGAATCTTGGTTGAGGAGTCCTGCCTTTACAAGTAACCCTATTTTCATCTCTTTATCATCCGGGTCGGAATACCTGAAAAAGACCTGGTATCCTTTTTCCACCTTTTCCGCCTCACAGGGTACTTTCAAGATGGAACTGACATACCGGACAAATTTTTGGGCTTTTGGGCGACTTGAAAACGCCTTCCAGAAAGCAGCTTTTTTCGAATTATCTCGACTCTGGGCCAAATCGTCCGACGATTTTCCGTCCATCTGCCTTTCCGCTTGTACGGCAGGGGGGACAGATCCGGATTCGCCAAGCGCATTTTCTATTCCAGGCCCTGCCTCAGGATTTGGGCTTTCATCAGAAGACCGGCCGATGGTTTCCGGTTCATGTTCATCATCAGTTTCATTTTGTAAATCACTTATTATATCTCCAGTGGCAGCTTCATGTTCCACTTTTCCCTCAGAATCCACAGATATGGCTTGCGGATTTATGGGACTTTTCGGTTTGCTGTAGTTCGGCCCGGAGAAAAAAATGAGCCGGACGGTAAAGACCAGGACTATACCGATCAGAAATCCGGTCAACATTGCTTTATTCATGATTACCTCCCTGTCCTAAACGGCAAAATATTCCAGGAAATCTGTGCACCATACTTCCCGGCCGCAGCGTTTGCCCATTTTTTGATTTCAGAAAAATCCGCATCTATAATTCTGACCCCGAAATCCCCGGTTTTGATGTAAGCTGGAAAATCCGGCAAAGGTGAGTCGGAAGCCAGAGCAACAATCAATTCTTCCCCCAGGGGTTCGGTCACTTCAATTTCAAAATCCGCATCGTAATAATCTGCCGGTATGGTATGGACCTGTCCGGGAATCAGTACAGGTGCGGGGCTGGTAAAAGCGTTGGGGTAAATTCTGAGCACTGTGCCGTCTGCAGCCACATTGAAAATTTTGACAAAAGCCTTTCTGCTGCTTCTGGCATGGATGGTGACAGCCTCTCCTTTTTTGAAAAATAGTCCGGTTTTGCCTTTCCCGGTGTACAGATCCAGTTTGAACGGCTCCGGCTCCGGTACGGGCGGTTGGACCTTGGTGAGGGGCCGGTGGTTTTCATCGGAAGCATCTGTTTCAAACCATTCCGATTTGACAAAGGCCTCCTGAATAATGCCGCTGAACGAGGAAAGAACCCGCCCGGAAGCCTTGATTTCTTTCAGGCGGCTATGAACCATCACACCCTTGTCGTTTCGGATGATGTCCCCGGTCAGGATCAAAGATGCCTTTTTCCGTGTGCCCACCAGGCTGATGCCGGGGACTCCATCAGACAAAACAGTATTGAATCCCATGGCCAGCCGTTTGCTCAAAGGCGGACGCAATGGGTATGAATGAGTCTTGAACTCCCTGGGATCAATGAACAAAGTGAAGGGGATATCTTCCCTGGCTGATCCGGAATTAAATCCCTCTACCAGAATTTTTCCGGCAATACGGGCCAGGTCCTCAGGCGACCGGATAGCCGGTTTAAATAATTCCGGCGGAAGACCGTGATTGTCAACAGTCATCTGGGATGCTGCAGCCACGCTCCGATTTTGTTTGTGCATCAGTGTGAGGTGGACAATGGTTGTGTTTTTTCCCGTCTTATATTCCGGTTTCAGGAAAAATTCGGCATTTCCGCCATTTTGGGGTCGGAAAACCATAGATTTACCCAGCGCTTCTTTGATTTGCCGATCCAGCGTTTCTCCCAGCAGCAGATAATGTTCCCCGTCTTCGGGTCTGGGGATACTGGTTTCCACCTCAATTCGGTAGGGGCTGTTGTAATTGAGTTCAAGTTGGGCAACAAGGTGCTTACCCAGCTTACCGAAATCGGATTTCGACCCGGTTGAAACAGGCGGATCCCCGTTATTGCCGACCTGTGAATGGGTGCAGGAAAACAGGCAAAAACAGATAAGACACGCAAATGGTGTTAAAAATAATTTCATCGGTTCAACTCCTTTGACCATAAAATGATTCAGTCCATTCTGTCATTCAGGATTTTATCCATACATATTGATACGGACAGAAGATGAAAATGATTCGTTTTCCGGTTGATTGTTTTGACCTTGATCATCTTTGTGGCCAATGCTTGGAATGTAGTGTAGGTCGTGCTGGGGAAGGAAACCCAACAATCACAAAATGTTGGGTTTGACTTCGTTTAATCCAACCTACACAGTGGATCAAATGATGAGCATGCCGTTTTCATGAGAGTGCAGCCGATTCATCAATTATCAAACACGCACTAACCGGTTCATATAGAAAGTTTCCTTTTATCAAGTTTAAAAAATTAACCGTCTTCCGAAAAATAACGATGCATTTGTTTTTTGTCCGTTATCTATCTGTGAGTACTAAGTGAGCATTTAAATAAGCTTACCAGCCTGGAATCTGATTCAAAAAGATATCCGGCTGGTGCCGGTTAAATTAAACGATCAAAAAAGGAGAGAGACAGTGAAGAAAATGTATCCGAATGCCTTTATGACTGTCATTGCAATCGTTTTTTTAATGATGTGTGCATCCACTGCCCATGCAGATGTGAAAAGGCTCGGAATTCGCAGTAGCGCCGGCAGCGATGATGCCGGGAAATTGCTGAAAATAGAATTTCCTTCCCTCAAGCAGAGTTATAAAACCGGTGGACAAATCCGCTTTAAAATTAAAGGCTCGGAAACCTTTTATCTGTATCTTTTCGGTATTGGGGCTTGTTTCTGATTTCGCCCAACAGATCACCTAAGAACGGACTTTGATCATTGCCGGCCAGGGCCAAAATACAGGGAACCTTGGGGCTGCGCCACAGCCATCCGCAGATGAGTGGCAAACCCACAGGAATTGCCGGCAAAGTCCCGAAAGCCTGTCTAATCTGGGGGGGGATATTTTCTAAACAGCGTGTGCGAATTAAATTGAATAATCAAATTAATTACGGTAACAATACCTATTTTTAGCATTCAGTTGTAGAGGACTAAGGCAGGGTACAGATTCAAAAGAAGGTTGGGGATTCATGGGCATATCAGTATCAGCGGAACTCTTAACAAAAGAAAATATCGATAAAATAGAAAGAAACTGTCAAAAATGGTTTTTCGATGAAAATGAGGGACTTGAATGCTTCAATTATATCCTTGATGCTTTGAAAAAGGATGACTGCAGGCGTTTAAAGGCGTTTACCGCTAAAAGCTCCCCCGGAGCATTCATGAATGCGGTAAGCTGCAATCTGATCATTGATTTTAGACGCAAAAAATATGGCAGACGGCGATTCCCTGAAGCAGTGTCCCGAATGGGCCAATGGGCCCAAGCCGTCTACCGTTACGTGTGCTGGCGAAAATTCTCCTATGACGATGCCTTTCATCTGGTCAAAACGGAACCGGATCCCCTGTACACCGGGACCTATGACGACTACTTGAACGATATTGAAAGTCTGGCAAAAGTTAAATGCCGTCAACATCCTGAATTTGAATACCTGGAAGACTATCACGACCAGCGGGTGCAGGACCGCCGTGATGATGATTTAGATTCCCTGGATCAGATCATTGACCGACTCGATTTCGAGCAAAAAGCCAAAGCTGTGGCGGTTTTGAAAAAGACATTTCTATCCCTGGACGAAGAAGAGCGGTTCATTGTTGACAAGCTTTACTACAGCAGTATCAAGCCCGGACAGGTGGCCCGTCTGCTTGGGATCAACACCAGCCGGCTTAACCGCAGACGCCGGAAAATATTATTGAAATATAAAGAGGCATTGCTGGAACAGGGCATCCGAAAATTATAATCTGTCCGTATAGGATAATTAGACACCCTGTGTCATCAGTTTATTCCGGGATTGGATTCTGGGAGTTGGAATAACAAGACGAGGTTAAAATGGGAAAGTGGATTAAAACGATAGTTGCAGAATACAAAGAAAGCCATGGTGAATCCTGCGCCCATGGGATTTCTCCGCAGGAAATGGCTGCTTTCATAGACGGACGGTTGGACCAGGCCCAAAGACAAAAGGTCATCCACCATCTGAACCGCTGTCAGAAATGCAGTGACATTCTGGATATGGCCCTCATGGGCCAGGCGGAGAACAGTCAAAGGGACAGAGAAGATATCCACGGGGAACAACCTGCTTTGGGGGGAAAGTTTAAACCCTTGTATTCCCTTGCCGCATCCATCCTTCTCATGGTGATGATCGGTTCCGGCCTCTATCACTATGGCCCCTGGAATGGGACGTCACCCGGTGAAATGTCCGTTACCCTTTTCATGGACGGCAGGGTCAAAGAGTTGCTTATGGAAAACAACAACACCCGTTGGGAATCTCAAGCCCGGATTAAAGGACTTGCAACTTTGCTCTCTGAACATGGCATCAAGGCGGGGACACTGAAAGGCGTGGTCATGGACACCCCTTATGTTGCACAAAAATCTTTTTTTGCAGAGGATGAAGAGGTGGTCATTACCATTAAGGACGGGATTGCCTATCTTGAGGTCAAAAAGATGAGTCCGCAATGAAAGAGGGCTTTGCGAACATAGCTCAGGGCACATATCTCCCATACTTTTAGTGGCAACCTCACTTGATAAAGGGTGACATCTGCCCGGGATATGATGCCAAAAATCAGCCGGACCGCCCTGGTACGTGATCCGCATGTCAGGAGGGGGCTTCCTCAATGATGGGAAGCCCTGTAGTCCCATCCCGATTCTATTTTTGAATGTTAAATAAAAAATTTCCTTTTAAGGATGTGGACTCCCAAGGAATTTGTTGCCCTCTTGTTGCTTTCTCCACATCAGCCCGAACCATTTTAAACATGTTTTCAATTGTAATATTGGGAGTCTGCATATATTTTAGAAGAGCTGCTGTATAAACCCCATTTTGCCCGGAGATTCCATCTGAAGCAGTTCTTCCCGGCGAAGTGGCATAAGCAATTATCGAACCTGATGGTGCATTCATAAAAGCTAATCCTTTTCCTTTTCTTACAATTCCCCGGGACCAACTTCTTTCAAAAGGATTATCTCTACACGCATCTAAAATAATGATATTCGTTTTACAATTGGCATCTTCCATTTTACCAAAAATTCTTTCTGCGTTTACGCAGTTATATTCAACATCATTTTCTGATTTGATCACTGCATCAATTGGGACAAGAAAATTACTTCCCTGGACTTGTAGCCCGTGCCCCGCGTAAAAAAATAATCCGACATCAAATTTTTTCAATCGATTGCCAAAATTATCAATGGCTTTTTTCATATCAGTTTGTCTAACATTTTCATATTTTATCACTTGGAAATTCAATCTTTGTAAAGACTGAAACATCGCTCGTGCATCGTTAACAGGATTGGGTAAAGTACCCCCATCTATATAATTTGAGTTGCCGATGACTAATGCTATTCTACGTTTACTTATATTATTAGATAATCGTTCTGTATTATAAGCAGTAGTGTTTTGAATGGGTTCATATTTTATGGGTTTATTGGTTGACGGATTTAATGTATGTTTTGACAATCTCGCATTATACTCATATTTTCTAATATTTAATTCCCGTGAAGTGCCTATAGGCATGTCAATGTTTGTTTTAGATTGAGTACATCCCGTAAGTTCTGATAAAATTAATGCCCATAACATTAAATGAAATAATTTCATTCGGATACCTCAACTATTATCACTTCTTCCACTTTCTTAATGAGCCGGATTTTTTATTTAGCATTTCTACCCTGGTCATTGATTCCATATACAATTTTTCCGTTGGAAGTAAGGCATTGGCTTCGCTGTATAACTCAAATGCATCACGGTAAAGCCCTTGACTTTCCATTACAACCCCTATGTTGTAATAAGTAATGGCTTTATCATTTGATGACATCGCACCTTGGACACATTGATCCCAAATGTTGAGGGCCTGATCAGTCCGACCAGTTGTCAGGTATGTGATACCTAATTTAATATTGGGATCAGTCCCTTCCTGTAGCACTCTTTTAACAACTTCTTCGTGAGGGGTAATTGCGTATATAATTTTACGCGAAATCGTTTGCATCACTTGGTTGATAATTTCCTCATCGGTTAATGCATTTGATTTTGCCTCAGATTGACTTTCCCTTGATGTCCAGGTCTTATTATAGGTTTCAGTGATCGAATCAGCCAATACAACATTATTATTTCTATCCTTCAATGTGTAATCTGCTTTTATAGCAAGCTTTTTCGTATAATAGTATTTATGGCATGTAGTCTTATATTTTTTTTTGATTGTATCCTGAAAATCGTATAAAGCGTACACTTTAAACCCTAAAACCGATCGATAAGCACGGATTTAATTGAAAAACCGTGCTTTTTTCTTGCCTTTTTATAATGCACGTATTATACTATACATACACTTTAAAAGGGAATTTATCCATGTCTAAACCAATAACAGGGAAAAATCACGTTGGAGAGCGGCGTGAAAAGCGTCCGAATGGTGACATTTACGTCTATGAACGGATAACGGCCTACAACGAAAAGACCAGGAAGACATATACGGTCAGTCAAAAACTTAAAGGCAAAATCAAGTCGGGAACCCAAAAAATTGTGCCGACTCGTCCGAAAAAACGCAAAGGAGAAGGAAGCATTCCCGGTGCAACACGGCAGCATACCGGACTCACGGACATCTTAGAATGGGTTGGAAAGGCGTCTGGTATTGATGATGATGTATATGCTTCATTCAGTGAGGGCGATGCCGCAAAAATATTGTCTATCGCACGTTACTGGATCGGATCCGGCGGTAATACGCTGCCACGCCTTGAAAGTTGGCAAGTGATGCACCCACTTCCATATCATGAAGGAATCACGGAAGACGTGTATGGCAATCTGTTTAAAAATGTTGGACGAAATGAAGAAGGCGTTCAACGCTATTTTTCAGCTCGAGCTGAACACCTGGGGAAATCTCCTGTGGTAGCGTTTGATTCGACCACAATCTCGACCTATTCTGAAAATCAGTCGGAGGCAAGACAAGGGTTCAACAAAGCTCAAGACGGACTCAACACGATCAAGCTTTTAACCCTATATTCCGTGAAGTCTGGCGAACCAATAGCCTTCTCCAAACAACCAGGCAATGTTCCGGATGTTATCTCTATTGAAAACACTCTGACACAGCTTAAATGCCTCCATCTTGAAAAACCTCTGGTTGTTACTGATAACGGCTACTATAGCCAGAAAAACATGATGGAATTTTCCTTGCGCAATGTGAAATTTTTGACCCTGGTTGACCCCAACATTACCTGGATCCGTGAGACAGTTGATGCACTTCGCCCAAGTATAGCGAGTATGTCCAGCACCTGCCCGTTTGATCCGTCAATTTGTGGCGCAACTTCGTGCTTAACACACCAGTTCAGTAAAGTTCGCCAGCGGTCACGCAACGGCACAGCTGCCGGTGAAAAAGAGACATTCTCGCGCCGCCTGTATGTCCACATTTATTATTCCCCCGACAATGAAGCCAAGAAAGAACTCGCCTTTCGCAAGGATTTGCTTGACCTAAAGATGCTGGTGGAAGAGAACACAACAGAATTTACGGAATCAGCGCAAAGAAAAATAGACAAGTACCTGACAAGCTCCAGAAAGGGGCGTGGGGGACAGTTGAAGGTTGGGTTCAACGATGAGGCCATTGCCGAAGCAAAAAAATACTTTGGCTATTTCGCCCTTGTCAGCAATCAGGCTATGGACACATTTACAGCGCTTGAAAACTACCGGCTGCGTGAAAAAATTGAAGAACTTTTTGCCGTGCAAAAGGGGATCGGAATTGCAACACAAAATTGACCCCTCTCGACAACCCAATTTTGACCCCCCCTGTTGTTAAAATCATTCTCTTATCGCTTTTTATATAGTTCCGGTTTGGGTAACGGCCAGGGCCAGGGGATCGGCCCGGCGCCGGGCCGATCCCCTGGCCCTGGCCGGACGGGCTACCCAACGCAGTAGTCGGCTATTGCCTTCAACGCTCCTTTTTGGCTGTAATTAATTGATTCCCGTGATTCTACAGCTATGAGAATCGGTTTTGTGCACCCACACTCTTGTATTAACAAACCGGCATCTGTGTCTGTAATGCTCAGGATATCATCATTCTTCTCCGCCTCTTCAAAATAGGTCGTACAGTCTTCGGAGATCTCGATCCTTATCGTTTCATTTCGACCTTTCAGGGGATTATATACATCCAGTTCTTTCATTCTTTATCCTCTCGATTTTAAAGTCTGTTTAAGTCGATAACTGTCCCAGTTACATTGAATAATGTGAGCCCGGTGAGTGACACGATCCAGCAGAGCAGCGGTAAGATTTGCATCGCCAAACACCTGCGTCCAATCACCAAAACCAAGATTGGTAGTGATGATGATCGAACGTCTTTCATGGCGCTCGGTAAGGACTTGGAACAATAATTCAGCGCCGATTTTACTGAACGGGACGTACCCCAATTCATCAAGAATCAACAGCCCATAACCGGCATATCGTTTTATCATTCTACCCAGAGCCTGTTGTTCCCTGGCCTCCGTCAGTTCGTTTGCAAGCCCACAACCAGTAATAAAACGAACTCGATGTCCATACCGGCAGGCTTCCATCCCGATGCTGGTTGCCAGATGGGTTTTACCGGCTCCGCTTTTACCTATCAAAATTATATTCCGGGCTTCTTTAATGAATGTCCCTGTTGAAAGTTCTTTGATCAACCGGGCGTCCAAATCAGGGGCAGCCTCAAAATCAAATGTTTCAAGCGGTTTCTGCATCGGGAACCTGGCTTCCTTGAGACGTCGCTTGCGACCGTTTTCCTGCCGTATTTGAACTTCCGCTTCAACAAGATTCAATAAAAACTCATCGTAGCCGCAGGCCGCCTCATGCGCCTGCCGGATCTGACCTTCCAACTCTTTTTCCATCGTCGAGAGCTTCAGCGTTTTTAAGTGCTGTGTGAGGACTGCCTGGACTGCTGGGTTCATAAGATACCTCCAAGCTGTTCGTATGCCGAGATGTCAGCAGGGGGCAGTGTCTCCCAGTTCGACAAAGGATCAAATTGGGACTCCATAGAGATGTTTTGACTGTGTAAAATCTGCTTGAGAGCATTGCTGCAGCCGACATTGCTTTTCAGTGCTTCCTTTACGGCTGCTTCGATCTTGTCGACAGCATATTTTTCGTACAGCATCAGCACGGTGACAAATTCCCGGGTACCTTTGGTTACACCGTTTTTCCGGCGAAAATGTTCTAATAACTTTTCCAGGCAATCCGGCCATTGATCACGCCATTGTAAAATTGGCCGGGCGGTATCAAATGATTGTGGACGCTGACGAATCAACTCCAGATAATGTTCCGGTTTTAAACTCCACTTATTATTTCCATATAACCGATGATGGGTGCTTATTTTTCTGCCGCTCCAATAAATGATCACCTGGTCTATCTCTACTATCGCCTGCACTCTCATGTAAGCATAGCGCGTCGGGACAGAATACCGGTTCTTGTCAATAATAACGGTGGCATATTTGTTTACCCTGACCATGAACGTCTCAACGTTACTGAACGATGTTGTCGGCAATGGCAGCAATACCTGCTTTTCTGATTCAAACAATTCATTGACGCTTTGTGTTTGACCGGCGATGCGATGCTCTCCATAGGCCATGCAATCATCGAGGAGGCGCGTGTTCAATTCGTCCAGGCTGTCAGCATGTGGGATAGGAACCATATAATTTCTTCGAGCGTAGCCGACCAGGCCTTCAATCCCACCTTTTTCATGGCCCTGGCCGGGATTGCAAAACCTTGGATCGAAGTTGTAATAGGCCTTGAACCGATTATAAGATTCCTGAAGATGACGTTTTTTTCCTTTAAATACCTTTTGTACGGTATCCATTCACGGGGTATAACAAATAAAACGGAATCAGAGCCAGGTAAGATCCGGCTCTTGCTCTTTGAAATATGAATGAATCAAGTCAGCCATTATGGGAAAGGATTCAAGCGAACGAATAAAACAAGTCTGTTTGAAGGACAGTATTCTTTCAACCCAATGATTTCCCTTTTCACTCTGCGTCCCCTTGCTTCTTTTCCGCCATAAGACACCATAGCGCAAAGTCCGTTCTGCATGGTTATTGGTTGGCTCAACCTCCACGATATCGAGAAAAAGCCAAAGAGATTCAAGCTGTCGGATCAGAGAACGAGCCATAGTACCTATTTCATTCTTGTCTTCCTGGTGTTGGAAAATCAATTCGGTAAATCGGTCGTAAAAACTACGCCATTCTTTACTGTCAGGTGGAGATTTCGCCCAATGACAGAGCAGTTGAAGATCTTGCACAACCTGTTTGCCAAATTGGTTGACGTTTTCATCCTTTCTTTCAGCAAGAGCTTTTGCCTTTCGGATTATATGGGCCAGGCAGGTTTGTCGCAGGTTGATCCATTTTGCATAAACGCCGTAATTGTCACTAACGAGAATGCCGTCCCATTCCTGGACTAATGCCTGAAAGGCCTCTTTGGACCGGTTCTTATGAATCATAAAATATGCAACAGAACTATTGGCCATAACCCACAACCAATTTAAAGCACCGCTTTGGAACCAGGATGTTTCATCAATATAGTTGACCTCGCTCGAGCGAGCCATGTTGGCAATTTGGGAGTATACAGGTTTTAGAGCCTCTGAGGCCCGGTCTACAACCTTCTGAATAGCGCCTGTTGATATTGGAAAATTGAGGACTGACCGACAGAACGTGCGAACAGTTTCACGGCTATTTCCTTGAATTCCGCTTATCTCTGCAATAAGGGCGCTCAGGCGGGGTCCATAACCGGTTTGATGTTCTGAAGGTATATCTGCCTTGACAACTTTGCCGCATTTTGAACAGACGCCTTTATGAAGGATGAAATGAAGTACATCCATTTTAATTTCAGGCAATTCTATTACTTGATGGGTATGAAATGCCTTAAGGCTATCAGGGACGACATCGGAACAACCACATACGCACTCCCCTGGCAGTATGATATTTTCAGATGTCGGGAGCATTAGTTTTTGCTGATGGCCTTTATGACCTTTTTGACCGCCTCTTTTTCTTTGACCCTTTTGGGTTTTTCTATCCGGCTTTTTAAAGGGGGGATCAGAAGAAGGCGGCTTGCTGGAATTTTGAGAATTTTTATTGAGCTTATTTTCAAGCTCTGTGACTCGTTTTTTAAGATGCTCTGTTTCGTTGAGCAATTTTACAACCACCTCTTCCAACTGGATAATATATCGTTGAACAGGCTCTGGGGTGGCTTGAAATTCTTCATCGGTAAAAGGTCTTTTAATCTCCATGAAATTGAAAATAGCATAATAAAAAACAAAAATCTAGATTTTTTTAATTATTTCAAATAGTTATATTTACGCTTTAAATTCGGCACGTTGAGTATGAGTAAATCCCCCCCCCCGTGAATAAATACTATTTTTTCTTATTTGATTTGAAAGATTGAATTTTCATAGTTTTGAATGTGTACTCACTTGAGTACTTTGGAGGGGCATTAACGGTAAAAGAATATTTTTTTGTTGTACAACCGAATACAACAAACAAAAAAATTAGTAACAACGCCTTAACTTTACTGTATTTCAACATAAGCCCTCCCGTAATTAAAATTTGTTAGAGTAATATAACGTAACTCTTTTGGAACTGCGCCCTTGCAAACGGTGTCTGTCACTGTACAAGCCTTTCCAGCTCTTGAATAAGCTCTAATCCGCTGTCCTGGGAGTCGTCCGGTATATTTTCTTGTGCTTCTGCACCTGAGTTTTCCCAGCAGGGGGTGTCAATGGGGGGGGGCATAGATACGCTCCAAGGGTTGCCCCATGGCCAATCTGATGCCGGGGGCGGGTGCAGTCCAACGCCAGAGCAGCCGATTCTTGTACCATTTTATATGGATGGTTCCGGCTTTGAATATATTAGGTGTTGCGTATTGCTCCTTAAATATTACTTCGGTTGGATAGCTTTCGCCGTTTATCAAATACCCGCCACTTTTGCCTTTTGGGCTCGTGTAGCAGAATGTGCCGCAGTTAGCTCCCTGGATGGCGGTAATATTCATCTCAACTTTTGTCTGCCACGACACACCGATTCGTTGGATTACACCTTCAAAAGTCCCGATGCAGGGAGATCGACAGAACTCGGTCTGCAAATCACACTCTCCTTGCTTGATGAGAGCTGAGTCGCAAGTTTAGTTTCATCCAGATACCCTCCTGTTAATAATTTGCCTGCAAGTGTGTTACTTGTTTTTACACACTTATTTATCAATACATCTTTAATGATATTAACAAGAGCCTCGCCCGTTTTAACTTCCCCTGGCTCACATTTATTAAGATGCCACTCCATCAATTTAGACACCGCCGCAGTGACGAGCGGTGTTGCCCTGCTTGTATCCGGGCCTACCGCTCCCAGGTCTACGCTTTCCTTTCCGTAGTTGCTGCCTCGGCCGATAGAATGTTCTGACTTCTCCCATTTTAATCCTGTATACTTTCCGTACCACGGATCGTCAATCTCAATCGGCTCTGCAACATGCTTAAACGGTTTGTTGAACGAAGCCGCTCGCGCGGCGGAAAACCCCAAGGTTATGTATACTCCTAATTGTGGGATCAAACGGAAGATCCCAACTATCTATAATTAAAGGAGTATACCATGAACACATCCGAAGTAAACCGTTTTAACGAACTCTATGAGCGCCATTTAAAAACCCTTAGACTTCAGGGAAAGGCTCAAAAAACCATTGATGCTTATTCCAGGGCCATCCGGCGGGTAAGAGATTACTTTGACTGCTGCCCGGACAAACTCGAACCCGAACAACTTGAAGATTACTTTTCCGATCTGGTTGACTCACATTCATGGAGTACGGTCAAAATTGATCGCCTTGGACTCCAGCATTTCTGGAAATATGTTTTGAAAAAAGAATGGAATTGGTTAAACATTGTCAAGCCGCCTAAGGTTAAAACCATTCCGGACATTTTGACTCCTGGTGAGGTGGAAAAGCTCATCGGTGCGACACGCAAACTGCGTTACCGGGTTTTCCTGCTGACAACTTATTCCATGGGCCTGCGTTTGGGAGAGGCATTGTCCCTGCAAGTGAGAGATGTTGATGCAGCACGAAAACTTGTCCATATCCGGAGAGGGAAAGGCCATAAAGACCGGCTAATTCCCTTACCGGACCGCACCCTGGTCGGACTGCGGGAACTATGGAAAAGACATCAACACCCCAAACTGCTTTTTCCCAATGCCAACGGTTCACTGGAAACCATCCAGAAGGCAAAATCTCATATGGACCGGGGTGGTGTCCAAAATGCCATGAAGGCTGTAGTCGCCGATTGCGGTATCAAAAAAAAGTTTCCATACACTCTTTGCGCCACAGTTTTGCGACCCATCTGCTTGAAAAGGGCTTAAGCCTTCGCCACATCCAGGCTCTTCTCGGCCATGCCCGTCCTGAAACAACTGCACGTTACGCACACCTTACTGATGTCACGGAAAAGGACTGCAGGACGACCATCAATGATTTGATTAACACCATTCATGTAGATTTCTGGAAGGTATAATCATGCGATTTTCTCATATCATTGAAGAATATTATGATGCATTTCTGACTCGTTACGGGGATACGGCATTGCCAGAACAGATCAAAGCCTTAAACGCCATAGTTAGTTGCCGTACACCAGACGCCGGGCAGATTTATACGGTCTGTCCAGACTGCAATCATACACAACTGCATCCACTGTCCTGTGGAAACCGCAATTGTCCCCATTGTCAAAACCATGAGACAAGCCAATGGATTGACCGGCAGCAAAATAAACAGCTTCCCGTCCAGTATTTCATGGTAACTTTTACCTTGCCCTGTCAGTTCAGGGAAGTTGCATACCGGAATCAACGGACAGTTTATTCTCTGATGTTTTCATGTGTATCCAGCACGTTGAAAGAATTTGGGCTAAATCCCCGGCACCTTGGGGCCCAAATCGGTATGACCATGGTTCTTCACACTCATAGCAGAAGATTGGATTTTCACCCGCATATTCATGTAGTTGTTCCAGGTGGCGGTGTTGACCCATCCAGGCGGCAATGGAAAAAGAAAAAAGGCAAGTATTTGTTTAATCGAAAAGCCCTGGCCAAAGTTTTTCGGGCACGTTTCCTGAACGGATTGAATAAAGAGAATTTGCCAATTCCCAAAGGTGCTCGTTCCAAATGGATTGTCGATTGTGCCAGGGTCGGAACCGGCATGTCTGCCCTGAAGTACCTGTCCAGATATTTATACCGGGGAGTGATCAGCGAACGTGATATCATTGCCAATCAGGACGGCCGGGTTACCTTCATGTATATTGACGGTAAAACCAAAGAGATGTGCAGGCGAACCCTTAAAGGAGAGGAGTTTCTGCACCTGATCCTGCTTCATGTGTTGCCCAGGGGATTTCGTAGGGCAAGAGATTACGGCTTTCTTCACGGGAATGCCAAGAAATTGCTCTTCCTAGTACAGATGATTCTCCACGTTCGGATTATGGCAATAGTGCTTCGGCCAAGGCCTGTTTTTAAATGCCCCCATTGCGGGAAGCCTATGAAAATCCTCGGAATAAAGCCTGTCGGTACAGGATAGGATAAACAAAAGGTAGAAACCCAATCTCAATTTAACTGGAGGTGAACAACACTATGAAATAATCCGGCTTTTTTTAGAAAGCCCTGAAAAGGGCAACGCTATAGGTGCGTCTTATCTCAGGAGCCCGGAAATAACACGCCTTTCAGATCCTTAATCCCCAAAAAGATATTTTCATATATATGGAAACCCGGCTCATTTGGGCCGGGCTTGTTCAACAATCGGATAAGATCGTGGTTCGTTCCTCACACGATCTATCCTTATTCGTTTGTGCTCATACTTCCTGTTAGATGATAGGTATAGGGATCAGATTCTTTCTTTCTATGTTTATACAATGCGGCAACTGTAATAATTGACTCTTGAGTTGAGACTGTTGGTGCAGGAGGGGGGTACAGGCATTGGCAATGCTCTGTCTTATAGAGAGACTTGGCTGGACATTTGGGGCAACGAGCGTTCGTTACCTTACGAATCGGCATTTGTTGCTTGTGATTATCAATATTCATACCGGAATTACCTGCTGCCGCTACAATTACGACACCTTTTTCCATAGCACGTTTATACAATTCTTCTACATCGTTATGCGTAGAGAACGGACTCACGGAAAGGTTAATCACATTTACATTCTTTATGGCGTAATCGAGAGCTTCTTCATATGGTTTGTTCTCTTCTATATTTGAGTTATAGTCCAATCGGTTAGGATCGCACCTGGATTCGTGGTCACAACAGAAGTCTGTCTGTTTATCACTTATACACTTTTTAATAACCCTCAACGGCATGATTTTGATGTTGTCCTCACCTTTGATCCTGTTGGCAATGATGCAGGCGATGATAGTTCCATGGCTGGTCTCCCCAACTGGGCACGCCGGTTTTGTACCATACTTATCTTTAAATCCAAAACATTTACCGGCTTTAAGGTGATCCTTCAGATTCGGGCAATCGTAGTTGTCGTATTTTGTGATCTTAGGATCAATGCCGTCGTCAATAACCCCAATAATGATCTGCTCGGCAGCAATACCATCACGTGTACAACTGACCACTATCAGAGTGGATAGAAATATTGCGATAAAAAGGAATATACAGATTGGGAACCATTGTTTTGGTTTGATGTAAGGGTTGGCGCATCTGGATCTTTTTAAGTTCATGACATCCTTTTGATTTTGATTCAGGTCTGGCCAATGAAGCGCATATTAGAATGGGCAAATGTTTTTTGTCAAGAAATGTATAAAGCTCCCCAAAAGATTCCTAACAATTTTTTAACCGAAGTGGAAATTTCACTCCAAAGCGATAGCGGATGGGCTTTTTCTGATTGATTCCAGCTATTATAGGCAGATTCTCCCAATTAAATTGAATAATGAATTTAATTGCGGTATTCAGGCTGTCGGGACTTAAAAGACCGGACTGATTGAACAGACGGGTGACGGTGCATGGGGATCAGGAACAAGGGTTTTATTAAAAAACATATCGAGAACATTGTGAGTCCCCTATGGATATGAAAAATAAATCCGTAAATTTTACAGTCTTGTCCGTATGGTGTTGATAATGAGTAGAGGAAAAAATATGGCAACTCCGGGTGGTTGAAGCATTGGTGGGTTCTTTTTGGGTCTACGGTAGGCGTTTGGTCGTTGTTGGCCGGCCATTTTTGAATGGCGACACGGATTGCACGGGGTTTTGGGATTCTAATCTAAAATTATAAATAGGAGGTAACATGAAACGAATTTTTTCCATTTGTTTAGCCTGTGTCATTTATCTAAACTGCTGGGTTCCGGATGGCCACAGTGCAAGCTGTTCGACAGTCCGGGGAACTGTAAAAACAGTCAAAACTATTCCTTGCCTGAGTCCTGAAATCATAATGCTGACACAGGGGGGGGATGGAAGAGTAGTTGAAAATAAGTTTGCTGCGGTTTTCATACAGAACGACACCGGGTGCGTTGATTGGAATGCCACTGAAAACCATCTAAAGGCGTTGGTGTTCAGCCTTGTTCCGGGCAATGTGGTTGAAATAAGCTTTATCCTTCAAAATGGTCGGAAAGAAATAAAATCAATTAAGCTTTTGTCCCTTAAATCCGGAACACTTTTCCCTGGCTACGAAAAAGTAAAACATAGGCAGTTGCTCACGGATTTTCAAATGCCGGAACCCAGAAAACCTGTGATCATTTTACTCAAGGGGCATGAGGAACTAACATCCCGCATGAAAATGCGGGACCAGCGCCAGTCAGTCGTCAAGGAGATCAAGGCGCTTCAGAGTAAAGTGCTTGGGCTAATTTCCAAAGAGGCCTTTATCCCGGGGCTGATTTTGACAAATGTTCCTGTGATTTCAGGTGATGCCACCCTCGAAGGCATCAGGGTATTGGCCGGGAATCCGCTTGTGGAAACCATTGAATCTGATATGCCGATGGAACTTGATGGTGATGGGCTCCAATCCATGCAAACGGGAGGAGAAAAATGATGAATTTGTATCGATTTACTATGTTTTGTTGCGCTGCAGTGCTAATGCTTTGCCAGCCTGCCTGGGCAATCGCTTTCCAGGGAATTGAGAAAATCAAGGATCCGGACCTGTTGGAGCAGGCTGAGAAGTCATTTGAGCCGGTAAAGGTCATTATTACTTTAAAAGGTTGTGAAGACGTCAAGGACATACATTTCGGTAAAGACGCCTTTGCAAAATCGGCTGTCCAGTCAAAGGTCGCCCGTATTCAAGACAACGTACTCAGCCGAATGCCTTTTGACAATAGCCGGATTTGGTATCGAATGGAAAACCTGCCCATCATCGCCGGCGACATCACCTATTCCGATTTGAAATCGTTAGCAGGACTTGAGGACGTGGTCAGTATCGAAAAAGATTGTCCTCTGGAATTGGATACCACACAGGGTCTTGGGTTAATGAACACCGGCAGTTATCGGCATCCCGACAGCGGCAAACATGTTGCCGTCGCCATTGTAGATACCGGGGTGGATTATACCCATCCTGCATTGGGGGGCGGCGGGTTTCCAAATTTAAAAGTGCTTGGCGGCTACGATATTGGAGAGAACGATGCGGACCCCATGGATAACGAAGGGCATGGCAGCAGCTGCGCCGGGATATCTGCCGGATTACCTGAAAGTAAAGGAAATTACAGGGGAGGTGTTGCACCGGGTGCCGGCATTTATGCACTAAAAGTCACTGATAGAAATAAAGGAATTGTAACCAGTTGGCTCCTTGGAGCTTTGGATTGGTGTGTTTCACATCAATATGATTCTCCCGATCAACCGATTATGATCATTTCTGCGAGTATTTCTAGGCAGGGCTACTACTCGGAAAGCTATTGTGATAATGATGTACGTAATTCTCCAGTAAGTGCGGTACTGCCTGCTTTGGACCTGGTCGTCGCCAATGGAATAGCGGTATTTATTTCTTCAGGGAACGGGGCAAAAAAAACAGGCATCCCCTTCTCTGCATGCATGAAAGACACCATTGCTGTGGGTGCCGTTTATGACGACAGTCTGGGTCTTGCCAGATTCTCCATTTGCAGCGATCGGTCAACCGCCGCCGATCAGGTGACCTGCTATTCCAATTCTGCGCCGATACTGGATCTGCTGGCGCCTTCCCATAATGCCTATACACCCTCCTGGCCAAATGGAAAATATGATCCGGAATTTGGCGGTACCTCGGCAGCCTGCCCATATGCGGCCGGGGCTGCAGCGCTGATTCAAAGTTACCATAAAGAAAAGACCGGTCGTTTCCTAAGCGTCAAAGAACTTAGGCAGCTTATGACTGAAACAGGGTATCCTATTCAGGACCAAAAATCTGGAATTACAACCCCACGGGTAAATATCACCAAAGCCTTGCAATCACTAAATCTTGAGGGTGATCGGAGCGAGGGCGGAGGGGAATCAAACAGGGCAATAGATCAATTAAGAGATCTATTAAAAGATGCAAATCAATAAAAATTAATTTTAAAAAATTGTGCGGTTTTTTAATTTGTCCGTAAAGTATAGTTGAGTATGAAAACAACGAGGTTAAAGTCGCCATCTTAAATTTTAAGAATATGCGGCACATTTTACTCTTAATTAAACAAAGGAGATCAATTATGAAAAAATCGTTTCAAATTATGCTTATGGCAGCCGTGGTCATGTTGGCCCTGACGGCATACACGATCACTGCTTTTGCAGATGTAAAAGCCATTGGCGTCCGCACGGGCGGCAGCAGCGACAACGGTGACGGCAACCCGTTAAAAGTGGAGTTTACCCCGGTCAAACAGGTATTTAAAACCGGTGAGGCCATCCGTTTTAAAGTCAAGGGGTCTGAAACATTTTACCTGTATCTTTTCAGCGTGGATGAAAAACACAATAAAGGGTACATGATCCTGCCGAACAAAAAACAGCAGTATGTTAAATATAAAGCCGGAAGAACATATACCGTACCGGAACAATATATTGAATTTTACAGTGACTCCCCGGGCCGGGAAAAAATTATCATGCTGGCCAGCACCAAAAAAATGGATGTGAAATTTGACCGGTATGCCAAGGCAGGCAATCTTCTTTCCGCCAATTTCGATACGGTTGTTCAGGAAACCAAGGCGCTTGGCATCCGCTCCCGTGAGGCTAAAGCCAAACATGTTACCAAAGAAATGTCCCTGATCATAACAGGAGATGGCCAACACGCAGATGTTGTGCCCCCCAGTGATGGTGGCAGTGATACGGCAGCAGCGCCATTTGTTTCCACCAACAAATCGTCGTACCAGGTTGGAGATTCTATCCGCATCACGTTTGGTGCTGACAAACCTGGATATGTACATCTCTATATCAATGAACCCGGTGGCCGCCAATCCTTTCTGATCACAAAAAAGGTTTCCGGCAGGGATTTTTACCGGATGAACGCCATGGCCTCCAGACCCGGCGGAGCCCATCAGATTATTGCCGTGTATGAGGATAACGCCACCCCGGATAAAAGCCGGATCTATACGCTTGCAAGCAAAAATATAGCCAAGGATATCCGCCTGGTACCTGATACGCCGGATGCCTATGCCGTCTACCATTTTACTATTCAGGAGTAAAAAGATCATGAAAAACGTTTTAGTAATGCTCACGGGCCTGATCATTACTCTGGCCTTGTTTACCACAGGATGCAAAAATACAGAATATGTTCATGTGGGGCCTAACTGGCAGGCCCTTCACGATATGGAGCCTGAGAAAAATGCATTTTCGGTCAGCGTGACAGGCTCTCAAAAAGCCTCTCTTGGAAAACCGCTTTCTTATACCGTTCATTCCGGCGAAACCGGAAAGCTTTGGGTGGTGCAGGTGGACCCTGATGATAAGGTTTCCGTGATTGTACCCAATGCTGAAATGCAGGATCATCAAATTTTGAAAAATGTTCCCCTGCATATTCCACCTAAAGATGCCCACTGGGAGATGGCTGCCATGGAACCTGTGGGAAAAAGTGTGCTCGGTTTTTTTGTGACGACAGGGGATGAAGATATCAGTGATATCCTGTCCCAGGGGCAAGGAACGTCAAAGGCGATCCGTGTAAGAGCCGTATCTGGATGGGGAATGGATAAAATGGTCGTGGATATTAAACCATAAACCGGTAAAAGGCACCAAAAGGTGCCTTTTATTACATTGTTTCAAAAAGGACAGGAGATAAGAAAATGAATGGTTACCATTATTGTATGCACAGGGGAATGTTCCTGGTTCTGGTTTGTCTAATATTAAGTGCCTGGCCGGCTTTTGCAGAGAACCGGGCATTGATCATCGGCGTTGGAAAATATCAGCTATCCTCGGGCAATTTGCCGGGTATTGATAAAGATGTTGAAATGGCCAAAAAAATCGCACAGGCAATTGGATTCAAACCCCAACAGATTAAAGTTCTCAGGGATGATCAGGCGACCCTTGAAAATATCGGCCATTCGATCAGCAATTGGCTAATAAAAGGCACGACAAAAAATGACCGGGCATTCTTTTACTATAGTGGGCACGGATCTCATATTCCCGACACCAGTCAGGATGAAAAAGACAAAGTCGATGAGGTCCTGCTGCCCTATGATACGAAAATCAAAAATAAAACCTTGGTAAATGTGTTTTTAGATGATGTGTTCGGCAAAATGCTTGCAAAAATTCCAGCCAGGGAAAGTTTTGTATTTATTGATGCCTGCCACAGCGGTACCAGTACCAAGTCCTTTGGCAGTGAGGATCAAAAAGCGAAATTCTTTATATATCCCGGAATGCCTCGTCTGGTCGGAAAAGCCAACTTTTCCACCCAGCCCAGACGTCGGGCCATTACCCGGGAGCGATTTGCCTCTTTGAGTGCCTGCCAGGATGATGAAACGGCCATTGCTACACGGAAAGGCAGTCTGTTTACCCGGGGGCTGTACGATGCCATTACTAAATCTAATGGAAAACCGGTTTCCCTCAAATTGCTGCAAAAGAGCACTACAGACTATATTGCCGCCCATGCAACGCCTGATAAGGTACACCACCCGGAATTGGCCGGAAGTAAAAAGCTGCAAAATAAAAATATACATGTTACCAGTGCCGTAACATCATCCTCGGAACCCAGTCTTTGGGATCGAGTACTGCTGCTGACTGAAGGAGCGGACTATAAAGTACCTGTTCGTACCAACCAATCCAAATTTAAGGAAGGGGACCTGTTGGAAGTTTCACTCACCATGCCCCATGACGGATATGTGAATGTGATAAATTTAAGCCCGAATGACACGAAATCGGCAATATTGTTTCCCAATGGATACCATAAGGAAAATTTCTTTAAAGCCGGAACCCGGATTACAATTCCGAACGAGGATGATGACTTTAATTTGCCGACATCCCCGCCTTTTGGAAAAACATTGATCGCGGTGTTTGTGACCACAGAAAAAATCAATTCATATAAAAAAGGGCTCGGAAATTCCAAAGATCTGATCAAACTCATGTCCGGTGAAACCGCCAAGGAATTCGATGTGATTAGAAGTTGCTTTTCCGTTCAACCAAAATCCGTGGGGCTGGGCGCAGGCAAAGTGATCGCTTTGGTTGAAAAATAATGTCCATGAATGATACCTCACCATCAAGGAGATATAATAAAATGAAAACAATGATCCGACTGATTGGGCTCAGCCTCCTAGTATTCAGCATTAGCCTTCCCCCTTTGGCAATTGCTGCCGATCAAAAAGCAGTGCCAACCGGCATGTTTGAGCTGTATGCCATGAATGAAAAGGATAACATCGGCAACTACATCACCGAAGACTTCATTCTTACGGCCTATGCCATGATGGTTAACCAAAGTGTTACGGATATGGAACAGGCCGTGGTCATGCCGGCTTTTAGGAATCTACTGACTGCCATGGTGCAGCATCTGAAAGATAATCCGCCCTCCAAAGTGCCGGCAGATGTTGCAGCCCATAGAGCCAACCTCAATTATCTGAGCGTGGTCAACGCCCTGGCATTTGGTCAAACAAAAATCAAGGATGCCCCTGACGGTGACACCGCCAATGCGGAACTTTCTGCTGTGCTGGGTGCCAAAGGGGTTGCCGTATCCCCATTGATGCAGCAAAAGATTGACTACACCCAGTTTAAAGTTCGGGGTAAATATACCCGTACTCCTGAATTGAAGAATTATTTTCGGGCGATGCGGTACAGCAGTACTGTATTATTTCCGGTAGTTTCATCCAAGGCGACAGATATTACGGAAAAGCAGGCGGATTTCCTGACTGCCCAGGCCCATGCCCTGGCTGAGCTGATTCAAAATCAGCCGACAATTAAACAGCAATATGACAGTGTCAATGAGAAATTATCCTTTTTGTTCGGGCCGCCTGATGACCTGACGGTTGGCGACTATATAAAGGTATCTGCTGCCATATCACCCAAAACCAAGATTCCTGTCCTGCGGGAAAAACTGTCTCAGTTTGCCAAAGACAACGGAAAACAGCCCAGGATTATTGCTGGTATCGTGAACCAGGCTGCCCTGAAAAAAGAAAAGCGCAGCGCAGCGGAAGTGATGACCGGATTCCGGTTGATGCCCTTACGGTTCACGCCGGACAGCGCCGCTTTACAGGAATTATGCTACGGCCGCCTGGCCGGTGATTACCAGGGCAAGGATAAAAAACAACCGCCCTTTTCCATGGTCCTGGCCGGCGGACGCCCGGTTAAAGGGTTTCCCTTAGCCCTTGAGCTGATGGCGCTGTCCGGGTCAAAAGCCGCTGAAAAGATCCTGGCCGGTTCAGGCGACCAGGCATATAAAGGGTATGATGGGGCATTCAAAAAGGCAAAAAACAGTCTTGAGCAAGGCAACGGCTTGGCCGCCGATCACCTGGCACTGATTGCCTACTGGCTAAAAAGAGGTCAGGATATCCAGGCAAAAAATGATCCTGCCAGACGCCTGAATACCAGCCTGGGATTTTATACCTGGCACCGGTATATCAATATCCTGTATGCCAAACAATCTTACAGTGCGGTGGGAAAAAGCCTTGTGGTGCCACAGCCCCGCACCACTGCATGGATAGAACCTGTGCCTGAACTCTATCTTCTTTTGAAAAATCAGGTGGAAACGCTGGCCAAGCACCTGGCCGATCCCCGGTATACCCGCAGGATGAGTACGTTTGCCGGTCTACTTGAACGCTGTCATGAAATTTCCTGCAATATTGTTCTTGGAAAATCCCTGTCGGCAGCTGATACAGGTTTTTTAAATACCCTGGATCAGTCGTTTAAGAAATTATTGCCTGGTGAAGACCATCCCATTGTTGTGGATATCCACACGGATGCCAATTCCGGCAAGGTGCTGGAGCAGGCCCTGGGATATCCTGAAATCGTTGAGCACGATACCGGAAAAGGCCGGACACGAGGCGCACTATTCACCCATTATGCATTCAAACAGGATATGGATAAGCGGTTGACGGACAGGGAATGGCAGATGATGCTTATTGCTGACCCGAAATTGAGCAAACTTCAGGTGGCACCGGGCTCTGATTCCAGTACAAAACCATAGGAAACAAACAAAATGAAGAAAATGTATTTCACTTTGATGGGTTTGGCGGTTTCGGTATTGTGCTGGGTTGCAGTTGTTCCGCCTGCTGTGGCAAGCGAAGGGTGCCGGCATGCAAAACAGCTTTATGATCAAGCTATGGACCATTCCGACAATCTGGAAAAAATCCGGCTCCTTGAAAAATCTGCTGATTTCTGTCCTGAGTTTAAAACCTATTTTACTCTGGGAAAAGTACTTGAAAAAGAAAAAAGATATGAAGAAGCACGGATGGCTTACAAGGATGCTCAGCTTACGACGGACGAAGAAAGGCTGCAGGCTAATGCCCTGATCATGATCGGGGGGAGCTATGAAGCGCAGAAGGCAATGCAGCCGGCGATCCGGCATTACCGGCTGGCCCAGATGCTTCACGAGAATCCCAATGTTGAGGCCCATCTGCAAGAACTTGTTCTGTCTTTGGCCGGGGGATTTGTTCCCCAGGATGAGATTGCCCGGGCATTAACAGAAAGAGGGTTTTTCGTCCAAAGCACGGCCTCTCCTAAAATTGATCTTTACATTAATTTCGATTTGGGCAGTCATTCACTTTCCAAGCACGATGCCCAACAACAGGCTGGGGCACTTGGTCGTGCCTTGATGGATGAAAACCTGAAAGGCAGGCACGTTCATATTGTCGGTCATACGGACAGCCAGGGTGATGCATCCTATAATATGTCACTGTCAATGAAACGAGCGGAAAGTGTGAAACGGTTTTTAATCGAGCAATTTCCCAGTTTAACATCCCATTTATCCCTGACAACCCAGGGAAAAGGTGAGACCTGCCTGCTGATATCCCCGGAGACCACAGAGCGGCATTATGCGGCCAATCGCCGGGTGGAGGTTATGGTTCAATGAAAATAATACCACGGACAGGAATCCTGATTATAAATATGACTTCCCAAAAAATAAGTTGGTTAACGAGGGGGGGCGTTGGGCTGGTGCTGTGCCTGGCCATTGTTTGTCCGGCTTGGGCGGCCCATCATGCTTTGCTTATTGGCGTCAGCGAATATCCGGGGCTGCCGCCGGGAGCGCAGTTGGAGGGTCCGGTGTATGATGTCGCAGCATTGAGAAAACTGCTGGTTGCCAAGCTGGGATTTGATCCTGGTCATATTGTATCTCTCACCAATTCCCAGGCCACTAAAGATGGCATACTGACGGCTCTAGATCACCTAAATAAAACGACATCCCCCAATGATTTTGTATTTATTTACTTCAGTGGACATGGCACAAGCCCCCAGGACAAGGGATCCCAGAAAATGAATATAGATGATATGGGTACGCCTTACACCGGTGCAGTTCTGCCTTTTGATTTCTCCATCAAAGGCAGTGCAGATCAAATAATGGACAGGTTGATCATCGGTCGCCGGGATATTCGGCCACGTATAGAGCGTTTGGATAAAGACCGGCGGATCTTCGGCGTGTTTGATGCCTGTTATTCTGAAAATGCCTTTCGTTGTCTCGACATGGCAAAAACACGTCATGTGATCATTCCTTGGACTGATGCAAAAAAAAATATCGGTGCCTCTCTAATCGACGAAACCCCGTCGGATTTTAAAGAAAAACCGGTGACGGCTTCAACGCCAAGTCCTTATAAAAATACGATTTTTCTCTCGGCTTCGTCAAAAGGAGAACCGGCAAATGATATGAGCAGCCAGTACATACCTCAAAGATATACCACCTTTGACGGCAATGCCCACGGTGCATTGACCAATGCTTTGCTCATCGGTTTGAGCGGGGCGGCAGATCTGGACGGCAACGGCAAAATCACCTATCGGGAACTGCACAAAAGCGTCCGGCTTAAAGTGGCTCAAGATTTTAGTCACACACCCCGGCTTCTGGTGCCGGAAGACCGACCCACGATGAAAGATAATATCGTTTTTGCGGCTAAACGGGTCGGCCAAGTACAGCCGGAACCGTCAATCCTTAAGGTAACGGCTGTGGGAAAGGCAAAGCGTTTCACCTCTGCTATCGCCGACCTTCCAGGAGTTAAGCTGGGTACAAAAGACGATTTTGATCTGATGATAAAGGCCGCATCGGCTGGTGTGGGCAATAACAGTGGCACAGAAATATTTGAATTGTATTTGGGCAACGGCGGATTGCTGGCGGAACTGCCCGCATCTAAAGTCCTGGAACGGATCAAAGCCCAGGTCAAGGTTAAAAAATTGTTGGAAAAAAAATGGCAAAATCCCGGTTCCAACGTGTTTCTTGAAATTATAGGCAAGCAGGGGATACTGTTTGAAGGGGATTCTCTTGGATTTTCCATTAAGACCCAGTCTGACGCCTATATTCTGTTGATCAATATTGACCATGCCGGCAATATTAACGTGGTTTATCCTTATGATGAGTCGGAAACGGCCATCGTTAAAAGGGGACAAGGGCTCCATATGCCGGATGTTTGCCGGGTAACAGGGGAGTTTCTCGGCACGGAGTACTTAAAGGTGTTTGCCTTCCCGACCCTGCCGGCAGAAATTTCAACTCTGATGGGCGAATCTTTTTCTCCTGAACATCCATTGTTTAATACCCTTTTAACTATGCTTAACCAACAAAAAAAGGTCGTGACCAGTACAAGGATGCTGAAAACGGAAAGACGAAAATAAAGAAGTTACCATGAAAACTAAACAAGCACCGGCTTTAAGCCGGTGCTTGTTTAGTTCTTACTGATTAAACAATTATTGCCAATACTTTTGCATGTATCTTCTTTCAAGCAATTTGATTGAGCTTATATCAACCTGGCCGCCCGGCGCATAAAACTGAACAAGATCATTTTTGTAGGGGATTTTTCTATCGCTGCTGAATGTAAATGTCCGGGAACGATCCTTGGTGATGATTACATAGTCGTAAACCCCGGCGGCAGCATTGTAAATTCGTTGGGTCATGACGCCTTGCAGAACGTTGGATGCAGCCATTGCCGCAGCCCCGCCCTGTACCGCCATGTTCCCGCCTGTGCCAAGCCCCCCGGACACGGATTGGGCTTTATACGATTTCACGGCTCTGATCAGATTGTTCATGGAGTCGGTGAATGCTGCGACAATCACCTTGCCCTCGGGGGTTCTGCCGTAGGCACCTGCCGCACCGCCGGCATGAGATCCAAACATTCCGCCCATAAGCGAAAAATCCGTATTCCTGGCACTGCCTTCAGCAGCCGCCAACTGAACCCCTGAACGATTTTCAATCAGTGTCAGCATGGTACTGGCATCGCTGGTTTTGAATCCCCCGGCAACGGACCCGGCTACAGACCCGAAAAGCGCACCCACAAGTGCACCCCCGCCGCTGGTGTCCTGGGCGCTGAAGGTAATGCTCGGTGTCATCGTATAGTCTGCGGCCACCATCTGTCCTTTGCCAAAATTTGAACCGCTGCGCATTTCGCCGGACTGCATCAATGCACGTTCTTCCATCATCTGGTTCATGGCCTTGCCGCGTTCAACCACCACAAAGCAATTGGACTGCTGGGCAAGAAGGCGAAGAACAGGTACCGTGGAGGGCAAACGCAGATCCCTTGTCAAATAGTGATACCAGGGCTCATCCCTATCTTCATAAATGGCCAAAGTGCCTAAAGATGCCGTACAACGCTCAAGCCCCTGGTTTGCATTCTGGCTGTTCGACCCACCGGCTGCGCCTGTGGCGGTTGTCTTTGCGCCACTGTCACCGCTGGACATTGAAGACATACATCCAGCCGTCATCAGCAGAAGAATGACGGCAACCACGAAAACTAAAGAATTTTTTCTGTTCATGCGAATAATTCCCTGTAAATAAATTAAAAGATTGAGAAACTCAAAAAGTTAATTTTCATTGATAACGAACGAATGACGAATTTTATGATTAATAATGGTTATAGTATGATAGCACATTTAATATTGTCAAGAATTAAGAAATAGTGAGAATTTCGAGCACTTAAAAAATCGCCTTGACAGAAACGTTCGCCACTCTTATTATACTCGAAAGTCATTTTTTTGACCACAGGGTCATTTTTTAGACGGTGTGGTCAAAAAAATGTTTTATTTTCCCCGAAGCGATGATGCGGGGGGCAACCCAAGGAAATATGAAGTGAATTCGCCCACCAAAAGAAAAGAGATGATGAACCGCCTGCTCAAGGAGCTGGTGGTCAAAACCGTGCTGGCAATGATCCAGGAAGGCACATCCATTACTATGGATAATGTGGCGGCCAGATGCGGTGTCTCTAAAGGAACTTTGTACAACTATTTTAAGAATAAAAAAGACCTGCTCAATTATATCCATGAGACTGTGATTATTCCCATTAAAAAGGGATCAAACAAAATATTTGAAAAAAATATTCCGCCCATGGAAAAAATATATGGATTTGTGGGTAATGTGTTTAATTTCCAGAAGGAATACCCACTCTATTTTAAATTTATCCAGAGTCAGCGTTCGGCCGCCGAGGCCGTCACGGAGCGTATGGACGTGATCATTCTCCCGCTGGTCAATGTCTGCCGGGAGGGCATGCGCCTGGGACAGTTTGTGGATGTCGATCCCTATGTCATGGCAGCCATGATTTTTGGTACGGTGGTCGGCCCTTTGGAGTCTATGACATATCGGGAGACTGAACTCCGGGATCTGGAAAAACTCAAACAGGAAATTGTCCGTTTTTTGGACAAATGTATACTTAAGGAACAGGAGAGATCGTTATGAAGCGTTTTTTGCTTGGTTTTGTCACGGCCGTAATTATTGGCGGTGGATATTTGTTTTACTCAGGACAGCTTTCTCTGCCCTGGGCAGGGGCGCAAAAAGGCCAGGATCCCTCCCAGTCCGAGCAGGCGAACGCCCAGGCTGCCCCGGCCCGTCCGCCGGTTGAAGTGGCTGTTTATACGGTCAAGCCCCAAGAAGTGGTATTGACCAAAGATCTGGCCGGCAGAACATCTGCCTTTCAGGTGGCTGAAATTCGCCCCCAGGTCACAGGCATCATCTTGAAACGAATGTTTACCCAGGGCAGTATCGTTAAAAAAGGGCAGCAGCTTTATCAGATTGACCCTGCCACTTATAAAGCCGCATATGAATCAGCCTCCGCCAGTTTGGTGCGTGCCCAGGCCGACGTCAAGGCCGTTGAGCCCAAGCTTGCCCGGTACAGCCGTCTGGTGAAAGTGGGGGGTGTCAGCCGCCAGGTGTATGACGATACCGTGGCCGCCCTGGCCCAGGCCCAGGCCGATGTGGCGGTTGCCAAGGCAAATCTGGTCGCAGCGAAAATAAATCTGGACTATACCAAGGTGTTTTCACCCATTTCCGGGCGCATCGGCAAGTCTTCGGTGACCGAAGGCGCTCTGGTAACGGCCAATCAAACCACAGCCCTTGCCGTGGTCCAGAATCTGGAACAGATTTATGTGGATGTGAACCAGTCCAGTGAAGAGTTGTTGGCTTTGAAAAAAGGGCTGATAAACCCCGAAAAAAATTCCATGGTCCGACTGTTTATCGGTAAAGACGGCACGCCTTATAATCTTGAAGGCAAACTGTTGTTCTCCGATGCCACGGTGGACCAGAGCACCGGCATGGTACAGCTTCGGGTGCTGTTTCCCAATCCGGAAAACGACCTGCTGCCTGGTCTTTTTGTCCGGGCCCGGGTGGAACAGTCCCGAAAGGATCAGGCCATTTTGGTGCCCCAGCAGTCAGTGGTTCGTAACGCGGACGGATCCGTTTCCGTATGGGTTGTGAACAAGGAAAATATCGTAAATTATCAGAACATCACCGTCCTTCAGGCCATTAAAGATCAGTGGGTGGTCTCTTCCGGCCTTGCCCCCGGCGACCGGGTCGTTGTGGAGGGGCTGCAGAAAATAAGCAACCAGGCCAAAGTCTCGACCGTAGAATTCAACGCATCCGCCAACTCCTAAAATCAGGATAAACGACAGCAGGATAAAAACATGTCTCGTTTTTTTATAAATCGTCCCATCTTTGCATGGGTTATTGCCATCGTCATCATGCTGGCCGGCGTTTTTGCAGTTATAACGCTTCCGGTGGAACAATATCCGAGAATTGCGCCGCCCAGCATATCCATTGAAACCTATTATCCCGGGGCGTCCGCCCAGGTGCTGGAGGACAGTGTTACCCAGGTCATAGAGCAGTCCCTGACCGGAATTGACTATTTACGGTACTTTTCTTCCACCAGTGATTCATCGGGTCAGCTCGAAATTGAGCTCACGTTTGAACCGGAAGCGGATCCGGATATTGCCCAGGTCCAGGTCCAGAACAAAATATCAAAGGTGGAAAGCCTTCTGCCCGAAGAGGTCCGGCAACAGGGTTTGACTGTCCAGAAAGCCAGCAAAAGTTTTCTTCTGCTTGTGGGGATCTACTCCGAAGACGGCAGTATGACCGATGATGATATTGCCGATTATCTCCAGTCCAACATGGCGGACCCCATTGCCCGTGTTCAGGGTGTTGGGGATCTGATTGTGTTCGGTGCCCAGCATGCCATGCGAATCTGGCTGAATCCTGAAAAACTCAACGCCTTTAACCTCATGCCTTCGGATGTCACGGCCGCCATCCAGGCCCGCAACGCAGATGTCTCTTCGGGGCAGCTCGGCGGGGCCCCTGCCATTGAAGGGCAGCAGCTCAATGCTGTCGTGACGGCCCAGTCCAAACTGAAAACCGTGGATGATTTTGAAAATATCCTGGTCAAGGTGAATACCGACGGTGCCCAGATCCGCGTAAAGGATGTGGCCCGGGTGGAACTGGGATCGGAAACATACGGATTTACGACCCGGTACAACGGCATGCCCGGTTGTGCCATGGCCATCACCCTCGCCACTGGCGCCAATGCCTTGGACACAGCCAAACGAATCAAAGATAAGGTAAAGGATTTATCCGTATTTATGCCCGAAGGGCTTAAAATCGTATATCCCTATGACACCACACCGTTTGTCCGCCTTTCCATCCAGGAGGTGGTCAAGACCTTGATCGAGGCCATTATTCTGGTCTTTTTTGTTATGTATCTGTTTTTGCAGAATTTTCGTGCAACATTGATTCCTACCATTGCGGTGCCGGTGGTTCTTTTAGGCACCTTTGGGATATTGTCTGCTTGTGGGTTCAGCATCAACACCCTCTCCATGTTTGCGATGGTTCTGGCCATCGGCCTTTTGGTGGATGATGCCATTGTTGTGGTAGAAAACGTGGAACGTGTGATGTCCGAAACAGGCCTGCCGCCCAAAGAAGCCACCCGCAGGTCCATGGACCAGATTACAGGTGCCCTTGTGGGGATTGCCATGGTACTTTCCGCGGTGTTTATCCCCATGGCCTTTTTTTCCGGCTCCACCGGGGCCATCTACCGGCAGTTCTCTTTAACACTGGTATCTGCCATGGGACTTTCCGTTTTGGTGGCGCTGGTTCTGACCCCGGCCCTTTGTGCGACCATGCTCAAACCCGTGGAAAAGGGACACCGGGAAAATAAAAAAGGCTTTTTCGGCTGGTTTAATACAGGCTTTGAGCTGACCAAAGTTACATACACCAGAAGTGTCAAATATGCCGCCAACCGGATTTTTCGGTTCCTTGTTATCTATGCATTGATTTTTGCGGCTCTGGTGTATGTGTTTAAAGGGATTCCCACAGGGTTTTTGCCCGACGAGGATCAGGGGATGATGATGACCATCCTCTCCGCGCCTCCCGGTGCCACCATGGAACGGACCCAGCAATCCGTGGAAAAAGCCGAAGAATATTATCTGAACAATGAATCGGAAAACGTTGAAAGTCTGTTTACCGTTGTCGGTTTCAGTTTTGCCGGCAGAGGCCAGAATATGGCCATGGGGTTTTTAAATCTCAGAGACTGGGAAGAACGTCACAGGCCGGATCAGAAGGCCGCAGCCATTGCCGGTCGGGCCATGCGCAATCTTTACAGTGTAAAAGATGCATCCATATATGCCTTTATTCCTCCTGCCATCCTGGAGATGGGCAATGCCACAGGCTTTGACTTTATGCTGGTGGACAGAGGCGGGTTAGGCCATACCGCATTGATGAATGCCCGAAACCAAATGCTGGGCATGGCCGCCCAGAACCCGAAACTTGTGGGTGTCCGCCCCAATGGCCTGTCTGATGTGCCCCAGTATACATTGCATATTGATTATGAAAAGGCCGAAGCCCTGGGTGTTACCACGGCAAACATCACAGCTGTGCTGCAAACCGCCTGGGGGTCCTCCTATGTCAATGACTTTATGGACCAGGCCCGTTTGAAAAAAGTGTATATCCAGGGCGATGCCCCTTCCAGAATGATGCCCGAAGATATTGACCGGTGGCATGTTCGCAACAATCAGGGAAAGATGGTTCCTTTCTCCTCCTTCTCCTATGGTGATTGGTCCTATGGCTCTCCCAAATTGGAGCGGTATAACGGCACCTCGTCCGTGGAAGTTCTGGGGGCGCCGGCCCCGGGTGTCAGCTCCGGCGAAGCCATGGCCATTATCGAAGATTTGGCCAAAAATCTTCCCCAGGGCATTGCCCTGGAGTGGACCGGTATATCCTATGAAGAACGCATGGCCGGTGCCCAGACCGGCATGCTTTACTCGGTGTCGTTGCTGTTTGTGTTTCTGTGCCTGGCTGCCCTGTACGAAAGCTGGTCCATCCCGTTCTCCGTATTATTGATTGTGCCTTTAGGGATCATCGGTTCCGTGGTTGCCACCAAATGGGCAGGCTTAAACAATGACGTCTATTTTCAGATTGCGTTGCTGACCACGGTGGGGCTTGCCGCCAAGAACGCTATTCTGATCGTGGAATTTGCCAAAAGCCTGTACGAGGGGGGGATGGGGTTGATTCACTCCGCTTTGTCCGCTGCCGAACTCAGGCTTCGCCCGATTGTAATGACCTCCTTTGCGTTTATCCTGGGTGTGACCCCCCTGGCCATTTCTGACGGTGCAGGGTCTGCCAGCCAGAACGCAATCGGCATAGGTGTTATCGGCGGCATGGTGGCTGCCACAACCCTGGCGATTATCTTTGTCCCCCTCTTTTTCATCCTCATTGAACGGGGCAGTGAAAAGAAAAAACAGGCCGAGATCGGCCAAGGAGAATGATTTATGGCAATTAGAATAATTACGTCAGCCGTTGCCGGTCTGATGCTTTTTACTGCCGGCTGTTCCTTTATTCCGGAATACAGCCGGCCGGAAATGCCGGTGGCCGACGCCTGGCCGGACAAGTGCCTAAAAACCGATGCCGAATCCGGTCAGGCTGCAGCCGATATCGTTTACCAGGATTACTTTACCTCCAAGACCTTGCAGCAGATCATTGTCATGGCCCTGGAAAATAACCGGGATTTAAAGGTAGCCTTGCTTAATATTGAGCAGGCAAGGGCTGCGTATCGTATTGAAAAAGCCGATGAACTGCCCGTTATTGCAGGTAGCACAGGCGTAAGCCGTCAGGGAATTGCCGAAGACAACAGTAGTTTGGGCAAAGCATATACCACAGATACAACCATGACTGCGGGACTGGGTGTTACGGCGTATGAACTTGATCTTTTCGGCCGGGTCCGAAGCATGAGCCAAAGTGCCCTTGAATCTTATCTTGCCACCCGGGAAGCGGCGTCAAGCACCCGCATTGCCCTGGTGGCTCAGACCGCAGATGCTTATGTTACCCTTTTGGTCCAAAGAAAACTGCTACAGCTTGCCCAGGAGACATACAACGCACAGAAAGCCACCTATGATGTAATCAAAACCCAGTATGATGCCGGTTCCACAGACCAGCTTGCCCTGGCTCAGGCGGCCACATCCATCCAGAGCGCCAAAGCCTCCATTTACCAATACAAACGACTGGCGGCCCAGGCGGAAAACGCCCTGGTCTACCTTGCAGGTTCCGGGGTATATGATCTTATCAAAACAACTGAATGCATCGATGACATCGGCTTTTTAACACAGCTGCCGGCGGGAATTCCTTCCCGGATTCTTTTGACCAGACCGGATATCCAGGCGGCTGAGCATCAGTTGAAAGCGGCCAATGCTGATATTGGCGCGGCCCGGGCTGCCATGTATCCCACCATCAGCCTGACTGGTTCTTTGGGATTTGCCGCCCAGGGGCTTTCATATCTGTTTGATCCGTCCAGAAGTCTCTCCTGGGCATTTTCTCCCAATTTGAGCATTCCCATTTTCAATCGAGAAGGCCTTAAGGCAAGCCTGGAGGTTGCGAATGTCAGCGAAAAAATTGCGGCAGCCCAGTATGAAGGGGCAATTCAAACCGCGTTCAAAGAAGTGACAGACCAGCTGGTGGCACGCAAACACTACAAAGGTCAGCTGGATGCCCAGAATGCACTGGTTGCCGCCACCCGGAAAGCTTATGATCTGTCCAAGGCCAGGTATGACAACGGTGTAGATGATTTTCTCACGGTTCTGGATTCCCAGCGGTCGCTGTTCAGTGCCGAGCAGGGTGCCATTGTCCTGAAACAGTCTTACTTGAGCAACCTGATTAACCTATACAAGGTTATGGGCGGCGGCAAAATGGATATGCCCAGCACTAATTAATAAGAAAGAAGGACAATACATGACACCGGAACTTGCTGCAAAGCTTCAGCAAATTACTGAACAGAACATAATGGATATCGAAGCACACAAACAACAGGGCAAGTCTGTGGTGGGCTTTTACTGCCTGTACGGCCCCACGGAACTTGCCGTGGCCGCCGACGCCATTCCCCTGCCTTTATGCGGTACCCGGCAGGATCCCATTGAAGCGGCAGAACAGACATTGCCCAGGAACCTGTGCCCCCTGATCAAAAGCAGTTACGGGTTTGCAGCTACCGGTACCTGCCCGTTCTTTAAATTTTCAGATATGATTGTGGCGGATACCACCTGTGACGGCAAAAAGAAAATGTTCGAGATCATGGGCAAAATGAAGCATGTCCATGTGCTCCAGCTGCCCCAGCAGCAGAACACAGATCTTTTTTTAGATCCCTGGATTACGGAATTAGAGCAGTTGCGGCAGGTGATCGGGGACCAGGCCGGGATTCCCATTACCGATGAACGCCTTAGGTCCTCTATTTCCCTGATGAACCGGGAACGTCAGGCCAAAAAGGCGCTCATGGATGTGGCGGCTGTCAAGCCGTCCCCCATCAGCGGCACCCAGATGCTCGAAATTTTGTTTAAAACAGGGTTTTTCGCAGACAAGGAAAAGGGCATTGACCTGATCCACGAAATTACCGAGGCTTGCCTGCAAAAGGCCGCAAAACAAGAGAGCCCCTTTACTGCGGATACGCCCAGGATTCTTTTGACCGGCGTACCTGTGGGGTTGGGCTCGGACAAGGTGGTTAAGATCCTTGAAAATTCCGGGGCCAATGTGGTGGCCTTTGAGAACTGCAGCGGATATAAGCAGACCTTTCAGGTGGATGAGGACCAAGAGCCCATCAAAGCCCTTGCTGAGCAGTATCTTGCCATTCCATGTTCGGTCATGAGTCCGAACCCCGGGCGTGAGGAACTTCTTACTCGTATGGTGGACACGTTCAAGGTGGACGGAATTGTGGATCTCACCTGGCAGGCCTGTCACACCTATAATGTTGAAGCATTCCAGATTCGAGAACTCGCCGAACAGACCTTTAATCTGCCCTATTTACATTTGGAAACCGATTATTCTGAATCAGATACGGAACAACTCCGGGTTCGGATCGAAGCCTTTCTTGAGATGATTTGATCCGGCCTCAGATAAGGGGCTCGGAAAAAATAAAAGCTGTAGAGTTTCCGCGTCCCTGACTTCATAGTATAGGAATTTCCATTTTCGGGAACGATAAAGCACGCCCGAAGGGCCCTACGTTCATGTCAATCCTCAACGGTCGCCTATTTTGAAGTCGGAAAACTATTCATAATATTACTATATTCTGTTGATTTCATAGTGATTAACAGATATTGAAGATGGGTACGTGAGATAATTCAACAATAAACACTCATTGTTCAGGTTCAGTAAAATATGGATACGACCGTAATCAAGTCTCCAAATTTCTTTTTTTTGTCTGAATACAATGCATTTCTTTTTCAATGCGCAGTGTTTGCTGAGCGCTATGTCTTTGATGACCCCAACACTGCATTAATCAAGCTTCGTCAATTTGGGGAATTGCTGGCACAGGAGTTAGCCGCAAGAACGGGGCTGGATATTTGTCCTGAAGATACTGCTGTCACGGTATTAAGAAAACTTGAATATGAGAATATAGTATCTCCCAAAGCATCTCAGCTTTTTCACGCCCTGCGAAAAACCGGCAACAAAGCCGTTCATGAACTTGCCGGAAATCAAGGCGAAGCCCTGCATCATTTGCGGATGGCAAGAGAACTGGCGGTCTGGTTCCATAAATCCTTTGGTAAAAATCCGAATCTTGCCAAAGGTCCCTTCATTCCTCCGCCTGATCCTTCCCAGGCAGATGCAGAACTGAAAAAAGAGCTTAAACAGCTCAGGCAACAATTGGCCAAAGCCCGGGAAAAGGCAGCAATTGCGGATCAGCAGGAAATAGAAATTCAAAAAATCTATGAAGACCTGAATGCCGCCCTAAATCTTGCGGAAGAGACAGAAGAGCAGCTGATATCGGAAAAACAAAAGCATCAGGAATATATAAACCAGCTTAAGGCCCAGGCAAAAGCCAAACCCGAGACGATCAGCTTTGCCCTTGCTAAAGCTGCAAAAGCTGATGAAGAAATTGACCTGAATGAGGCTGATACCAGAAAAATCATTGATACCCAGCTTCAAGAGGCCGGTTGGGATGCGGACACTAAAAATCTGACTTATAAAAAAGGCGTTCGTGCCCAAAAGGGAAAAAATATAGCCATTGCTGAATGGCCGGTGGATAACGGCAAAGGCCGGGCCGATTATGTTTTGTTTGCGGGGCTAACCGCCATTGGTATTGTTGAGGCCAAACGGAAAAATAAAGATGTCTGCGGGTCCATAGAGCAAGCAAAGCGTTACAGCGAAGGCTTTGAAACAGGAAATGGATGGACACTGGCCGGTGGCCCATGGGGCAACTATAAAGTGCCGTTTCTTTTTGCCACTAACGGCAGGCCTTTCCTAAGACAGTTAAAGACCAAAAGCGGGATATGGTTCCTGGATGGACGCCTTTCAACCAATCATTCCAGACCCCTGGATTCATGGTACACCCCCAAAGGCCTTAAAGGGCTTCTCAATATTGATGTGACCGATGCCCACGACAAGCTGTACAAAGAGCCCACCGACTATCTGGGATTAAGGGAGTATCAGCTTAAGGCCATTAAAGCCGCTGAAAAGTCCATCGCTGATGAAAAACAGCAGATATTATTGGCCATGGCCACCGGCACCGGCAAAACCCGCACCTGCATCGGCCTGTCATACAGACTGCTGAAGGCCAAACGGTTCCGACGGATTCTATTTCTCGTGGATCGGACCTCCTTAGGGGAACAGGCTGCCGGGGCGTTTAAAGATGTGAAACTGGAAAACCTCCAATCCTTTTCAGATATATACGACGTCAAAGAACTGGGGGATATCACCCCGGAAAAAGATACCCGCCTGCATATTGCCACCATCCAGGGGATGATCCGGCGGTTATTGTATCCCGCAGAAGATACCCGGCCCTTGGCCATAGATCAGTATGACTGCATTATTGTGGATGAGTGCCACAGAGGGTATGCCCTGGACCGGGAGATGACCGAAGGGGAACTGACCTTTCGCAGTGAACGGGACTATATATCGAAATACACAAAGGTCCTGGACCATTTTGATGCGGTCAAAATCGGTCTGACTGCCACACCGGCACTGCACACCACACAAATATTTGACGACCCGGTGTTTACCTACTCTTACCGCCAGGCCGTCATTGAAGGATATCTTCGGGACCATGAACCGCCCATCTGCATTAAAACCAGGCTGGCCGATGACGGCATCACCTGGCAAGTTAATGAAGAGATGGCGGTCTATCATGTCAATACAGGACAGCTTTCCACCCATAACACACCGGATGAAGTCACCATTGATGTGGAAAAGTTCAACACCTTTGTCATCACGGAAAACTTTAACAAGGTGGTCTGTGAGGAACTTGCCAGGCATATTGACCCGGCATTGCCCGGAAAAACACTGATATTCTGTGCCACGGACAGCCATGCCGACATGGTGGTCACGCTGCTCAAAGAGGCCTTTGGGGACCAGTACGGTTCTGTTGATGACGATGCCGTGGTAAAAATCACCGCAGCAGCAGATAAGCCCCTTGAAAAGATCCGCAGGTATAAGCTGGAGAAGCAACCCTCTGTCGCGGTTACGGTAGACCTGCTTACAACCGGCATTGATGTGCCTGAAATCGTCAATCTGGTGTTCATCCGGCGGGTAAAAAGCCGCATTTTGTATGAACAGATGATAGGCAGGGCCACCCGGCCATGTGATGAGATCAATAAAGATTTCTTTCGTATCTTTGATGCCGTAGACCTTTACTCCGCCCTGGAACCCTATTCCACCATGAAACCTGTGGTGGTGGACCCTAAAATCACCTTTACACAATTGGCCCAGGAGCTTGAAAAGGTGGATGATGAAGCTCTTCGGATGGAAATACGTGACCAGATCGTTGCCAAAATGCAGTATAAAAAGCGCCTGATCACAGACGCTGCATTGGATCAGTTCAAATCGCTTACGGGCAATACCCCTGAAATCGCAGCCAGGCAATGGATGAAGATGTCCGGGCACCAGATTAAAGATTATTTTGCGGCAAAACCGGATCTTCCCAAGTTTCTTGATGAACTGAAGGCCGACAAAGAAAAGGTGTTGCTGATATCCGGCCATGGGGATGAGGTCATCGGCGTCTCCCACGGGTATGGTGCCCATAAAAAGCCTGAAGATTATCTTGAATCCTTTGGAAAATACCTGACTGAAAACAAAAATAAAATTCCCGCCATTATGGTGGTCACGACAAAACCCAGGGATTTGACCCGGGAACAGCTCAAGGAGCTTCGATTGATCCTGGACCGGGAAGGATACAATGAAATGACCCTGAAAACCGCCTGGAAAGATGCCAATAATGTTGAAATTGCAGCATCCATCATTGGATTTATCCGGCAGTCTGTATTGGGATCTCCGCTGATCCCTTATCAGGACAGGGTAAAACATGCCATGGATGCCATTCTTGCAAACCAACCCTGGACCGATCCCCAAAGGAAATGGTTGGAAAGAATCGGTAAACAACTGGAACAAGAGACCATTGTGGACCGCGCATCCCTGGACAGCGGCAGGTTCAAAGATCAGGGTGGCTTTAATCGGCTGAATAAGATATTTAACGGCCAAATGAATGAAATATTGGGCCGGATCAGTGATGAACTTTGGAAAGATACGGCCATGGGATAAAGGACTATCATGGCAACAACACAGGATATTGTACAAAAACTGTGGGGATTTTGTAACATCCTCAAGGATGACGGTATCACCTATCATCAATATGTCACCGAACTGACATATATTCTTTTCTTGAAAATGGCAAAAGAGACCGGCACCGAAAATCAACTGCCGGAAGAGTATCGCTGGGATACCCTTGTTCAAAAAGAGGGTGTGGACCAGTTGGACTTTTACCGCATTATGCTCGTTGAACTTGGACGGCAGGGAAGCGGGCGGGTCCAGGCGATTTACGCCAATGCCACAACATCATTAAGGCACCCCAGAAACCTGAACAAACTGATCCAAAATATTGATGAACTGGACTGGTACAGCGCCCGCCAGGAAGGCCTTGGGGATCTGTATGAAGGCTTGATGGAGAAAAACGCCAATGAAAAGAAAAGCGGTGCCGGCCAATACTTCACCCCCAGGCCGTTGATAGAGTCCATTGTGGAGCTGGTTAAACCCCGGCCCGGCGAAGTTATCCAGGACCCTGCCGCAGGAACCGGGGGCTTCCTGCTCATGGCAGACCGGTATATCAAAGAGCGAACCGATGATCTGTATGACCTTTCCGAAGATGCCCAGAATTTTCAGCGCAACCAGGCCCTGTGCGGCATGGAGCTGGTCCAGGATGCCCATCGCCTGGCGTTGATGAACATGATGCTCCATGATATTGCAGGGCCTTTGCAGTTGGGCAACACCCTTGGATCAGCCGGGGCCGCCCTGCCCAAAGCAGATATCATCATGACCAATCCCCCCTTTGGCACCAAAAAAGGCGGGGGTGCGCCAACCCGGGAGTTCACCTATCCCACCAGCAACAAACAGCTGGCATTTTTACAGCATATCTACAGGGGATTGAAACCGGGGGGCAGGGCCGCCGTGGTTCTGCCGGACAACGTATTGTTTGAGGACAATGTGGGGCAAAAAGTCCGGGCCGACTTAATGCACAAATGCAACCTGCATACGATCCTGCGCCTTCCCACGGGGATCTTCTATGCCCAGGGGGTCAAAACCAATGTCCTGTTCTTTTCCAGGGGAACCACGGAAAAGGACAACACCAAAGAGGTCTGGGTCTATGACCTGCGGACCAATATGCCGTCCTTTGGGAAACGGACGCCTTTGACCCGAGAGCATTTCAAAGAATTTGAAGTAGCCTTTGGTGATGATCCTATGGGGTTGAGCGCAAGAACGGATCAGGGGGAAGAAGGGCGGTTCCGGGTATTTGACAGAGACACCATTAAATCCCGTGGTGATAATCTCGATATTTCCTGGCTGCAGGATGATAGTACCGGGAACGGTGAGAAGTTGCCTGAACCTGAAGTTATCGCAGCAGAAATTATGGATCATTTAAGAACTGCAATAGATGAGATGGAAGAGTTGATGGCTATTCTTGAAAAAGGAGGCATGACCAATGGCCATTAAATTTCCTGAACAATGGGCTAAGACTTCACTTGGGAGAATTGCCCAAATAGAGATGGGGCAGTCACCAAAAGGGACCGCTACGAATACCGAAGGGATAGGAACTCCATTAGTTGGTGGAGCGGCAGACCTTGGTGACGAAGTTCCTATTTCTAAAAGATTTACTACAGCGCCCACCAAGGTGTGCGAACCTGATGACATTATCCTTTGTATCCGTGCAACAATCGGAAAACATAACACCGCTGATAAAAGATATTGTCTTGGTCGAGGCGTAGCTGGCCTAAGGCCAATTGGAGTTCAACATTGTTGGCTGAAAAATTGGCTAAGTCGCAATTCAAACAATTTGGAAAAATTAGGAACTGGAACCACATTTAAGCAAATAAATAAAACTGTTCTTAATGATTTCCCCGTTCAGGTTCCGCCTATCCAGGAACAACAAAGGATTTCAGACAAAATAGAGTCTCTCCAATCCAAAAGCCAAAAAGCAAAACAAGCCCTTGATGCAGCCAAACCCCTTCTGGACAAACTCAGGCAATCCATACTGGCAAGTGCTTTCCGGGGAGATCTGACCGCAGAATGGCGGAAAAAGAATCCTGATGTTGAACCTGCTAATCATCTATTAGGGAAAATACAAAATGAAAGATGTGAGGCTAAGGCAAGGGCAAATACGAGGTACTCATTTAAAATTACGTCAGAAATTGATGAAAGGTTTATTAATACCGTTATTCCATCGACCTGGGTAAAAACCAATATAGATTCCGTTTCTATATATATAGTCGATTGTGCCCACTCAACTCCTAAATGGACGACTTCTGGTAAAATGTGCTTAAGGACCACTAATTTTTCCCCATTTAAATTGAATTTGGATGAGGTAAGATATGTTTCTGAAAAGACTTATCAAAATCGAATAGAGCGTTTAAAACCAAAAGTCGGGGATATTTTATATAGCAGAGAGGGTGGAATCCTTGGGATAGCTTGTCTTTTAGATATAGAAGAAGACATTTGCCTTGGGCAAAGAATGATGCTTTTTAGGCCAAGTTGTTCAGTCTCAAGCCAATTTTTTTCATATTATCTTAATTCCCCTATTGTCCTAAAACATGTGAGCAATCTAATCGGTGGAAGCGCTTCCCCGCATATAAATATAAGGGACATCAAGAAGTTTCCTTTTCCGTTACCTCCAATCGAGGAACAACAAGAAATTGCAAGGAGGATAGAACTCTTTTTTAATTTTATTGATGATGTTGAAACAAATTATCTTAACGCTACGGTAAAGTTAAATAAACTTGCACAAGCTATTCTTTCCAAAGCATTCAAAGGCGAACTAGTCCCACAAGACCCATCAGACGAACCGGCAGCAGAACTCCTCGCCCGGATTAATGGGCAAGGACCCGCTTGAAGTAACAGCTCACCCCAATCTTTAATATTGCAAAATATTCACAGATGATAAATATTGAATATTACAAACACTTATCCAAAGGTAACCCTGAAAATGGCAACGGCAGAACAAATAAAGGCTTTGATAAAATCGCATTTCAGTGATGATAAAGAGCGGTTTTATACCATTTCGCTGCAGCTGGCCGCCCATGAGTCCAGGCAGGGCCATCAAGCCATTGCCAAAGCCATCCGGGACATTGTGGATAAGGGGCGTCAACAGAAAAACGCCTCAATAATTCCCTTCCCCGGTGAGTTACAGGGTCTGGTTCTGACAGAGGCGCCTGAAACGCCCAAATCCGCCATGGTGATGCCCGAAGCTTTGGAAAAACGAATCCATAGAATCATTCATGAATACAGGCAAAAAAATAAATTAAAAGCCCATGGGTTACAGCACCGGCGCAAAATATTGCTCTCCGGCCCTCCGGGAACCGGGAAAACCATGACGGCAAGGGTGCTGGCAAAAGAACTGGACTTGAAGCTGCATACCATTCAAGTGGACCGCCTTGTCACCAAATTCATGGGAGAGACAAGTGCCAAGCTTCGCCAGATATTTGACATGATCAAACAGGTCCATGGCATATATTTTTTTGATGAGTTTGATGCCATCGGGGCCGAGCGGTCAATGGACAATGATGTCGGAGAAATGCGCCGGGTATTGAACGCTTTTTTGCAGTTCATTGAACAGGATCACTCGGACAGTATGATTATTGCCGCCACCAATAACCCGAAACTGCTTGACAGCGCCCTGTTTCGCCGGTTTGAAGATGTACTCAACTATCGTCTTCCCGAAGAGAAGGAGAGACAGGCATTGATCAAAAATATCATGGGAACCTTTATGGACACACGGTTTGCGTGGAAAAATGTGCTCAGCCTGAGCAAAGGGCTCTCCCATGCGGAAATAGATTATGCCTGTAAAGATACCATCAAAGAGATTATTTTATCCGGTAAAACCAAGGCCAATGCAACCTTGTTATCCCGGTCCCTGAAAGAACGACAGAATTCAAACTCCTGGAGAATATAATTCATTGTAATGCCGGACAATTATCCGCATATCATCCTCAAAGAGTCACCAGAAACAACCCTATTTAAAAGCATTTCCAGCAGGGGCGGTGAAAAACGCATCCCCTCTTTTAGAGACAGGCGAAGCCATAGTTCCAGATTAAAGCAAAAACTGGCACAAGCCTGGGCAGATACACAGTCGGAACAAGTTGTTCATCACACGACCCGAAAAGGGGTTTACCTTGAATTCAAAGGCGAGACCGGCTTTGACCTGGTGACCAAAAGCCTGGAGGAGATGAAGTCAAAAAAGGTCCGGCTTTTGAACGTAAGAAAAGAAAGCAGCAAGCCTGCCCAATTGTCTTATGACACCCGGCCTGACGACATCACAACCTTTGCCACCGTTTTTGTGGACAATGAAAAAAAAGAGCTGTTTTTCAACAAAATAGAACGGTATGCCGGACAGGAAACAGCGTCAGGCAAGCCCAAACACAGCGATTTGATTAACAGTATCTCGGATATCAGAAAAGCTGATGCAATAGAATCGTTCTGGCTGGATGACAAGGCATTAATCCCTAAAGATGAGCCTGGGTGGTGTGAGGTCTGGTTAAGGGCGCAATTTGATGAACATATCAGTTCCAGTGAAATTGTGGATAGATTCGATAAGTTGATTCAAGAACTGGAAATCCAGTCAAAATCCGGCTTCATAAGATTTCCTGAGCGAATTGTAAAAGTGATTCTGGTAAACCAAAGCCAGCTGGAAAAATTAGCCCTTTATTCTGATGATATCGCTGAATACCGCCACGCAAAAGAAACAGCAGGCTTCTGGACGGAGATGAAAAATGTTCATCAGGCGGAATGGATAGACGATCTCCAGGATAGAATAAAAGTGAACTTTGATTCAGACACATCTGTCTGCATTCTTGACACAGGGGTTAACAATGGTCATCCACTTTTGAATCCATTGTTGTCTGATGATGATTGCCAGACAGTTAATCCGGAGTGGGGAACCCACGCTCATCACAGGCATGGCACCTTGATGGCCGGTGTGGCTGCTTTCGGGGATTTAGCAGCATGTCTGGCGGGGCAAGATTCGGTTGAAATCAAGCACTGTTTGGAGTCGGTGAAAATTCTTCCCTTGCCGCCACAGCAAACAGAACCCGATTTGTGGGGGAATATCACAAGCCAGGGAATATTTCGTGCTGAAATACAGGCACCCCATAGAAATCGTATCGTCTGCATGGGCATAAGTTCCGTGGACACCCGGGACCAGGGACGGCCCAGCTCCTGGTCAGGGCAACTTGACCAGCTTGCTTCCGGCAGTCAGGATGATATTCAAAGATTGTTGATTGTATGTGCAGGAAATATCCACGATTTGAATGTGGCAAAAAATTACCCTGAAGCACAGATCACAGATTCAATCCATGATCCCGGGCAGTCCTGGAATGCCGTGACGGTTGGAGCCTGTACCCGCTTAAACCAGATCAATGACCAGACAATGTCCGGGTATAAGCCAATCGCACACAAGGATTGTCTTTCCCCGTTTTCCACGACATCCCATATCTGGGATGATATGTGGCCCATCAAACCTGAAATTGTAATGGAGGGTGGTAATTTTGCAATAGATGAATGTGGCTTTGGGTCTGAATGTGATGATCTTTCAATGTTATCCACCTATTATAAGCCACAAGAAAGTTACTTCTATCCCTTCCGGATGACAAGTGCATCCACAGCATATGCAGCATGGTTTGCAGCAAAAATCCAATCTGAATATCCGAACTTCTGGCCTGAAACTTTGCGCGCCATCATGGTTCACTCGGCACAGTGGCCGGAAAATTTGAAAAAACAATTTACAAAAGACGATAAAAAAACTTCTTTAAAAAGGTTAATGAGAATTTGTGGTTATGGTGTACCCAATCTTCAGGATGCCTTATACAGTGCCTCCAATTCCCTGACCCTGATTGCCCAGCAAACAATTCAACCTTTTGATAAAAAAGAGAAAGGAAGTGGATATCGCACAAAAGATATGCACTTATATCAATTGCCTTGGCCCAAAGAAACATTATTGGCCTTGCCGTCAAGCACTTTGGTGGAGATGCGGATCACCCTGTCATATTTCATTGAACCCGGTCCTGGTGAAATCGGCTGGAAAGATAGATACAGATATGCTTCACATGGCTTAAGGTTCCATTTAAATTCTCCGGGGGAACCCCAGGAAGATTTTGTTAAAAGAGTAAACGCGGCAGCAAGACTTGAAGATGAAGGCAAGCCCGACACAAAAAGTGCTTCAGATCACTGGGTCATCGGATCACAGACCAGGAACAAAGGCTCTATCCACTCGGATATCTGGAAAGGAACGGCTGCTGAGCTAGCAGGTTCAAACATGATTTCAGTTTCTCCGACCATCGGATGGTGGAGAGAAAGATCCTACCTTGGAAAATGGGATAAAAAAACGCGTTACGCCCTTGTTGTTACCATTAAGACGCCTGAAGAAAAAATGGATATCTATACGCCGGTCGCCATAAAAATAGGTGTGAAAATTCCCATCCCGAATTAGTACATAAAAAAATCACCAGAACCTCAATTGCTTAAACCAAAATGATCAAAGGACCGGCGAAGCAAAAAGGGATTCCAGCTGATTTGTGGAAACCCTTTGATATCGATGGTGATTACCCTCATGGACCCGAACTCGGTTTGCCCATGTGAGAGACAGTGGTCTTAAGCGTTGACTTCTATCTGTTTGGGTTGATTATTCATCCTTCCAAAATACTGTAGACTGTCCCTGTAATTGAGTGCTGTTGCTGTTTCATATATCCGGCTCTATCAATTTGTCTTCACCATAATTTCACATCAAGATGTTGTGTACAAATACTTGAAAAGTGTATCACAAAGAGTTATAGTTATTTATGAAAAAATTATGCACAAAATGGTTTAAGAAATGGGCAAAGAAAATGAGTTTTGAGAATCATCATCTCATTGAAGCCATTGGAAATTTAGAAAAAGGGCTCTCTGCGGCAAGTTTGGGTAGCAACCTGTTTAAAGTGCGTGTAAACCGAGAGGGGAAAGGGAAAAGTTCCGGATTCAGGACAATAATTGCATATAAAAAAGAGGACAAAACTATATTTCTGTATGGATTTGGCAAAAATGAAAGAGCCAATATAGACAAGGCAGAGTTACATTATTTCAAAAAGCTGAGCTCAGATTTAATGATAATGGATGCCAGTCAAATTGAAAAATTAATAGCCGAAAACGTTTTGTTTGACTTGGAGGAATAACATGAGGGATTCAATTAAAAAAGCAATCGGTGAAACTGTCCAGGATATAATGAATTCAGGATTTAAAACCTCTTTTACTGAAAAAGAGTTAAACTCACTGGGTGTTACCATTCCTGAAGTACAGCTATCTACGCACCAAATAAAAGAAATCAGGGAAACCTTGAACGTAAGTCAGACGGTTTTTGCCAAATTGTTAAATGTAAGCCCGTCTTCAATACGGCAGTGGGAGCAGGGTAAAAGACAGCCAACTGGTTCCACAAGGGTTCTTCTTGATTTACTTAAAAGATCTCCCAATATCCTTGATTACAGACTTAAAGCATAAAGCACAACGAGCCTTTTTATAGAACGTTTGAGGTGAGGACTACTTATGGGACTGGTCTTGTTTTTCAATAGAAAAAAACATAGACTTTAGAAAAAAACATAGACTTTCCCTGTCACTCAGGATCTTTTCAAGGACGATTTAACTACAATATGTGGGCTTGTCCAAATTTCAAAAAAGAGAGCCCTACAAATCGGCAACTCCATTTAACGCCTTTATAGTCTGTAGCATCAACTGTGAATTGCTTTAGAGAGTCATACGGATATTCTTTTGCTCTCTTATCAATGATCATGCTATCTATCTCAATCCAACAATGGGTTTGTTTCCCTTGATTGCCACATACACATTTAATATTTTCAAATCCTTTCGATTGAAGCCATTCAGACATAAATCCAGTCGTATTTCCGCAAGCACCGTATGGAAATTTGCCGAATAAATTTTCGTTTATATCTTTATTGTGAGCCTCCAAAACCTTGCGGATTATAGAAACATATTTTCTTAAAACTTCAATATCCATATCAAATCATTTAGGTTGAAAATATTATGGTTGTGTTGCAAAATCCTGTTTTGCCTACCGGACAATGTGCCATTTTTTGCTGTTCAGTTGTGCCTGCCACAAGGCATGGTATTTACCATGCTTTTCCAGCCTGAAAATCGGATAAAGCGTACATTTTAAGCCAGAAACACAACCTTATTGGCGATAACCAATCGAAAGTATTGGATTTTAAACCATATTTTTGAGGTGTGTGTAAAATTTTTATACGTACATGTTAAGGGCGGATTATGTATGGTTTTATGCAATAATCGGAAAAACTCACGTCAGTTAACAGCGTGGAAACGACCGGAAGCTGTATTTCACCCATTAAAATGGATACCATTTGCAGTGAAAACACCAGAAAGTCCTATACAAAAACGGCTTGCTGACACTGGTGTGCTTTGAAAATATGGAGCAATAGTGTACGCTTTATCCGACTTTCAGGTTTCCAGCAAAGAGTCATATGTTCCACTTTCAATCAGCATTCCGTCATCAATCACAAGGATCTGGTCCGCCCCTGCAATTGTTGAGAGCCGATGGGCGACAACAATAACCGTTTTATTCCTGACCAGTTTCTCAATGGCTTTTTGCACGGCAACTTCGCTTTCTGTGTCAAGGGCGGCCGTAGGTTCATCCAGAATAACAATGGGGGCGTCTTTAAGTATGGCCCGGGCAATGCTTATGCGCTGGCGTTCTCCGCCTGAAAGACTTCCTCCGATATCGCCCACGGTGGTATAGTATCCATCAGGCAGACGTTTTATGAATTCGTGGCAACAGGCAGCTTTTGCTGCCTGGATAACCTGCGCATCCGTTGCCCCCGATTTTGCCATACGGATATTTTCCATAATACTGTCATCAAAGAGATAAACGTCCTGAAAAACGACTGCGAAATAGCTTTCAAGCTCTTTTTGGCTTATTTGGCGAATATTGGTTCCGCCGATCATGATCAAACCTGTCTGGGGGTCTGCATAGCGCATTATAAGTCTGGTAATCGTGGTCTTACCTCGTATTTTCCGCACCTTCAATCGACAAAACACATACAATTTTAAATAATATAAAATCAACATGTTAACCTGATTTTCAAACACTTCACAAAAGTATAATAAATAAAAAAAGTTTGTCTAGACAAACACCAATTATTTAGTTTATGGTGCTCCCCAAAAAAAACTCAAAACGAAGAGGGAGCAAAATATGAACATCCCAGGTACCGAGGAATGGAATTTCACAGATGTAAAATTTCTTCCGATTTTCAAAGAGTACGCCAAACGTATCAATCTGGTTGAAACGATCAATACCATGACAGATAGCAAAATGGATCTATCGCCAGGTGATGCGGTGCTTGGGATGATTATGGATACGGTCTCCGGAAGGACTCCTTTGTACAGACTTGAAGAAGCTTTCGACGAAATGGATACCGAGTTGCTTTTTGGCAAACCCATCAGCCCCGATAAATTTAACGACACAAATCTGGGGCGGGTATTGGACAAACTTTTTGAGACTGGAACTCAAAAGATATTTTCCCAGATTTCCCAAAACGCCATTGGTTGTTTTAAACTGGATACGCGCCACCACCACTTTGATACGACCTCTGTCTCCGTCTTTGGCGCTTACGAAGATCACCCCGATACGCAATTGAATATCACCTACGGTTACAGCAAGGATAAACGTCCGGATTTGAAGCAGTTCATGGTGTCCATGTTGTGTGTAGACCGAAATATTCCGATCATAGGAAAAACCCAGGACGGGAATGCTTCAGACAAGACCCTGAACAATGAGCTTTTATCTCATATCTCATCACACATGGCCGAACATGGGTTCAAGCCCGGTGCCTCCATTTATGTTGCAGATTCAGCCTTTGTGACCACAGATAATCTTATAGCTGCGGAGGGAAACGGCATCCGTTTTTTAAGCCGATTGCCAGCTAATTTCAATGAATGTAAGCATGCCATTGCCCAGGCTGTTGCAGCCGACAACTGGGTTGATATTGGGGCTTTGGCCGAAAGCCAAAGCGAAAAGAAACCGCCCGCATCCTATCGTTATTATGAAACAACCGCTACCATTGGTGATGGGGCCTACCGGGCCATTGTATATCACTCCAGTGCCCATGATAAAAGGCGTCAGAAACGCATCGACCGAATATTAAAAACCAGCAAAGACCAGCTGGAAAAGAAAATCAAAGAGGCGACTCTCCAACCCTTCAAATGTCGCCCGGATGCAGAGGTGGCAGCCGGCACTTTGGTCAAAGCAGCAGACAAAAGCCTTTACAACTTGCGAGCAGAGATCATTGACGTACCCAAATACGGCAAAGGACGTCCCAAAAAAGGGGAAGCCAGGAAGCCGAAATCCATTGAATATGAACTGAAGGCAACTGTCGAAGAAGATCCAGAAAAAACAGAAAAGATCAGACTTGAAGCGGGCTGTTTTGTACTCATAACCAACGTTCCGGCCCAGGCTGACGAACAGGAGTGGCCAGGAGTCGAGCTCCTCAGGCTTTACAAAGAACAGGATGGGATCGAAAAAAATTTCGGGTTCCTGAAAGATCCAGCCATTGTGAATGCCATCTTTCTGAAGAAGCCGAAACGGGTGGAAGCGCTTGGGCTAATTCTCCTGCTTTCTTTGTTGCTCTGGCGGCTAATAGAACGAAACTTGAAGCTGCATGTAAAAAAGACGGGGAAACGGTTGCCTGGCTGGAAAAAAAAGCCCACAAATAGTCCGACGGCCTTTATGATGACTACGAAGTTTCTTAGCATATTAGTTATAACCGTTGGAAGACAACGAAAATTAGCAAAGCCGCTAAATGATACTCAAGTGCAGTACCTTAGAGCCTTGGACGTCCCGCCGGAATGCTTTTTTGTTCCGTAAGAGCTGTGCAAACGCTGAATAAATTGTCAAAGAACCATAAACCTGTGTTCGACAGTTGTAGGTTCATTTTTTTAAAATTTTGTCAAAATATCCAATAAAATCAGCTCGAATGTGATTCCTGACGCCAAAACTTGTAGGCACACGACTTGTTGGTTTATGCTTGACATTAATGACGATACATGCTTTTTCTATGGGCATGTATGTACGCACAATAAAACGCAGAAACAAAGATGGGTCCGAGGTCGAGTATGTTCAGTTAGCCCACAATACTCGTCATCCAGAAAAAGGCTATTCACGAGCCGAGGTCGTCTACTCCTTCGGGCGGCGGGACCAACTCGACGTAGCCGCCCTCAAGCGCTTAGTCAGCAGCCTCAGCCGGTTCATCAGCCCCGAAGACATTCAGGACCTTGAAGCCCAAAGCGCCGGGCTCAAGTTCATATCCAGCAGGCCGGCAGGGGGAGCCCTGCTGCTCAAAGGCTTGTGGGAACGCATTGGGATTGACCGCTGCCTTGCCAATGCATTGAAACACACAGAGTTCAAAGCGCCGATTTCGGATGCGATTTTTGCAATGGTGGCCAACAGGGCACTGGCTCCGTCTTCCAAACTTGCCGTCGAAGAGTGGGTAGCCAAGGATGTTCATCTGGACATTGAGGCGCCGATCAAGGTTCAGCACCTTTACCGGAGTATGGACTTCCTGCTTAAGAATGCGGAGGCCATCCAAGAGAAGGTGTTCTGGACAACGGCTCAACTGCTGAATCTCACGGTGGACCTGATCTTCTTTGATACAACCAACACTTATTTTGAAATGGAAGACACCAACGACTCGGAGCTGCTTGCTTTTGGGAAATCTAAACACAAAAGAGATGACCTGCCCCAAGTCACCATTGGCCTGGCCGTGACACGGGAAGGTATCCCGGTCCGTTGCTGGGTTCTGCCGGGCAACCAAAATGACGCCAAGTGCGTCGATACCGTTCAAAAGGATTTGAACGACTGGCGGCTTGGCAACGTGATTTGGGCCATGGACCGTGGCATGACCAGCGAAGAGAATCGAAAAAACCTCCAAAGAGCCGGGGGACAGTACATCCTTGGTGAAAAGTTGAGGGGCCCCAATGTAAATGAAGAAGCCCTGAACCGGGGTGGGCGGTTCAAAAAGGTCAACGACAATCTCCATATCAAAGAGGTCTTTGTCGGTGAGGGCAGCGGCAGGCGCCGGTTCGTCATCGCTTACAACCCAGAACAGGCTGAACACGACAAACATGTCAGGGCAAGGAACCTGGAGCGGATCGAAACGGAGCTGGCGGCACTGAACAAACGGTCCGGCAAAGCATATCTCAAATCCAAATATGCTCTCCTGGCACACCGGTCCATGGGCAGATACCTCAAGGAACTGAAGTCAGGCAAGCTGACGGTGGATAAGGCTAAGATTAAGCAGGCGGAAAAGCTGGACGGCAAATATCTTTTGAGCACAAGCGACAAAAGCCTGTCGGCTGAGGATATCGCCCTTGGCTACAAACAACTCATGGAAGTCGAGCGCGCGTTCCGCACTTTAAAGTCCACCCTGTCCCTCCGGCCTGTCTACCACACCAAAAACGACCGCATCCGCTCTCATGTCCTGCTGTGCTGGCTGGCCCTGCTCCTGGTGCGGATTACCGAGCTGGAGACCGGCTTGAGCTGGCCCAGGGTCCGCGCCGAGCTGGAACGGCTCCATTTAGGCGAATTTTTGCATAAAGATGGGCGTGTACTACAGTACACAGAACTCACTCAAAATCAGCGTAACCTATTTAAAAAATTAAACATAAAACTTCCTGCGAAAATCAAGTCCATAGGATAAACACTTAAAATATGTAGGCACTACGCCATTTTAGAGGGATAGCTGTATCTCTTTATTGATAGGGCTTTCCGGATTTCGTATACCTACGGCTGTCGAACAGGAGATAAAATTGAGTGCGGAATGTACGTTACCTGATCCTGAAGGGCCTACGATAGCAGTCATGGCCTGTCCGGGTATCTTGATGGTACATTTTTTAAGGGCCTTTTCCCTTTGGCCATGGTAGGTAAATTCCACATTGTTGAAAACGATTTCAAAGCCTTTCGCTTTGCTTTGGGGGCTTACCACCTTAAGCGGTGATTTTTCTAAGATGGTTTTGACACGCGTAAAGCCGGCACTCATGGTATCCACAACCGAAGTAACAGCCAGGAACAGTGACAAGGGCTCCATTAACCGTGAAATAATGACAAGCAGCGAGGCTATGGCAGCGATCCCCATGGTTCCGTTCCCGACCCAGAAACATCCCAATATGGCGATGACGATCAGTGCAAACAAAATAAGCATGTCAGCCATGACCATATTGACCATTGTACCCCATATTGAAGAGCGTTGAAGGTCCCTGACATTGATAATGCCCTTGTAAAGACGTTGGGCCTTTTTCCCGGTTTGATTCGTGGTGCGTAAAACAGCAAGCCCCTGGATGTATTCTATGATGTCCGACTCCAGAGCACTGTTGGCTTGTACCTTTTTTGTTTTTTCACGAATACCGCTTTTTCGTTTTCTGCGGTACAGGGGAATGGCAAGGGGCATGATGATCATCAAAAGCACTGCCATCCGCCAGTCGATGAAAAACATACCGGCAACTACGACCACCGGCGTAAGAACGACTTCGATAAACATGCCGGAGACCATTCCCAGCACCAGAACGCTTTCATCGACATTGCTGGACAGACTGGAATTAAGATCTCCGGTTTTATAGCTGCCCAGCACCTCAAGGGGCATGGTTCGAAGTTTTTTTCCCAGTTTTGCGCGCAAATTATGCGTGATGTTTGCCGTGATGTCCGTATACTCAAAATCATGGGCAAACCAGCGCGCAAAAACGTTGATCAGAACAAATATGGCCATTAAACCAAGCCAGCTCCAGGCATGCCATGCCCCGGCACCGGCAAAAGATGAGAAAAGTGCTGCCATAACGCCGTAGATGCTCAAATAAGCCAGTCCCTGCATCGTATACGCCAGGGTGTCATGAAAAAGAAAGGTGTCCTGGAATACAAAGGTAACTGTATTCATCAAAACTTCATTGTCCATTTGGCGAATGTCAATACCGCCGATGGTAATCGCACCCTTTGTTACATCCCAGAAACGGGGCAAAAGCCTGGCAACAGTACTTTTACCCGCGCCACTGGGGCCCACCAGTGCCGTTGCCGTTCCGGGTTCAACCACAAAATTCACGTCAGTCAGTGCATTTTCATTGCGGCTTTCATACCCAAAGGTAACACCGTCAAAGCGGACCGTCATCAAAGGTCCGCACCACCGGCATGGCCTGAATGAATTCAATCACAGCCGTATTGATTTGACTCTGACTTTTTTCATACTTTTCTTGTATGGTCTTGTTGTCACGCATGGCAATACACATAATCAACAGCCCCATAGCCATCACACCCAGTGCAATGCAGGCCAGCCGCCAGTCAATAATAAACAGAATCACCAGGGTTACCGGCGCCGCCGCATATCCGCGTCCAATGGCCGGCGTACTGTCCGCAACAAAGGCGTGCAGGTTTTTCACATCTTCGAGCATCACCTTTTTGAGCGCGCCTGTTCCTGTGGTAATAATAAACCCCAGCGGCAATCGGGCCAGATGCTTTGAAAGGCGGATACGAAGGTCTTTCTCCAGATTAAAAGCAGCCAGATGCGAAACCCCGAAGCCGGCCATGGTGAGGCAGAAAGCCAAAACGCCCGACAGACACACCCAGGTCACCGCTTGGATCTTTGTCCATGATATACCGCAAAAAAGCAGGCATTCTTTGCCTTGTATCAGTACTGCCACCAAAAGTGAGAGCATTAAAAGTGTCGAGACAGTGGCCATTGATCCAAGTGCGGCAAGCCCCATCGCGCTATAGATGTATCTGTTGACCGGTTTTATGATCCTGAATAAACCGCCGTACCTTTCGCAGTTTTGGTCTGACATGATTAACCCCTTGTGCTATGCGATTCTCATATGCACCATCGAACATACGCCAAGCATATCCGGTATGGTCAGCATCAGTTTTTTCAGCAATGGGACCCCTTTTTTCATTCCTTTGGACATGGATATTGAATTGACAACTTTGATTCTTGGGTCCCACGTCTCAAGGTTTTTTATCGATTTGAGTCCCCATCCGCCTTCCAGGGCCATGCCCATGCCCCCCTTTTTTAATATCTGCTTTTTCGCAATCTTCATTCCTGTGGGCGACAGCGAATCAAAGAAAAAATCACACTGCCCAAAATAGTCTGCCGCCTGAATGAAAAATTTTTTGATCTGTTCTTCCTCGAAATAATAAAAGACGCCTCCTGCCAGAAAAAGCAGCCCATCCCGGACGGTTATCTGCCCAAACCATTCAGTATCCAAAAATGAAGACGCAATGCCTATGTGCCTGGCACTGTCTTCATAAAAATTTTTTCTAAGGTCAATCACATCCGGCAGGTCAAGCTCGTAAAACATGATTTTACCGTTATCAATGCGGCTGAAGGTAGTGTCCAGCCCGCAGCCGATATTAACAATGGCCGCTTCAGGATGTTTTTTTATGAAATTAAAAGCCATTGTGTCCGTATGCAGGCTACGCGCTACCCATCCATGCTGGGACATGGATTGGGTTTTTTCAATATCTGAAAAATCGTAATCAATTTTTTCAATGATCTGCACAGCCTTTCTGTCAATTAAGCGCGGGTTTTCTTTTTGTGTCTCAAAAGCCCTGCCCCATAACGGCAGCAAAAGTGTTTCCTGGACATTGCCTTTTTCAATGGTGATCGTTTGTGACATATCTTGTTCTCCTTAGGTCTTAAACGGGTTGTATGATCAGAAGTGGTAATTCACGGTTAAACCGATCTTGCCGGGATTGCTGTAAGCGGTGTAGTAACCGCCACTGGCGCCTACCCGGTCATATTCTTCGTCAAAGATGTTCCGGCCGAACAGATAGATGTCAAACCGTTCGGTCTCATACCCTATTTTGACATTGACAATCTGGTGTGCATCACAGGTGTATGTGTTGGTTTTGTCCAGATACATCTTGTCTTTTCCAATCAGGTCCGCCCGAAAATACAGCCCGTTATGGTGTCGGTATTGAACACCTACGTTAAAGGTATATTGCGGCGCATAGGGGTTCTTGTTGCCTGCATAATCTCCATCTGCATCATTGAATTCGTCAAACTCTACGTGGTTAAACCCGAAACCGGCCATCAGGCTCAACCCGTCACGAATCTGGGCTGTTGCTTCAAGTTCGAAGCCGTACCCGTTTGCTTTTGCTGCGTTGGTTAAATACGTCACATTGGGAGCAACCGCTTCATTGACCTGCATATTGTCAATATCCATGTAGTATACGGCAGAATTGACGATCAGCCGGTTTTCAAAAAGGGTTGTTTTCACTCCCAGTTCATAGGACCACAGCTCTTCATCATCGTAACTGTAATAGGCCGGGTTTGTGGCATAAATGTTAAAGCCGCCTGAACGAACGCCCTTGGAGGCACTGATATAAGACATAATTTCAGGGGAAAACATATAGTCCAGACTCAGCTTTGGCGACACCGAGGACCAAGACTGATCGTCCTGCATCCCGTAAATATTATTATTTATTTCGCCCTCCTGGTATTCATACCGCACCCCGGCCACAATGTTGACTTTTGTGAACAGCGGATAAGTTAGATTGGTGAAGGCTGCCCAGGATTCAGACTCCGCATCGGTATCCAGCGAATACACCATGGACGGGTAATCCGAATCACAATCACCGGTAATACCTTTACTGTTGTTGTCATAATAGATCCCGATCAACCACTTCAATCTATCCCTGGTGTAATTCAGTCGTAGTTCCTGGGAAATGTTTTCAAAGGTATAATCCGTTGTTGAATGGAAGAATTTTGCCTGGCTGAAATCAAAATCAGTTGATTTCACATCGTTAAACTCTGTTCTGGCCGTAATCGATGTTATCTTGATCTTTTCGGTGACATCATACTCGACTTTAAGGGATTGGGCGCTTTTGGTTGAATCGTTGTATGCCTGCAGGTCTGATGCTTCCAGACGATACCCGTAATACAGCAGGTAATATGCTGCTGCGCCCTGTTCACTCATGCCCATATTGGGGCCGTCATTGTTATAGTCAATACATGAGGCAATGAGCGAAACATCAAGTTGATCCGTGGGGGTCCAGCGCAGGTTCCCGCGTCCAAACCAATCCTGCTTATCGTTTGCTGTCTCCCCGGTTGAAATGTTTTCGATGAATCCTTCCTGTTGATAAAATTTACCTGAAAGGCTCGCAAACAACCGGTCTTTTGACAGGGGGCCGCTCAGGTTGACCGCAAGTGTGCCCCCTAAACCGTCACCGGTTTCGGTGGACAAAAATCGCCCGATTTCCGTGGATATTTTACCTCTAAATTCGTTATCCGGCCGGCGGGTGATAATATTAATCGCGCCGGCTTCGGTATTTTTCCCATAGACTGTCCCCTGGGGGCCCCGGAGAACTTCAATTCGCTCAATATCAAGAAGACCGTCTTCATATCCGAGAGAAGAAAGAAACGGCACCCCGTCGATATACAAGCCTGTGGAGGTGGAGAATGATTCCGTGGCTGCGTATATCCCCCGCATTGAAGGCGTTTTCCGGTCTGACATCCCATCTTCGAAAATGACCAGGTTGGGGGTGAAGTCCGCAAGATCCCTAACCGATTGAATACCTTTATCCTCAACGGCCTGGCCATTAAGCACGGAAATGCTTATGGGCACTTCCTGAACATTTTCTTCTTGTTTCTGAGCTGTGACGGTTATGGTTTCAATCAGGTAATTCTGCTTTGCCCCAATAGATTTTGTGTCCATATCCTGGGCTTGGGAAATGCAGGGCTGAAAAAAAATGCACACCCACCCAATCATAAAAATTTTCCAAACAACGACCCAAAGTGATTTTTTCATTGTTCGACTCTTTAACCACCTGCTCATCTTCATTCTCCTTTGTTTGATAAAAAGTTTTTTCATTTACTTTTTATAATTTATACTCTAACAAGTTAGATGCGCCTAAATTTAAATGTGAAATATTAAAAGAGGCGTGGTGAGTCAATAGGCCGGTCCTGAATATGTCCGGCAGCATAAGAATTTTGTGAAATAGCATAATTTTTTAAGGGAGCCATAGTCATGTTTGAACAGTCGTATCTGTCCTTTCTCTCCGAATTCGGTTTCTATTCGGTGGGAAATGCGCAGGGTCACCGCCGTTGCGGATTATCATACAAACTGGACCCTGCGTTGGGAACAGGAGGTCTATGGCTCTATCTGATCGACGATCTTTACGGCATTTCAGTGTATGATTTTGTACTTGATTGTGATATTTGCCTGAAACTTGCACATCCGCCGTTTTTTCTTATCCGGTTGAACGATACCTGCTGCCGGAAACAACCGCACCAAGGCAGGACAATGCCCAGTGAAACCCTGTTCTCCTATGCCGGACATGAAGATGTATTCCAAGGGGAGATAAAAAAAGGGATGGCTGTCCGGAGTATATCCGTCTGTGTAATGCCCGATTTTTACAATACACTGCTGCCCCAAAGATATCCCCAGAGTTCCATGGATCCGAACCTTTTTTCCCCCAAGATCAACAACAATGACTGTATTCCGGAAATCACCGGTGTGCTTCATCAGCTTGGCAATTTCCGGCCGTCGGAAAAAATTGCCCGGATGTTTTATGACAGTAAGGTAACCGAGCTTTTAAGTATTATGATACAGCGGGAAATAAACCGTGAGTCCCAACCACATGCCAGCCGCATACCGGATGGGGATATGGCACATTTGCAAAGGGTTATGGCGTACCTGAACAAAAATTTCACACAAACGGTTTACCTGGATGAATTGGCCCGGGATGCCTGCATGAGCCGAACTAAACTGACGCATCTGTTCAAAAAAACTTACGGCACAACGATATCAGACCATATCAAAACCCTGCGCATAAACCTTGCCAAGGAAATGCTGGCAGATACCAGCATGAAAATAGAGGCCATTGCCAATATTGCCGGATACAGGTTTCACGGCAACTTTTCCGGAGCGTTCAAACATGCCACAGGGCTTACGCCCAACCAATTCAGGAAAACCTTACTATAGCCAAGATATCAAATCTGGGTTGTGTTGCAAAAAAATTTTCGGGTTAAAGAAGGGCTTTGATTGGATCCTTTTTACGTGGCAAGCTCAAACAAATTTTCAATGAATTTGATCTGATTTTTAACATCTCCTTTTTTAACCTCTTCACCCTGTCCCTTTTGAATCATGTGCATGGTCTCATACCCCCTGAGCGTCCTCCAAGCCGTGTGAAAGGATTGAAAGCCAAGGCCGGGTTTAACCCGCCGCTTGATAAACCGATGATCCTGTTCAACAATATTGTTCAAGTACTTGATTTGTCCGACTTCACAAGCTTCCGGAAGGAAACCTTCCTCTTTGAGTTCCTTGATCGCTGCAGGATAAGCGGGGTTCTTATCAACCGTAATTACCCGGGGTGTTGACGTATGTGAGGATTTTAAGGATTTCCTGAAAAACAGTTTGGCAGCTTTGGTATCTCTTTTCGCGCGCAGTATGAAATCAATTGTATTTATTTGAGAATCAACCGCCCGATACAGGTACTTCCATTTGCCCTTGACCTTTATATAGGTCTCATCCACTCGATATGAATCGTTGGTGGGTTGGAGGTGGGGTTTGCATCTTTTTTCAATTTCCGGGGAATAGCTTTGAACCCACCGGTAGATGGTCGTGTGGTCAACCTTTACCCCCCGTTTCAGCATCATCTCTTCCAGATCCCGGTAGCTGAGTGCGTAACGCAAATACCACCGAACGTTTAGAAGGATAATCTCTTTTTCAAAATGACGCCACTTGAACCGATTTTTCGAATTCATCGATACATTCCCCCTGGTATTTGAGTTTGAGGAAATACTTTTAATATGAATTCAGAATTTTTTGCAACAGAACCCCTGATCATGCTATCGGTGATCAAGGTTACCGCAGCCGGACGACTCAGAAAATCCCCAAAGGCTGTCCACACATCTTTCTCGGTAGAAGCCAGGATGTTGTCGAAGAAAAGCAGGTCTATTGCCAAAAAGCCCGTTCTGCAACGGAAGGGTTTATCGCAGTTTCAAAAAATCTTCGCGGTTTTGGTTGCAGCCTCTATCAGGGCACTAACGGAAACCGCATTTGGTCTCTTTTATGTCAAACCGCGTATAACCTGAAAAAATTTCTTCAGCTCTATAATGATAAAAAAATCAGCGAAGAAAGCTTGATGAGACTCGGTTTGCTGGGTTGATTTAGAGCATTATCTCCGCTATTTGATTGCCTACAGTTTGCCGGGATGGATGCCTTCCGCTTATGCTTTATCCTCCGGGATATAGGGAATCATGCCTTTTTCATAAGCCAACTCTTGGATTTGTCTCGGAGCGTTCCGAGCGTCTATCATAAAACCATTCACCGAAATTAGCCACGCCATAGGATTATTATCCATTACACTCGGAAGGCACCAGTTAGGGTCAAGTTGAAAAGTTTTCAAAATATCTCTAACTTCCTTTGATTTATTTCCACCAGTGCTTTTACTCACCCCAAAGGCGGCACAAAGATCAGCTGCACTCATGAAGGGGTCTTGATTCCGGTCAAACAGAAAATTGACAAACCCGATAGCGTAAGTGATCCCGCAAGCCCAACTATTCGCCCGCCCTTTTAACAAGGGAGACGGACGTTTCCGACACAAGGCGGCGGTGGCGTACCGAATCGTCTGAGCATACTCATCATTAAGATTTTTTTCTGCAACCTCATCTGTAATCGCCACAATTTTATCAAAAACTTCCTGCATTGCCTTCGGAACATTCTCAGATTTTTTTGTTTTTGCCATGATATCCTTCTTTTAATCAGTGTTTGATTCTATCTTATCCACGGGATACCCCGCTCTATTAATACCTGTTGACTTATTTTGCACCCCGTCGGGAATCATGAATAAGCATGGGGATTGATATTTGTCTTCTGGAATGCAAATTTCTAAGCGAACTTTTACACCATGCGGATGCAAAGGAGATTTTGTCAGAAGATCCTTTACAACGCCTTGGGTCAGTTTCCAAGATCTTTGGTCTTTTTTCAGTACAATGGAGACTGTTTGCCCTGGCTTAATATTCGCTCTTATTTGACCATCAGTCATTTTTCATTTCCAATAATTATTATAGAATTAATAATGGGGAGGTTTCTCATCAGCAGGAGCGTCGACCGTTAGGACTGTCAGGCCATTCTCGTTGAGAATTTTTATCAATTTTTCACAAATTGAACCGAGTTTTCCAATTTCCTTTTGCTGATCACAAATAACATCATTCAAATCTTTGATGGTTTTGTCCTGATAAGCCAATTTTATCTCGATTTCTGCCAAACGTTCTTCATTCATTTTGATTTAAAGTCTATCCTATTATATTTCCAAAAATTTTTCATCCCCGTGAATCCAAGCAAAATATAACACAATCCCATTGGGCAAGGAGGTTGAAACCAACTCATTTATACCAGCATTGAGTTTGAATAGATCAATAAATGTCTGGTAATCTTCAAACCACTCCTCAGCTGTAGGCCCGAATGGTTCGGATACGTTCCCTTCAACGGTGAATGATACCAAATGTGTGTCGGTTTTACCAAGAACCCAGATATCATTTTGTGAAGCCGCTGCACCACCTGGTAGTGGAACTTTATGCTCAGGGATAATGAATAATGGCTCGATTCTGGATAGTTCCGTTGATTGTTTCAAAACAGACAAGACTTCAGCGGGAATACTATTAGCAGCATGCCAACGATAAGCAAGCGTTCTGGCTGAATAGCCCTTTTTCCACTGTTTTTCAGGGTCAGCAAGGAATTATTTCCTGACACCGAAATATACCTGGAATGGCAAGGTGTCACTGTTATTTTCCGGTGGATGAGAAGACCTTTTTGACTTCTAAACTGAATACAACCTACTGATGTCTAATATGATATTGCAACAGTATGAGTTTAAAATCAACTTTCCTAAATCAAGAGTCCTGAAGGTGAAGGCAGTCGGAAAGCCGGATGCGGTAGCTCCGCACGTTCGGTTTGATGAGCAGGGGTAGGAAACGGAGTAAATTTGCCACCGCGCCTACCCTTGACTCTACTGCCAAGCCTTTATAATAAGGAGATAGAGACTACAAACGCTAAAGCTCGCCTTTGAATTATAAGAGGCCGAAGGACTGGAAAAAGACTTGAACGCCATTATTGAAAAGGGTTTCGGCCCACAATGATAGACATATTCCACACTCTTATAACATCCCCAATAAGCCGTTTATCCGTCTTCATTTGAAATGTTTGAAAAAATTAAAAATAAATCCAGCCTCCTTTTTGCAAGATTTCGCCAGTTGGTCAAACTGCTTGTTACAAGAGAGAATTTAAGCATACTGGAGGCCCATCAATTGGATTAAGATTGGATTAAGAAAACACCGACGCGGAAAAAAATAGAAACACTGAATAACTGAAGTTTCCTGATTTTTATTTTACTGTTATTTTGAGCAAAATTGCATATAATACTGGAATTATATGATATTTTTCTATCAGAGGGATTTGTATAGACAGGGAAAATAAAATGGGGTTTTGCTATTTACATGGCAAATCCTATCAAAACTAAACTATACCCTGCTACAATGCCACATCATAGACAATCAATAGGCTGCTAAAAATCAGGAAACTTCAGAATAATTGGCTTTCTGAAAAATAAAATTTATTAAATTTAACCAGAACGCGCTTTATAAAAACGCTTTACATCACTACCTGGGCTGGAAACATCCATAAGTTTCGCCGCCTGCTCCTGTGTCCGGCCTTTCTTTTTGATGAATGATTCTATTTGTATCATTAAATAAAATTTAATGGTTTATTTATCCAATTCTTCTCTTCCTGTGAAAACCCCAGATACCTTGAGTGTTTTTAACTCATTTTTATATTTATTTTTTCAGACAATTTTACTATTGACACAAACTACAAACAATGGCTATTATATTTTATAAAAATAATTTTAGAAGCAACTAAAAACTAAGCAAGGAGTTAGAATATATCCTAAATTGAAAGAATTATATTTATAAAAACAATATTTGGAGACGATGAAACGGGACGAAATACTGTTGAAATAGACATTATCAGCGAACTTGGACAAATCGCAAGCATCGAAAAAGCCCTTGAGGTATTTAAACTCGTTGTTTGAGTTTTTTTAGTGTAAAAAGTTTATAATCCCTAACCATTCTTAACGTGCAACGTTATTACTTACATACGGGAGGATTTCATCATGACCCATTCACAATCCGAAGAATACTGCAAACTGCTTGATTACGGCAGCCCCCCCAATGTGAAAAAGTGCTTCCCCAACTCAAAAGCACTCATTGTCAGCGGGAAATATATAGACCGGGCCATGCTGGCCAAAGGCAACTGCATGACCATTGCAGCCAACGGCAGAAATGCATTTGTCATCAAAGGGACCCTTGCCGCAGCCCAGCGCGCCAATGCTGCGGTTATCATTGAAATTGCCCGTTCCGAGGGCGGCACTGGGGCATATTACGCCACCAGCCTCTGGAACATTGCACGGCAGACCGATGCGTACATGAATGAAATGGGGATCACCGTTCCCGTGGCCATCCATGCAGACCATTTCGGCATTAAAAAACCCGAAGATGTTGAACCTGCCAAAACCGAAATCCGGTCTTTATTTGATACCGGCATTACCTCCATTGCCTTTGACGCATCCCACATGCCCGATGACCAGAACCTTTTGGCCAATATTGAATTAAATCCATATGTGCCGGAATGGGCAGGCCTTAAAACCGAAGTGGGAGAGATCAAAGGCGAACAGGGCCTTTCAACCGCTGAAGAAGCCCTGTTTCTGATCCAGGGCCTCAACGCCCACAGCATTTTTCCGGACTGGATCGCCCTGAACAACGGCACCTCCCACTTCAAACGGTACTTTACAGGAGACCAGATGCGCGAAGTGGCCTTGGCGTATAAGCAGTTCTTGCTGTACCTGAACCATGGCATAAAAACAGTGGAATATCTCATGGAAGGCAGCCTCGTTAACAGAACTTATTATGTCGCAAATTCAGAAAATCACGTTTCCTCGCTTGCCAACCGTATGAATTATCCGACTACTCTTAGACGTGTCGCCCAAGTTAGTCTCTCTGTTTTGGGAAAGATGTCGAAAATAATTTCAAGCTTTCCAAAAAGATTAAGAAAAAAGACGTTTCAATTTAAAAAAATATCACCGACATTAAAAAATCAACACTCGTACTCTCAAGTATTATTGTATAGTTAGGAGAATATACGATGCTTATTATTAGAAGAGGTTGCCGGGGTGATATTTGTACAAAAGCCAAAGAGGAAGATAATATGTTTAGCAGCAATTCCTGCATAATCTCTCGATGGCTCTTTATCAGCAATAACATAATGACCATAGATGAGATTATGGCAAAAATCAAACGGAGGATGCCATGTCTCATAAAAAGAATGAAGTTGGCAAGGATTGGGATATTAAACCCGTTAATACCGCCCAATATCCTTACATAATATGGACTTTTCTGCTCGGTACTATAGGGGTGATATTCATATTCTGCCTGGTGTGCGGAGCTTTAACTGGTAATTATCAACCATTTGAAGAAACAAAAGAAATTTTTCTGATGGCTCTTGGTGCGACAATTTCCTATGTCCTGCCACGAAACAATTAAAGGAGGCTGGAGTGAGCTATAAAATTATAATTCGTTCCAGCCTAATAAAAAGTTATGTCAAATAAAAAAGGTTACAAGCGGCTTCAATTTGATTTTGCAAACGAATCTATCGAAAGGATAGATAAATTAGTAATCAAAATAGAAGCTTCTAGCAGAGTCGAAGTTATCAGAAGATCTTTAAGGATTTTTGAATACTTAGTTGATAATCTATCTGACGGCTATGAGATAGAGTTAAAAAAAGATAAAGAAACTAAAACTATTCCACTATTACTTTAAGATAAAAAAACTTGCTCTGTTTTTACAGGCAAGTTACTTTGAATATAACGATTCTGTTCGAATCAGCTTTTTCACTCCTCTGCCATTTTTTTAAAGCTGCAGGGGAGTGTTTTTTTAACATGTATCTTTGGATTTCTGATTCCTACCAGTTCAAATTTTTCAGCAGAGAGCAATGATGGTATCAAGAGTGGCCAACCTTAAACCCCAGGCGGAAAGAAATAACGAAAGTAGTCAACGCCTTTATTGCCAATGGTTTTGGGCCGAAATTATAGACAAAGGGCTCGCTTATTGCTCAAATCAAAACACAGGAAAAACAAGTAATTTCAAGGCGTTGAATGTTAATGATAGTCTACCCTTTAAAATTTATAAAAATTTGGCTCTTGTTTTTGATATAGTCCCTGGTAAAAAGTTTAAAATATCTCTCCCACAACACCCCAGTTCCGATTCAATCTGGTGGTTGCCGCTGAAATAGGTCCGTTTAAAGGCAAGGCCGCCCTTACCGCCGGACAGGGCCAGGTCGGTTTTCTGCGACACCCAGTATCCGGTTGTCATTTCGACGGGTCCTTCCAACTTGATCTCATTACATTTTTTTTAAAGTGTTCATTTTACCATCAAAAACATCAGCTTAGTCTTGTTTTGAGAGTATTTTAAAATGGTATTTGTTTTTATTTCAGGGTATTAGTTTGGCCCGACCCCAAATCTAGCAAATCTACAGTGACAGAACCTGTCCCCCGAATCCCAAAATCAAACACCTTGATGTTTTTTAAAAAAATATCTTCTTTTAAAAGTTGCGAGACCAAAGTATTAGGTAGCGGCTTCTCTTTTTTTAGATGCTTGGCATATATTTGTAAAAATTCAAGCTCATTCGGAATCTTTTTTATAGGTATACATAAAGCACTTTCAACAACATGCATATGATCGAATAACCCTTTTTCATTGATATAATAGACTATGTATTCTTTTGATACTTCAAATTCATTTTTATACGTCGAGCTCTCGTCCGTAAAAGGAATTTCTACAATCACGCCATACGTCCCTTTGACAGAAGGTGATAATTTGTTCTCTATTTTAGGAACAATATAAACAAGATCACCGACCCTATATTTACCAGTATATTCAAAAGAATTTTTTTCAGGGAGACTATCAGAAAGTGACGACTGTCTATCAATGACTTCCCCTTTCAAGTTATAAAGCCATTTTTGCAAACAGGAGTCTATGTCTCCTATTTTATATTCGATTATTTCAATCCGGAAGCGAAGAAAATCGTTATAGTCTACATCTTTATCAAATAAAGTATCTATAAAATTTTTTGCATCTTTAAAGGAAACAAAAACAATTTCTTCATCAATACGAATTCCTCCGAAGTCATCAATCAGCATATATTCTCGGACAAAATAAATTTTTTCTATATTTTCCACTTGATTCAATATCCATTAATTATTAAGAACAGGGGGCATTTTCAGTTGACTGAGACGATTGAGATGGATGAAATTGTTTGAGCTTATCTTCCATCAATTCTTCCTGGCCTGGAAATAAGAGTACTGGCGGTAAACTTCTCAATCCCCATCCATATATTTTATTTATTAGCTTTTTAACTTTTCGTGGTGGTTCATTTCCGTGCCTAATCGAACCGTCCCTATTAATTGCTCCACCACTTCTTGGATTATTTTTAGAACCCCAATGAATATGTTCCTTGCCACCAGGATGAGTTTCAGGACGAGTAATGTCATATGGAGATAAACCATCCGGGTCGATATAATTAACTGGATCATTAAAAACATTAATCCAATTAGGCGATTTGGCTCCTTAGGTTCAATCCCTTTATTGGCAACCGTTTCCACCGATTGCTACCGCTTGTAAAAGAACCGTTTTTGACCTCAAAACAATCCCAGCGTACCCGCACTCCGTCGCCAATTTGATGTCAGGTAATGCCTCAATCGTCCGATCCCACAAGATATTCTTTTCTTTCAAACGCCCTTCACCCAAACCTGCGGGTGTTTTAAAGAAAAGGATATCACACCGTCCTGTTATGGCAAAAAGCCCTTCAGGCACGGCTTCAAAAATGTTAAAGAACTGATTCGAGACTATGACAGATCATTATAATATTCAAGCACTTCCTTCCCTTTTTTTCTTTTAACTGTAGCAAGACTGCCAGCGGTAGCTGGCATATAAAATTGGTCCCCTTCCTTTTTGGGGAGCGGAAGATCTGTGGAGGTGCACAGGGCGCAAAGGGAGCGGAACATTGCGTAAAGGAGACATAATGTTGGTTATGTCTAGTGGAGAGAGGGAAGGTGGTTCGGCGCAGGCCTTGCGGCTGTTTGCAAGGCCTGTGACGGGCCGGCCGTGTCTGATAATGCAGCATTATCGGACGCGCCGAACGGAACGACTTTACGCAATGTGGAGCGACCGGCGTGCCCTGGGTGCCTCCGCAGACCTGGAGCGGGGCGGGCGGGGATAAAAATAAGGCGGCGCAGCCATCCCTATCTAAAGGGTGGCGGGTGGGTATATAATAAGGCCGGCTCCGGGCGCAGGGAGCGGAACCCCCTTAGGGGTGGAGCTCGAGCACCGGAGACGCTCCTTGGCTCACAACGGCAGTTAAAATAAAAAAAGGACTATTCCCGGTCCTTCTCCCTGGGATGGCACTGCTTGTGAACCGCCTTTAAATCAGTGATATTCAGGTGGGCATAGATCTGGGTGGTGTTTAATGAGGCGTGTCCCAGGATTTTGCGGATGGTGTTCAGGTCCGCTTTATTTTTAAGCATGGCCGTGGCGCAGGAGTGCCGGAAGGTATGGGGATGGACATTCTTTTTGATCCTGGCCTTTTGGGCGTATTTTTTCACCAGCTCCCACACCATGTTTTTAGACAGGCGGTTGCCCCTCAGGGATAGGAACAGGTGGTTGTTGTACGGGTCCTTGATCAGCTCCGGACGGACGGATTTGATATAGTTTTCAAGATACCGGCAGGCGATCCGGCCCAAAGGAACGATCCGGTCTTTGCTGCCCTTGCCGTTGTCGATCCTTAAAAATCCGTCATGGTAGTCCACGTCGGCTAGGGTCAGGCGGTTGAGTTCCTCCTTGCGGATACCGCTGGTGTACAGCACTTCCAGGATCACCCGGTCCCGGTATCCGATCACTGTGGTGGTGTCCGGGGCATGGATTATCCGCCGGGCTTCGGACGGGGTCAATATGCCACGGGGCAGCGCTTTAGGCGTTTTGGCGTATTGGATATCCCTTGCCGGGTCGGATACGATAAAGTCCCGTTCATGCAGGAACCGGGTAAACTGCTTCACTGCAGCCATCATCCCGTTTTGATATCCAACGCTGTTCTGCCGGCCCTTGGCGTTGATCATCTGGTACAACTCCACCTGATAGGATCTGACCGCATCTTTGGTGATGGCGTCAATGGCAAGGATATGGTTGTGGATCAGCCAGGCCGTGAACTTTGCCAGTTTCCAGCAGGTCTGGTCAATGGTCCGCCGGGCCAGGTTCCGGACCTTCAGGGACTGCCGGAGCTGGTCAATATACGGTTTAAAGGGATCGTCTTTCATAAGAGCCTTTGATCCTTTTTATCCTGGGTCCGCTTGACCGGATGTTCTCTTTATCCCGTTCCCTGGGATGGCTTTTCCGGTGCTCTTTTTTCATATCCAGGCCAAGGGATCTGATATACCCCTGGGTGGTTTTGAGGTCGCTGTGGCCCAGCATTTTCTGGACCGCCCGGACGTCGGCCCCGTTTTTCACCAGGGCCGTGGCAAAGGAGTGCCGGAACGTGTGGGCCGTGACCTGTTTTTTTATTTTAGCTGCTTTCCGGCATTTGCGGATCATGATGGAGACCACGGCCTTGGAGACGGGGCTGCATAGGTAATCCATGAACAAATAGCGGCTGGTCCGGTTCTTTTGGCTGAACCTGGGCCTGACCTTGGCGATGTACTCCCGCAGGAACTTCACCGCATGTTTACCCAGGGGCACCACCCGGTCCTTGGAGCCTTTGCCCTTGTTGATCCGCAGCACCCCACCCTGGAGATCCGCGTCATAGATGGTCAGGGAACACAGCTCGTTGAGCCGTATCCCTGTGGCGTACAGCACCTCCAGCACGGTCCGGTCCCGGATGCCGGTCAAGGTGCTTAAGTTGGGCTGGTCCAGTATCCGCCTGGCCTCGCCTGGGGTGAGCGCCGGCTTGATCGGGGTTGTCTTTTTGGGTTCTTTGATAAACTGGGCGGGATCAATGAAAATCACATTGGTTTTTTCCAAAAATTCAAAGAACCGCTTCACTGACCGTATTTTGATGCAGATGGTGGCGTTGCTGTAGGGCTTGTCCCGGTCGTTCCTGTAATCCCACAACCCTGTGATCCAGGATTCTATCATGGGGGTGGTCACTTTTTTGGCGTCCGTAATGCCCGTTGCAAGCAAAAACTCTTTTGCGTGCCCGGCATAGGCCTTGACCGTGGCAGGGCTTCGGCCCAGCATCCTGAGGTGTTCCCGGAACCGGAACAGCAGATCTTCAATCATGTTTCCTCCCTGTGGTTATGATGACGGTGTTAATGAAGTCACCTATATTATTTTTTCCGCTGCAGTCTCGAACCTGAGTCTGATTCTGTTCAAGGTCCCCGGCAGACGGGTGATCCGGCGGTTAAAAGATAAATCTCATACTGCCCTTGATGGGGGCTCGAACCGCCCTCGTAGTTGTATTTTTTGTGCTCATAGTGTCGGCGTTACCCCTCGTTGTCATCCGTGATTCCGGCTTCCAGGGCTTTTTCTTTTAACTGCCCAATGTCAGTGAGCCCGATCACAAAGGGGTTGCCGTCCTCCCCTTCGCCGTTGTAGGCCAACTCGTAGACATACTCCTTGCCCCGCTTGCCCATGAGCGAGTAAATGTACTCCAGGTCTTCAAGCTGCCGGATGTGAGTCCGGACCTGGAAGTCGCTCCATCCACTGTATTCACGGATCTGCCGGCGGTTAAAATGAAGGTTCTCCTTTTTGTCCCGGCACATCTCCCGGATCAGCAAGAGCAGTTTTTTCGACGGCGGGCTCAATTCGTCCAGGCTGCGGCCCAAAACGTAATTGGCAATGGTATTGGCCTTTTCAATGTCGGCCAGGGTGACGTTGACGTATTCAATGGCCTGGGTTTTAAACTCAAAGTTCTTCACCTGTTTCTGGTACTGGAACAGGTAGGCCACGGCAGATATCAGGTTCAGGTATTTGGTGTGGTCCCGTCTGGCCCGCAGGGATTTACTGGTGAAGGTTAAAAGCTCGGCATAGGGGTTGAACACGTGCAGGGGCCGCAGCAGCCGGTTGGCGTTGTGGTGCTTTTTGATGATCTCTTCGGATTTGAGCTTGTTGAGCATGCCCTGCATGGTGCGGGTCTGCCGCTGCTTGGCCAAGACTTTGCGGGTCATGTCTTCGGATTCGTCAATGGAGATAAACACGAACCTGGAGGCGGTTTCACCGTCAATATCCACCTGGGTGGTGGTGATAAAGACCATGAGCGGACCCTGCACCTTGTTCTCCATGGTCTTCTGCTCCCCTGTGGCGCTGTCCTTGCCCGTATAGGCAATGGTGATCTCTTTGGAACTTTGGATGCTGCGGATGGAGTAAATGGCGCCGTTCATCCCGTCCAGTTCTTCAATGGCCAGGATCTTGTGCTGGAGGCTCTTCTTGCCCGTGTAGAACAGGGCCTGGTCCGTCAGCCGGGTATATTTGATGTAGTCCTCTTTGGGAACCAGGGAGAGCACCGTGTCCTGGAGATAGGATTTGCCGGCGGCGGACCTGGACTGGATCATCACCGACAGGGGGTGGTCCATCTTCCGGGAGACCGCAGCCACGTAGCATAAAAGCTTATTCATCTCTTCGCCGGTGTAACCCAGGGTTTCAAAATCGGTGAGGATCTCGGTGAACATCTCCGGGTTTTCCAGGAACCGCATTGCATCGGCCTTGTCTTTATCCGTCATGGCCACGGCTTTTTGTTCGTCCTGCCCCTGATCTTGGTAGGTTTCGGCCTGTTCCATCAGCTTGCCCAAGTCATCTGCCACCGCAGCCTCATCTGCCCCGAACAGGTCTACCAGCCCTTTGAGCAGGAAGGTGCGGGACCTGGCCGAGTAAAAATCAACGGTGTCCACATGCATCCGCTTTTTTGGATCAATGCCCTTTACCGTGGCTTTGAGCTTGCCGCCCTTTTTTGAGATGCCCCGGACCTCGTATCTGCGCTGGGCCAGGGCCATGGTAAAACCGAAGTCTGTTTTGTAAATCTCGGGGGTGTTTTCTTTTTTAACCGCCGGATTGGCCATGGCCACCAGGGCCTTGAACCCCTGTTTGGGATTGGCGGTTAAAAGAAAAAAATCATTGGTATCCCGGCCAAAGGGAAGTGCAATGGGATATGTGGTGATCTCGGCCTTGCCCAGCCGTTCCCGGACCGCGGGCACAGCGGCCTGGCCGGCCCCATCTCCGTCAAAGCAGATGTACACGGTCTCCACTTGGGTGTGCGTAAGCAAAGTAATATGGGCAGATGTCAAACCGTTGGTGCCGTAACAGGGGATGGTGTTTTTGAACCCGTGATTGATCAGGGCCAGGCTGTCCAGGACGGATTCCGTCAGGATGATCTCTTTATGGGCTTTGGCCGCCTGGCGGTTGAACAGGCCCGTTCGGCTGCCGGGAAGGTAGAGGTGGGCCGCTCCCTTTGCCATACCGTCAATACGGCGGCCGTACATCCCGGCAGGATTCCCGTCCGGATCAAACAAAGGGAACACGGCACAGCCGTAAAAATGCTCTTTGCCGCCGGCATTGAGTATCCCTATTTCTTTTAACTGCCCAGTGATCCTGCCGTCATCCGGCAGTACGTTCAACAGGGTGCCGTTGGCAAAGCCGACCCTGTAATCGGAGAACAGGGCCTTATCCGTGATCCCCCGGCCCTCAAGATAGGTCCTTGCCCGGTCATCTTCGGCAAAGGCTTCATGGTAGAACTCAATGACCCGGTTGAACAATTTGATATGTCCGGGCGTCAATGGAGGCGGCGGGTCCCCTTTTTTTATTTTAACCGCTGGGGCTTTACCTGCTGTTTTTTCAATATCATCCCCTGCCAGCCGTTTGACCGCCTCTTTAAAATCCACCCGGTCAAACATCTCCACAAACCGGATCACATCCCCGCCGGCACCGCAGCCAAAGCAGTGCCATTCGTTTTTAGAGGGGGTGACGGATAAAGACGGGGATTTGTCATCGTGGAAGGGGCAAAGGCCGAACCAGCCCTTGCCGTTCCTGCTCAGGCTGATACCTCTGGATTCCATTAAGGCTTTAATGTCTACACTGGTTTTTATCCGGTCGATTTTCTCTTGTTCTATCATATCCTGGGATTCTCACTCTCCATTGTAGATCCTTGCCATGGCCTTAAAACAGGCACTCATGTGAGACGCATCCCATACATTCATGGCAAAGCCCAGGTTGAACCTGTCAAAGGCCCCGGGATTGTAAAGGTTTAACAGGAATTCGATCACAAGCTTTTCTCCGGTGCTCCAGGCCTTGCCACCACCTTCATAAACAAACCCGGCCAGATCATCGGCACAGAAATGATCCTTTCTGATGCCGGGGATATCCCCCTGCTGTAAGCCTTTGTAGTTCATCACCGGGAACATGCAGGCGATCTCGTAGAACCTTTTGGTCAGTGTCATTGGTTCACCTCCCCTGATTAGAAGATTGAATTTTTACCGGGAGATATGATAGAAAAAGAAAACGGCTACAAAGGGGCTTTGCCCTTTTGTGATTTGTTTGCGAGGCCATCAACCAGTTTAACTTTGGCGAGTTTGGGGTTGATGGCCTTTTTCTTAGGCTCCCTTATCGCAAAAACCTGTCAAGAAGTTTTTGCATTCACATTACGTATTCTGTATAATGCCTTTTGCGTATCACAGTCAAGTGCATTTTTAAACCTTATGGTATAGTAGGAGAAAAATATGACTGAGAGGTTCAGGTTTATTATGGTAACGGACCAATTACGTAAAAGCTTCGGAGTTCGGATCAAGGAACTGCGGAAGAGCAAAAAATGGACTCAAAAAGAGTTGGCAAACAAGCTTGATGTACGTTTTCCGCAATTAAATAAGTATGAGTGCGGCCTGCACACACCACCTATGGATAAACTGATAAAAATGTCGGAAGTGTTTGATACAACAATTGATTATCTTTTGACAGGCAACAGAATGGAAGACAGTCCCCTTCACAATTTAAGGCTTTTGGAACGGTTCCAGGCCCTGGAGGATTTCAGTAATGAGGACCAGGAGACCGTAATCAAGCTCATTGACGCAATGATTGTCAAAAATAAAGTCGAAGGGGCCATTAAACCCTTTGGGCAAAGGGCAGGCTGATTATGCCGGTGGTTTTAAGGATAGGCCCCTACCGGTTCTATTTTTACAGTCATGAGTCCAACGAACCGCCCCATATCCACGTTGACCGGGATAACCAATCCTGTAAATTCTGGCTGGAACCCGTCACCCTGGCCAGGAACCTGGGATTTAGTCCCAAAGAACTAAGAACCATTGAAGCGTTGGTCATTGAACATGACCGGCAAATTCTGGAGGCATGGCATGAATACTTCTGATATCAAACCCGGTGAGAGCGTCAAGAACGTCCATTTTACCGAAGATACCTTAAGCGTTGATTTGAACGACGGCCGGACTATCACCGTTCCCTTGGCGTGGTATCCCCGGCTGCTCCATGCGACTCCGGAGCAGTTGAACAACTGGCAGGTGTGCGGCGGCGGGTTTGGGATACACTGGCCGGACCTGGATGAGGATTTAAGCACTGAGGGCTTGCTGAAAGGTCAGCCAGCCCCCAGGAAAGCTTTTACCAATGTGGCATAGCAAGCGGTTGCTTCCTATGCCACACCCACAAAGGTCAAGACTTCGTCTACCTGTTTAAATAAACGACGTTTCGACATCGCCCAGAACTGTCATTTTTTTTAATATCTACAGTTCCATTGTAAAAATCTAAATACCATTCTGAATCTTCAGAATTAAAATACATTACAAGCGTATAGTCATAATTTGGAAATTTATTTTTTAACCGCTGGTGCCACGTTTCTCCGATTTGCATCAATGCTTTTTTTATCAAAACATTAGCCTTTTTTTGATCCCTCTCAAAAAGGATATCTAATGTCAAATCTGGATTAAAACGATTGTCAAAATCAAAAGGCCCTTTTATCTTGCCATCCTTCAAATAGTTCTCGTAGCTTGATTGCACGCTCTTTTTATTTCTATCGGCAGTTATTTTGCCTTTTCTATAGTGATAGACAAATTCATCGATAAAAATATATTGATCAATAAGATGGATGGGAGCTGCTTTTAGCATTTCTACATATCGAAAAAACGCTTTTCTTTTTCTGGATTTCCAAGACATATTATTTACCACACGGTGATGATTGTTCTAACCAGTTCTCGGGAAGTTCGCCATTTCCCAAGGCTTCAGCATCGAAGGGATCAATAAGATCACCAAGAAATAAAGCCGCAGCAGGAAGTAAGTCCTGAGCTTTTTGAATAACACTTTTGGGGAGCTTGGCACTGGGAGGCGCCACTCTACCGTCTTTAAAGACCTTTGCATTTTGATAATTCCCATGTTTGTCATAGATCTTAACTCTTGGATCTTTTCCATCGGCTGCTTTCATTACTTTTCCAAACAACTTTTTCGAAAGCTTTATTAGCTTTTGGGCCATTAGCCCGTCGGGGTCTACTAAATTAACCGGATCATTAAAAACATACGCATAAAGATTAACATCCCCACCGTCAAACCCCAAGGGATCTTCGGAGATAAACCGGCCCATTTCAGGATCATAATACCGTGCCCGCATGTAATACCAGCCGTTGTCTTCGGTCATGACGCCGAACTGTCCAACGAACTTGAACGGCTGTTCTACGGCTTCCTCCTGTCCTGCAAGAACTCCGAAGGGCGTATAGGCATATTTGTTGACAACGGTTTTGCCGGCATCGGTCAGGGCAATGGTGTGGCCGGTGGCGTCAAAGTGGTAGCAATAGGGCGTACCGCCTGAAGTTACCATGGCCAGCAGGCCTGCGCCGTGGATGTAGTACCGGGTAATCCCGTCGGTGTCGGCTTCGGCAAGAAGATTGCCGGCAGCGTCGTAGATGTACCGGGTCACCGTTTCGTTCCGGTCCACGGCCAGGCGGTTGCCTGCGCCGTCATATGAAAATATCAGGCTGTCTGTTTCGGTGGCGGCCCCGGTCAGCCTGTGTGCCCGGTCAAAGGTAAACGTGTCTCCTCCCTTGGTGAGCAGTTGGCCTTCTTCATCATAGATTAGAGATTCGGCTCCGGCGGTTACAATCCGGTTGCCGGCATCGGAGACCTCGAAGTCCCTGGTCAGGGCGCTTAGGGAAGGACTCAAGGGTGTTTCCTGGTCAATGCCGGTCCGGTTGCCGTTGCCGTCCAGGGTGAACGCGTATGAGGCAAAGGCGCTGCCTGCCAATGAGGATAAGTGGTCAAGCCGGGTGAGGCGGTTGGCATTGTCATAGCCCCGGCTCACATAGGTGCCGTTGAACTGGGTCAGGCCGATGAGGTTGCCGGCAAGGTCGTATTCATAGTTTGCGCTGACTCCGAGCCAGTCAATGGTAACGGTCTCCAGCCGGTTCAGGGCGTCATAGGTGTAGCTGACGGTTTTGCCGCCCGGGTAGGTCAGTTTGACCATATTGCCGGCACCGTCATATTCATACGCCACGGTAAAGCCGTTGGGATCCGTGCTGCCGGTCAGCCGGTTTACGTCGTCGTAAACATAGGAGGTGGTGCCCTGGCTGTCCTGCATGGCTGTCAGGTTGTCATTCTTGTCGTAGGTAAAGGTAACCGATGTGCCGTCCTGGTAGGTTATTGAGGCCGTCTTTCCCGAAGGGGTATAGGTAAACGTTGTGGTGTCACCATTGCGGTCCGTGACGGTATAAAGCTTTCCATCGTCATAATAGGCCATCTGCGTGGTGTTGAACAACGGGTCCGTCCGGGTCTGAAGCAGGCCCCGGCCGTCATAAACAAAGGCGGTTTGAGACCCGCCCTGGTCGGTCAGGGAGGTCATTTGCCCGATGCCGTCGTAATCATAGACAATAGCGGGGGCTGAGGCGGTCTGGCTCGTTGCCGGGTTGCCGTAACCGTCATAGGCCATTGTGGTGACCACACCCCGGCCGTCGGTTACGGTTTCGGTCAGGCCGTTGGCATGATAGGACGCACCGGTTTCTATGGTTTCGCCTGACTCGGGAGAGATGGTGGTTTTTACCAGGTGATGGGCGTCATCATAGTCATAGCTGACCGTGTTGCCCAGCGGGTCAGTCACCTGAATCAGGTGGTAATCCCCATCATAGGTATTTATAGTTTCTCCCGAAAGGGCGTCGGTGATCCGGACCAGGTTATTGTTGCCGTCGTATGTAAAGGTTGTGGCATTGCCCCTGGGATCAATGGATTTGATCACGTGGTTTTGTCCGTCATAACTCCGGGAGACCTGGTTGCCCAGGGCGTCTTGTGTAGTAACCAGGCGATTTTTACGGTCATAGGTGTAAACGGTCTGATTGCCCAGGCTGTCTTCTTGGACGTTCCGGTATCCGCTGAAATAATAATTGTATACGGCAGTCCCGGTCTGCCTGGGTGCGGTCTGGGTCATGACCCGGCCAAAACTGTCATATACATTGGTGATGGTGGTGACGCCCTTGGGGTCCTCAAGGGAGAGAACCCGGTGGCCGGTGTCATACCCATAGGTCCAGACCTTGCCTTCCGGGTCCGTGTATGTGGTCAGGTTGCCGTCGGTATATTCAAAAGACACGCTTCTGCCGGCAGAATCCGTCACACTTGTCAGGTTGTCACCGGTGTATCCAAAGGTCAGAGTATGGCCGAAACTGTCTGAAACCTCAGCCGGTTTATCGTCTGAATAGGTGAATGTGACCGTGTTCTGGTCTGCATCTGTAATGGTTGCGACCCTGTTTTGTGCATCAAATTCAATGGTCCGGTCAAACCGGTCCTCCAGGCGGTACTGCTCGTTGTCCAGGACAAGTTCGGCATTAATGCCCGGCGGCAGGGAAAAGGTGCCGTCCGGCTGTTTTATGTAGGCCAGAATGTCGGATTCCAGGTGAAGATTGACTGCGTTGTCCGTAAGCTGATCCATGGCCCATTTGCCGGTCAGGGCCGCAGTCATCCAGTCCTTGATATCTGTATCCTGGACCATCAGGTCCAGTATGACTACCGAAGCCGTAATCAGAGCCGTGCTGTCTGTGGGCACTCTTTGGCCAAGGCCGAATGCCGTGTTGGAGTTCACTTCGGCATACAGGTTGCAGTTATGGGACCAGCCATACCCCAGTTCCGATTCAATCTGGTGGTTGCCGCTGGAATAAGTCCGTTTAAAGGCAAGACCGCCCTTACCGCCGGACAGGGCCAGGTCGGTTTGCTGCGACACCCAGTACCCGGTTGTCATATCAACCGGTTCTCCGACGAGGACTTGGTCCTGTGTGGCGTCGCGCTGGATATTTGGAGTTACTTTTTGCTCTACCACTTCGCTATCCACATCAGCTTCCACCACAGCGTACCCGCCGTAATGGTCACCGCCGATGATCATACCGCAACTCATGGAGCCGTCATCGTTTTTATATTCGATATATCCTTTGCCGGCCCACCCGCCTCCGGACCCGGAATCCAGTGCGATCCCGCCGTTGGCAGGCAGGATTAGCGTATATCCCTGATTAACGACCCGTGTTCTAAACGCGGTCAATTGGTCATCGTCATAATCAAGCTGGTCTTTGATGCTGTCAAAATTAGCGGACGTCACCAGGAATACCGGGTCTTGATCGTTATTGGTTATATCAAGCAATTTGACTGTTGACACCGCCGGACGGTTCACCTGCATCTGCTCCAGAACCCCGTGTTCCAGAGCACTGTCCAGGAAATTGCCGGCCTTGAACCGGGCCTCCAGGGCATCTGAATCGTTATTTCTTGAAACACTGCTTGATCTTTGCGCCTTTACATCAATGTAATAGCCGCTTTCCTGGGCCATCACTCCGAATCTGTGGTGACGGATAGCCAGAACACCGGACAGTTCATTGAGCAGATTGGCGTTAAGGGTGGTGTCACGCATCCAGGTCATGCCCATGACGTTCAGGGTTTCCGTGATCACCTGCCGGGATTCGTCCCCATATCCGGCCAGACGGTAGTCTTTCATCTTGCGCTGGCGCTGTTCAAGCAGTCTTCCGTCCCGGCTTCCGCCGAAATCATATATAATAACATAATAGGTTCCCCCCCGGCTCATGGGGTATTCTACTTCCTGTCCGGACCAGGTACTTAAGGAGTCATCCGGGTATGGATGTTCAATAGTCAGAACCATTGTGTCCGGATTGTCTCCCGAGCCCGGATCTGTTTCTGTTGCGATCAACTCGTCATCCAGCCATAATTGAGCCGTGGGCGGACGGATTGTCTCTCCGGACAGTGTCATGCCGTAAACGCGGACTACGGTTCCATAGTCGCCTTCATAGCTGATTGTACGTTTTAGCACAGCCGAATGTGTACCCACAGCACTTGTCAGATATGAAAGTGTAAACGGTAAAGTTTCTCCTGAAGCCCATGTCCCGGTAGTTACAGAAACATCAAATTGTTCCGGATTGTCTCCATCTATTGAAAAACTTTCTATGGTTTGATCAACACCGCTCGTGTTTGTCATCGTATATGATTTTGTAGGCGCTGAATTGATTTCTTCCTGACCAAAATCGCATTCTGAGGATTCTGTAACGGTGCCTGTCAAATCAATGACCTGATTGGCAAAGTTATTGGTTCCATGCCAGTACGCCACTGTTAATGTAGCAGTTTTTGTTCCCAAAGACTGGTCTGTGCCGTCAAATTTAACCCGTATTGGAACAGATTCGCCGGGATCTAAAGAATGGGTGTCTCCTCCACTTTCTAAAGAGAAAGCAGTTTGGGAGGATAGCGTAACGATAACTGTAATCGTCACCGAGTTACTATTACCAGCTTTATATAGCGTGGTTTCCAAAGATCCGTTTTGGTCCACAGACCCCAAAGAAGCGCTTGAAGCCGTGGCAGCAGTTGCAAAAACAAGTTCATCATCAATCAAAGGTGATGGAAGACGAATGGAGGAAGCAAGATTTAAGTTGTTCTCTTGCAACTCCAGGATTGTAGAATCCGTATTATCCGTCTGAGCCAGGGTTGCAGCCGCCTGGCTTTCGCTGGTATCACTGTATGTAACAGAAAGTCTTTTTCCCCCGAGAGTAGGAATATCAAGGGTTTTATTAATATCTCCGTAGCTGATATTGACGGTGTGTGTATACTCTGACGGTATTTCATCCCAGGGGGTATTTTGCGATATTATGGTAAATTCAAGGCTGGTGGGAAGCTGTGTCAGGTATTCGGGAACAATTGTCCTGCCGCCAATGATCTCTTCCATTGAGGCATTGGGATAGCTGGTTCGGATCGCGTTGAATAAAGCGGTCGAATAGGAGGTCAGTTGCGTTCCCAAGGCATTTTCGTTTAAGCTTTGGATATAATTGCCATCCGTATCCGCAGTGCCGCCGGCTACTGAAAGCAATTGTGTCTGGTCGTAGCCCATGGCATCGGCAAGATCAATTCCGGAAACAGTTTCATATACTTTAAAAGCCGGGTCAAACACATAAGTGGTTCCGTCGATAGTGGCTCTGACCCAAACCCGGTCTACCTCATAGTTTGAGCCGGAAGTATAAGGAATACCCCCATTCGTTAAAATATTTGAAACTACAGAATTATTCGTTACGCCCAGCCAGTGCTGCATGTCTTTTTGGCCACTTGCCCCGGAAGCCGGAATGGACAAGGTGCCATAAATGTATTGGGCTGCGTATCCGCTGGCTCTGAGCAAAGCAACCATTAACGATGCCTGGTCAAAATCGTTGCCGGAACTGTCCAGATAAGTCAGGGTCGCCCCTTTCAAAGAGCCGTAATAGGGAACGTAATCCACATGGTTCCGGATATACTCGTAAATCAGTTTTGGATTATAGTTCAGGCCCCGCGCCAGTTCGTTAATTTCGGTGGTGATTTCATCTGCAAAGCTTTCTTCCACAGCCAATGCCGTTTTTGTTATAGATATATCTTTTCTTTTCTGGTCGTAGTATGCTGCGGCCTGCTTCGGCGTAACAGCCAGGCCTTTAACATTGCCCCAACCTGGCCCGGAAACGTCTGCATGGGCCAAAGGAACATTAGAAAACGTGAAATTCAGGATTAAACTTCCCAAAGAAATAAGCCATAACCAGGTAAAGCAGAGGACGTAGAATTTTTTTATTTGAAACAATTTATTAAGAGGGGCGTTTTTCTGGAAAATATTTTTTCGGTTAAAGGATGTTCCCATGCTTCCTCCTGGATTTTAATTTTGAGTGCCGAAAAGTTGCGAGAAATCATAAAGGTCCTGGGCGGAACCGCTAAAATCTGACAAAAAATTGTACAGATCTGCTCCGTCAATATCCCCGTCCGAATCATGGTCAAGCCCAGATTGGACCTGAATTATGGTTTGGGTGCGGTTCCCTGCATCATCGTAAGAATACTCAATGATGTAATCTTCGGATTTTTCCATCTTCACAATTCGGTTCAGATCATCGTATTCACAGGTTATGGTTCCGGCTGAAGCGATAGAGACAAACAGAAGAGTTATCGCCAGTGGTATTAAAAAAAATATCCTGAATTGTTCTCCAATCATTGCGGGTCTCCAAAAATAGAACGATTAACAATGCCTGTATGGAAAGGCAAACTTTTTATATAAAGAGCTAAAATTTTACGATTTATCGTATAGGATGGGGAGAAGATCTTTGTCAAGGCAAATATTAAAAACTAATCAATGATTCATAGTTGATTTACCGGGCGATCACTATAATATTTATTTCCCAGGACACGATTCCTACCAATCCGATTTTTCAGAGACTGAGCATTGATGGTATTTAACCGGGCTGCCAAGATTTTGAATGCAGTGATCAATTCCAAAAGAATGAATCAGGATATTGGAGACCACGCTAGTGAACCTTATAAATGGTAGGGCTCGCTTTCCGGACAAACATGTTCTCCAAGATGTTGTGCTTTGATTTTTTCCGCTGACTGACCATAAATCTTACGGTCAAACGTCGGATTGAAAAGTTAGATTTTACCAGACAAAAATTATTCTCAATAGAGCAGACTACCTACAAAGCAAGGTCCGTTTTTTGGTCGGCCAACTTCCCCGGACTTTCCCTGTAACATATGTTCAAAAAGATAAGATAACTGACCTGATATTGCTTTGGTAATTGAACGCGTTTCATCTCTAAATCCGTTGTCATATCCATGTCCATACCACCAGCACAAGAAGTGACAGAAGGGTCACAGGGATACCGATTCTGGCGTGCTCCTTGAAGGATATAACCACGTCATGGTTAGAGGCTTTTTCAACCACAATCAGATTCGCGATACTGCCCAAAAGAAAAAGGTTCCCGGCAAAGGTGCTGGAAATTGCCAGAATATACCAGGGTTCGGGAATGGCCTGATCCAGACATGGAATCACTATCATCACGGCCGGAACATTGCTGAAAAGATTGGATAGGACAACAGAAACACCGGTGAGGAATGCTGGTTGAGTAAGTTCAAAGCCTTTTTGGGATAGGAATTCAAGTACTCGTTCCGGAAGATGGGCCAAAGAAATTCCGTGAATAATAATAAAAAGTGCGCAGAACAAGGTGATCAGATGCCAGTCCACCAGAGCCATCATATCCCGGCTTTTCATTTTTCGGCTCAGCAGAAGTGATCCTGCCACGGATAGGGTGGAGAGATCCCTTGGAATGTCAGTCAGGTATAGTCCCACCAGCACCACCACGGCCAGAATGCCTTTTATAGTTTGCCAGCAATCAAATTGAGGCAGTGCCATGTCGTTCCCATTAATGGTCTCGATTTTTTCAATGATTAAATTTTGTCGATAATACATTACAATTATACCGAAAGCGGCCACCAGGGAAAGACAAGACGGCATATATGCCCAGAGAAAGAATGCTTCGAAGGAAAGATGTCCCACCTGCCCGATGAGCATATTCTGGGGATTTCCGATCAGTGTGGCCGCAGATCCAATATTGCTCGAAACAGCCAGGCCCAGTAAAAAGGGAACAGGATTCAATCCTGCCCGTTTGAGAGAATAGGCCAGAATCGGTGCCATGGCAAAGCAGATAATGTCGTTGGCAAGAACAGCGGAAAGAACTGCGGAAAGAAGCATACTCACCAGAAGAAACAAACGGGGATGGTCTGAAAACCCAAGGACTTTTTCAGCGACAGCGGTGTAAAACCCGCCGAGACGTAGTTGGGCCGAAATGATCATCAGCCCGTACAAAAGACAAAGGGTTGGAAAATCAATGCAACGTACCGCCTCCTGGGGCGATACCGAACCTAAGGAAACCATGGCGATGGCCCCCAGGATGGCAATGCCTACCCTGTCCACGGCCAGGCCGGGAATTCGTCCCATGGCGATTCCCAGATAACTCACAACAAAAATAACCAGTGCCGTCATGGCTCGTCTCCCACAATATTAAATTCTATGACAGCATATACACCCAAAAGGATAGTGCCGAACATTCAAATTTTTATTTATGGGACAATTCGTTAAGGTGGATCGAAGACGATTGTATTCTCAACCCAGGTCCTTGGCCGGATGTTTCTCCAATAAGCTAATAAGCCTCTTCTTCTGTTGATGATAGGCGCAGATTCGATTTATGAAAAAAGCGTGGACTACTATCTGTTTGAGCCTGATTTCCGGGTTGAAAAATCACCTCAGACTCTCCCTGTTTGTCCTGGTTTAGAAAATTAAAAACTGTTTTGATTTAATTGAAGATCTGACAGATCAACCTGAAAAAGTTGAAGTGCAAAATGATTTCCGGCCAAGAAAACCTGTTTACTAAGTTTCAGTATATTTTCAAACTCAAGATGAACAGCTATAGTGTGAAACGCCACCAACGTTAAAAAACGCCTCAGGTTTTAGACGATAATATTTATCTTCTACCCTTTGAGATTGCTCATGATATGGAGCGCTGAGAACTTTTTGCAGCTCTCTTACCAATGTGTAATCACCCAGCATGGCTTGTTGATAGGCGGGGACAATCAACCACTCTCGCCATGCGTATTTGGGGTTAATCTGTTTCATCTTTGCCGATATATCAGCCAAATTGCCGCCTTTGATAACGAGGTTGTACCAGCTTTTCAGCCAAGATTGCCATTGCTCATCAAGTTGTTGTGAGGTCTTGCTATAAAAGCTTTTTTTCAAGGCTGAAATATTCTCTGGTACATGGGATAATTCTCGGAAGAAAATGGTGTAATCCACCTCTGATTTGGTCAGTAACTGCATTAATCCCTGCACGCCCGTCGGCGCCACGACAATAAGGCGTTGGACCACCACCCTTTATTTGCATTTCCCAACGTTGCCCTTTAAATACCCCTTCAAATACTGATATCGCCCGGCCATCGCCGTAACCATTGCCGGTTCCAAATGGACATTGGTGGGTATCCATCAAAGAATAATCGGCTAATCTTACAACCTCATTGAAGGTCGATATGCTGCGCTGAGCAGATGGCTTAGGCAATGTCATTGTTGCAAATACCTCATAACGGCTATCATTAACTTACATGTACAAACGGGTAATCAGTATAACCTTTATCTGCACCAGCGTAAAATGTCGATGTATCCGGGGTATTAAGCGGTTCATCTGTTTTAAATCGATAAGGTAAGTCAGGATTGGCAATAAACAGCTGACCAAAGGCAACTGCATCTGCTTTTTCTTTTACAATAACGTCCTCAGCAGTTTCTTTTGTAAACCCTTCATTGGCGATGTAGACACCGCCGAACGATTTTTTTAATATGGGTGCAAACCAGTCATCACGAATAGCTTCTCGAGCACAGATAAAAGCGATATTACGTTTTTTTAGCTGTTCGGCAACATATGTAATAGTTCATATCAAAAAGTAACGAACTATCGAAGTTTGTCAATATTGCATATAACTGCTCGGACACTAATTCCTGAACCCGGGCTTCTTTTTTAATATCGTTTCGGATGGTATTGGTATTGCGGTAGATAGACTTTAATGGCCGCTTGCGAATTGTGCCGATCAGACTGAGGGGTTTAAGAAGAAGACTACCTCTCCCACAAACTCCGTTTTTATGGTGGACTGTTACCGCAGATTATCCCTTTGATTCCGATATTTTTAACACTCAGTTAAACTATTTTTTCCCAATTTTGTAAGCGCCGGTAAGTTTGCGGATATTTCCCTCTAAAATCCTGGACTTGAAGTATTTTGCTATCGTTGTTCCAAAAGCTTTTTTGAAAGCAACTATAAAAGCGGAAACATCACGGTAGCCAACTTCAAATGCAGCGTCAGTGACATTTTCTCCTGTATCAAAGAGTTCCATCGCACAAAGTTTATTTATTTTTGGTTTATTATATGATTTCATGCCGGGCATGAGCAAAATTATTAAATTTGCCAATAATCTTCGAATCCGGTCAAAATTGCTGGGGGCATATACCATTGCCTTTTTATCGGCACTTCTCATTGGTGGCGTCATCATCATTCTCCAGGTTCAGCACACCATTCAGAACCACATTGAAAGCGAACTGACCAATGCCACCCTTGCCATCGGAAACATGGTGGAAACGGCAGCTCATACCTCCATTAAAAATCATTTGCGTGCAGTGGCTGAAAAAAACAGGGAAATTGTGGCAGCTATATATAAACAGGTCATAAGCAGGGAATTGACGGAATCAAAGGCCAAGGCCTTATGCAGGAAATTGCTGTTTTCCCAAACCATTGGTCGTACCGGGTATATCTTTTGTGTCAATTCCGACGGCATCGCTGCCGAGCATCCCCAATCCGGTGTTACCGGAAAAAATTTTATGGACAGGGAATTTGTCCGGTTAATGATTCAAAAAAAAAGAGGCTACCTGGTGTATGAGTGGAAAAATCCCGGAGAACAGGAAAAACGGCCCAAAGCCATGTATATGTCTTATTTTGAGCCCTGGGACTGGATCATTGCCGTTTCCTCCTACCGGGAGGAATTCAGGGAGCTGATCAATGTGGATGATTTTCGTGACAGTATTCTGAAGCTTAAATTCGGGAAAAGCGGATATGCCTATATTATGGACAGTAAAGGAGATGTGATTGTCCATCCCCACATCAGTGGTAACTATTATGATGCCGAAGACAGGGATGGAAATTTATGGGTGCGTGAGATATGCCGGATGAAGACAGGGCGCATTATTTATTCCTGGAAAAATCCAGGTGATCCGTTTTCTCGGAAAAAATTGGCTATTTTTAACTATATTCCTGAATATGACTGGATCATCGTCTCGGCCAGTCTCCTGGATGAAATCTACGCCCCGTTGAACACCGTAAAAACCATTATTATCGCCATTGTGGTCCTGATCTCTTTACTGGTTTTTGTCTTTTCTTTATGGATTAATGCCTCGGTGGTCAGGCCCCTGCGTGCGCTTATGAATCAGTTTGACCAGGGTGCATCCGGGGATTTCAGCGTACGAATGCCGGTAACAACCACAGATGAGATCGGCCAGCTTGCCGGTTATTTTAACCGTTTCATGGGCACCCTTGAATGTTCCTCAAGGGACCTTCAGGAAGAAATCGTCCAGAGAAAAAAAAATGAGCAGGCTTTAAAATTGTCCGAGGAGATGTTTTCCAAGGCCTTTCGTTCAAGTCCATCGGGTATGTTTATTGCCACACTTGACGGCAGCAGGATTATTAATGTCAACGACAGTTTTTTAAAAATCACCGGCCATAACCTGTTGGATCTGGTGGGAAAGGAGCTTTTAACCCTATCTTTTTTCCAGAAACGGGAGGAGGGCAGGGCCTTGTTCAGTGATATCAAAAAGCGGCGGCCTGTGGTAAACCGGGAGACGGGATTTTTAACTGCATCAGGGCAATTGCGTCAGGGCCTGATTTCAGGGGAAGGTGTCACCTTGTGGGGGGAGGCTTGCATTCTGGGCGCCATGGCGGATATTACGGAATCCCGTCGGCTTGAGCGCGAAATTTTAGATATTTCCCAGAATGAACGGCAAAAAATAGCCATGTCCCTGCACGATGATTTATGCCCCCAGCTTATCGGTATCGAATTTATGGTTAAAATGCTGGAAAAACGCCTGGTACAGAGCGAGGCATCGCCCAAGCAAGATGCCGAACGTACACATCAGATCAGAGCGCTGATTCTTGATGCCATCGAAAAAACCAGAAACCTGTCCCGGGGGTTGTCCCCGGTGAACCTTGAAGATAGAAGGTTTGACGACTCCCTTGCGGACTTGGTCCGGTATGTAAAGGATGTTTTCAGGATTGAATGCTGCCTTGACAGCCTGCCGGATCAGGGCATAATCCCACCGTTCCGGGACAATAATATTGCTACCCATGTATACTATATCGCCCATGAGGCAGTTCATAATGCGGCAAAGCATGCCGGTTGCACCCGGATCAGGATTTGTCTCGATAAGGATCAGGACCAAATCCGGTTGACGATAACCGATAACGGGTCAGGATTTGATCCGGTGGGCAGCCATGCCGGGCTTGGTATCAGAATTATGTCCTACAGGGCCGCCCGTATCGGGGGGCGATTAACCATAACCCGGGCCGGGGAAAAGGGGACCCGGGTATACCTGGAACTGCCTGCCTTTGGAGATCAGTTATGAAAACAAAAACGTCCGGCAAAATTTTGATTGTTGAAGACCATCCCATTTTTAGAATGGGGCTCAAGGATATGATTGACAGCGAATCTGATCTTTCGGTTTGTGCTGAAGCTGAAGATGTGGATACTGCCATAGGGTTAGTTATTTCGTGCTGCCCGGACCTGGCTATTGTGGATCTGTCACTGAAAAACAGTTCCGGCTTTGATCTGGTGTGCCAAATCCATCAAAATCACAATTTTTGCCGGACATTGGTTCTTTCCATGTCTGACGAGGCACTTTATGCCGAGCGGTGTCTCCTGGCCGGGGCCCAAGGGTATCTGATGAAGCAGGAAGCATCGGAATCCGTTGTCACAGCTATTCGCAATATTCTCAATGGCCAGATTCATGTCAGTTCCAGGATTATGAGCCGTCTGCTCAATGTGTTCACCAGGCAGTCGGAACCGGAACAGGCATCTCCTTTAGCCGCCGTTTCAGACAGGGAGCTCGAAATTTTCAAGATGATTGGATGCGGTCTGACATCAAAGGAGATTGCCGTGCGGTTGAATATCAGCATTAAGACAGTGGGGACATACCGGGAGCGGATCAAGGAAAAACTGAATTTAGACAATGCCAGCGAATTGATCCGCCATGCTGTGATCTGGGTGGAGACCGGTGTGTTTAAAGATAGTTGATAAGAAGCTATGTGCCGAACCTACAGATATTTAAGTCCATGACCTACATGCATTTGGGGAGCTGTCCTATTTTTTCCTTTTTAGGCTTTGATTATTAATGAACCGGTCATTTAAGTAATCAATAACAGCCATGGGGTGATCCGGCCTGTCAACATCCAGGCCCATTCCACAACGAATAAAAAGGAAACACCATGACCCATATCAACACCACCAGGCTCATTGCACCCTGCAAGGATGCCTACAGCTATCCCCTGCTGATTAAAAACCTTCTTGAAACCCCTTTGATCTACTCTCCGGACCAGGTAATCATTTATCGTGATTTGATGCGGTATACCTACAGGGATTTTGGCCAGCGGGTGAGAAAACTTGCCGACATGCTGACAACGCTTGGGGTAAAACCCGGTGACACCGTGGCGATGATGGACTGGGATTCACATCGGTATCTTGAATGTTTCTTTGCTGTTCCCATGATGGGGGCGGTACTGCATACCATCAACATCCGGCTGACTGCCGAACAACTGATTTACACCATCAACCATGCCGAAGATGACGTGATTCTGGTGAACGAGGACTTTCTGCCTTTGCTGTCCGCTGTCAAAGACCGGTTTGAAACCGTTAAACATGTGGTTCTGATCACAGACAAGGGCCGGGCACCGGAATCGGACATGAATTTTACCGGTGAATATGAAGCGCTGATGTCCGATGCACAACCTGCGTATGATTTTCCTGACTTTGATGAAAATACCATGGCCACCACCTTTTACACCACCGGCACCACAGGTCTTCCCAAAGGTGTATTCTTCAGCCACCGTCAGATAGTGCTTCATACCTACGGCGTGATGTCCGGATTGACTGCATTCGAATCCCAGGCCGGTGTAAATTCCGGGGATGTGTATATGCCGCTGACCCCCATGTTTCATGTCCATGCCTGGGGCATGCCCTATCTGATGACCATGCTGGGCGCCAAGCAGGTGTATCCCGGCCGCTATGAACCCGAGACGCTGCTCAAGCTTATTATTACCGAAAAGGTTACCTTTTCCCATTGTGTCCCTACAATTATTAACATGTTGTTGAGCAGTCCCGGAATCTCCAAAGTGAATCTGGACGGCTGGAAGGTTCTCATCGGCGGCTCTGCGCTGTCCCAAGGGTTATGTAAACAAGGCTTGAAGAATAATATCAATCTTTATACCGCCTACGGCATGTCCGAAACCTGCCCGGTGCTCACGCTGGCCAATATCAAGCCCCATCTCATGGATAAAAGTGAGGATGACCTGGTGGAGATCCGCTGTAAGACCGGGTTGCCTATTACCAATGTCCGGTTGGAAGTGGTGGATACAAACGGCAATCCGGTTGCCCATGACGGACAGACTGCCGGTGAAGTGGTTGTCCGTTCCCCCTGGCTTACCCAGGGGTATATCAAGGATGAGGAAAAATCCGCACAATTGTGGGAAAACGGCTGGCTCCATACCGGTGATATCGGGGTGATTGATCCCGAAGGCTATCTTAAGATTACAGACCGTCTCAAAGATGTCATTAAAACCGGTGGTGAATGGGTCTCCTCCCTGGAAATTGAGGATATTATATCCCGGCATGAAGCGGTATCCGAAGTGGCTGTGGTCGGTATCAGTGATGAGAAATGGGGGGAACGTCCCATGGCCATGGTGGTGCTGCATGACGGTTTCCGGGGCAAAGTTAAGGACAATGATATTCAGGATTTCTGTATGAAGTATGTTGAGAATGGCCATATTCCCAAATATGGGATTCCTTCTAAAATCATCCTTGATGAACAGATTCCCAAAACATCGGTGGGCAAAATTTCCAAAAAAGATATCCGTACAAAATATAAATAGAGTCTGTCCAGAACGCCTGAATAGTTAAATTCGAAAAGGAGAAACCCTATGGAAATGAAAAAAATTACCGTACTCGGCGCAGGAATCATGGGCGCAGGTATTGCCCAGTGCGCAGCCCAGGCCGGATTTGAGGTCAGTATCAGGGACATGGAAGATCGGTTTGTTGAAAACGGTCTGACCACCATAAAAGCCAATTTAGAAAGGGCCGTGTCCAAGGGTAAAATGACGGCTGATGATGCTGACGCAATCATGGACAGGGTTACCGGCACCACGGATTTGACCATGGCAGCCCGGGACGCAGACCTGGTGATCGAAGCCGTCATAGAGGTATTGGAGATCAAAAAACAGGTGTTTCAGGAACTGGCCGCCATCTGTAAGAAAGAGACTGTATTTGCCTCAAACACGTCAGGTCTCTCCATCACCGAAATGGCCGTTGCCGCAGGCCGGCCGGATAAATTCATCGGCATGCATTTTTTTAACCCCGTGCCGGTGATGCGCCTTGTGGAGCTGATTAAAGGATTTTCCACATCGGATGAGACTTTGGGACTATCAAAAGCGTTTGTGGACAAAATCAACAAAACCGCCATTGTGGTCAAAGAAGCCCCGGGGTTTGCCGTGAACCGGATACTATGCCCCATGATCAACGAGGCCGTCTTTGCTCTGGCCGAAGACATTGCCAGCCCCGGGGACATTGACAATGCCATGACCCTGGGTGCCAATATGCCCATAGGTCCTTTGGCCCTGGCAGACATGGTGGGACTGGACACCCTGCTGCTGGTCCTTGAAAGCTTCCATGAAGAGTTCGGAGAAGACAAATACCGTCCCGCACCCCTGCTGCGCAAGATGGTTCGTGCCGGCTACCTGGGCCGCAAATCCGGCAAGGGATTCTACGATTACACTAAATAACGGCCATGGGCCGACCTGACATATCAACTGCCAGGCATAGCCCACAACAAAGTTTGAAAGATCTGAGTAACTCACCCAGACATTCATATAAAAAAAGGGAGATAGAGGGATGGCACAGCAGGTTGCAGACCGCAGGGATATTGATTTTGTTCTTCATGAACAATTCAATATTCAGGCATTGAGTCAGAATGAATTATTTGCCGACTTTAACAAAAAAACCATTGATATGGTGGTATCCGAAGCCCGAAACCTGGCGCTCAAAGAGCTTTTGCCTATTCTGAAGGAAGCCGACGAACAAGGCTGCATTTTTGACAACGGCAAGGTCACGGTGCCCGAAGTGTTCCACCGGGCGTATAAACTGTTCGTTCAAGGCGAATGGATCGCCATGTGTGATGATCCCCAGTGGGGTGGACAGGGCATGCCTGCCACCGTGGCCCTGGCTGCCAACAACTATTTCAACGGTGCTAACTATCCGTTCATGCTCCACAATATCCTGGCCCACGGCGCAGGCAAGCTGGTGGAAAAATTCGGTACGGCTGAACAGAAAAATCTGTTTTTAAAAAAGATGTACACGGGTGTCTGGGGCGGCTCCATGCTGCTCACCGAGCCCGAAGCAGGGTCTGACGTGGGAGCCTTGACCACCAAGGCAATACCCAATGGCGACGGCACCTACAGCATCACAGGTAACAAGATCTTTATATCTTCGGGTGAAAATGATCTGGTGGAAAATATCATCCACCCGGTTCTGGCCCGTATTGAAGGTGCGCCTGACGGTACCGCAGGTATCTCGTTATTCCTGGTGCCCAAATTCCGGGTAAACCCAAACGGTTCAGTGGGAGAACCCAACGACATTGTATGCACCGGTATTGAAGAAAAAATGGGCATTCACGCCAGCCCCACCTGCACCATGGCCCTTGGGTCCAAAGGCCGGTGCATCGGTACCCTTTTAGGCCAGGCCAACAAGGGCATGGGCCACATGTTTGTCATGATGAACGAAGCACGGCTCCATGTGGGCATGCAGGGATTTGCCTGTGCATCCGCCTCCTATCTCAATGCCCTGAACTATGCCAGGGAACGTGTCCAGGGCCCGGCGCTCACCGCGCCCAAGGGCTCCCCCGGGGTTCCTATTATCCGGCATCCTGATGTCAGACGGATGCTTTTAAATATGAAAGCCCACACCGAAGGCATGCGCTCCCTCCTCTTTTATGTGGGATATCTGGAGGATCAGATTCGCATTGCCGAAACTGACGAGGACAAGGCCGCTTACCAGGGCATGATTGATGTGCTCATCCCCGTGGCAAAAGGGTATATTACGGACCGGGCCTTTGAACTGTGCTCCGACGGCATTCAGATCTTTGGCGGGTACGGATTCACCAGGGAATATCCCCAGGAACAGCTGCTGCGGGACTGCAAAATTACCCAGATCTACGAAGGCACCAACGGAATCCAGGCCATTGATCTTCTGGGCAGAAAACTGGGGCTGAACAAGGGAAAAGCCTTTACCGATCTTCTGAACCTTGTGTCCAAGACCATCAACCAGTCCAAAGAAATTGAGACCCTGTCCACCCAGGCCCGGGCCCTTGAAGCTGCGCTGAACAAGCTTGCAAAAACCGCCAAGGCCCTGGGCGGCATTCTGGGCCAGGGAGGGGTGGAAAGAGCCTTTGCCCAGGCCTATCCATTCCTGGGTGTCACCGGAGACGTGCTCATGGCCTGGATGCTTCTGTGGCGGGGCGCCATTGCCGTTGAAAAACTGGCCGGCAAGCCCAGGAAAAAAGATGTGGCCTTTTACAACGGGATTCTGGCCTCTGTCCGGTTCTTTTGCGCAAGTGTTTTACCGGCTACCCTGGGTAAAATGGATGCCATCACAGCAGCGGACACCACAGCCATAGATATTGCCGAAGATTCTTTTGCAACAAAATAATAATTTTTTAACTTGTGTTTGAACGAAAAAAGGATTTTTTTATGAAAGACGTTGTCATTGTATCAGCCTGCCGCACTGCCATAGGCGCCTTTGGAGGCACGTTAAAAGACCTGAACGGTGCTCATCTTGCCAGTATTACCATGAGAGAGGCCATTAAACGGGCAAATATTGATCCTGCCGTTATTGATGACGTGCGCTACGGCACCTGTGTGGAGCACCATGACACCCTGAACACCACCCGGGTGGCCGCACTGATGGCAGGCATTCCGGATGCAGTCCCTGCCGCCACGATCAATCGGGTGTGCATATCCGGCATGGAAGCGGTCCTTTCCGGTATGGCCATGATCCAGGCCGGCATGGCCGATGTAATTTTGGCAGGCGGCACCGAGCATATGTCCGGAGTTCCCTATACCGTACCCAACGCCCGCTGGGGATGTCGTCTCCAGGACACCGGTTTCGTGGACGCCATGATTCATGCCCTGCACTGCGGCTCTTATCTTCTACCCCTGGATGAAAACTCTCCTGTGGATACCTCCCGGGCGCCTGCTGCCGATTTTCTGGGTCAACCCTATATTATGGGCCACACGGCAGAATTCGTTGCCCAGCTTCTGGACATAAGCAGGGCGGAGATGGACGAAGTAGCCCTTCGCTCCCATAACAATGCGGAACGGGCCACCAACGACGGCAGTTTTGCCGATGAAATCGTGCCGGTTGAAGTGCCCCAGCGCAAAAAAGATCCTATTATATTTGATAAAGACGAACATTTCAGGCCCGGCATGACCCTGGAAAAACTTGCCGCATTGCCCCCGGCATTTGTCCCCAAAACCGGCAAGGTCACGGCAGGCAACGCCTCGGGCATCAATGACGGGTCCACCGGCATGGTGATCATGTCAGCAGAAAAGGCCAAAGACCTGGGGGTTACCCCCATTGCAAAAATAAAAGCCACAGGCATGGGGGCCTGCCATCCTTCGGTCATGGGACTCTCTCCGATCCCGGCGGTCAAGGCCCTTATGGCAAAATCCGGTATTACCATCAATGATTTTCACCTGATTGAGGTGAATGAAGCCTTTGCCGCCCAGTACCTGGGATGCGAAAGAGAGCTGGGCCTGAACAGGGAGATCACCAATGTCAACGGGTCAGGCATAGGCTTGGGACATCCTGTGGGTTCCACCGGCGCCCGGGTGATGACCACCTTAATGTATGCCATGAAAAATAGAAGCAAAAGCTTAGGCCTTGCCACGCTTTGCGGCGGCGGTGGCGTATCAATGGCCTGCGCCATTGAAATGCTGTAATTTTGTTTAGACGCAAACGTATCCACCTGCACGTTGCTTCAAAAATTTGCATCCAGGCAAGTTTGCGTCCACTCCCCCCCTGTCTTTGAACAAAGATTTCTTAATTGATTATCTTCTATATTTCCCTCAAAAAAGAACCACTCCCCGCCGCATTCTGATTCGTAATGATTCTCATTGGCATCAACAATTTTCCAATCCCATTTTTGGTTCAGGCTAATTTGTATCTTAAATACATATTGGAGTGTAATACAAATCTGTTTTAAGAGGTGGAATTCAATTTTGCTGGAGAATGTTTAATTAAAGAGGAAGTTCCCAAACAATTTCCTGTCCGGGAACTTTCTAACAGGTCATGCCGCTGACTATAGAGCGGTTACATTTGTTGCTGAAGGACCTTTCTTACCTTGTTCAATATCGAATGAAACACGCTCCCCTTCTTTCAGGGATTTAAAACCTGGTTTATTGATAGCTGAGTGATGCACGAAGACATCTTTTCCTCCATCATCTTGTTCGATAAATCCAAAACCTTTTGAGTCATTAAACCATTTCACTGTACCTGTGGCCATATTGGCGATCTCCTGTAATGGGAATAAAAAAATGTGTTTCAAGCCATTCTGATCTTGTTGGAAAATTTGCATCTTAAATACTTGAGCCTAACTTGAAACAAGGGATGTCATAGCTATAAATGGGGATAGCGGTGAAAGTCAAGCGCTAAATGGTAATTTAAGGCAAAGCACTAATAGAAGAGCGTTTAATTGATTTGTTGCCGGTGACGTATAGACCACACGGACCTATGTTGATGGGCAACAATCGATTAAACGCTCTTCTATCAATTCACACCTTTTTTAATTTCCAAAGAGAATGATTTTTGCATTCTTATTGGTCCGTTTCAGGTGCCCACCGCGATGATTGAACTCTTTTCAGGAAGTTGGCCGGTCACTATATATTGTACCTGCTCTCAAAAGCCAAGAATCAATTATATTGGAGAGTTGCAGTGTTTTCCATGGGATTGCCTCGCGAACAAAAAGTAATTTTAAATTTCTGAAGCCGGTTATTTCCTATCAGCTAAAAGCCCGCCTGAAGGGCTATAATTTACATTCGACAGCCTGTCTTGTCCTAAAGCCCCGCATTGATTTTTGTCCATATTCCCATTAAACTGTGGGCCAATTGGTATTGAATATGACCTCGGGTCGTCTTCATTTTTCAAACCTAAAATTTGTCAGATTCTTTTCACAAAGGACAATGTCATGACACTTCAGCGAAATATCGGTACGATCCGTATATTGCTTCTGGTTGCAGCAATTTTTTTGGCCGTATATAGCCATGTCCATGCCCGGACACCTGTTTACGTTCCCGACGATCTTGTCCCCTGGAAAGAATGGGTGCTGCACGGAAAAAAAGAGCAGTTATCATGCATTCCCATGTACAACAATGCCGGGCAGATCCTCTGTGCTTGGCCGGGTCGGTTGAATTTGAATCTGACGGACAGTGGAGGAACGTTTGAACAGTCATGGCAGGTGTATGCACAGACCCGGGTCGATTTGCCGGGCTCAGACCGGAATTGGCCCATGCAGGTTCTGGGCGACGGCAAGCCTGCTGTGGTTCTGGATCAAAATAATATTCCGGGGCTGTTACTCTCCCCGGGGCGTCATACCATCAGCGGGCGCTTTCATTGGCGGTCCATGCCCGAAAAATTGAATATTCCCGCATCAACCGGACTGGTGGGTTTAAGGGTGAATGATCAGCCCGTAATGTTCCCGGATTTGGACAACAAGGGGCGATTGTGGCTGAAACACAGAAATCGTGAAAAACGGATGGAAGACCGGTTGAAGATTGAATGTTTCCGGCTGATCGAGGATGCCATTCCGGCCCGGATGGTAATTGATCTTACCTTGGAAGTGTCGGGCCAGGCCCGGCAGATGGTCCTGGGGCCGGTATATAAAAGCGAGAAGTTTACGCCTGTCTCCTTTGACAGCCCGCTGCCTGCGCGTCTGGAATCTGACGGTCGAATTACCATCCAGGTTCGGCCCGGGCGCTATAACTTTGAACTCACGCTCCGTCATGCCGGGTCGTTGGCAACGGTTCAATTTATTCGTCCGGACCAGCCATTCTGGCCGGATCAGGAAATCTGGGCCTTCAGTGCCAGGACCGATTTGCGACGCGTGCAGATTTCAGGGGCCCAGCCTGTTGATCCTAAACAGACAGCCATGCCGACAAAATGGCAATCATATCCTGCGTACCTGATGGAATCTGAGACCACACTGGCATTTAAACAGATTAAACGGGGCGATCCGGAACCCGCCCCGGACCAGCTCTCCTTGAACCGAACCCTGTGGCTGCGGTTTGACGGATCCGGCTATTTTATCCAGGATAAAATCACGGGCAAAAAGAACACCAACTGGCGCCTGGAGCTGAATCCGGACATCCATCCGGGCCAGGTCCTTGTGGATGGTCAAGAGCAGTTGATTACGCAAAGGGAAGACAGCGACAAGGCCGGTATTGAGCTGAGAAACGGCAAAATAAATATTGTGGCCGATGCCACGTTTGAAAAAGGGATTGCCACTGTCCCGGCAACGGGCTGGGACCACGATTTTAATGATGTAAGCGGCAGGCTTAACCTGCCTGCGGGCTGGATTCTGGTCAATGCACGGGGCGTGGACCGCATTCCCGGCACTTGGGTCGGCAAATGGACCCTGCTGGATTTTTTTGTGGTCCTGATTTTTACCATTGCCCTGTCCCGGATATACTCAAAACCGTTGGCCATTCTTGCCTTTTTTACCCTGGTGCTGATTTTTCATGAAGATCAGGCGCCCAGGTATATCTGGCTCGTGCTTCTGGTGGGATTTGCCCTGCTTAAATTTCTCCCCGAAGGTAAAATGCGCACCTTTATTAAGTGTTGCCAGGGTCTGGCATTGATCGGTTTTGCCGCCACTGTGATTCCCTTTGCCATCCAGACCCTTCGCATCGGCATATATCCCGAACTGGCCAGGACGTGGACCGATACCTCTAATACCGTCATTCGCTCAGAATCCCGGGATCAGATGATGGATATGGTGGACGAAGAAAGGCGTCCGGTTGCGGCAAAAGCAGAACTTGCGGCCCCGGCGCCAAGGAAACAGATGCGTGTGGGAAGCCTGCCTAAATCCATGTACCTGGCCGCCGAACCTGCATCAGGCGGGCGGCCTGCTCAGGTGATGCAGTATGATCCAAAGGCCCGGACCCAGACAGGCCCGGGTATGCCTTTGTGGCCGGCCTATAAAACCATTGGCTTTTCCTGGTCCGGCCCTGTGAGCAAAGACCAGTCCATCCGATTTTTTCTGATCGGACCAAAAGTCAATCTGGCCCTGGCATTTTTGCGGGTCGCCCTTGTGGTGTTTTTAGGCGCGGGTATGCTGGGTATCGGCATCGGCGGCATTAAAAAGGCGGGTGCAACCGGTATCAAACAGATGTTTCCTGTCTTGGTTGTGCTTGTTCTGTGTTTTACACCGGCCTTATCCCATGCGACACAATTCCCGTCAAAGGCGATGCTGGAAGAGTTGGAAAAACGGTTACTGGAAACGGATAAGTGTTTTAATAACTGTGCAAATTTGCCCCAGGCATCCATTGATTTGAAAATGGATGTGATGACGGTCAGGATGACGGTTCATGCCGCCATTGACACGGCAATTCCCCTGCCCGGAGATGATAATCAGTGGCTGGCATCACAAGTGACCGTGGACGATCAAACTAATGTGGGGATTTTCAAAAAAGAAGGAAAATTTTGGGTGATGGTGCCCAAAGGCCGTCACACAATAGCCCTTAGCGGCGCCATACGTCAGCAGAACGGATTTCAGCTTTTTTTTCCTTTAAAACCCAGGCACCTCAATATTGTCATGGATGGCTGGGCCGTTGAAGGCCGTCATTCTGACGGCAGCTTTGATGCCCAGCTTGAGTTTAAACGAAAGGTCCGGGCGGACGGTAAACATCAGCAGGTGCTTGAGACAGGGGTTCTGCCTGCCTTTGCCCGGGTTGAACGGACCCTGCTGCTTGGGCTTGTTTGGAAGATAAACACCCGGGTCATCCGTGAAGGAGAATCAAAATCAGGCATGGTCCTTGATCTTCCTTTGCTTCCCGGCGAATCCATCACCACCGAAGGTATCCGGGTAGATAAGAATACGGCAAAGATCAATTTCCGTTCCGGACAAAAAACACTGACCTGGGAATCCTTTTTGGCCCCGTCAGATAAAATAGAATTGACGCATGCGCAGACCCGGGACTGGACCGAAATATGGAAAGTGGATGTCAGTCCTGTTTTCCACATGGAATACCAGGGAACCCCTGTGATCTTTCATAAAACCGGCACCCGCTGGTATCCCACCTGGCACCCCTGGCCCGGAGAGACACTAACACTCACCGTGACCCGGCCCAAAGGCATTGAGGGTCAGACCATGACCGTTGAAAAAAGCCTGCTGACCTTTTCTCCGGGCAGAACCGCCACCACGGCCCGGCTGGATCTGACCATCAACAGCAGTCAGGGCGGGCGCCACACCATTTCCCTGCCTAAAAACGCCCGGTTGCAGGAAGTGAAAATTCAGAATCGGATACGCCCCATCCGGCAGGATAAAAACCAGGTCACTGTGCCCATCGTTCCCGGGCACCAGGAGATTATGCTCCAATGGGTGTCAGCCGGCGGTATCACGCCGTTTTATAAGACACCGGCTGTGGATTTAGGTATGGACAGCGCCAACACATGTGTGGACATCAAACCGGGAAGCAGCCGGTGGCCCCTGTTTCTTGGTGGGGAGCCGGCGTTGGGCCCGGCCGTGCTGTTCTGGTCCGAAGTGATTGTGATCTTGATCATTGCTTTTATTTTGTCGAAAGTCGGATGGACCCCGTTAAATCTTTTGCAGTGGTTTTTGCTGTTCATCGGCATCACCATGAGTCATCCGGCAGCCGCCATCATTGTGGCGGGCTGGCTGATTGCCCTGGATTTACGTCCCAAAGCCAATGATTTCACCGGCCTGCAGTTCAATCTGATCCAACTGGGTATTGTGGCGCTGACCCTGGTGTCTGGCGCGTGTCTGGTGTTCAGTATTTCCAACGGACTCTTGGGCCATCCGGATATGAATATCCGGGGCAACGGTTCCAGTGCTTACCTGTTGCGCTGGTACCATGATGTGTCAGGCCCTGTGCTGCCCCGCACCTGGATGGTGTCCATTCCCATGTGGTCCTACCGGGTTGCCATGCTGGCCTGGGCGCTTTGGGTCTCCTTCTGGCTGATCAATATTTTGAAATGGGGCTGGACAAGGTTTTCTACCCCCATATTGTGGTCTAAAGTGCGATGGCGCAGGTCAAAATCCAAACCCCATCGGCAGGCATATTGGAAACCGGCAGGAAAGAATCGGGAACAAACCGGCTTTGACGGGGAAAGAGACACAGAACAGAATGAATAAATGGATTTGAGATATGGGGTCGAAGGTTGACCCCATGTTCATTTTAATGCCGATTTCCCAAGCTGAGGCTGCACTTACAAAAACCATGTTTCCGCCGTCAATAATTGCTTTTGCCGCAGGTTTCGAGAGCGTTGGATTGTTTTCCAGGGCCAGATAAGAACATGAGTGTCCAGAAAGGATATTCATGTCTGATCCGATTATCAAACCGCGTAATAATTATTGATCAGTCATTGCCGAAAAAGGTTCTCAATGCCCTGGCTCAATCCATGAACCAGGGCAACCAATTCCGAGACCTAACAGGTCCTGAAGCATTGAAATGAAGATTGGGAAACCGGTAAAGAAATTCAAGGGAAAAAATATTTTCAAACCATTGACCGGTGAATCAAAGCGTTGTGGACAATATCAGGATTCGGTATCCTTTTTCTTGAGTTTTCCGGCCAGGATATGGCGTTTTCCAGCAGTCAGTTCCACCTTGCGGATGCGGATGGATTGAGGGGTGACTTCCACCATTTCGTCGTCTCTGATAAAGTGTATGGCCTGTTCCAGGGTCATGGGTTTAACCGGGGAGCAGATGGTGGCTTCGTCTTTGCCCGAGGCCCGCATATTGGTCAGCTTTTTTTCCTTGCAGGCATTGACGTCAATATCGGAATGACGGTTGTGTTCGCCAATGACCATGCCTTCGTATACCGGGGTGCCCGGTGAGATGAACAGCCGTCCCCGGGGTTCGAGGTTGAACAGGGCATAGGGCACAGCCTTTCCCTGGCGGTCGCATACAATAGAACCGGTGTAGCGCACGGGGAAATCCCCACGGTATGGCTCATACCCGGACAGATAGGAATTCAGGATACCCGTGCCCCGGGTGTCGGTCATGAATTCGTCCCGGTATCCAATCAGGGAACGAGACGGGATGGAGAACTCCAGGCGAACCCGGCCTTTGCCGTTGTTCACCAGATTGGTCATTTTTCCTTTTCTAACAGACAGTTTTTCAGTGACCACACCCATGAAATCCTCATCACAGTCTACGAACAGGTGTTCAATCGGCTCCAGGGTTTGGCCGTTTTCTTCGCGGTAAATGACCTTGGGGCGTCCCACGCACACCTCAAAATTTTCCCGGCGCATTGTTTCAATTAGAATGGCCAGCTGAAGTTCACCCCGGCCTTTGACCACAAAGCTGTCGTCTTCGTTACTTTCCTCCACCGCAATGGCTACGTTGAGCAGGGTTTCCTTGAGCAGGCGCTCCCGGATTTTCCTGGACTGGACGTTTTTACCCTCTTTGCCGGCAAAGGGTGAGGTGTTAATGGTAAACCGCATGAATACCGTGGGTTCATCCACTGAGATCCTGGGAAGGGCCAGGGGATTTTCCCGGGTGCATATGGTATCACCGATTTTTACATCTTCAATGCCTGCCAGCACGATAATGTCTCCGGTGTCAGCTTGATCCACCGGGACCAGTGTCATGCCGTCATAGGATTGGAGTTTGGATACCTTAAGTTGTTTTTGGCCGCCGTCTTCGCCCATGCACACCAAAGAGGCGTTGGATGCGGCAGACCCATTGAACACTTTGCCGATGGCAAGGCGTCCTAAATAATCGGAATACCCAAGGTCCGACACCAGCATCTGGAAGGGTGCGTCAGGGTCATAGGAGGGTGCAGGCATTTCATCGATAATGATGTCAAATAGGACCTTCAGGTGATCCACCTCTTCTTCGAGTTCCCGCTTGACAATTCCATCCCGCCCAATGGCGTAAAGGTATGTGAAATCCAGCTGTTCGTCCGTTGCATCAAGATCTATAAACAGGTCGTAAACCATGTCCAATACCTCATCAGGCCGGGCGTCCTTGCGATCAATCTTGTTGATGATCACAAGCACGGGAAGCCCTGCCTCAAAGGTTTTTTTGAGCACAAACCGGGTCTGGGGCAAGGGTCCTTCGGATGCATCCACCAGTAAAATGGCGGAATCAGCCATGGAAAGCGCGCGCTCCACTTCACCGCCGAAATCGGCATGGCCCGGGGTGTCAATAATATTGATTTTTACACCGTTGCATGTAACCGAGCAGTTTTTGGCTGCAATGGTAATACCCCGCTCCCGCTCAAGATCCATGGAATCCATGAGCCGGTCATCCACATCCTGGCCTTCCCGGAACATGCCGCTTTGTTTAAACATGGCATCCACCAGCGTGGTTTTTCCATGGTCAACATGGGCAATGATGGCAACATTTCTTAATTTATCATTTACTGCACTGTTTTTTTTCATACTCTCCTGCTACTCAATATATAATCGTGTTTGGACTGTAGGTTGCCCAGGTGCAAGAAACAGAAAAATTTGTCACCAATTGTACCCCAAAAGTACAATTGGTAATCAGGATTGCAAATTTTTCAGTAACGCGCAGATGGGTGACTTTTAGTCTGAATATTATTTTGAAATACGGGTGGTGCCGTCCGGGGCGGTCAATACCCTAACCCTGTCCCCAGGATACATCGGTACATCCGCCTCCTGAACCACCACAATGGTTCGTCCGCTGTCAAGATTAACAACAATTTCAAAACCGTTTTTGGTTCCGGCCTCATGTTCAATGGCGGCACCGATGGCTGCTCCTGCCAGTGCACCGACAATGGTGGCCACATCCCGGCCATGGCCTCTGCCCACGGTGCTGCCGAGCACACCGCCCGTCACACCACCGATGGCACCGCCAATCACCGGGGGATTTGAGGCCTGTATGATGATGGATTTAACAGATTCCACAGTCCCTGTATCCACGGTCTGGGCTTGCATGGTCTGCTCATAGGTATAAACATTAGAGCTGGATGACGCGCATCCGGCTATGGTCATCATTGCTGCAGCCATGATGCAAACAATAAGCTTTATGCCTGATCCGGCCGTATTCATGTTCCTGCCTCCTGGGTTTCAATATATAAACGGGTTGCCAAAGGCGCTCGGCCCGCTTGACTTGCCGTTAGCGCCTGAGTTAATGCTATTAAAACGGTATTATACCGTTTGCAAGCGGCAAAAGGAAGTAATCATTACATGAGGGAAAGTCAATAGGGCGGGGCAATTGCTTATAAGTCAGATTTTTCAATCTTTGTTGCAGGGCTAAGCCTGGCTGTTGATATGTCGTCGGCCTAATCAGACGACTGTTCAATGTCAATGATACGGCTTTTTAAGTATGGTTTGGCTTGATACCGGGTAATCTTCATTATCCGCCACGTAAGCTCCCCGATACGGTTGATCTCTGTTTTGATTGTTTTCAGGGCGTCACTGTTTTTATCTCCCTCTTCAAGCAACATTTCTGCGTATCCCAAAACGATTTGCAGTGGCTGGTTGAGTTCATGACAAACAGCACCAGCCATTTCCAGCACGCCCTGCAATTTTTCCCGCTCACGCATCTGGTTTTGCAGCGTCAGCAGGCGACGGCCAGCATCAACCCGTGCTTTCAGCTCAGCATGGTTGTAGGGCTTGGCAATGTAGTCATCCGCCCCTGATTCAAGCCCATGCGCGATATCAGCCGGTTTGTTTCTGGCCGTGAGAATAATCAGATAAAGTGGATCTTGTCGCTCTTTTTCCCGAAGTTTGCGGCAAAGATCAGGGCCATTCATTCCCGGCATCTCCCAGTCAAGCACTGCCAAGTTCAGATCGTCCGATTCCTGAAGCGCGTTCCACGCTTGGTTGCCGTCACATACCGCTGTTACCTCATATCCCCATTTGGTCAGGGTCGCCTCAAGCATCATTCTTGAGGGACGGCTGTCTTCTGCAACTAATATTTTCATGATTGAAGTCATATTGTTAAATCCATTGTTTATTATGTTTATTACTCGATGAGCCAGTTTTTGTTGATTTGCCCAAACTCCGCCTTGAATTTGAACAAATTCCCTAAAAATTGGATTATCAAGTATTATATCTCACGGCTTATAGCCTCATTTGTCAGCATCACGTTCATAATTGGACCCGAAGTGGTGTCATCTTTGGTGATCAGAGGTTGCATTGATCATAGGTTTTTCATCTCTGCTTTCAGCCTGTTGAACCGATTTTCCAGCTCGGGCATTAATGTCTTCAGTCGCTCCAGTTCTCCGGCCCTGCCCGACATTTCCATGGCCGAAGCCGTCTCCTGAAAGTCTTTGGCTGCAATATTGCCTGCGGTCCCTTTAATTTTATGGGCCTGGGAGCCGGCCTTGTCAGCCTGTCCAGCATCGATATAGCGCTTGAGAGCTAAAATTTCTTTTGGCATGTCCTCAAGGAATACGGCGATAACCGTAGCGACAAGCTTTTCATCCCCCATGAGGCGGGTTAATAAAACCTCGATATCAAAAGCAGGTCCGGAGGAGGGGCGGGTGGTATGGTCTCTATGCGTATCGGGCATCCACTGTTTGAGTTTGTCTGCCAGAATACGTTGATTTACGGGTTTGCTGATGTAGTCGTCCATGCCGGCTTCAAGGCAGGTTTCGCGATCACCGGCCATGACATGGGCTGTCATGGCAATGATCGGTATATTTGGATTCAGTGTGGCAGACCGGGGATTACGGATTTTTCGGGTGGCTTCCATGCCGTCCATTTCAGGCATCTGCACATCCATCAGTACTATATCATAGTGGTTGCGTGTCAAAGCATCCACTGCGTCGGCGCCGTTGGCAACCGTATCTACAGACAAGCCCAGTTTTTGGAGAATGCCTTTGGCCACCTGCTGGTTGGTGATATTATCTTCGGCCAGAAGAATACGACCGCCGGTATTTTGCAGCTTGGGGATGGTTTGCCGTGTCATGATGGGCCTCTTGGTTTTATGAGAGTTATCGCAAAGAACTGCGGAGAGGCAGTTATGCAGATCCGACAGGCGGACAGGTTTTGTCAGATGTGCGGCAAAGCCAACGGTCTCTAAACGACGGGTGTCTCCCGGCCGCCCCAGTGACGTCATCATTATCAACTGTGTGTCTGTAAGGACAGGGTCATTTTTAATGGCGTGGCCAAGCGCTTCACCGTTCATCCCCGGCATGTGCATGTCTAAAATCGCAATGTCAAACGCATCATCCTCGTGAACTGCCTGCTTGAGCAAAGAAATGGCCGTATCCCCTTCCGGCGACTCTGCCGGTCGGGCGTTCCATGCTTTAAGCTGTGTCATGAGAATTTCCCGGTTGGTGACGTTATCATCGACCACCAGGATTTTTGCCCCCCGCACATCACCAGGATCTGATGCTGTCCGGCCAGCTGGTTTCCAGGGCTGCTTGGCAAACCGCGCCGTAAACCAGAATTCCGCGCCGGGACAGGTGTCTTCTGTCTTTGTTTCTGCGCCGGCGTGGATCGGTGAGATTAGTCCGATCCGGCCGCCCATCAACTCTGCCAACTGTTTGGAGATCGCCAGTCCCAGGCCTGTGCCCCCGTATTTGCGTGTAATAGATGTGTCCACTTGTGTGAATTGCTCAAAGAGACTTTCCTGTTTTTCGTCTGGGATGCCAATGCCGGTATCGCGTACTGAAAATCGGATCAGGGCCTCCTGGTCCCATTCCTGTTCAAGGGCGGCACGAACGACTATTTCTCCTTTATGGGTGAACTTGACCGCGTTACCTGCCAGATTAATAAGTATCTGACGGAGCCGTCCTGGATCTCCCCGCAGGAATACCGGTACGTCCGGGGCAGTGGTGCAGATGAATTCCAAGCCACGTTCATGGGCTTTGAACGCTATAATTTCTGAGAAATCATTTAAAAGGGATTGCAGGTCAAAATCCACTATTTCCAGTTCGAGCCTGCCGGCTTCGATTTTTGAAAAATCAAGTATGTCGTTGATCAGTTCCAGCAGGGCATCCGCACTGGCTTTAATGGTTTCACCGTAATGGCGCTGTTCTTCGGTGAGATCCGTACCAAGCAGCAACCCCGTCATGCCGATAACGCCGTTCATAGGGGTTCGTATTTCATGGCTCATGTTGGCCAGGAATTCACTTTTAGCTGCCGAGGCCATTTCAGCCCGGGCTGCCATGTCATTGGCATAGGCGGTCTGCTGCTCGAGGTGCCTGTTGGCCATTAACAGTTCATCACGGGTTTCAATCAGTTCCTGCTCTGCCAGTTTTCTTTCAGTGATGTCCGTATGGGTACCGAACATCCTGATCGGGCGGTTATCATCCGTCCAGGAAATTACCCGGCCGCGGTCATGTACCCAGACCCAGCGTCCGTCCTTGTGCTTCATACGGCACTGGTAGTCATAGCGGTCCAGTTCTCCTGAAAAATGACGGTTAAGAAGGGTTTCGGAGCCCTTTAAATCATCGGGATGGGCCAGCTTTATCCAGGTCTCAATGGAGATCGGGGCAAGTTCTTCCAGGTCATACCCGCAGATTTCTGCCCAGCGTTCGTTAAAAATCGTTTCACCCGTTTGTATATTCCATTCCCATGTACCGATATTGGTACCGTAAATGACATTGGCAAGACGTTCCCTTTCCATTTGCAGCGCATTCTCGGTCTGTTTACGTTCTGTGATGTCGGTATTGGAACCCCGGTACCCCTCCAAACGACCGCAGTCATCGATGACCGGAACGCCGTTGGTCAGCAGGCAGACCCTGCGGCTGTCTTGGGCCTGGTGCCAGATCTCCTGGTTTTTGATGGGTTCCCTTTGGGCGAACAAGCCGGCAATCAATTCGTCCATGCGTTGCTGATCTTCGGTAAACATCAATTCAAAGGGAGTACGACCCAGAATTTCTTCCGGGCTGTAGCCCAGCACCTTCTCAACCCCTCCGCTGCAGTAGGTAAATATGCCATCGGCGTTTACCTCCCAAATCCAATCGCTGGTGCTGCCGGCGACATCCAGCAATCGGTTTTTGCTTTGCAAAATTTGTTTTTCTTGAAGCACCATTTCACCAATGGTTTTCGCAAAATCCTGAAAAAAATTTATGATGGGCTTGATTTTGGTTTCACTGAGTATGGGAACACCTCTGAGAGCCTCTATATATCGGTCTTCATCAAAACCATATTCAGAAGCTTGGGTTTTAAAAAAAATAAAATCGGGATCACTCAAAAGAAACTGTCCAATGAACAAATTGGCCACATGATCGTCGTTGAGAATGATCGGGGCCGCCGCGTCGGTTAAACCGTTTTTACACAGATAAAAGCTCTGTTCCCGATTTTTGGCCATTCTTTTGGCCAGAATCGTGTCGCTTTCTATACATCGTTTACAGGTTTCCGGGTGGGTTCGGTGGAAATCTGTGCAGATCTGCTGCCAATTGGAACCAACGATGACATTGCCTTCAAGGTCAATGATGGCCGAAGCAATACCAACGGCCTTAGAGAAGTTGTCAAGCAAGGACTGCATCTTATCGATATTAATAAGATTCAACAGGTTCCCCCTATATACGGGATAAGACTCGAATAGAATATCAATGGAAAAACTCTTATCACTATTAGAGAGAATGCGCAAAGGTTTCCATTTAAAGTTTATCATATGACAATGAAAACGGGCAGGGTATGCAATTTTAACCCCATAAATTTTGTTGATACGCGGCAATACGGCAAAGAAACAATAAAAAAAGCAATGGAGATATTTGAAGATGTCAGTCTGATTCAATGCTATGACCTTCTTGCACGTTGTCTTTGCCGTGAGACGGATATTTCAAATGATGACTTCCGTGGATTAGCCGACAGCCTTTTTGATAATTATTCCAGGACGTTTCAGGGTAGGTCAGGAAGGCAAATTAATTTTCTACGGGGAAACGTCCTGCATGATTATGGAACAGATCTCTTTTGCCTGACCGATTGCGCAAACCCGAATATCGATTTTGCCGGAGGGCTTATTGTCACCAATACGCCTACAGCTGAACAACTGAACATTCCTGAAAATAGCCGGGTTAAAGTATCGGGTTCAGGATATGCCATCGTAAAGGGAGACCCAAAAGCGATCAACCATATCACCGGTAAAGGCAACAATCTGTTTGTTCACCTTAAAAATGCATTTCTGCAGGCCCAGGCAGAAGCCCAAATAGATGTAATCCGGGAATTTCAAAATAGAAATCTTTTGCTGGAAGCATATACCTGCTATCCGCCCATACCCATCGCGTTATTATTGGTGACTGGTTTAGTCGGCAACATCAATGATATCCATGATTTTCTGAAACACAACGAGATAACGGTAACAGGGGGAATGAACATTGCCAGAGCACCGTGGAACAATCCGGCGTTGAACGGGTTAATCGAAGTCACACAACGGCTTGTCCAAGGCAATCGTCAATATGGAATGGTTCACGGAAACGGCGGTATCGGTGAAGCCCAGGGCATAACGGTACTGGAAAAGTGTTTTGGAATAACTTGAACTTCACGTCATTTAATGTATAACAGTACTACTACCGTCCTGGTCTTAAAGGCATTAGAATTATCATTAAGCAAGGCTTTTCTTAAAAATCTGGAAGGAAATATTTCATGACCATTATAATTGTATCTGCCGTATTTATTATTGCGCTAATTGTTTTGAGCCTGGTTATCCGGCGCTTGAAAACACCAAAAGTGTCATCAGACCTGGAAGAGCAGTCTTCCCCGGTTGCTGAAAAAGAAGACCCGGATGCTGAGTTCAAAAAGATCCTTGATACCCTGATCAAGTTGAATCTTTTGATCCGCACCGACCGGGATTTTTCCATGGACTTGATTTTAAAAATTGAATCCATTATTGATGATCTCAAGGCGCTTATTCCGGATATGATCACGCGTTATCCGGGAGAGACACTGACCTATGAATTGAAAAAAATCGGTGCAACCCATCTGTTTAAAACCGTCAAAGAGTATCTTGACCTTTCCCCGGACAGCAGGCAAACCCAAATGCAGGCGTTTGAAAAAACCATTGAAAGCCTTCATGAGGTCTGCACAAGATCCCGGCAGATTGTAGACAATAACGAAATCGCAGAATTTAAAACCATGGCCCATTTTCTTGAGGGCAAATTTTCATAAAGGAGAACATCTATGTCCAGTTTGGCTCAGGAACTTGCCAGCGTGGCCGGACAGGCCAAAGCACCCGTATTAGCAGAAGTCACACAAGCATCGGGGCAGGGGGCGCTCACCCCTGTCCAGGCCCCGGACCAGCTGGTGCCGGTCCAGCCCCGGCACCTTGCTGTTGAAGATATCAAAGCACTTGAAGCGGCGGCTGACGGTTTTGTGGAGAAGGTTAAAGCAGATCCTTCGGACTGGCAGCTCGGCAACTTTGTCTTTTCTTTGGGACGGGAAATTATGGAAAAAACCCAGGCCCAGGTCTCTCTTTACGACCGGAAAATGGGCTCGGTGCTTAAAAATGTGGCCAGTGAGGACAGCTCACCTGTGGCAAGAAATATTTTGGCCATCAAGGTCGAGCTGGATAAGGTCAACCCCACCATGGTGGCAAAAACGGAAATGCCTTTGCCCAAAAAGGTGATGGGACTTTTTACCCGTACCGTCAACCGTCTGCCTAAAGGAGATGAGCTCCTGCGTATTATTGCCGAACGAAGGGAAACCGTGAATTCCACCATTGACGGGATTCGGGATCACCTGCGCAGCGAGGCCGACCAGGTGGCCTTTGACGCGGCGGAACTGGCACAGATTTGCGACGCCTTAAAAGAGATCCAGCCGGCCCTGCAGGAACAGATTTATCTGGGCCAGCTGATCTGGGAAAAGCTTTCCGCCCACCTTGAGACGATGGACGATCCCCGGGCCAAAGAGGCGCTGACTACGCTGACCTCGGATTTGGCCATGGCGGTTGTGGATTTGCAGACCATTGATAATTCCAATCTTCAGACCCGGTTCGGCGGAGAAATGATGGTGAGAAATTCTCACCTGGTCCAGCGTCTGGTCCAGCGTACAGACATGATTCTGGCCACGGCCGTGAAAAATGCCCTGGCCGTTCGGGTGGCCGCAGAACAGCAGTTGGATACGTTAAAGCATCTGGATATGGTCCAGAAGGCCGCAGCCGAGACCATGACGGATACGGCAAAGGTCATTGGTGATGCGGCGGTTAAAGGCGCAAAGATGAGCCAGAGCATGACTGTAAACATCGAAGCCCTGGAAGAGGCATGCAATACTTATGAGCAGGCATTTGAAGCCTATACGGCCATTTCAAAGGAGACCATCAGCATTGCTTCCCAAAGTTCCAATGCCCTGGGGGTTATGAACGAACGGTTTAGGGCCAGGACAGATGCGTTAACATCAAGGCGCCAGGAGAAGTAACTATGATATCCATTTCCGAACAAAAATCCTTTGATCAGCGGTTTTCCCTGATTCGAACACTGGCGCCGGACAAGGTATTGTCCCCGGAGGAACAGACCCGCCTGACCATTATGGATGCAGAGGTGGGTGACTGTTTTACCTGTTTGAGCAGCACCTATTTCATCCAGGAGATCAATAAATACCAGGAGGCCAATGAGAAGTATACAAAACTGAAAGACTACTTTGTCACTGAATTGACCTGCCTGTGCCTGGAGACCGGAACCGTGGGCCATTTTGAGTGGGAAATTGATGATGAACTGGAAGTGTGTATCACTTTGAACCAGATCAAATTTAAACAATTGACCGATGATGAAGGTCAGCCCGTTGATGAAGATGATCTGGATCAGATTGTTGACGATGAGGACTGTGTTGTCTATGCCGGAGACACTTTTGAGTATGACGATGATTGGGCTGCCGTGTACCGGCGCAACGGCAAGGAAGAACGGGTTTATATGTATGAATTTGTTAATGACCATTCGTCCATGTTTCTTACCATTGAGGAGTGGCAGGACGAAGATAAAGAGGAATACCGGATTTATATTTCCAAACCTGTTGATCCGGCGGAACTGACGTTGATTTGCAGAGGGGGAGGTAACCCATGAGAGCCCCAACCCCTTGTGGTAAAACAGAACAAATATTCACAAGCGTGGTCATAGTTTTGTTGGCTCTGGTTTTTCTAACCGGCTGCGGCCAGGGACTTTCCGATACAACCCGGACCCAGGCCAAAGCCGTAAAGCAGGACTTGAAATCCACCCAGGATTTCATTGACGCCCAGAAAAAAAAATATGAACGTATGTCGGCATCACCGGACTTTTCCTCCCTGGCTGAGTATGCATCCAAAGAGAAATGGGATACGGCGTTTGCCAATGCCGATGCCACCTTGGCCCGGGCCCGGGATGTATATGATAAGGGGCTAAAAGTCACCCTCAAACAGAACAAACCCGAAGGCGAAGCCCAGGCCCTGGCCCAGATCAAGCAGGTGAACTCAGTGATCCGTGAAGCTAAAGGCCAGGCAAAGGCACCCTTTGAACGTGCAAGCCGGATCAAGGCAGCCATGACAGATGCCCCGGCCATGGAAAAATCCGCCCTGGCAGCTGCAGAGGTCATCCTGTCAACGGTACAAAGCCTGGAACAGGGGCTCGTGGCCAAGGCAAGGGACAAATTTCCCGCTTCAGACGCCAAAATCACGGCCCGGTTTGCCCCATTTTCTAAAATGGTAGATGATACAAAAATCAATACGGACATTGTAAAGGCCCAGTATCAGGCCTATACCCAAGAGCATGCCGACTATGCCGCCTTTGTTACAGCAGCCGATGCCATTGAACAGGCAAAAAAGACCCTTTCCAAGAACGGCCCGAAATTTGAAAAGGATCTGGATCAGTTATACCGCAGTTATACCAAGCTCCTTGAAGACATGAAGGTGGACTATTATGTTTCCATCTATCGTGAATCCTGGGATGAGAGGTCGGATTATTACAATCCCGGCATCTTCGTTTATACCGCTCAGGTTTCGCCTGCTGTTTTTCAGACGTTAACCGAGTCTGACGCCGAGTCCATTGCCGATTTGACATCGGGTTATAACGGGATGAATCTGCGGATTACCCGGGGGCTGGAGTCTGCGTTTAAGAATTTGAATTTTGATCTGACCGCAGGGTGGCCTGATTCCCGCCACAATGCCGCCACCTTCTACCTTCAAAGCACCCAATTAAAATATTTTCATAAATACATTATAGAAGAGAACGGAGAAACCTCGGAAACCGACTGGGAACCGGTGAATGCCTCTTTTTATGAACAAAACCTGGACAATTTAGGCATGGCAATTTTGTCCAAGCCCTATGGTGAGTTTGAACCTGATTCCCATGCCACCCCGCCCGGCATGGCTTATGTTGGAAATTCAAGGTACGGGGAATGGAAAAAGGATACACACGGCAACAGTTTCTGGTCCTGGTACGGACGGTATGCCTTTTTTTCCAACCTGTTCTTTTATCCTTCTCATTACTACTCCTATGGATCATGGAACCGCTGGAATACAGACTATAGATATAGAAAACCCTATTACGGCCAGACCGGTACAGGATACACGTTCGGCTCCAGGGGATCACGTATGAAAAATTCACCACGGTACCAGAACAGCACCTTTTCGAAAACCGGTGGATTTAAAACCGCTTCTGCTTCGGTTAGGGGTGGCGCGTCAGGACTCAGGGGCGGCGGCCCCAAATCAAAAGGCAAATAGCGTTTGAACGAAAACCTGGAAATTTTGTTGAGTACAAGGCGGGCTGAAATGTTAACCGGAGACATACAAAGCGTATTTCGAGGATTAAAATTTCAGACCAACGCCGTAATCGGCAAAATTTACGGTTTTCGGTCGGGCACTAAATAAGGAGAACAACTTATGAACTATATGGCAACCCTAATAAGCATAGGTCATGGTTTATGCTATGCCCTGGTAAGCATTTTTTTTATTTTTCTGGCCAAAAAACTGGATGACTGGCGGACCAAGGACTTTAATGACGACCGCCACATTGATGACGGCAATGTGGCCGTGGGGTTAAGACGGGCAGGGCTTTATCTTGGCATTGCCATCGGCATGATCGGGGCGCTGTCAGGGGACTCGGCAGGGTTCAAGACCGATATAACCTATCTTCTGGTCGACGGTGTTTTGGTTACTGTGTGTCTTTTCCTTGCTCGGTTCATCAATGATTCCATCATGATGGGCAACATGAACAACGACAAAGAGTGCATAAAAGTATTTACCCTCGAAGACGGGCGTACGGTCACAGGCAATGCAGCCCTTGGCATGGTGGAGGCCGGCATGTACATTGCCACAGGCTTTATTCTCAACGGCAGCATGTCCGGCAGCGGGGGCAGCTTTGTCCAGTCCCTGGGATCTGCACTGCTCTTTTTTGTTCTGGGACAGGTTGTGCTTTTAGGGTGTGGCCTGCTCTATGAACTGATCACTCCATTTAACGTCCGGGATGAAATCAAGCAGAATAATCCGGCCGCGGGCATTGGCCTGGCCGGTATCCTGATTGCCCTGGGCATCATTTTAAAGGCAAGTCTTTCCGGTCCGTTTACCGGGTGGATAAATGATATTATCGGGTTTTTGATTTATACGGTGTGCGGCATGATTCTGCTTATTGGATTCACTGTCCTTGTGGACCGGTTTCTTTTGCCCACCACAAATATTGCAACTGAGGTCAAAGAGGATAAAAATGTTGCGGCACTGGTGCTGGTTGAGGCGACCATCATTGCCGTGGCGCTGATCATTGCCCATGCCATCTGATCCATCGGGGCGCACCCGGCTATCCGGGCGCTCCCGGCTCAATCCTGCCTCGGCCCTGCTATGCCTTTGCATGTTTGCATCCGGGGCCTGCGGAATCATCCTTGAATATATCCAGGCAAGCCTGGCCTCCATGATCCTGGGCAATGCCTTTGAACAGTGGGCCATGGTCATCGGGTTGATGATGTTCTGGATGGGATTCGGCAGCCTGATCCAGGCCCAAATCTCCAAAAAACGCCTGATCCATGCCTTTATCGGCATTGAAATTGCCCTTGCACTTGCCGGGGGGTATTCACCCACCCTGACCTATCTGTCCTACGGATATACCAGCCACTACAGCCTGGTGCTCTATTTTTTTGTGTCTGTGATCGGCATCCTCATTGGTCTTGAAATCCCGGTGATTATACGGATCAACAACGATTTTTCAAATGAGCTGTCCACCAATCTGGGCAATATCCTGTCTGCCGACTATATCGGGTCTTTGGCCGGGGCTTTGGTGTATGTGTTCATCCTGCTGCGGTTTTTTCCTATTACGGAAGCCGCTTTCCTGACTGCGGGCATGAACTTTTTTCTTGCCCTGATAACCTTTATCTATTTTACCCGCAAGCAAATCATCCGGCGCAATATCCCCTTGCTTGTGATCATGGCCGCCACCTGTGTCGCAGTGTTTTTCGGGTATATGAATAACCGCAAGTGGCAGATCACCAACGAACAGGCCTTGTATGATGACCCCATCGTTTATTCTAAAACCAGCCAGTACCAGCACATCGTTATTACGCATTTCAAACCTCTGGACGAAATACGGCTTTTTTTAAACGGAAATCTGCAGTTGTGCAGTACGGATGAAGCCCGGTACCATGAATCCCTGGTTCATCCGGCCATGGCCCTGGCCCCGGCCCGCACCCGGGTATTGATTTTGGGCGGAGGAGACGGCTGTGCGTTAAGGGAAGTGTTGAAGTACCCGGACGTTGACCGGATTACCCTGGTGGACCTGGATCCGGCCATGACCAAGCTTGCTGCCACACATCCGCTGCTGTCCCGGCTTAATAACCATGCCTTTGACAATGCCCGGGTAACCGCCCTGACAGGCCCCGGGATTTTCCCAGGGAATTTTCGTCAGATTTATCAGGCCTCGTCTGACCAAAAAAGAAAACCGGACCAGACCCGGCATGTGGCCGAGGTCCGGGTCATGAATCTGGATGCGGATAAGTTCTTGGAACAAGTGAAAGGGGTTTGGGATGTTATTATCGTGGATATGCCGGATCCGTCCACACCGGAGCTGACCAAGCTTTACTCAAAAGAGTTTTATCTTAAGGTCCGGCACAGACTGGCTAAAAACGGCGTTGCATCCGTTCAGTCCACCTCCCCTTACCTTGCAAAGGAAAGCTATCTTTGTATTGGCAGGACATTGACCGCGGCCGGATTTTGCATTCTGCCATACCATGAAAATGTACCCTCGTTCGGGGATTGGGGCTGGTTTTTATGCAGTCGTCAAAATTGGAACAATGGCCTTGCACAACAACGGATTTCACAACTTGAATTTACCGTGCCTACGCGGTTTCTAAGCCCCGAGGGGTTCAGACGCGAGCTTGTATTCGGCAAAGGCATGAACCAAAGCCGTCACACTGAAATAAACTCCCTTCTTTTCCCTGTGCTGTTATCCTATTACAATCACGAATCCTGGCTTCTGGACTAATGTTTAGGCCCCCAATTACCCTTAACCATGGTTTTTCCGAAATTTATTGATTATCTTATCGGCCAAGGAGATAATTGTTTCGTCAAAAGACTATAAGGAGATGACGTCCCTGGAGGAACTTTCCGGAAAAGAGGTGTATGTCCGCAAATCCAGCAGCTACTTTAAAAGCCTGCTGAAGGCAAACAATGCCCTGGCAAAGAAAGGGAAGAAGGCAATTATTATCAAAGAAGCAGATGAATACCTGGAAGATGAAGATCTGCTGGAAATGGTCAATGCCCAGATTCTTCCCATGATTGTAGTCGATACGCATAAAGCGGCATTCTGGGCACAGGTCTTCCCGGACATCGTACTCCACGATGCCATTGCCTTGCGAGAAGGCGCGAAGAAGCCAAGGGAAATGGGCTGGATCCCAATCGCTGGTTTAATAATGTGGAGCTGATCGCTGCCAAGCGAATCAGTAGAGAAACCGTACAGTATGTCAGTAATATCTACAAATATTATATTGCCTACCGGCTGATCTCTGAAACACAGAGAAAGAAAATGGAACTGAAAAAGAAATAATAGATTAAGCGATTAAAGGACGCTTTCCCCAAAGTTTGCCCTGCAAAATCAGAAAATCGTTCTTGACAATTGGGCTATATATTATTCATATTTTGTTAATGTTTGGATAATATCTGTGTCCTCGTTGCTTTTTGAATACAAAATTTGAACTGGAAGGCTCGATGAATCAATATTCTACCGCTTCGCAGTTATTTGATGCCTGTGGTGTGTTATTTGGTCCTGAAGTTAATGTTTCCATAGAATTTTTAAAATATCTTCAACCGTCTGGAATTAAGGATGCATACCGCTGCCAGGTCTTTAAAGCCCATCCGGATCGCGCCGCTGCATTGGGCCAGGATGAAGAATCCTTAAATGACCGGTTTAACACCCTGACACAAGCCTATGAATGTTTGATTGCAGCCATAAAAGGGGATGGATGCGTTTTGATGCAGCAATCAAATCCCCGGGCATCCAAACGTTCACCCGAAAATTGGAACTCGCCCAAAACGACTAACCCAAAATCTGGGAATGATCATTTTTATTCACATAAGGGAGCCGTACCCAAAAGGAAGCTTTTGATTGGTCAATACCTTTATTATTCCGGATATATATCCTGGAATACACTTATTGAAATTATTGTCCGGCAACGCAGAGACCGCCCGCAGATCGGGCAGATTGCCCTTAATTGGGGCTTGATTGATTCAGATCAACTATTGTATATTCTTACCAATCGTAAATTCAGTGAAAAATTTGGTGATTATGCTGTTCGAAATGAATATTTTACACAGTGTAACCTTTTGGCCCTTTTATACAAACAAAAAAAACTTCAACGCCCAATCGGCCATTATTTATTGAAGTATGGCTTTGGACCTGTCGTACTGGAACGTTTGGTTAGAAAGCAGAAACATCATAACCGGAATGCTGCATTTAAATAGTGCCCAACCGAACAAGTTAAGTTAAAAAGGAAACATAATGGTTCAAACTATTTCAGTATTTGTTGCAGCCATTGCGTTGATGTCAGTTGTCATTGAATGTAATGACAGCAAGTCCGATATCATAAAGCGGACCAATGGAATTTATAAAAACATCAAGGTGATTGTCTCGGACGAGGGCGTTTCAGGGATGATCACCGACGATGCGAAAGCAGGCTTGTTTGAGGCTGAACAAAAATATCTTGAGACTGTACAGATTCTTGAAAGTGTTGATCTGGAATCAGCTGATGGAAAAGCGGCATTGCTTTCAATTGTATCGTGCGCAGATACGACACTGACAGTCATAGATACTATTGATGTGCTTGAAGAATATGAGCCTGTAATCACTGCTGTGCGTGTTGCTGTGGATCGGATCAAGACAAACATTCCAACGTAAGCATAAAAACTATCTGCCGCGTCTATCATTTTTTTTTGCATACCATTAATCATCCGTTACCGGCGAAGGACCTACCTGTCCTCTCACCCAGTCCAAAAATGCGTTATTACCACCAGACACAGCCAAATCAACAACACAGGGACAATTATAACTATGCATCTCCTTCACTGCTGCCGCCAGTTCAGGCAAACAATCCGCATGGGTTTTTGCAATTCGAGGCCTGGCGGCGCCAGGGCGTTGATAGCCCGCTTAAGGTCCTTCACAACGCCTGGCTCATACTCAATGGTGCTAATGGAACCAGTGGAGCCTTTAATGAAAACCTCCAGATTTCCGGTTTTTATGCCGGTGTCTTTTACCCATGTCCGGAGTTCAGGCGTGATGTCCTTTATATCCGGACCGATCGCCAGATCTATTGGAATGTTGTAGGTATGAAGTTGCAAATCTTTCATAACAGATCCATATCAATATATATAACCGCTGTAAAGTTTTAGCTTACCGGTTTGTTTTTTGAAAAACGTAATGAATTACAGGAGAGTCTACTGTCCCTATCTGCCTGACAAGAGCTTGTGAGACAAGCAGGCCTCTTCCTAATTCTCAGGGTTTGACCCACCAAATTTTATGTGGCAGGACCCCAATAAAAAATCAAAATCCAGACAATTAAATTCTCCCTTGCCATCCAAGCTGCGGCCAGGATATTCTCCAATAAACTTGCTTTTGATAAGGTATTAAAATCAAAAATGCCTTAGTAAACGATTCCGTTTTATACATTATTTTCGCTATTCGCAGGGAAATCAGAATCGGTCCAATCTTCAAGACCCTGATATTTTTTCTGATTAGAAGAAGTACAGGAAAGTTGGGAGTGATTTTCACCGGAGAAATGGTCCTTGTCTTGGAGGTAGTCTTTTTTTTGGGGAAGTGGTCGCTGTATTAAAAATCTCGCAACATAAATATCATGATTGCTTGGGTTCAATTATCTTAACGAAAAACCTGACCACGAAATTTTAACTTTGAAACAAACTTCGAATCGATTATTATAAATGCTGTAAAATTCCAAAACTATAATCGCCACAATTTGTGTATACGAATTAAAATGAATCCCAATACGCAAATTGTATTCATATTTGCAAGGTTACTGGAGGAATTGCAATGGGAAAATTAAACGATTTGTCTATCAGACTGAAACTCTTTTTTGGATTTGGAGTTGTCTGTATCTTCTTTGTTATTATTGGCATTGTGATCAATAGTTTCAATAATAAAACTATTGTAGAACTGGAAGCTGCCAAATCTGAAGCGCTGCCGCATACTCTGAATTTTATTGAAATCAAACGGGATATTGAACAGATTCAGCAATGGCTCACCGACATATCTGCCACAAGAGCTGCAGAAGGCTATGATGATGGATATGCAGAAGCTGAAACCTATTACAAGGATGCAGTTAAAAGAACTGAGCACTCCATTATTGAGCACGACAAGTATGGCGAAGTTGAAATGGTCACATTGCTTAAAGATATGAAAAAAAGCCTGGAAGATTACTACATCATGGGCCAAAAAATGGCTCAAGCCTATATCGAAGGCGGACCGGAAAAAGGCAACCCCATGATGGAAGAGTTTGATCCGTTTGCTGAAAAACTGGCCGGGATCATAGATCAAATTGTTAATGAGCACAAAGAGGAGTTGATGAACTCTTTTGCGTCGATTGAGGCTCACAGCATTTCAAATACAAAAACGATCACTATCGGGATTATTGCCGTTTTAATTTTTTCCGTTCTCACCGCTTATGGTATCAGCCAGTCAATAACTGGCTCCCTTCTCAAGGCAGTGGACTTTGCGGGTTATGTGGCAAAAGGTAATTTTGATCAGACCCTTGTTCTCAAACAGAAAGATGAAGTCGGAGTTCTTGCCAATTCTCTTAACAAGATGACCTCAAGCTTAAAAAAACTTATAATTGACATGAAAGATAGTACAACAACCGTGAAAAAATCCTCTTCAAAAATTAAGGGCCTTTCAGATAATATCACCGCAAGTTCACGAGATACGGTTGAAAAATCAAATACGGTTTCTGCAGCAGCAAAAGAGATGAGCAGCAATATGAATTCTGTTGCATCTGCCACGGAGCAAGCAGCTGACAGCATCCAGACTGTTGTTGCTGCAGTTGAAGAGATGACTGCCACCATATCCGAAATCTCAACTAATATTTCCAGGGGGAGCCAGACCACCGGTCATGCAGTTGAAAAAGCCAACCAGGTATCTGTCAAAATCGATGAGCTTGGATCTGCAGCGTCCCTGATCTCTAAGGTGACCGACACCATCAAAGATATTTCTGAACAGACCAACCTTCTAGCTTTAAACGCTACCATTGAGGCGGCACGGGCAGGAGAAGCCGGAAAAGGGTTTGCTGTAGTTGCAGGAGAAATAAAAGCCCTTGCACAACAAACAGCAGATGCAACCGGTGAGATCAATGAACGGATTAAAGGTGTTCAATCCAGCACTGAAGAATCTGTATCATCTATCCAGGAAATCGTCGGTGTTATCAATGAAATTAACGAAATTGTAAACACCGTTGCGGCTGCTATTGAAGAGCAGTCCGCCACTACTCAGGAGATATCAAATAATATTGTCCAGGCAGGCCAAGGTATCCAGGACGTTAACCAAAATGTCAGCCAAGCTTCTGTTGTTACCGGAGAAATTGCTCAGGATATTACCCACGTGAACCGGGCTGCTCAGGAAGCAAACCAGGACAGTGGTAAGATACTGGAAGGTGTGGAGGACCTTGTCAAGGTTACTGAAAAATTGAATGACGCTGTAAGCCGGTTTAAAATTTAACTTAAATCTCATTTATCGTAAAAATTTTGAAGGAAAAGTAAACCCCACCATTTGTCTATCATCGGTGACCGGTAAAATTTTGAACGTAGGAACCAATTCCAGAAGAAAAAACCAGGAATTTAAAATTTACGCCAGTGAACCCTACAACTGATATGGCTCGCTTTTTTCAAAAACATACTCCCCCACATCTTGTGCCTGGAATTTTTTCATTCTGAAGCAGCATCAGATAATTATAATCCCCGATGTCAACAGTCCTGACCTTCCTGAATCCATATCCGGTAACTAATTTTTCGGTTTCGTCTTCAGACAACCGTATCTTTTTTGGGGGACCGGGAGGGCCATCAATTTTCTTGAATTCAATAACGGCCAAGTGACCACCGGGTTTAAGTATGGTCTTCACCTGTTCTAAAACAGCACCGGACTTATTCATCTCCTCGAAATCATGGAGGACGGTAGCCATCAAGCAGACATCTACGCTGTAATCGTCAATTTCAATTGCTTTGGCAGCATTGTTCAGCATGGGCAGGATGTTGCTGATATTCTTTTCTTCAATCTCTTTATCGAGAAGTTGCAGTCCTTCTTCCCAGAGATCCACAGCATAGATTAATCCAGCATCACCAACAATTTCTGACAGGAACATGGAATAAACACCTTTTCCGCAAGCCAGATCCAGAACAACAGATCCAGGCGTCACCGGTAACATATCCTTTAAAATGTCCGAATCTATCAGGTCAAAACTGCTTTTACCGGCTCCTTTGGGCTTTTTCTGTTCATCTATCATTTTGTCCTCTTACGATAAATTTTAAATTTTTTTGATGCTACCATGGATCTGATAATATTCTTACATATCATGGATTCTTGAATATTTGTATTGAATAAAAAGCATATCATCGAATGAAAGAAAGCGTCGAAAGACCATTCACATACATGGATTTTCGTTTCCAGAAACAACCCGGCAAACGGCATTGCAAAAACGGGAATTAAATACATGTCAGCGATTAGCAACAAGATGACATTTTTTAATGTTCTATGCTCCGAATGGCCTCTCGGCTGTGACCTGTCCGGGAATGCTAACGATTGGCAGTCGAGGCCGTTGCCCCAAAAAACATAACCTGGCTGTAAATACCTATTCTGTAACAACAAACTTGACAATACCCATCCTAAATTTTAAACATCAGCTTTGACATGTGCAAAATACCAGGCATGATAAACAGAGGAGCAAAATCCCTTGGCGCTTACCAAACACACCATTGTAGAATCAGTTGCAGAAAAACTTGACCTGAGATCCCCTCAAGCAAAAGACAGAATAGAAGAACTCCTTGAGATAATGAAATCCACCTTGGCGGCTGAAGAAGATATCATGATAAGCGGATTCGGAAAATTTCAAGTGAACAAGAAATCTCCCAGGAAAGGACGGAACCCGGCCACCGGTGAAGAGATGATTCTGGATGGAAGAAGAATGGTGGTTTTTAAATGCTCTGGCAAATTAAGGGATAAAATTAACAAAAGACTATAAAGGCTCTTTCTGCTATGTCGTCGGATAAGTGTAAATACTGTGGAATTAAAGTAAGGAATTACAACGATTCTATCATGGTGCCGTCAGAAAACGGATATATCTCTTTATGCCTGCACTGCTACAATTGTCCGAGGACGAATAGATTGTGCAGAAGATTCTTATGACCATAGCAGGATTCTTTATATGAATTGGGAATTAAATATTATTTTGAGAAAGGCGATTGGGAAACTGGTCTAAGATTTTTATTTTTATCTGCTGATCAGGGTTCTGAGCTATCCTATGGTAATATTGGTATAATTTTATACCTTGAAAAAGGCGAAATAGTAGAAGCCGAAAAGTGGTTTAAAAAGGCTGAAGAAGCTGATGCCCTTACTGCTCCCAATGTTTATCAATATGGGATGCTTTTAATACAAGAAAAAGATGAAACAAAAAAAGGGCAGTACTACTTGGATAAGGCGGCTGAAGATGGCTATGAGTGATCATACGATATAATTGCCATAATTTTCAGCACAAATACTATTAACAATATGGAGATAAATCACAATGCCACAAGCTCTCTGGACAAAGCAAGGAGAAACATTAAGCCACAAAAATGCATGCAAAGAATTTGGTCTTGAAGAGCAAGAAATAATTGATGCTATGAAAGCAGGCAAGCTACAATACAAAGAAAACTATGCTCATGGAAATCCATATTTCAGGTTGCTGAGAAGAGAAGTTCGGGCTTTAGCAATTGATTTGCGCGGGGAAAGCTATTTAGAAAAACAAGAGACTGAGTTTAAAATCAAAAAAATCACCAAAGAAATTAACAGTTGCAAAAGAAAACTCAAAGCACTTGAGAAAGAAAAGGGTGTGCTAATCGATAAATTGGATCAATATTAACAATTTGGCAAGCGATATAAAAATACGGACTATAAACAGAACGGCAATCACAATTATAACGAAAAACCCTTATATCGATTGGATAAATAGCTTTGAGGGTACAACCGGAAATAAAGTGGTTTGATGTTTATTGCTCTGACATAATTTGGAATTTTGGAGATGATGAGATTGAGCATGAAGAAGAAATTTGAAATATTCTGGGCCAAGCTAAATTGATCCTGGATGAATTAAGATGCGGTAGTGATTTTTTGTCCAATCGTTTAACGGCAAAGGTTTTGGAATATCAGTCTTATATTTGAAGTGTCGGCATTATGAAAGCCACCAACCCTACTTCTGTTATTGAACGCTCTTTTCTGGGAGGCTGTTCTGAAAAATTATACCATAAGTCCGTACCTTTTCATTCCTAAGATTAAGCATTTGTCTAAATTTGTTTTCCTAACCAATCAATTTTGACAGCAATGCCCTTATCATCAAACTTTATAAGATACATTTGTTTACTCCCACGCTCGTTAATGATATAAAGCCATTCCTCTACTATCCGGTAAACACCTCTGCTTTCATCCACCCCCACAATTTCCTTTGAAACAGGTGGTCCGCAATCTTTTAAGATTTGGTATTTGTGCTGTCCCTCACTCGCCAAATTTCTCTTACCATCACCGCATCGGAATGCATAAGTATTAACGTAACTTCTCAATAAATCAGGGTTAGGTATTCTGCGACAATTATCTTGTCCGGTTGACGACAATTACCTTGACCGGTTTGTCGTGATAAAACCCCCGACACTAAAGTTCACTTAAATGGAGGTGCAATCCCGTGTCGGGGAAACCAATAACCGAACAACAGATAAGGATATACATGTCAGCAAGAAGCAAAGGAACTATTCAGGTCACAGCAGCCGCAAAGGCTGGAATATCAGAACGTTCAGGACGTAGAATCGAAAATGGCAATATTTCTCAAGGAGACAAACCCATGCGTCATTGGCGTACACGCAAGGACCACTTTAAAGGGGTTTGGGAAAATGAGGTCGTTCCGATGCTGGAACAAAACGCCGAACTTCAGCCGTTAACGTTATTTGAGCATTTTGCAGGTAAATATCCTGAAAAATTCCAGCGGTCCAAACTGCGTACATTCCAACGTAAGGTTAAAAAATGGAAAGCGCTTAACGGATCAGGCAAAGAAGTAATGTTTTTGCAGGAAAAAATTCCTGGGCGTATGGGGTTATCAGATTTTACAAAGCTAAAAAAAGTAACAATCACGATCAACGGAGAGCCTTTGAATCACCTACTTTATCATTTTCGCTTAATTTACAGCGGTTGGTGCCATGTCAAAGTGGTCCTCGGAGGAGAATCATTTACCGCACTCAGTGAGGGATTACAGGACGCTTTTTGGCGGCTGGGAGGGGTCCCAACAGAGCATCGTACAGACAGCCTGTCTGCTGCTTTCAAGAATTTGACCAAAGATGCGAAGGAAGATGTCACCAAGCGTTATGAGGAGCTATTCAACCATTATGGCTTGGTCCCGACCCGAAATAATAGGGGGAAGGGGCATGAAAACGGCGGAGTTGAGTCACCACACGGCCACTTAAAGAATAGAATTCACCAAGCCTTATTGCTCCGGAATTCTGTTGATTTTGAATCTGTATCGGCCTATCAGCAGTGGCTGGATATCATTGTAAGGGATATCAATGCCCGCAATGCAGATAAGATTGCACAGGAACGTAAGTACTTGAAAGAACTTCCTCTTCAGAGGACCGTTGATTATACTGAAAAAGTGGTCGGAGTCAGCACGACCAGCACAATTCTGGTAAAACGCGTCATTTATACGGTCCCATCCCGCTTGATAGGAGAAAAGCTGCGCCTTCATATTTACCATGACAAGATTGAAGCCTACCTTGGAACAACCTACGTCATCACGTTACCCCGAAAATATTCACCAGATAATAATCGGCGTACTCGCAGTGTGGATTACCGGCACGTCATAGGCAGCCTGGAGCGAAAACCCCAAGCGTTTCGCTATTCACAGCTAAGGGATGACCTGCTGCCCAGTGACACTTACCGGCTTATATGGGATCAGCTTGACCAAACCCTTGATCCCCGTACCGCCTGTAAAAGCATCGTGGGTATATTGTCTCTGGCGAACCGGACCGACCAGGAGACGGAATTGGGTGATTATATTCTTGAAAAAATGATGGATAACCATATTCCGGCGCTTCATGAACTTCAAAAAAAATTTAACAAAAAAGAAAAGGAAATACCGGAAATAAATATGGTGGCTGTCTCAGGAGAAGATTACAATATCCTGCTTTCTTCGCATTCATTTACGGAGGTGTTTTGATGGCAAGTACTGAAACTCTTCCCGTATTGCTCAAACAACTGCGTCTTTCAACCATAGCCCGGCTATGGGAACCCACGCTCTCCCGTGCTCAGGAGGAACATTGGAACCCGGCGCAGTATTTGGCGACTCTATGTGAGCAAGAGATCAATGAGCGCTACAGCCGGCGTATTGCCCGTTTTACAAAAGAATCCCGTCTTCCGGTGGGTAAAAGCCTTGAAACATTTAATTTTAACCACACTCCGGCAATACGTCAGGAAAAAATAGAGGCCCTGGCCCAAAACAGCGATTGGGTAAACCGTGCAGAGAACCTTTTATTTTTTGGCCCTAGCGGCGTTGGAAAAACCCACCTGGCGGCTGCCATATCTCACGCATTAATAGAACAGTCAATTCGGGTACGTCATTTCACGACAACCGCACTTGTTCAAAAAATGCAGCAGGCCCGTGCTGATTTGCAGCTTGAATCATTTTTATCCAAACTCGATAAATACGCGGTCATTGTCCTTGATGACCTGGGCTATGTCAAAAAAAGCGATACGGAAACTCATGTGCTTTTCGAACTGATCGCCCATAGGTATGAGACGGGAAGTATGATTATCACATCCAATCAGCCATTTGGGGAATGGGACAAAATCTTTTCTGATCCGTCAATGACTGTAGCAGCTATCGATAGAGTGGTTCACCATTCGATCATTATCGAAATACAGGCAGACAGCTACCGCAAACGTCAGGCAATTTCCAGGAATATAAGAATTCCCCTTAAGCCGGAACCTACCCAAGAAGATAATAACAAAACCACAGAAAGATGATTCCATGAAAATAGATATTTACAACACCGCCAAGCAGAGGCTGGAAACCATTGATATTGAAATCACAGAAGAAAACAGCACTTGGTTTGATGACTGCGTGGATAGTGATTCTGTTATGAGAATCACTGATTTTGAAGAAGGATTGCTGATTGAACAGTGCAATTACGACTATCCAATTTGGCTTTATGATATATCCCGGGATGACATTGGTCACAATCGTCAGAGGGCTCAAGAACTGTTACCAATATATCGTGAGAATCAACCATAATTTTTGAAAAGCGTAGTACGTTTATCTATAAACAAGGAAATAGCAGGGATGTCAGCCTGGTGTTTGGAAATAGGAGAGAATCATGCGAGGTGGTTATAGGGGAAAACCAAAGCCTAAATTGCCGGCACATCTAAAGCGTGTTCATGTGAATGCCCGCATTCAGCGGTGGATGCTTGACGAGCTCAAAAAAAGAGGCGAGGTTGGGATCGTTTTGGAATATATATTGATTGACGCAGGCTTTAAGTACCAGCCTGAAAAAAGAGAAGACAGGCCAGTTTAACGCATATTTTAGAAATCCGTCCTTCAATAATCAAATTTTCCCTTACCCTCAAAAAAATCTTCGCGAAGTGGAAGGATAAGTCAAGGGAAAAATGGGAGGGACCCTCTGGGAGGAACCGATTTTTTCCTTGATTTATCCTGGAACGAAGTTACAAATTTTTGGGGGTAAGGGTAAAAATACAGTGTATGAGACGACAATTACCGATCCTAAAATCCATTTAATGTGGTTTAACAGACGTCAATTACAATGAAGTATTGAGTCAGTCTGCGTAAAGATCGGAACAAAAACGGAACAGGATTTATGCACTCAAAAAGCATTTATTGATATAAAAAAACCGGACAAGATAATTGACGCGAACCGGACAAAGTAATTGACATTTGATAGTTAGGAATTACGAAATTTGCTCTTCCATTTTTCTAACCATTAAATCCGAAAGGGAGGGGATGTTTCCTCGGGTCTCATTCCGATCTATCAGGTAATCCCAAAACGAAACCCCTAATTTCCGGCATGTCTTTTTAATACTTGTAAAGGTGTCTCGGCAGGCCCTTCCCGCAGAACTTCTGGTTGAGCCACTGATTTTTCGTTTTTTGACATATTCTCGGATATCGCTTTCGCTCAAATTATTATGCAATGGAATATCAGGCCTCTCAAGAACCAACAACAGCTCAGACTTGTTTTTGAGGATTCTGTTTAGGGCCAGGTCTAATGCTGCATAACCGGTTTTCTGGCCAAAAATATTATCAAACCGCTTATTGAGGTCAAACTTTGCGCCACTTGTCGGGCCTTGCTGATATTTTTTTAAATCAGCGTATAAATCCCAGATATCGGACCGGACCGACTCAATTTGATCCTTTCGTTTTTGTGTAAAACCGATTAATTTCTGGATTGTTCTTTCTGCATGGACCCAGCATAAAGCATGGGTCAGGATATTGAACTGACCTGCATCATCACTGATTATGGCAAGATCCTGATTCCAGCCATGATCAAGGAGACTACCCAGAAGAGCCCCCTCAGTTGCAATCCTTTTGTGGCGTTTTTTACGGATTTTGTTCTGAAACAAAAATGATTTCCAGTTACGTTCAGTTGAAAAACACTGGTTTTGAAGTTTTTCCAGTTGGTACCTGGGAAGCCGCTGCTGTTTCATATATTCAATGGCAGCGTCGTTAATCACATAATCTTTATGGTTGCACCGCAATAACTGGAGGAAATTGATTCTGCTTTTGCTGTCGGTACTTTTAAACCAGGCGAAAAAATTATTACCGATATGGGTGCAGTAACCATTTTTCCCATTATGCCTGGCACCGGTATCATCCACATTAATATGGCTTGAAAATTTTAATCCTGCAGATAAAATTTCATCCTTTTCTGCATGATATTGATCTTTATTTTCGGTGATGATCGAATTGACCTGTCCACTTGAGATACTGATGCCATACTCTCGCAGTTGCTCAAGAATCAACGGTTGGGTAACATGGCCATGATAATATTGATACAATATAAAGGCTGTCAAAGTAGAACCAAAATGATTTTGAGAAACATGATCCGGCAACCCGCCGATAATATAGTCTCCGTTTGGGGTTTTATATCGGGCTCTACGATATCTGATGTTCCAGTTTCCTATAATGAGATCTTGGACGATGAAATCCTGGTACCCTTTAAATTCACTGCCTTCAGGGATTAAGTCCGGCTGAACAATTTTGTCCTCATTAATTTCGAGTTGCTTTGTCTTTGATCTCTTTTGGGAGCCCGGTCGCTTTTTACCCTGAGTGTTTTTCCTTTTTATGGCTGTCTTCTTATCAAGATTTGACGGTTTGATTTTGGGTTTGCCCTTCTGGCCTTTTAATTCGGCAAGCTCATCTTTCAATTTTTGAATCATGTCCCCTTGTTGTTTGATATAGTCTATCAACTCTGAGATTATGGGAGATTCTTCATCTTTAGCCATTTTGAGTATTTGCCCGATCGTTTTCATGCAATGAATATAGTACACAAAAAGAACAATGTCTAGCGATTTTTTATTTTTCTCCCGCACTTATTGAGAAGTTACGTATTAACGGCCGAACTGAATAAAATAGTTAGTATTACCGTTAATATGATAATTTGTTTCATGATGTCCTTTCCATAAAAAAAATAAGAGGAAATTTAATCTATACATAGCCTCTAAACTGAATATAGAATAAGGTGAGTATTCTATGACCTGTCGCTATTGATCAAATTTCCCGAACCACAATATCTATAAGTCCAGGCGTTCATTTTTCTCACCGTGATAGGAATTTCCTGTTTTTCTAACGGAATAACAATGCAACTACTTATTTTTACCTATAAAAACCACATAATCACCTGTTAAACTCAAATGCCAACAAGGTAAAACGTGTCGCCACCTATTATTGCAACCCCGTTTGTTTAGGCACAGAGACTCGGTCCCACCTCAGGGACTCAAAGAGCGAATCATCTCGGCCATGGTGCTTTGAGCCTGGGCCAGGGCGGTTTTAGGGTCTTCTGCACGAGCTGCCCAGAAGGCCGCCTCATTAGCAGCACCTGATATGATATGGGCTAAAGCATCAACGGGGAAGGGTCGAAGTACTCCGTTGTCCATGAGTTCTGCTAAAAAAGCGCGGTATTTTCCTTGGACATGATCCTCATCAATTTCTCGCCATTCTTCCCAGCCTATTACGGCGGGTCCTTCGGTAAGCAAAATACGTTGCAACCCAGGGTCGAGACAGGCGGCTAAAAACTCATTGTTTCCTGCAATGAGCATCTCCATAGGGTCCTGGACCTGTTCCACAGCGATTTTTACACGCTTCTCAATCTCTGTTTGCACCTGATTCAGTACTGCACGGAACAGTCCTTTCTTGCCATCAAAATGATGATATAGCGCTCCACGGGTAACACCTGCGGTTGTTACAATTTGTTCGGCGGATACCCCTGCAAAGCCGTATTCGGCAAATAAACGCCGTGCCTCAACAAGGATACGGTTGGTGGTGCGCTGGCTACGCTCATCCTGCTTGTTCCCGGTCCCGATATTGGGCTGTTTGTCTTTTTTCATAAAACCCTCCTTGACATACATACAGTATGTATGTAACATATTTTCGCACAATATCCAATGAAAAAGGATATGAAGCGGTGAAAAATATAGATCTTAAATCAAGGATAAACACAATGTTCTCGCAATACAATGTCAACAGAAGACAATTCCTGAAGATGGCTGGAATGGCCGCAATAGCGAATTGGACAAAGCCTGCTTGGGGGGATACTTTTATGAAAAAAAATGTGAAGATGTCGTTGATTGAATTGACTGGTACACCAGCCGAAGTGGGCCGAGGCTGGGGGAAAGCCATGGCTGAAAACATGCATCAGGGCTTGAATCGGATACTTACCGCGGTGAACGAGGTTCACAAGACCTCGCGCACGGAAGCCCTGTCTTATGCCATGAAGCTGTGGCCAATAGCAAAACAGTTCGACCCTGAACTTGAACCCTTTGTTCGCGGTCAGGCACAGGGTGCAGGAATGAGCCTGGAGGAGGCGTGGGCGACACGATGCGGCCTGGAACTGCTTTTTGTGAACACTGGCCTCGCTGCAATGTGCACCACCCTGGCCGGCACAGGGCTGGCGACTTCTGATGGTCAATGCATCATGGGCCAGAACATAGACTGGTTCAAGGATACGCCGATTGCTCTTCTACATATCAAACGAAGTGACGGCCTGAGACAATTGGTGCTGCCTTTGCTGGGCTTGGGTGAATACACGCTTAATTCAGCAGGTTTGGCCTGTTGTCTCAACGGTGTTTCGGCCATGCAGCCAAATCTGCAGCCCAAAATTTCCATGGGAGCTTATCTGCCAAGAGCCATGCGACAAACTGACATAACCAAGGCCCGCCAGTTGCTGGAACAGGCATGCCGGGGGATAGTTGCCGTTACCTTGGCAGACGCAAAAGGCAACCTTTTGTGTATTGAAGGTACGCTGGACGACCATGAAGTTCTCCAACCCCATGACGGGTTTCTTACCCACGCCAATAATTACAAGACATCTCGCTTTCAGGCAGTGGACGGCTGCCAGATGATATTCCCAGACAGTCAGGCTCGAACCGCACGCATGAATGAATTGGCCGCTAGACTGGCCGGACAACTCACACCCCAGACTCTTGGTCAAGCACTGATGGACCACCAAGGGTACCCCAACTCGATCTGCCGCCACCCGGATCCAGCCGTGCCGTCAGGATTACAAGCCGAGTCACTGGGGTCGTTTATAATGTTGCCGGCTGAGAGGGCCATGCTGGTAGCTGTAGGCAACCCCTGTACGCATGAATATGTACGTTATGATGTTTGATTGAGATTGAGCAAAATTTCAACATGGAGGCATTATATGAAAATCAAATCAGTACGTTGTATCTGCTTTTCCCCAACGGGAACAACAAGGACTATTGCAGAAAATATTGTTAAGGGCATCCATCCTGAATGTGTGGAATTTCTTGATATAACGAAAAGATCACAGCGCAATGATCTATTTTTGTTGGACAAAGACGAGATCGTCATTTTCGCAACCCCCGTATATTACGGTCGTGTGCCCGAGGAAATTTTACCATACTTAACTTCATTAAAAGCGACGCAGACCCCTGTTGTCCTTGTTGCAGTATATGGGAACAGAGCATTTGAAGATGCCCTCAAAGAATTACATGATATAGCTGTTAATGCCGAATTTATTCCAGTAGCTGGCGGCGCCTTTGTTGCTGAGCATTCGTATTCCTCAAAAACTTATCCTATTGCAGCAAATCGTCCTGATGAAAGTGATATCCGAAAAGCGCAGGAGTTTGGGGTTGCGATTCGAAAGAAACTGCAAAATGCTGAATCATCGGGGCATTTAACTGCGATTACAATTCCAGGCCAGTCTCCCTATATCGAACCTGTGAACCTAAATATGATAAAAGAAGCACGATCAATTGTAGCCTTAACCCCGGAAACAGACGCAGCAAAATGCACAAAGTGCGGGCAATGTGTCGAAGTATGTCCCACTGGAGCAATTTCTCCTGATGACGTTACTCAAACAGATAGGTGGCAATGTCTTATATGCTTTGCATGTGTGAAAATCTGTCCGGAAGAAGCAAGGCAAATGAACGAACCAAATTTCCAATCAGCTATTCAGGCATTACAGCAAAACTGCCTGGATAGGAAAGAGCCAGAAATATTTTTATAATAACCGGATGATGAGCTTAAGTGTTGAAAACGCTCTGGAAGTAACAGGGAGAGTCCGGGGTGGGCATCCGTTCCGAAAATCGAGGTGCCCTTGGACGTAGTCCTCACCTTCTGGCTGGTTTAAATTCCTGAGCCTTTCTTCTGTTATTCCTGCCTGACTCCCGGGCGGGGTATATCCTGATAAATACCATTAATCAACTCTTAGAAAAAATTCAGATTTATAGGAATCAGTCTCTGGGCATTGAATGTTATATTGGTCGTTTAGCCATTAAGGCTGATCTACAATACTTCTATAAATTTTGTTTGATCATTTTTAACTACACAATAATAACAAATAATTGTGTTTTAGACAGTGAATACTATAATGGACCCCAGAATTTGAACCAGTTGCTAAGCTACACATAAGGTGTTAAAAGCCCGGTTCAAATTTTTACCGAAAAAGGAGGTTCATGAGGAAAAACTACACCGGAAAGTTCAAAGCTAAAATTGCAATTCAAATGATTCGAGAACAGGACACAGTAGCTGAGTTATCATCTAAATATGAAGTTCACAGATCCTTGCTGACAAGGTGGAAGAAAGAAGCCTTAGAAGGATTACCAGGTGTATTTTCAACTGCAAAAAAGAAAACCGAAAATGATAATCAAAAATTGATAGACGAATTGTATAAGCAAATAGGTCAGCTCAAAGTTGAGAATGACTGGTTAAAAAAAAAGGGTGATACAATCAATCTCTGATAGAAGGGAACTAATAGATAGAAATCACTCAGGAATCAGTATTAACAGGCAATGTGAGTTACTCAAGGTTTCAAAAGGGGCCTTGTATTACAAGCCCAAAACATTGGATTCGTATACGCTCTCCCTTATGGATTTATTGGATGAGCAGCATACCAAAACTCCCTTTTACGGAAGCCGGAGGCTCACGGCCTACCTGAACAGCCAGGGGCATTTGGTAAACAGGAAGCGGGTACAACGCCTGATGAGGCTGATGCGGATCGAAGCCATTTACCCGAAACCAAAGACAACAAGGAGAAATGAAAACCATAAAATCTACCCTTATTTGCTTAAAGATATCGTAATTGATAAGCCGAATCAGGTGTGGAGCACCGACATCACATATATCAGAATTGGTAATGGATTTATGTATTTAACCGCCGTAATGGATTGGTTCAGCAGGTATGTCCTGTCATGGCGTCTCAGTAACACAATGGAAAACACATTCTGCATTGAGGCCCTTGAGGAAGCATTACGGTTCTCGACACCTGGCATTTTTAACACAGATCAGGGAAGTCAATTTACTTCTCTGAAATACTTGAAAATACTGCAAGATAAAAATGTCAAAATCAGCATGGATTCAAAAGGCAGGGCCCTTGACAATGTTTTTGTAGAACGACTGTGGCGAACCATAAAATACGAGGAAATCTATCTGAAGGATTACCGTACAATGAATGAAGCCTACCAATCGTTGAAAGCATTTATAAGGTTTTACAATCAGGAAAGGCTCCACCAGGCCCTGGGATATAAGGTGCCAATGGCAATCTACCATGCGGTTTAAAGGATGAAGGCCAAATGCCTCCGGCGGACCCTACGGGGTATTAATTTCGCGCTAAGGCGCGAGGATTTAACGCATTAAGGACAAAAACATGGGGGAAAGGACAGCATACATCAGAGTGCATACTGTCCCCATGTTCTCGTCACCAGTCACGGCGCTCGGGTTGCTTCCCAGCATTGCCCTATCCTCCGAACTGGCGGCGGCCAAAGTATCATGATTTTATGAAATAGCAAGAGAAATCTGGTAAGGAAGGAGGTCGTCACCGCCAGATCTGACAAGGAATTTCAGAAAAATGTAGCTTAAAAAAAGTCAAAATCGGTCTTGACATTGGGTCCACTTCATACAAGCGAAGACACAGTATGGTTAATGCGACCATATCCACGCAATTTTGCGACCTATTTTTGCGCTTCAATCCTTAATCTTTTAAGCTCTGTTCCCTTTAGTGCCTTACTCCTCAGTTTCTGTCAAAAAAAACAAGAAAATGAGGAGGGGCAATTGGATTGCGGGTTTCCCGCTTTGGATGTTCAAATAAAGGTAGTTAGTTGGTTAAGTTGACTATTAAATGATTATTCGGTGCCCATCAAGACTTTTATAACAGGGTATTGAGGACTTTTAAAAACTATCCGAAGTATTGCAATATAACATAAAATTGAAAAATGATAATAATCTTGCATGTTTTTTGCTTAAATAAATTTTTAAAAACAACAAAAGCCAAACCTGCCGTGAGAGGGGGGGGAAGATGGTTCAAGGAGTCTCTTTCGCTGACTATCTATTAGGAAACCTTTATTATGATCAAAATGCCGATCGTAATAAAGATAGAACTTTCTTGCTAAGTTGCTTGCAAATACCTATTTGTTATATTTTGTGAGTCAGCTATATATTCCATGACTGAATCATCCAATAACTCATTAATATTATTCATATTTTAGATATTTGAGAAGGAAGGCATATGAAAATCAATAAAGTTTTTGTTTTAATTATTCCTATTTTATTTTCTTGCGGACAAATTTCTTCTACCATGACACCGAATATTAATGAGTATACATTCTTTGAGAATTCTATTCCAATTTCGGTCAGTGTCTATTTCGGGTATATTGAAGACCGTATTTGTAAACCAACACATAAGATTCAATTAAACGTTGGACGCTCATCCAAACAGTTTTTTAAGAAAGGATTCACAGCTCTTTTTAAATCAATTGATGAAGTACAAGAAAAAGAAGATTTTAAAAAAGGAATTTTGTTGATACCAAAAATCGATAATGTTGAATTTAGAAGAACAAACAGAAATCCATACTCTGATCCTTTATCTTGTAAATTAACTTATTCAATAACGGTTTTAAACGCAGAAGGGAGAGAAATTATAACTGAACAATTTTTTTCAGAAATTATTAGCCAAACAGATGTATCTGATGCATTAGATGTTCTCAGCTTAGGAGTTTTCTCCAACCAACTTCTAGGAGAGGGGTATTCATCCTTATTTTCAGCAGCAAGTAGCAAGGCTTTTGATAAAATAAAGTCTTTTTTTGTAACAGATTTTCCAAAAATTTATTTTATCAAATCAGTCTACAACGGGAAACTTGCAGCTATTAAGGAGCTTCTCGACGCAAAGATTAATGTAAATATCAAAATGGACAACGGAGTCACGCCATTAATTGTTGCATCGGAATCCGGTCAACTCAATGTGGTGAAATTGTTGCTTTCTGCGAACGCCGACGTGAATACTAAAGCGGATAATGGAGACACAGCGTTGATGTCCGCTGTATATAATAACCATCATGATGTAGTTCGTGCCTTACTTGATGCTGATGCTGACGTAGACGCTAAAAATGATAACTATGTGACAGCCTTGATGTTGGCTACAGAAAAAAATTACAAAGAAATTGTCGATTTATTACTTGAATCAAAAGCTAACGTCAACATTTTTGATAATACAAGTCAGCTAACGCCGCTTTGGGTAGCTTCGCAAAACGGTCATTTTAATACAGTAAAAAAATTGATAGACGCTGGGGCTTATGTGGACTTATTTCGTCTGAGTGACGGAGTCACCCCTCTTTGGATTGCATCACAAAACGGACATGCAAACATAGTTAAATTATTATTGGAAGCACAATCCGATGTGAATCATATTAATAATGACAATGCTACCCCTTTGTATATTTCTTCTCAAAATGGGCACATTGAAGTAGTTAAACTACTACTGAAATTTCATGCTGATGTCAATTTACAAACAACAAATGGGATGACACCATTGATGATAGCGTCGGCATTGAATCATATTAAAATTGCCAAAATGTTATTAGATGCTGGTGCCGATGTTAATGTAACCCGTAAATCAGATGGCTCATCAGCTTTAGGTCTTGCCTCGCATTCTGGACATACTGAAATGGTTACGCTTCTCATAGAAAATAATGCAGATACACGGTTAATTGGACTTTGGGAAGCTTGTCAAAAAGGGTACACCGAAATTGTAAAACGGTTATTAAAAAATAGCTCAAATATAAATACAATTAATGACGGTTTCACACCGCTGCAGATGGCATCACAGAACAACCATAAAGAAATCGTCAAGCTATTAATAGAAGCTGGTGCTAATGTGAATAAAACCTCAAAAGATGGAACCAGCTCCTTGATGCTTGCATCTGAGGTGGGGGATATAAATATAGTTAAATTACTTGTAGAGGCAGGATCGCTCATTAATTCAAAACATCAATCTGGCATTACAGCACTTTGGTTAGCATCGCAAAATGGTCATACTGAAATAGTGTCATTATTGATAGAAAAAGGTGCCTCAATAGATATTAAGGATGAAAATAATGTTACTCCTTTATTTTTTGCTTCACAAGAAGGTTTTTTTGAAATTGTAAAGATATTGTTGGAAGCAAAAGCGGAAGTTAATACTGTCGTTTATAGCTCAAACAGGACATATACTCCACTAAGTATTGCTAAATTAAACGGTCACAATGATATTGTTGAAATCTTAAGACAAAACGGTGCACTGGAAGAACAAAGCTCTAAGAATGTTTCACCCGTCGAAATTAAGTCCGGAATTATCCGGATAGATGGATTCTAACCCCAAAACAAGCGTGAAATAAGTAATAAAATGAGAAAAAAAGCCACGAAAGGCCTATCAATAAAGGGTCTAAAAGCCCGGTTCCACTTTCCAGTTTGAAAAGTTCATTAATGATAAGCAGAAATGATTTCTCAATAGGCGAACCATACTCAACATATTGTACAGGTCGATTTTCCTGATTTTTACGGGTTTTTCGGATAGGCATTGAGCGACGGATGTGTCTATACATAAACGCCGTGATGCTTGTCATTGAAGGCGTTGGCTACTTCTGTTATTCCGGCCTGGTTTAAAATCCGGAGCAGTGACACTGAATACCATGATTGCTCAGTTTTATTTTTCTCAATGGGTTCTTCAATTATTTTATTTACATCCGTTTGCTTGGCTGCTATTTGGAATATTGTCCTGTTTTCTTTTTTTCTAAACTGGATAACATTACAAACCCGGGTGTTACAAAAAAAATACATATTACTTGTTGTGCGACTTACTAATCAGCTAAGGAACTACTTGTATGAGTAAAATAATACATCAGATGTGGCTACAGGGTAAAGATTGTTGCCCCACGAGATATTTATCTTCAGTGAAAAAATGGATTGATATAAACCCTACCTATCAACATATTTTTTGGGATGAAAAAAAGATTAGTAAATTCCTTAAAGATCACTTTCCTGAATATAAGAATCAATGGTTAAATTTAAATAAGCCAATAAAAAAATGTGACGCTGCACGCTATTTTATCCTTTACCATTTTGGTGGCGTTTATGCAGATTTAGACACCACACCTTATCAATCAATTGATAAGCTTATTGAAAATTTAAATCTTCAAGAATATGAGATCATCCTGAGTAAAGAAAGTAACGATCCTCTTTCCTGGAAAAGTAGTGTGTCTGAAGAGTTAGTCCGAAGTAGAGACCTGGACTTTGTTTTAGCTAATGCCATTTTAATAAGTAAAACCGGTTCCCAATTTTGGCTTGACTTCGTTGAAAAAGCTTTTCAAAGAAAAGACGAAATGGTTCTTGAATCTTTTTCGACCTGGCATTTAACTCGTTTTTATAAAGATAGTATGAATAAGGCAAATATCTGTATATTGAATCCTAAATATCTATTAAATACAAGGTATAAAGACGAGAATACATACGTTACTCATAGATATGATGCTTTATGGTTTGATTATAGTTTAGAAAAACCATGGGAGGTATAAAAAATGCCTAGATATGCACAGGTTTTCAGGGTTCTTGTGGCATCTCCATCAGACTTATCAAAACAGAGGGATGAAGCTTTTAAAGCTATTCAAGATTGGAATAAATCTAAAGGATTAAATAATACTGTATTAGAGGCAGTTGGATGGGAATTTGATGTCTATCCAGACATTTCTATCGAAGGTGGTCAACACATTATTAATAAACAAATAGTAGATTCTTCAGATATTGTAATTGCAATGTTTTGGACGAAATTAGGCACTCCAACAAATAGTTCTCAATCTGGTACCATTGAAGAAATAGATAGAGCCGTAAAATTAGGTAAAAAAGTAATGGTCTATTTTTCAAATGAAAACCCAACGTATGAATCCATTATACCTGAAGAGTTCGAACGCTTGAAAGAATACCAAAAAAAATGCTTTGGATTAGGTATTATGGGGGCATTTTCTACTGCTGGAGAATTGCATAAAAAGATTCTCAAAGATTTGGAACTTAGAATAGTCGAGCTGAAAAGTAATAATAATTTGAAATTTGAATCACTTGTCTATACCTTCCAAAACAATATTAATTCAGCTAGGGCAGCAATTAGTAGATATACATTTGATCTCGACATTGATAATAATGATGATGTAGAATTTAGGTGCGTTACATTTGAACCTAATTCAAATGGTAAACTTTCAACTGACGAGGACTTATGGCAGGAAGTTATCGACTTCAGAATTGACAATCATAAAAAAATAGACAGAAGAACAATATCTGAACAAATGAAAAAGGAATATCACAGTTTTAAATTTTACCTTAAGGTCAAAGAGGAAATGCGACTAAAATATTATGCCAGACTTCTAAGTGCGGACGCTGTTGTAACAGGTGAAGGTGATTTACGTTTAAATAATGGTTATCGCAGGATATGGTTTGTGCATTCTGAAGGTTTTATTCATCCCTTATTTTCTAAACCATATTTAGCGAATCAAGCTATGGCAGAATTATCTATATTTCAAGGATCATAACAATCGGCTGCACAAAGATACCAACCTCAACGCTATGTTTCAAGGATAATGCCTGTTTGCCTTGGCATTCGGCAAAGACAAAGAACAAATAGAGGGAGATCAGTAATGGCGCAACAAGAAGATCATTCAGTGGACCAAATTAATTCAAATACTATGGCTACAGTAATACGTGAAATGCTCCGTGAAGAAACGGCTCTTGTGAACAACACCATGAACTGGTTGCTATTGCTGCAAGGCCTGCTTTTCGCTGCCCTTGGTACACTACAATCACAAAAGTTTACCGCAGCGATCGTGTCGTCACTTGGACTCTGCGCGTGTCTGTCAATACACATCTCATTCCGCTTTAACGAGCGAGCAATCCATTTCATTCTTTCTAAATGGGATTCATACCTTTTGCGAACGGAGTTGCATCACGACCAACTTCCTCCAGTATGGGCAGGCGCTATGCTTGAAACGACTCGGTATGATCGCTTGCTCACCCCCCGACGTTTCCTTCCAGCCGCCTTCGCAATAGGTTGGATTGCGGTACTGATAAAGGGGCTTTTTCTTTAAAGTTCGAGGAGCAACATGGAGATTTTCAGAAATTCAATTGGAATGGAATTCATCTATGTCCCGAGCGGAACTGGCGTAATCGGGTCCTCCGTTTATGAAAGCACTCGACGCGAAAACGAAAGCCCACAGCACTCTATTCGATTAAATGGCTTCTGGATCGCACGTTTTCCTACAACGCAAAAAGAGTATTCTCAAGTTATTGGTGTGAATCCGTCCTATTTCTCGGCCTTCGGGCAAGGAAGCGCGCACGTTAGAGGCGTTGACACAAGCAAATTCCCAGTTGAGTCTGTATCTTGGTTCGACGCTGAAAGTTTCTGCTCAATCATGGCTGCTTTGCCGAATGAACGTGAATCTAACCGAACATATCGTTTACCTTTTGAGTCCGAATGGGAATATGCATGTCGTAGCACAACTTCTACTGCCTTCTCTTGTGGTTCTACTTTCTCTTCGTATCACGGTAACATAGATGGACGCTATCCATACGGATGTGACGACATTGGACCTTCTGCGGGCCGACCGACTACCGTAGGGTCCTATGCTCCGAACACCTATGGGTTGTACGATATGCACGGGAATGTATGGGAATGGTGCGCGAACCTATATACGTCAAACTATGGACCCTCGCCGCGCAAGAGTTCTTCAGCACGTGTTCTACGCGGTGGAGCATGGACATGTTATTCACGTTTCTGCCGCTCTGCTTATCGCTCATGCGGCGAGGCTTCAATTCACTATTATGATCAGGGCTTTAGGGTTATATGTATAAGCAGCATATGAATATATCGTCTTCATCTCTTTGCGTTTTCCCTGAACTCAGTTTCCCTCTGCTCGAAGCATTTCCGGATATTTTTCAGAAACCTGATTGGGCAATGGACTTGCGGCATGTCATGATGCTTTACAATCTGCTATGTGCCGCCCCGTTCCGCTGCGTGATTGAAATTGGCAGTCACTATGGGGTATCTACTTCAGCATTTGTCCAAGCCCAACATCGACGCGAATTTGAGTTTCACATCTGTGACGTTAAGGTTCACTCGACAGTCAGAAACATGAACGCAAATGGAATAGCAAAAGGCCTGACAGTGGTTCATGAAAAAACCTCTTGGGAGTTTTTAAGCAGAGCTCCAAAATTCGATTTTGTTCTGCTGGATGGTAGCCATATCGCGGAACACGTCCAAGACGAGTTCGAGTTATTATCTGCCATAGGTTTGCGGACTATTGCACTCCACGATACACGGACGCAGTTTCTTCCCGAATCTGCAGCTACGCCGTGGTTTGACGGCCCACCAAGGATTGCTGAGAAGTTAAGCTGTTCGACAGACTGGCTGAGCGTCGAGGATGCTCAGCGGCGTGCTGGGGAGCTTACACACCGCGGTTTTTTTCTTGCCACCCGCGACATTCATGTATACAGACTTGCACGTCAATCTTTCGAACATTGGGCCTCAGTAACCACTGAAGAAGTGCATCGCCTATGCGGCATGAACCTTATTACCGAACCCCAAAAAGATCCTTCTAACCAGTGATCCGCTGTCACACCGCATCGGAAGGAAGCCTTATCGTTAGCGTGTTGACTATGTCTATTATTTGAGACCGAGACCATTGGTAATAAAGGCGTTGACTACTTTTGTTATTCTTGCCTGTCTGGGAATCAGGGTCGGTCTTCTTTGATACCATTAGTGCTTGGCCCACTATGTGGTAAATTTGAAAAAAAAATTGCAAGCCTCTTCAGATGGTGTTAATGATTCTGGCATTGTTTTTAAAAAGTTGTAACCATTTTGTTATTCTTATTTTTTGGACGTTATCCCGATAAATGAGTGAATCCAAGAAATAAATAAAAACAACAAATCAGTTCATTAAATGAGTATAGACTCATAACAAAAACATTGAATAGACAATAGATGGATCAACAAAAAACAATTCAAATAATAATTGCATGGACAATGACAGCGGTGTTTGTTTTTACGGCTATTGCAACCGCATTATCGCTAAGTGGCGTTTTTAATTTTGTTAATCCTGAACCAATGTCATTAACTTAAGAACACATATAGCTTAACTAATTGAAATTATATATAAATATTGAGATTTTAAGATCGACATGATATACTCAATTCTAATAATAGTTGCGAGTTATCAAAAAGAAAGGAGCATATCATGCCGAAATTTTTTAACAAATTTAACAACGCTGGCACGGAACCTGATTTTCAATATCTGTGCCGGGTTGATCGGATTTCTTCAAGAAATCATCAATTCTGATCAATTTATCAAGCAACATCGCCAAAGTCCAACCGATTTTATCCGCAAACGAAAACTTACTTTTTCAACCTTGATCTTCTTTCTCATGAATATGGTTAAAGGCTCATATCAGGATGAACTTGATCATTTCTTCAAATCTATTTTTGGATTTGAAGTGGTCAAACGAGTTGTTTCCAAAGCCGCTTTGGCTAAAGCAAGGATGAAACTGAAATATGAAGCTTTTATAAACCTCAATATGCGTTTGACCAGCTACTTTTATGAAAACTTTAAGCCAGAGCAATGGCACGGGTTTAACCTGCTTGCCATAGACGGAACAACTGTTCGTTTACCTCGGATAGAGGCCATATCTACACATTTCGGAGCCTGGAATCCAAGACGGGGGGATAAATGCCCCATGGCAAGAGTCTCACAGATGTTTGATCCTTTAAATAAAATCTCAGTGGATGCCATTATTGAATCTAAAAGCGTTGGTGAACGGGAGTTGGCAGCATTTCATTTTCTGAATTTAATGCCAAACGACTTAGTCCTCCTTGATCGAGGTTACCCGGCCTATTGGCTTTTTAATCTCATCTTGTCCCGTGGTGCTGATTTTTGTGCTCGCATTCAGCGCAAAAGATGGAAAGTGGTGCGCCAGTTCTACAATTCAGGCAAAAAAGAAAAAATCATATCTTTATCCGCATTTCCAAGCTCTATCAAACCTTGTAAAGAGATGGGATTGGATCTCATACCCTTGAAATTGAGATTAATCCGTGTGGAACTGGATACCGGAGAATCAGAGATTCTGATAACCTCCTTGCTTGATACACAGAGTCACCCATACGAACTATTTGCAGAACTTTATCATCTCAGATGGCCTGTGGAAGAAGATTACAAAACAATGAAACAGTGGATTGAAATAGAAAACTTCTCCGGCAAATCGGTTCTTTCAGTGTATCAGGATTTTCATGCTAAAGTATTTTCAAAGAACCTGGTCTCGGCGTTGATATACCCGACTCAGGCCGTAATTGACAAAAATACCGAAAATTGTATTTATCGATATCAAAGAAATTTTGCCCAGGCTTTGTCAAAAGTGAAGGATGTGATCCCTCTCTTGTTTCTCAAGCCTTTAGAGGCCGTGACCAAGTTGATATCCGATATTCATGAGATAGTGGTAAAAACTATTGAGCCTGTAAGGCCGGGTCGTAAATATCCGAGAAATTTTAATAAAAGGGGTAGCCGTTTCCACTATGGATACCAGCCGCTCCGTTAAGTTAATGACATTGAATCCTGAACAACAAAAAAAATTATTTAATATATTAATTGTGGAAATTATTGTTGTTGCTATAGCGTATTTCAAAGGTTTTCTAACAACGCAACCCGAATCAAATAAAACAACGCAACCCGAATCAAATAAAACAACGCAACCCGAATCAAATAAAACACAAGACAAAGATGAGTGGGACTGGTGCGATGCCGAGCAAGTCGCTAAAGACATCCATAATAAACTGGAGGAGGATAATTTTATTCCAACATTACTAGTTGGTACTGGAAGGGGCGGAGCTATAATGGGCGCCCTCATATCAGGTTGCTTTGGACACATCCCTCTTGTTGTAATTGATAGGAAATATGCGTGGTCAAATGGCAGGAGAAAGGATGGTATTTTATTTAATGTATTATTACCACCACATTTAATTGAAAAAGTTTTAATTGTAGATGGTCAAGCGCATACTGGGATGACAATGAGATTTTACGATAATTACTTAAAAAAAATGGGTGCATCAGAGATTCGAAAGGCTTGTTTTTTTGTAAGTAAACGAAGTCTTGAATATATTCATTACTATGGTTTTCAATCAGATAAAATCCTGAAACTTCCTTGGGTTTGTTCATCCAACTTTAAAAGTGAAGCTCACGTTGATGAAAAATTAGGGAACGCTCCTGATTCTGACATAAAACATTCAAGAGAACAAAATTACATTTACCTTGTTCGTCATGGTCAGACAACCGCCAGCATTGATGGTGAAAGATTCACGGGTATTACAAACTGTGAGCTTACTGACGTTGGTATTGAAGAGGCCATTGCTGTAAGTACGGAGCTTGCCTCAAAAGATAATGATATTGGCATAATTTTTACTAGTCCCATGAAGAGAGCAATTAAAACAGCGAGAGAAATTCAGCGGAAATTAAAAGTTCAGCTAATAATAGATGAGCGACTTAAAGAAATTGACTACGGTGATTGGGAAAACGAAAAAAGATCAGATATTAAAACTGCTTCCCCAGATGACTATCAAAATTATACCAAAGACCCAGTACGTTTCTGTCCCGAGAACAGTGAGTCTCCCGTCTCTGCCAAAGACCGAATTATTGCTTTTTGGGATGATCTTCTTGAAAGTCCCAGCCTCTTTGCAGAAAAGGGAATTGTACTTGTAAGCCATAATAGTATACTTAGAATTTTGTTAACACACATTGAGAAGAAGCCCCTTTTCAAATATAGAAAATCAATTATTTCAACAGGTTCAATAACAAAAATTGAGATCGGCATAGACGGAAAAGCAGTGGTGCGAGATAAAAATGTAACGAATAAGGATAGATCGTGTGAGGAACGAACCACGATCTTATCCGATTGTTGAACAAGCCCGGCCCAAATGAGCCGGGTTTCCATATATATGAAAATATCTTTTTGGGGATTAAGGATCTGAAAGGCGTGTTATTTCCGGGCTCCTGAGATAAGACGCACCTATAGCGTTGCCCTTTTCAGGGCTTTCTAAAAAAAGCCGGATTATTTCATAGTGTTGTTCACCTCCAGTTAAATTGAGATTGGGTTTCTACCTTTTGTTTATCCTATCCTGTACCGACAGGCTTTATTCCGAGGATTTTCATAGGCTTCCCGCAATGGGGGCATTTAAAAACAGGCCTTGGCCGAAGCACTATTGCCATAATCCGAACGTGGAGAATCATCTGTACTAGGAAGAGCAATTTCTTGGCATTCCCGTGAAGAAAGCCGTAATCTCTTGCCCTACGAAATCCCCTGGGCAACACATGAAGCAGGATCAGGTGCAGAAACTCCTCTCCTTTAAGGGTTCGCCTGCACATCTCTTTGGTTTTACCGTCAATATACATGAAGGTAACCCGGCCGTCCTGATTGTCGGAATTGCAACACAAAATTGACCCCTCTCGACAACCCAATTTTGACCCCCCCTGTTGTTAAAATCATTCTCTTATCGCTTTTTATATAGTTCCGGTTTGGGTAACGGCCAGGGCCAGGGGATCGGCCCGGCGCCGGGCCGATCCCCTGGCCCTGGCCGGACGGGCTACCCAACGCAGTAGTCGGCTATTGCCTTCAACGCTCCTTTTTGGCTGTAATTAATTGATTCCCGTGATTCTACAGCTATGAGAATCGGTTTTGTGCACCCACACTCTTGTATTAACAAACCGGCATCTGTGTCTGTAATGCTCAGGATATCATCATTCTTCTCCGCCTCTTCAAAATAGGTCGTACAGTCTTCGGAGATCTCGATCCTTATCGTTTCATTTCGACCTTTCAGGGGATTATATACATCCAGTTCTTTCATTCTTTATCCTCTCGATTTTAAAGTCTGTTTAAGTCGATAACTGTCCCAGTTACATTGAATAATGTGAGCCCGGTGAGTGACACGATCCAGCAGAGCAGCGGTAAGATTTGCATCGCCAAACACCTGCGTCCAATCACCAAAACCAAGATTGGTAGTGATGATGATCGAACGTCTTTCATGGCGCTCGGTAAGGACTTGGAACAATAATTCAGCGCCGATTTTACTGAACGGGACGTACCCCAATTCATCAAGAATCAACAGCCCATAACCGGCATATCGTTTTATCATTCTACCCAGAGCCTGTTGTTCCCTGGCCTCCGTCAGTTCGTTTGCAAGCCCACAACCAGTAATAAAACGAACTCGATGTCCATACCGGCAGGCTTCCATCCCGATGCTGGTTGCCAGATGGGTTTTACCGGCTCCGCTTTTACCTATCAAAATTATATTCCGGGCTTCTTTAATGAATGTCCCTGTTGAAAGTTCTTTGATCAACCGGGCGTCCAAATCAGGGGCAGCCTCAAAATCAAATGTTTCAAGCGGTTTCTGCATCGGGAACCTGGCTTCCTTGAGACGTCGCTTGCGACCGTTTTCCTGCCGTATTTGAACTTCCGCTTCAACAAGATTCAATAAAAACTCATCGTAGCCGCAGGCCGCCTCATGCGCCTGCCGGATCTGACCTTCCAACTCTTTTTCCATCGTCGAGAGCTTCAGCGTTTTTAAGTGCTGTGTGAGGACTGCCTGGACTGCTGGGTTCATAAGATACCTCCAAGCTGTTCGTATGCCGAGATGTCAGCAGGGGGCAGTGTCTCCCAGTTCGACAAAGGATCAAATTGGGACTCCATAGAGATGTTTTGACTGTGTAAAATCTGCTTGAGAGCATTGCTGCAGCCGACATTGCTTTTCAGTGCTTCCTTTACGGCTGCTTCGATCTTGTCGACAGCATATTTTTCGTACAGCATCAGCACGGTGACAAATTCCCGGGTACCTTTGGTTACACCGTTTTTCCGGCGAAAATGTTCTAATAACTTTTCCAGGCAATCCGGCCATTGATCACGCCATTGTAAAATTGGCCGGGCGGTATCAAATGATTGTGGACGCTGACGAATCAACTCCAGATAATGTTCCGGTTTTAAACTCCACTTATTATTTCCATATAACCGATGATGGGTGCTTATTTTTCTGCCGCTCCAATAAATGATCACCTGGTCTATCTCTACTATCGCCTGCACTCTCATGTAAGCATAGCGCGTCGGGACAGAATACCGGTTCTTGTCAATAATAACGGTGGCATATTTGTTTACCCTGACCATGAACGTCTCAACGTTACTGAACGATGTTGTCGGCAATGGCAGCAATACCTGCTTTTCTGATTCAAACAATTCATTGACGCTTTGTGTTTGACCGGCGATGCGATGCTCTCCATAGGCCATGCAATCATCGAGGAGGCGCGTGTTCAATTCGTCCAGGCTGTCAGCATGTGGGATAGGAACCATATAATTTCTTCGAGCGTAGCCGACCAGGCCTTCAATCCCACCTTTTTCATGGCCCTGGCCGGGATTGCAAAACCTTGGATCGAAGTTGTAATAGGCCTTGAACCGATTATAAGATTCCTGAAGATGACGTTTTTTTCCTTTAAATACCTTTTGTACGACTGTTGTCAGATTGTCATAGATAAGAACTGGGAACACGCCTCCAAAAAATGAAAAGGCCTGGATATGAGCGTCAAATAAAGCTTGCTGCCTTTCACAGGGATAACAGCGAACAAAGTGTTTGCCCGAACATTTTGAACGTATGCAAAATAATTTCAGCTTCACGGGTTCGCCGGCAATAACTGCCTGACAGTTTCCCCAGTCTACCTCGGCTTCCTGGGCAGTCGTCGGATCTGATGGGATAAATGCCTGCTGATTCGTTAAACCCAGCCTCAGCTTTGCCTCACGCACATAACGGCGAACCGTCGTCTCTCCACCGGAATACTCGAGTTCCGATTTCAGACGATGGTATATCCGGGTTGCTGTATGTCGCTGTTTGTATGGCTTGTCCTTGTCATCGCCAAGCCAGCGGTCTATCTCCTGGATATAAGGACCAAGAACGGGATATGGCTGTTTAGATCGTTGCTTGTAGCCAATGTATTCCTGCTTTAAAATTTTTTTTATGGTGTTTTTTGAATGGCCGGTTTCTCTGGCAAGCTCTTTAATGGCCTTTCCATAAACACGGTGAGCTGTTCGGATGTAATCATACTGATCCACTTTAAGCATTCTCCTTTTCGTCTCCGGTAATGGGTTAAAAATCTCCATTCAATACCAGAGTACTGATGCAAAGTGGGGGGTCAATTTTAGGTTGTCATTTGGCCCTCAAAGGGGTCAATTTTAGGTTAGCAAAACCATGATTGGCAATGATATCACGTTCGCTGATCACTCCCCGGTATAAATATCTGGACAGGTACTTCAGGGCAGACATGCCGGTTCCGACCCTGGCACAATCGACAATCCATTTGGAACGAGCACCTTTGGGAATTGGCAAATTCTCTTTATTCAATCCGTTCAGGAAACGTGCCCGAAAAACTTTGGCCAGGGCTTTTCGATTAAACAAATACTTGCCTTTTTTCTTTTTCCATTGCCGCCTGGATGGGTCAACACCGCCACCTGGAACAACTACATGAATATGCGGGTGAAAATCCAATCTTCTGCTATGAGTGTGAAGAACCATGGTCATACCGATTTGGGCCCCAAGGTGCCGGGGATTTAGCCCAAATTCTTTCAACGTGCTGGATACACATGAAAACATCAGAGAATAAACTGTCCGTTGATTCCGGTATGCAACTTCCCTGAACTGACAGGGCAAGGTAAAAGTTACCATGAAATACTGGACGGGAAGCTGTTTATTTTGCTGCCGGTCAATCCATTGGCTTGTCTCATGGTTTTGACAATGGGGACAATTGCGGTTTCCACAGGACAGTGGATGCAGTTGTGTATGATTGCAGTCTGGACAGACCGTATAAATCTGCCCGGCGTCTGGTGTACGGCAACTAACTATGGCGTTTAAGGCTTTGATCTGTTCTGGCAATGCCGTATCCCCGTAACGAGTCAGAAATGCATCATAATATTCTTCAATGATATGAGAAAATCGCATGATTATACCTTCCAGAAATCTACATGAATGGTGTTAATCAAATCATTGATGGTCGTCCTGCAGTCCTTTTCCGTGACATCAGTAAGGTGTGCGTAACGTGCAGTTGTTTCAGGACGGGCATGGCCGAGAAGAGCCTGGATGTGGCGAAGGCTTAAGCCCTTTTCAAGCAGATGGGTCGCAAAACTGTGGCGCAAAGAGTGTATGGAAACTTTTTTTTGATACCGCAATCGGCGACTACAGCCTTCATGGCATTTTGGACACCACCCCGGTCCATATGAGATTTTGCCTTCTGGATGGTTTCCAGTGAACCGTTGGCATTGGGAAAAAGCAGTTTGGGGTGTTGATGTCTTTTCCATAGTTCCCGCAGTCCGACCAGGGTGCGGTCCGGTAAGGGAATTAGCCGGTCTTTATGGCCTTTCCCTCTCCGGATATGGACAAGTTTTCGTGCTGCATCAACATCTCTCACTTGCAGGGACAATGCCTCTCCCAAACGCAGGCCCATGGAATAAGTTGTCAGCAGGAAAACCCGGTAACGCAGTTTGCGTGTCGCACCGATGAGCTTTTCCACCTCACCAGGAGTCAAAATGTCCGGAATGGTTTTAACCTTAGGCGGCTTGACAATGTTTAACCAATTCCATTCTTTTTTCAAAACATATTTCCAGAAATGCTGGAGTCCAAGGCGATCAATTTTGACCGTACTCCATGAATGTGAGTCAACCAGATCGGAAAAGTAATCTTCAAGTTGTTCGGGTTCGAGTTTGTCCGGGCAGCAGTCAAAGTAATCTCTTACCCGCCGGATGGCCCTGGAATAAGCATCAATGGTTTTTTGAGCCTTTCCCTGAAGTCTAAGGGTTTTTAAATGGCGCTCATAGAGTTCGTTAAAACGGTTTACTTCGGATGTGTTCATGGTATACTCCTTTAATTATAGATAGTTGGGATCTTCCGTTTGATCCCACAATTAGGAGTATACATAACCTTGGGGTTTTCCGCCGCGCGAGCGGCTTCGTTCAACAACACACTTAACAAGCCTTTTGCAGCGGACAACAAAAAAACAGGGGCACTGAAAAGCACGTTGAACTGATTAAATCCTAAAAAAGCGACACATTTGTCTATCATGTGTCTCAGATAGAGTTGTCAATAAAGGCTTTCACTTCTTTCTCCAGTGCTCAGGTCATTCACAATTGGAGTACGAGCTTTAGTGTTGGAAATGCTCTGGCGTCACAGGGAGTCTATTGTGTTTACCACCCTAAAAAAGAGATTTGCCTTGGAGATAGTCCTTACCTTCTGGTAATTTTAAAATCCTGAGCCTTTTTCTGTTATTCCTGCCTGGTGTCGATGCGAAAACAGTCAGGAAATACCATAAAGGATTGATCAATTATATCCGGTATCCGGCCTAAAACCAAATCCTGTGCCTGATCGTCTTAGGTGCATGGGAATAGAAAGATGCCAAGACAAAGGCAAATAATACCGCAGGCACTACAGGAATCCAGCCATGCAGAGCCATGCCGATGATAGCTGTTTTTACAAGGGTGACGACACCAGCCGCTTCCCTGAGTAACTGCCGGTGCCGGCGTGCCTCGGTTAGCATCAGCAAGCATCCGGAAGTCGCTGCCAAGACCAGGTAGGACCAGGGCAGATCCGCCCCAAGCAGAAAAGCTCCCAGGCAGACAGCCGCGCCGATTTGATGAGCGGCCCGTACAATGATGGAAAGCATCATCATCCAATAGGGACGCTCCGTTGTCCGTCCTAAACGGACATTTTTGATTTTGCTGGAATTTTTTTTCCGGTCGGCAATCATATTATTACTTTTAATTGGCCCCCAACTTTTTGATCGGAGCCCTTAATTCTTATTTCAGCAATATACCTGAAGCAAATAATTTGTTCTCTTTTTTTAAGATGACTTCAAACTGATCGTAAATTGCACCATCGACCTTGAATGAATTGGTTAATGAATACATGCCATCCGGCGAGTCAACCAACTCGATCAGGGCTTTCTTATGGTCATCTGCCACCACATATTCAAGGTAATTCTTGGTGAACTTGATCTGACCTCCAACTCTCTCACTGATCCAGCAGTCTTCAATATTAAATTCCAGATCGGCTTTTGCTGTCCAGTCTGGATCATGTAATGCTTTATTCATTCGTTCGAACGTTGTTAACTCAATCATTTCGACTTAAGGTCCTCCAGCGGTAATGTGTTGATGGTTTTTTTTCTGCCTAACGCCTTGGATGGCCCCTGTGATTTTTTGGTAATATCGCGAACGCATTCATATGTCCCCTCTAATTGAAGCTCTCAAAAAATTTGAAAGGTCAGTATCTGCTTTTCTAAAATTCTTATCAACTGGTAATCTTTGAGTAAGGTTCAGATCATGTGTAGCTGATATAAAAAACTTATTCATTGAAGGATGCAAACAACAGCCCTTCAATTTAACATAATTCTTCTCTCCCTTTTGTAACCGGGCTATTCACAATATGAAGGCCCGGTTCCTTTTGTTCGGGAGCAATCATAAAAATTGATTCCAAAATGATTTTAGAAAAACAAAGGCGAGTATTTATGGTATGGAGCCGGACTATTTGAAGGCCAGAGCCTCTCACCAATAACAGATCAAGTACATATTGCTCCCGGCATAGGCGTTTTCCGAACTATGAAACAGTCTTTTTTTTGTTATCAGCTAAAATACAAGCATCAGATGTACTGCCAGACTTTGTCGATTGTTGTTTCCATAACGGCAACGGCGCAAAGATCACTGTAGGCTATTTCGACAACCTCAGCCCGAAATCTTTCCTTTTCCTGTCTTTTGTTGAAGGCGTCCATTACTTCAATGGAGTCACTGAGAGTGCGTGTTTGTGGAGAGCTACCGTCATGCGTCCGGGGGTGGTAACCAATGTAAATGCTTTTGAGTTTTTCCTGTTCTTTATTCATTTTCCGTCCTCGTTTGTTTTTTGGTTGTTCTGTTCAATCCTGGGGTTGGTGTCCGAGATTTGGCCTTATCTATATCAGATATGTATATTCTATTAGAAGCCTAATGTTATTTTCCGGTCGACATTAATTTGAGCCAATCCGAACTATCGTGGCGTAGAGTAATTGATTCCAGAAATTTTTTTTAGCAGATCTTGAAAGCACTCATCTCTGCTTTCCGGATTCCCCAGTGAATAAACAGTTCGGTTGTATTTTGTTTACGATCATTTTTTTATTCTCATCTGCATTTTTTTCTCGAGATTAACCTTTCTTTATTTTTTAAATAAATCTTTAGCATTTTCTGAAGCAGGGCACCATCGGTAAAGCGTGGGAATTGAAACACGCAGGTTGTCCGTGGTACCTTGGCTCAATTTGAATTTTTTATAAATTTCTTTGAAAAACAGGAGTCCTCTATGAATCGTGAAGAAATGATCAAAAAAATAGCAGGATATGACGGTTATTGGGATTTTGTTGTTATTGGTGGCGGGGCAACCGGATTGGGTGTGGGACTGGATGCCGCATCAAGGGGGTATAAGACGCTTTTGTTGGAACAACATGATTTTTCAAAAGGGACATCCAGCCGGTCGACAAAATTGGTACACGGCGGGGTAAGGTACTTGCGCCAGGGCAATATTTCCCTGGTCCTTGAGGCCCTCCATGAACGTGGTCTCTTAATTCGCAATGCCCCGCATCTGGTCAGTCATCAGGCATTTATCGTACCCAACTATGAATGGTGGGACGGCCCTTTTTACGGTGCGGGTATGAAAGTTTACGATCTGTTGGCAGGCAGACTTGGCCTTGGATCTTCCAAACACCTTTCCAAAGAAGAAACATTAAAGCGGATTCCCACCCTGGAACCTAAAGGGCTGCGCGGGGGCGTGGTCTATTTTGACGGTCAATTTGACGATTCCCGCCTGGCCGTCAACCTGGCACAGACCATGGCTGAACATGGGGGCGTGCCTGTCAATTATATGAAAGTGACCGGGTTTACCCGGGCCGGTGAAATGATTGACGGGGTAACCGCACAAAATATGGAAACCGGTGATGCGTATGAAATTCACAGCCGGGTGGTGGTCAACGCGACCGGTGTTTTCACCGACGAGGTACTTAAAATGGAAAATCCGGACGCTGAACCCATCATTACGCCTAGCCAAGGGGTTCATGTGGTTCTGGATAAGGAATTTCTTCCTGGAGATTCAGCCATCATGGTGCCCCAAACCACTGACGGAAGGGTGTTGTTTGCCGTACCATGGCATGACAAGGTCGTCGTGGGCACCACAGATACACAAGTACCGGATGTGAGCCTGGAACCCAGGGCATTGGAGGAAGAAATTAAGTTCATCCTTGATCATGCGGCCGTCTATTTAACCAAAGATCCTACCAGGGATGATATTCAAAGCGTTTTTGCCGGACTTCGCCCCCTGGTTAAAGCCGGAGAAGGAAAAAGCACGGCAGCCATCTCCCGGGATCACTATTTAGTCGTTTCGGAATCGGGTCTTGTGACCATCACCGGCGGCAAATGGACCACTTATCGTAAAATGGCCGAAGAAACCGTTAACCAGGCATCCCTGGTGGCAGGGCTGAAAGATCAGCCCTGTATCACTAAAGATCTCAGAATCCATGGATGGTTAAAGCATTTCGATGAACACGACCCCTTAAGCTACTATGGGTCCGATGCCGTTTATATCAAAAAAATCGTTAACGCAGATCCGGCCATGGGTGAAAAACTCCATAAAAATCTTTCTTATATTAGAGCGGAAGTGATCTGGGCGGTCAGGGAAGAGATGGCCAGAACCGTGGAGGATTTTTTAGCCCGGCGCAGCCGTGCCCTTTTTCTGGATGCCCGGGCCAGTATCGATGCTGCGCCGGAAGTGGCCCGGATCATGGCGGAGGAACTGGGGTATGATCGCAAATGGCAGATGGAACAGGAGAATGCATATGTAGGTTTGGCCAAAGAGTATCTGCTGACATAAAAATTATATAACAATTGGAAATTTTCAGGAGGTTCTCATGCCCCAATTTATAATGGCCCTGGATCAGGGCACAACGAGTTCTCGTACCATACTTTATAATGAAAAGGGTGACCCCATTGCTGTTGCAAGTGAAGCGTTCTCCTGTCAGTACCCGCAAGACGGTTGGGTGGAGCAGGACGCTGAAGACATATGGAGATCCCAGAAAAATACAATGGATGCCGTCCTTAAACAAGCAAAGCTCAACCTGGGTGATGTGGCTGCCATCGGTATTGCCAACCAGAGGGAAACCATTATTGCCTGGAATAAAGAAACAGGAACGCCTGTGGGCAAGGCCATTGTCTGGCAATGCCGTCGGACTGCGGATTACTGTGATCAATTAAAGACAGAAGGATTTGATAAAGTCATCAAAAAAAAAACCGGCCTGGTGACCGACGCCTATTTCAGCGGGTCCAAAATTCGCTGGATTTTGCGACACAGCATAGAAGCCAGGGAACTGTGCAATAAAGGAAAACTGAAGGTGGGAACCGTGGATGCATGGCTGATCTGGAAGTTGACGGCGGGCGCCGTCCATGCCACAGATGTGAGCAATGCGAGCCGTACCATGATTTTCAACATCCATGATCTCAAGTACGATCCGGTCCTGATGGAAAAATTGGAGATTCCTGAAGAGATTCTTCCAAATGTCAATCCGTCCTGCGGCATATTCGGCAAAACCGACAAAAAATTGTTCGGGTATGAAATACCCATTGCCGGTGTCGCAGGAGACCAGCAGGCCGCTCTGTTCGGACAGGCCGCTTATGAAAAAGGAATGACAAAGATCACCTACGGGACCGGTTGCTTTATGTTGATGAATACAGGGGGACAAGCCATTGCATCGCCCTCGGGACTGCTCACAACCATTGGCTGGCAGATCGGAGATAACGTCACGTATGCCTTGGAAGGCTCGGTATTTATTGCCGGTGCGCTGCTGCAGTGGATGCGGGATGACTTAAATTTTTTCAGCGATGTGGCGCAAACCGAAGAGATGGCCACTGCCGTTCCCTCATCCGAAGGGCTTTACATTGTTCCTGCCTTTGTTGGCTTAGGCGCTCCCTATTGGGATCCCTATGCCAGGGGCGCCATGCTGGGCATTACCCGGGGAACAACAAAAAATCATATTATCCGGGCCGGGATTCAATCCCTTGCCTACCAGGCCAATGATTTGATCGGTGCCATGGTTAAAGATTCGGGTATTAAATTAAAAACCGTTAAAGTGGACGGCGGGGCCAGTGCGAACAATTATCTATGCCAATTCCAGGCGGACATCCTGGGCGTCTCCTTGTGCCGTCCTAAGCATGTGGAAACCACTGCCATGGGGGCGGCTTACCTTGCCGGTCTTGCTGTGGGTGTATGGTCAGACATGGACCAGATTAAATCTTTCTGGCAGCAAGACCGTTGCTTTCATTTGAACCAAAGCCTGGAAAAGGTGGATGAATGCCTGCGAGGCTGGAAAAAAGCTGTGGACCGGGCAAAGTCATGGGCCAAGAATTGAGAAATCAAACTGTCAACGCTTTGAAACGTAAGTGTTATTAGACATGAAAAGCTATAATTTTAGTAGGTTAGATCCGCCTTTCCGGTAAATAAATTCTGCGTGCATCACCACACAACTGCATGCTGAGCAAATTCATAATTTTTTCCAGGCTTTTTGGGTTTGACTCATATACGCATATTCACTATGTTTCTGTTTTTATGGGTGGATCATTGCTTAACTTTAACCCATTTGATCCATGCAGGAGTGAGATGAAAATAAAACCAAGCCCGGATCAGGCCGGACATGACATACTGGGGCAAACAGGCCGGATTCCGGCGGATATGATGTGGTTGTTTACATTTTCCCGCCTGTGCCGCCGTGCGATGCTCCATGCCGTTGAAGCCGCCAAGCTTTTGGATGCAGTCGTGGGCGCAGTGGAAAGTCATACGCCTTATTATACGGTTTGTTTTAAATCGGTTTTTTTTCCTGAATCCGGTTTAGATTGCGATGACATGAGCCCCGCCCATACCGATTTGAACGAATTGGCTCTTTTTCCCGGAACCAGCGTAAACCCCAAAAACAAACCGTTTAATACGATCACGGATACGGACCTTCCCAAACCCGTGGCGGAACGCTTGGGCCTGAAACCCGGAACTCCGGCTACGGCTTTTTACTTTTCCATAAATGACCCTTATGAAAAAGCTGACAAGTGCCAGGTTTTTTATGCCCCCAGCGGGTATGTACCCGATGCTTTGGAGATCGACGTTTTAGAAGCGCTTTCCATTGACCTTGGCAAAACCCTGCACAGGCTGCACAAAGCCAAAGAGGGCGAGGGCCGGATTCTGGAATTGACCCGCCAAAAAGAGATGTACCACAGCGTTTTTGAAAATACCGGCACCGGCACCATCATTATTGATCCGGATATGCTGATCCTTTATGTGAATGCCAAATTCATGGACCTGGTGGGGCTTGAGCGTAACGAAATTGAGAACCGGATGCGATGGTCTCAGTTTGTGGTGCCCGGTGACAATGAAATGATGCAAAATTATCATTACGGCCGGCGAAAGGGGGTTGCCGGCATTCCTACCGAGTACGAGTGCCGGATTTTTGCCAAGTCCGGGGATATCCGGTACATCGATATGAAGGTGGGCATGATTCCCGGTACCGGCAAGAGCATTGCATCATTTATGGATATCACAAAAAGAAAGCTTGCCGAGAACCGCCTGAGGCAAAGCGAGGCGCAGCTCAGTGATGTCATTCGCACCTTTGAAGGATTGATCTATACGACATCTGAAGACTACCGGCTTGAGTTCATGAATGATGCATTGCAGGAAAAGGCGGGCCAAAGCGGGGTGGGAGAAAAATGTTATCAGGTGGTTCATGGTCTTGATTCCCCCTGTCCCGGTTGCCGGCTTGGGTTGGTCCTTTCGGGAGAGACCCGGCGGTGGGAACTGAAAAGCCCCCGGGACGGCCGATGGTATTGGTCTATTCAGTCTCCGGTCTACGACAACCGGGGCCGGATTGTCAAAGCTCAGACCATTCATATGGACATTACCGACAGAAAGCGCCGGGAAGAGAAGATCAGCGAAGATGCGGATCTGCTCAGAAATGAAAACATCGTTCTTCGGTCTGCCATGAAAGAACGGTACAGGTTTGAAAATATTGTGGGTAAAAGCCAATCCATGCAGAAGGTCTATGAACTGGTGGTACGGGCAGCCGCAAGCAACGCTCATGTGATTATCTATGGTGAATCAGGCACCGGAAAAGAGCTGGTGGCCCGGGCAATTCATAATTTGAGCAACAGGTGTAAAAAAAGATTTGTGCCTGTCAACTGCGGGGCGATCAGCGAAAATATTATAGAAAGTGAATTTTTTGGTTACCGCAAGGGGGCGTTCACCGGCGCTGAAAAGGATAAGGAAGGATTTCTCGGTACGGCTGATGGCGGCACCTTGTTTCTAGATGAAATTGGGGATATCGGCCCCAATCTCCAGGTCAAGCTTCTTCGGGCCATTGAAGGCGGGGGGTACACACCTGTGGGCGGTACCCAGGTGATTAAACCTGACCTGAGGATTGTGGCTGCCACCAACAAGGATCTTAAGCGGCTGGTGGAAAAAGGATTGATGCGGGAGGATTTTTTTTACCGGGTGCATATTATTCCCATTCAGCTGCCATCCCTTCGGGACCGAAAGGAAGATATTCCATTGCTGGTGGACTATTTTTTATCCGCTTTTGGGGATGAGGGAAATATTCTTCCTGTGGGAGGCAAAATCATGGAGGATTTTTTTCGGCACGACTGGCCTGGAAATGTCCGGGAACTTCAGAATGTTCTTCACCGTTACGTGACCTTGGGGAAAATTGATTTTACCGGTAACTCGCCTGAGCATAGGGCAGACAGCACTGAACAGGTTCCTTTTATCCAGGATACGCCTGATCCCCGCGGATCATTGAGCGAGATTGTGGAGGCGTTTGAAAAGGGAATCATCCTCAAAGCCCTGGAGGAGAACCGATGGCAAAAGGCCAGGACGGCTGTGAGTCTTGGAATTCACAGAAAAACCTTGTTTACCAAAATGAAGAAGTTCGGAATTGAATAACCCCAAATCGTGGCGAGATGGCCACTATTTTGTAATACATTGAAATTGCAATAAAATTATTTAAGTTTTACCGTCTTATTTTATTGTATGTGGCGATATCGCCACGTCAGTCTGTTTCTTTACCCACCTTAAAAACATTTCTAAATACAAAAATACCATTTAAAAATAATCTGTTACAAAAGTAATTCGGTTGATTGGTATAATTATTGCTACCACAATCTAAAGCTTGTGAACAAGCGTTCAGTTTTTTTTAGATCAGATAAATAAAAAGAGGAGTTGTTTAACATGAGCATCATGACAGAATATCGGCAAAAGTTGTCCAGTGCAGCCAATGCCGTATCCGTTGTTAAATCAGGGGATTGGGTTGATTATGGCGCTTTTTTAACTGCCCCGGAAGCCCTTGATGCTGCACTGGCCATGCGAATCCATGAACTCAAGGATGTTAAGGTTAGAGCGCTGGCCTATCCCGGCACTGCTGCCGTGGCTGCAGCAGATCCGGGAAGCAGCTGCATGATTTACAACTCCTGGCACTTTAGCTGCGGAGAACGAAAAAAGCACGATAACGGGAATTGTCATTTCATCCCTTTTATCTACCACGAAGGTCCGTCCCATTATAAACAGAACATCAAATCCAATATCTGCATGCTTAAAACTGCGCCCATGGACCGGTTTGGTCATTTTAACTTCGGGGTTGCCAACTCTTTTCAAAAGTCAATCATTGAAAACGCAGATACGGTCATTATTGAAGTCAATGAAAACATACCTCGCTGCTTGGGTGGTTCCAATGAATCGGTCCACATTCGTGATGTGGATTTTGTGGTGGAGACCGACAATAAGCCGCTTGTAACCCTGCCTGATCCGGTTATTACCGATGTGGATAAAAAAATTGCAGAGATGATTGTCAGCCAACTCGAAGATGGGTCCTGTATCCAGCTCGGCATCGGAGGGATGCCTAATGCGGTGGGCAAAATGATTGCCCAATCGGATCTCAAGGACTTAGGTGTTCATACTGAAATGCTTGCCGATGCCTACCTGGATATGTATGACGCCGGAAAAATTACCAATCTTAAAAAAAGCCGGGATCCGGGAAAGATGGTTTACACCTTTGCCCTGGGCAGCGCCCGCCTGTATGATTTTTTGAACAACAACCCTGCCTGTGCAAGTTTTTCCGTGGATTACACTAATAAACTGAGCCATATTTCTGATAACGATAAGGCCATTTCCATCAACAACGCCCTTGAGGTTGATCTCTACGGCCAGGTCTCTTCGGAGTCCTCCGGTTTCAGGCATATTACCGGCACAGGCGGTCAGTTTGACTTTGCCTACGGCGCTTATCATTCCAAAGGGGGTAAGTCTTTTATCTGTCTAAGCTCTACGGTTAAAGACCGTGACGGTAACATCAAATCCAGAATCCGGCCTGTTTTTGATAAAGGCTCCATCGTTACCCTGCCCCGGACCATCACCCAGTATGTTGTCACGGAATATGGAATGGTCTCCCTGAAAGGAAAGTCTACCTGGGAAAGGGCCGAAGCACTTATAAGCATCGCCCATCCGGACTTTAGGGACCAATTGATCCGGGATGCGGAGAAAATGCGTATCTGGACCTTGAAGAATCACGCAGACGGACGCTATGCCGTTGCCTGACGCGTCATTTGCGGTTGATAATTTTATACGGCCTTAAAGAGCTGGCGTTTTTTATAGGAAAGACTGTGTAAGCAACACAAATCTTCCAACTTTTTTTGTGGGCTTAAGCCTGGGTGTTGATCGACCAAGGACGGACCATGGCTGTTAGAAAAAATGTTTTGGACCCATGGGTGTAAAAAACAGATACGCCCGTGGAACTTGTAACCTTAAAAGCTTTTATAAAGGATAAAGTCTTATGGCACAATTGATTGCAGATCGACGGGATGTGGATTTCGTATTACATGAACAACTGGGCGTGGACAAATTAAGTAAAGATGAGCGATTTGCCGAGTTCAAGAAAAAAACCGTTGATTTAATCGTAAGCGAAGCCAGAAATCTTGCAATTAAAGAGATCCTGCCCCTTCAAACGATCAGTGATGAAGGCTGCACGTTCAATGCCGGTGAAGTAAAAGTTCCCGAGGCCTTTCACAGTGTATATGCAGCGTATAATGAAGGTGAATGGCTGGGGATGACTGATGACCCCGAATGGGGCGGGCAGGGGATGCCGCATGCCGTTGCCATGGCAGCCAATGAGTATTTCTACGGGGCTTGTAATTCCTTTATGCTTTATAACATGCTCACTCATGGCGCGGCCAAACTTGTGGAGAAGTTCGGCACGGATGAGCAAAAGCAGATTTACCTTAAGAATATGCTGTCGGGAAAATGGTCCGGCACCATGCTTTTGACCGAACCGAATGCGGGCTCCGACCTTGCCGCAGTGGAGGCCACGGCGAAACCAAACGGGGACGGCACCTATTCCCTGTTCGGCAACAAAATTTTCATCTCTGCAGGCGAGCACGACATGGTGGAAAACATCATCCATCCGGTTCTGGCCAGAATCGAAGGCGCTCCCGAAGGTATTGCCGGTATTTCCCTGTTCCTGGCACCCAAATTCCGGGTGAACGCGGACGGCACCCCAGGGGAATTCAACGATGTGGTCTGTACCGGCATTGAGCACAAAATGGGCCTGCACGGCAATGCGACCTGTTCGTTGACCTTAGGGGGCAAGTCCGGATGCATCGGTACCCTTTTGGGCCAGGAAAACAAAGGCGTGGCCGCCATGTTCGAAATGATGAACGAAGCCCGTCAGATGGTGGGTCTCCAGGGCTTTGCCAACGCGTCTGCCGCATATACGTATGCCCTGAATTATGCCCGGGAACGGATTCAGTCCCGGGAACTCAAAGCCCCGGCCGGTTCAAAACCGGTGTCCATCATTCGCCATCCCGATGTGAAGCGTCAGCTGATTACCATGAAGGCCTATGTGGAAGGCCTGCGCAGTCTGAATTACTTCTGCGCGATGTGCCACGACCTGGTTGCCGTGTCCACGGATGCGGATCAGAAAGCCCATTATGAATATTTACTGGAAGTCCTAACGCCGATTGTCAAAGGATATGGCACGGACAAGTCCTTTGAGGTCTGCAACCAGGGCATTCAGATCTACGGCGGTTACGGTTTTATCGAGGAGTTCCCTGTGGCCCAGCTGCTCAGGGATTCCAGGATATTTATGCTGTATGAGGGAACCAACGGTATCCAGTCCATTGATCTTTTAGGCCGGAAACTCTCCATGAAAAAAGGCGCGGCTTTCAACGCGTTGCTCGAAGAAATCAAGAAAACCTTTGCCATCGCCAAAGAAGCCGAAGGGCTTGAAGATCTCACCACCCGGCTGGAAGGTTTTTTCAATACATATACAGAAGTGGCTGCTGAATTGCAGGCCAAATCCAGGTCCGAAGAATTTTTAACAGCCTATGCCTTTTCATATCCCTTCATGGAGGTCACAGGCGACCTTGCCATGGCCTGGATGCTGTTATGGCGTGCCGCAACAGCCACAGCTAACAAGGGCAAAAAGAAAAAAGACAACATGTTCTATGACGGACAGATCAAAACCGCCCGGTTTTTTATCAATCAGGTCCTTTCCGCAACCGCAGGAAAGCTGGAAGCGCTTAAAGCGTGTGACAATTCGGTGGTTGAGATGGATGACGCTGCTTTTGGAAGCAAGTAGCCGCTATTTTTACCAAGGAGAAATCTTATGAAAAATGTAGTGATAGTCAGCGGTGCCAGAACTGCCATCGGCAGTTTTGGCGGGGTGCTGAAAACTGTCTCATCAGTGGATCTGGGTGCCGTCGTTATCCGGGCCGCCATGGAAAGGGCAGGCCTTCGGCCCGAAGTCAGTGACGAGATGCTGGCTTTTGCACCGGATAAATTAAGAGACCGGGGTAAAACTGAGCTGGAACAAGCTTATGGAAACTGGAACGCCGATGCCGCCCCCATTGCTGTGGATGAGGTAATCATGGGTAATGTGCTGCAGGCAGGGCAGGGCCAAAGCCCGGGGCGGCAGGCCATGATTCGGGCGGGGGTGCCCAAGGAGACCTATGGCTTTACGGTGAACAAAATATGCGGATCAGGGCTTAAGTCCATTGCTATTGGTGCTTCATCAATTATGAGTGGGCAGGCCGATGTGGTGATCGCAGGCGGCCAGGAGAGTATGAGCAATGCCCCCATGGCCATGACGCGTGCCCGGTGGGGATACCGTATGGAGGTCTCCGGAAAAGGGGACATCTATGATCTGATGGTGTATGACGGTCTCTTTGAAATATTTAACGGATATCACATGGGCGTGACCGCTGAGAATATTGCCGAACTTTATAATATTTCCCGGCATGACCAGGATAAATTGTCTTGCCTCAGCCATGCAAGGGCCCGGGAAGCCATTGCGAACGGTACGTTCAAAGAGGAGATTGTGCCGGTGACCACCCGTACCCGCAAGGCAGAGGTGGTTGTCGATACGGATGAGCGGCCCATGGAAACTTCTATGGAAAAGATGGCCAAGATGAAACCTGTGTTCAAAAAGGATGGGTCCGTTACGGCGGGTAATGCATCGGGTATTAATGATGGTGGTGCAGCCGTGGTCATGATGAGCGCAGACAAGGCCAAAGAACTGGGGCTGACACCTTATGTCAAGATCAAAGGGTTTGCCACGGGTGGCGTGGATCCCGCATATATGGGGCTGGGACCGATTCCTGCCGTACGTCGGGTCTTGAAATCTACAGGCATGTCCATAAACGATATGGACATCATTGAGCTGAATGAGGCATTTGCAGCCCAGGCTTTGGGGTGCATGATCGAGCTGAATATTGATCCTGAATTTGCCAATCAGCTGGGCAGCGGCATCTCCCTGGGCCATCCCATCGGCTGCACCGGCGCCCGGCAGATGGTTACCCTGATCCATGAGATGAAGCGCAAAGGCTATGGCACAGGGCTTGTCTCTATGTGTATTGGCGGGGGGATGGGGATGGCCATGATCGTGGAAAATATGAAAAATTGATTTGATGAAAGGTCATAATGATATGAACAAAATATGCGTGATCGGTGCCGGTACCATGGGGGCTGGAATTGCCCAGGTTTTTGCCGTTAACGGCTATATGGTGGTGTTGCGGGATATTAAACAGGATTTTGTTAACAACGGCATTTCGATTATCTCTAAAAATTTGAACCGCATGGCATCCAAGGGAAAATTGGAAGAGGTCATGATCCAGCCGATTCTTGCCCGGATTATCGGCACCACAGATCCTCAAAATGCCCAGGATTGCGATCTTGTGGTGGAAGCTGCCGTGGAAAATATGGAAATCAAAAAGCAGATTTTCAGTGAACTTGATAATATCTGTAAACCAGCAACCATCCTGGCATCCAACACCTCTTCTCTTTCCATTGCTGAGGTGGCTACGGCCACAAAACGTCCGGATAAGGTGATCGGCATGCACTTTTTTAACCCGGCACCTGTCATGGCCTTAATTGAGATCATCAGGGGGATTGCCACATCCGATGAGACCTTTGACGCGGTAAAGGCTTTGGCCCTGGATCTAGGCAAAGAGCCGGTACAGGTGGATGAGGCACCGGGGTTTGTGGTAAACCGAATATTGGTTCCCATGATCAACGAAGCGGCCGCCATTTATGCCGAAGGCGTTGCCAGTGCACAAGATATTGATACGGCCATGAAACTGGGAGCCAACCATCCCATCGGTCCCCTTGCCTTGGGAGACCTGGTCGGCCTGGACGTCTGTCTGGCTATTATGGATGTTCTTTACGAAGAATTTAAGGATTCCAAGTACAGGGCTACGCCGTTGTTGCGAAAATATGTTCGTGCCGGTTGGCTTGGTCGCAAAAGCGGCAAAGGATTTTACGATTATTAAACTTTTCAAAAAAGTTGGCGGAACATCAACTTTAAGATTTGATTTTGCGCCTATGTTTATAACTCATAAAATGCATTTGGTATTTTGATTTTTTTTATATGTTGATGATAATAGTAAATTACAGAAACCACCAAAACTTTGACAACTAATCAAAAACATATTTAATAAAATCAAAATATCCTCACCCTTAGGGAGCCTCCTATGGCCGCATATCAGGCCATGGAGGCTTGCATTTTTTAGGTATATACGGCCTGCCAATATCTGGAATTTGGGGCTTTATCATAACATCGCCCTCAACCCAACCTACCGGAAAATCGTATGGCCTAAAATGTGACCAAGGCCGGAATTTGGTTTTTTCTGTGATTCTTTCCTGCAACAAAAATTGATAAATTTTCATGGATTACATACACTTTTTTATAAGATCATAATGATGGAAATATGTAATTCGTTTTGTTATGATAGATCCGAATAATCAATTTGCTCAGGTCTAATTCGCTCATCTATAATATCAATTAAATTTATGATATGAAATCATAACAGCAATAACGGAGGTATTATGGAAACCAATTCCAGCAAAAAGTTTTATGAAAGATTAGAATCAAAAGGGGTCTCAAGAAGAGATTTTCTCAAGTACTGTACAGCCTTGACAGCAACTATGGGCTTGTCGCATTCTTTCGTGGGGCAGGTTGCTGCAAAGATTGAAAAAGCGGCTGCGATACGTCCCCCGGTGGTGTGGCTTCACTTTTCTGAATGTACCGGATGTTCAGAAGCTTTTTTAAGGACACCGGATGTGGGCGGCATCATCCTGGAAACCATTTCCGTAGAATACCATGAAACCCTCATGGCGGCCTCCGGCCATCAGGCAGAAAAAAGTTTGCACGATGCTGTTGAAAAATACAAAGGTAAGTTTGTCTGTATTGTGGAAGGTGCCATTGGAACCAGCCACAAAGGTTCATACGGTAAGGTTGCCGGAAAAACCTTCCTGGAAATTGCCAAGGAAGTCATCCCCAAAGCGGCTGCAACTATCTGTGTGGGGACCTGTTCAGCATACGGTGGCATATCTGCTGCAGCACCCAACCCAGGTGGATATAAAGGCGTAAAAGATGCCATTGGCGTTGACACCATTAACCTGCCGGGCTGTCCTTTCAATCCCTTAAATCTGCTTGGCACCATCCTTAAATATCTAAACAACGAAAAGATGGAACTTGATGATTACGGCAGACCCATGTTCGCTTATGGTGAAACCGTTCATGACAACTGCCCGCGCCTCGAACATTATGAAAACGATGAGTTTGTCGAGGAATTCGGCTCCAAGGAAGCCGAACTTGGGTATTGTCTCTATAAAATGGGCTGTAGAGGCCCTGAAACCTATAATAATTGTCCCACCGCGAAATTTAACGACGCGACAAGTTTTCCCATCCAGGCCGGCCATCCCTGTATTGGCTGCAGTGAACCCGGCTTCTGGGACGAAATGACGCCGTTTTATGAAGAAATGTAGCGATATCAGTTGATTCGCAGCGTGCTCGCCTAATAGTTCGCGGTATATCATCTATACAATTAAACACAACACATACGATGTGAAAGGATATTATTATGGGTAAAAGAATTATTGTTGATCCCATTACCAGAATAGAAGGCCACCTTAGAATCGAGGTGGAAGTTGCAAACGGCAAGGTGACTGATGCCTGGTGTTCCGGACAGATGTTTCGGGGTATTGAGGTTATGCTTCAGGGGCGAGATCCCCGGGATGCACATCATTTTGTTCAGCGCTCCTGCGGCGTTTGTACCTATGTTCATGCACTTTCTTCTGTCCGTGCGGTGGAAAAAGCCTGCAAAATAGAGATTCCGGAAAATGCACGGATCGTTCGTAACCTGCTGCACGGCAGTCAGTTCCAGCATGACCACATTGTTCATTTTTATCATCTGCATGCCCTGGACTGGGTGGATATTGTCAGTGCCCTGTCTGCAGATCCGGCCAAGACTGCCAAACTGTCCGAAAACGTATCCGGACGGCCCCAAAGTTCCAACTACTTCAGCGAAGTTCAAATCAGGCTGAAAACTTTTGTGAACAGCGGACAGTTGGGCCCCTTTAACAATGCATATTGGGGGCATTCTGCCTACAAACTCCCGCCCGAAGCCAACCTTATGGCGGCGTCTCACTACATTGAAGGCCTAAAACTACAGGCCAAGGCAGCACGCATGCACGCCATTTTCGGCGGTAAAAATCCTCATCCCCAGTTTCTGGTTGTCGGTGGTATTACATCCGTAAAAGACCTGACGCCCGAGAGAATTGATGAGTTCACACAGATCTGGAAAGAGACCAAGGCGTTTATCGATGAAGTATACCTGCCTGATCTGCTGGCCATTGCATCTTACTACAAAGATTGGGGTGCCATCGGTGGCAACAATGACACCTTTCTTGCCTATGGCGAGTTCCCCCAGAAAAATATTGATGACGACCTGCTGCTGCCCGGCGGTGTTGTCGACGCAAACCTGGCCTACGCGGCCGTGGACACGGATAAAATTACCGAAGACGTCACCCGGGCCTGGTATGAAAAAGGCAAGGCCAAACATCCTCTTTCCGGAGAGACCAAACCCATCGCCGGAGATATTTCCTACAACACCGACGATAAATACACCTGGATCAAGGCCCCAAGATATGCCGGCAAAGCTGCAGAGGTCGGTCCCCTGGCCCGTGTGCTGGTTGCCTATGCCAAGGGCCACGGCCAGGTAAAAAAATTGGTTGACCATACCCTCAAGACCCTTGGTGTTGGAAAAGAAGCCCTGTTCTCCACCCTTGGCAGGACAGCCGCCCGGGCCATTGAAACCGTGGTCATTTCAGACGCCATGGAAGGCTGGATTGAAACATTGAAATCCAATATCGCATCGGGCAACAAAAAGACCTACCAGCCCTGGACCATGCCCAAAACGGGTCAGGGTGGCGGACTGAACGACGTACCCCGCGGTGCACTTGGCCACTGGATTGATATCAAAGACGGTAAGATTAAAAATTATCAGTACGTGGTACCCTCCACATGGAATTTTGGTCCCCGTGACAGTAAAAAGCAAAGAGGGCCTGTGGAAAGATCCCTTGTGGGTACGCCTGTGGCGGATCCATCCAAACCGTTGGAAGTGCTGCGGAACGTTCACTCTTTTGATCCGTGCCTTGCGTGCGCAGTTCATGTCATTGATCCCCATACCAACCAGACCTATGAGGTTAAGGTTATTTAATTGAATTATAACTGATGCTTGATAATCGAGATTGCGGCGGTAATATACTGCCGCAATTTTTAATTTATAGACGGAGCGGGCAAATAAATTATCTATGGACATTAATAATATCACAGTTCTGGGCGTGGGAAATATTCTTTATACAGATGATGGTGTGGGTATCCGGGTGGTTGAAAAGCTGGAAAAGGAGTACGAATTTTCTGATAATGTCGATATTATAGACGGTGGTGTTCTCGGTGTGAATCTGCTTGGCGTAATATCCAATGCCGGCCGGCTTATTGTCGTGGATACAGTACTTAATCACGGTCGGCCCGGTGATCTGCATCGGCTTGACCATGAACAGATTCCCAACAGGATTCTGGCAAAAAATTCGCTGCATCAGGTTGATCTTATTGAAGCATTAACCCTGTGCAACGCCCTGGACTATGTACCTGAAACCACTGTTATCGGCGTCGAACCAAAGGATATCGAAACCTTAAGCGAACACCTGAGTCCGGAAATTGCTTCTCGGCTGGATGACCTTGTTCATGATGTATTGGAAGAAGTGGTTCGCCTTGGCGGATCATTTCAGCCGAAGGTGTAACCTTGGCCAATCGCATTTTTACGGTTAATTTCTAATTTAAAGGATAATGCTTTTATCTCTTGTATGGATCAATCGAAATTTGATACCTTGCTGCAAGCAGGTTACATACGATTGATCGATAAAAGAGAAGGTTTAAAATGTCCAGAAGAATTTCTCCTGCATGGTGGCCGATTATAGGAATAGCGTCGCCGGTTCTTTTTCCTATGCTTTTCATTAAAAATCGCCTCTATAAACAGAACGTTGACCTATCGCAGAATGTAAATAAGCGGCGCATAGACCAGGCAGGTTTTCTGGAACTACCTGAGCTTGAGCGGTTCGAGTTGACTGTCCTTCTGGAACAAAAAGCAGCCCCGGGTTTTTTAAGTGCCCCCGGAGTTTCCTATTTAATCAAAACCGATAAGGGATCAATTCTCTTTGATCTGGGATACGGCCCCGAAATGCCGGCTTTGGCCCACAATGCCGCAAAGCTGAGGTTTGGGATCGATCAGGTTGACGCACTTGTCATCTCTCACCTGCATCCGGACCACATGGGTGGTTTTAAAGCGGTTCGCAAAAATCAGATCTGCATGCCCAGGGAATTGGGAAAAGGTAACGGCATGGTCTGTTTTACCCCGGCCAAGGTTGATGCCCAAGGATTTGAAATCCAAAGAGTTCAACGCCCCCGGATGTTGCCGGCTGGCATTGCCACCACGGGTCCTTTGTCAAGGAGCTTTTTTTTTCTTGGGTGGACCGAAGAGCAGGCCATTGTTGCCCGGCTTAAGGGTAAAGGATTGATTGTGATTACGGGATGCGGCCATCCAACCATCGAAACCATCGTTCAGATGGCAAAACGCCTCTCAGATGACCCCATATATGCAATTGGCGGCGGGCTTCACTTCCCTGTTACTGACAGCGCAATTCGTAAACCCGGCCTCAAGGTGCAGATGATCTGGGGAACAGGAAAACCGCCATGGCAGAAAATTTCGGAACAGGATCTCGCGCAGACAATTGAGAACTTGAACATCATCAATCCCAAACAAATATTTCTTTCTCCCCATGATACCTGTGATTATGCATTGCAAAAATTTAAGGACTCTCTTCATTGTCAGACGCATATCCTTGAATCCGGTGAAACATATTCGTTTTAAAAATGAGGCAATATCTGACAGAGAGTGTCTCGCTGGACTGCATAAAAATCAAAACATACGAAAGAGAAACTTGTCCGGACCGAACTTTTTGTATAGAATACAAAACAAATATTCAATCATGAAAGGCGAAAAACCGGTTGCGACCGTTATAAGGATAACTGACTGATGAAAATATGGCCCCTGCTGTTAAAGGCGCCTCAATACCTTGGGTTCTGGATGCTGGTGGATATCGCATATATTTTTTTTCTGTCCTTTTTTTTAAATGCCGTTATTCCATTAAGTTTTTCTAAATTTATTTTTGTCCATCTTCTGGCCATTGGTGTCGGTTCCATGGTGATGTTTACCGGATTAGGTGCCGGTATTCTCTGGATACCAGTTTTAACATTTCTTGAAATCAGGCCTTCCGAGGCTGTGGCCATTTCAATATTTACCCAGATTGCAGGTAAGGGTACCGGTTCTCTGACCTATTTTTTTAACGGTCTGGTTGACGTTAAAACAGCCGTAGCCTTTATTCCCATGGCACTGATAGGTGTGACCCTGGGATTTTTATCCAGTTTCTACATCTCCAGGGGATACGAACAGCTACTGCTGTATATTTTTGTGCTTATTGCCGCTTATCTGCTGATCCGAACCATCCAGTCTTTGAGAGGCCCGGTGCCCGTTATTGATCCGTCACGAGTTATTCCTTCTCCCATTATCCATGCCAAAAGCTATCCTGTGGTCATTCTGTCTTCATTTTTCACAGGGCTGTTAAGCATCGGCAATTCCGATTGGCTTATCCCGCACATGACACTGAAACTCAAAATGGCAACTTCCCGTGCTGTGGCGACCAGCCTGCTTATCATGTTTGTCACGATTCTGTTTTACCTTTGTCTGACCTGCATCAGTGTCTGGCTGGGGTTTGCGTCCTGGCCGCATGGCACTTATCTGTTATTTGCAACCTGCAGCGGGGTGATCGTGGGTGGTCAGATCGGCACCCGCCTGATTCGCATCCCATGGTTCGAACGATATCAAAAACATACGTTTATTGTTTTGCTGGGCCTCTCCATTATTCATTTGCTGTATTAAAGTTAATTCAAATTAGTTCTTTCTTTTGATTGCAGCGAAGACGATAAGGCCTGTGCTCAACAGAAGTCCGGCACCAGGTACGGGCACGGCCGCATAAGCATCAGCGCCTAACAGAATAGTAACTTTTTCGCCTTCACTATATGTGTAAGTAGAAGTCAGCGCTCCCAGATCGTTTAAGTGTTTGCTCATGCCGTTATACGCATAAAAATCAATGCTTGCTGAATCGTACTCTTCGTCATTGATGGTCAGGTAAGCAAGCGCTTCAGCATATGCCGTACTTGACGTATCAATTTCAAGATCAAAGTCAATGGAAATGGTCAGGGTCCCGGCTTGTGCGGCTGTAAATGAAATGCCGTATTCAGCTATGGCATTAGAAGTTATATCCGTTGCTGGATTGTCTATAGAGACAGCGGCATAGATATCTTGGTAATCATCCGCTATATCGGCCTCAGCCCAGGCCCAGTTGTCGGCACTAACTTCAACAAGCGCTTCACTTGTTGATGATGATGTGTCGGTCTGATTTCCGTATTGGGCATAAGCATAATAGCTGATAGTAGAAGTAACATTTGAGCCTAAATCAAGTACAATGGAAGAGTTATCCAAATATGCGGTAGCCCAGCCGTAGCAACTTGCAAACGCATTGGTTGACGCACATACACTCCAGCAAACGGCTATAATCGCTGCAAAAATTAATTTAATCTGTTTCATTGTATTGTTTCCTTTTTAGCATTGTATTCAAGTTATTCTGTCCGGATTTGAGAAGCGCAGTGTTTCATCTCCTCTGAAGTGACCGGCATAGTCTTTTTAAGTATCCCGTCCGGCCTGAAGTGGTAGACAAACCCTCCCACAGCTGCCGTAAACGGGGCCACAGTAACAAGGCCGAAGCTTCCCACAAGGGTGTTAAGCACTTCTGCAGCTACAAAGTTGATGTTAAAAAAATTGATCAGGGGAACCCCCTGGGCCATGAAGAGCATCATCATGGTCATGTATCCCCCGGAGTAGGCCAGAAGCAGGGTGGTGGTCATGGTGCCGATCACCGCCCTGCCCACAGACATTCCTGACCGGATATGGTCTTTTAATGAAATGTCCGGGTTGTTCTTTTTCACCTCGTCCATGGACGCGGCAATGTCCATGGCAAGGTCCATCACTGCGCCGGATGAGGCGATAAAGATACCGGCAAGAAAAATCCGGGTGATCTGTAAATCATAAAAACCGGAGTAGAGAAGGGTTTCGGCAAATGGACGGACAGCACCGTGAATCCTGAAACTTTCATTGAAGTATAGCGCCAGGATACAGGTGAATACCAGGCCCAGGAACGCCCCAAAAAACGTCACAGCGCCGCGTCGGGTCAGTCCACCCACCAGGAGACTTATGGCAAGGGTTAAAAATCCCACCACAGCCAGGGCAATGGGGATGGGGTCATACCCTTTGAGAAACAAGGGAACCATGATCTTCCAGAGCATAAGCCCTGCCAGGGCAAAAGAGAGCAACGCCTTGAGCCCGGTCCATCCGCCAACGGCCAGCAACAGCAACGCAAACAACCCCAAAAGCCATACCTCATGGCTGATACGGTAATGACCATTGCTGTAGGCTGTTTTTATTTTACCGTTGATGACTGTGTACTGAACCAGGATGACCTGGCCTTTTTGATAAATCTCATCCAGCTCCATTTTTCCTTTCAAGGCATTGATGACACGGGCCTTTTCTCCTTTAAAGGGACCGGCCAGCATTTTAACCTCAAGGTCCTGGGTACCGGCTTTTACAATGGCATGGACCATGATATCGGAATTATCCACGCTGAGCACCCGCGCCTTGTCATAATGGGTGTCCTTGGAGATGAGTTGGTCATATCCGGTCGGCAAAGCAAACAAAATCCAGCACAGTCCTGCAAACAGAATAACCAATAAAATATCCGGGTGTGTTTTTAAATAGGCGTTCACTTCTTCTTTAATCCGTTAAAGCGTTGACGGAATGCCGCACTTAAAAAAGAGCGGCATTCCAAAAGGTTAATTTGTATGATAGTCTGGGGCGATTACTCAGATTTTCCAAACTTTGTTGTGGGTTGAACCTGGGCATTGATAGACCAGGCCGGCCCTTAGTTGTTAAGATCCACTCTCATGACCTGGGCGATTTTCTTTGCAATATCAGTATTGTCATAGAAACCGTCGAAGATGGATTCATTTTTGCCTTTGGCCAGAACCATCACAGGTACACCGGTGTGGGAGTATGAGGTAAAGGCGATACCGGCTCTGTTGTTCAGGATGTGGGTCAAGGTTACGCTTATGGGTTGATAGTAGCCGTACAGCAAGCTATCTTCTTGAGATGTATTTGAAGACGTGCCGGTCATGCTCTTGTCAAAGGCCGCCTCAAGTTTTTCAAGCTCATAGTCGGTCAAATCGTCATCTGTGGTTGCAGACAGTCCGGCACCGTCAAGGCCGAAGTTATCAAAAATGATCTGCCACAGGTCTGCATCAATATCCGTCGTATTTTCATGCGCGGTTTTATAGGCGGCCCATGTATTTGCATCAAAATATTCATAGGATACGGTTTGCTTGGCCAGAATCTCAAAGGCTGTATCATAACCGGTATTGGCAAATCCAAGGGTCATGCCGCCGCACTCATGGTCACCGGTGACAACAATAAGGGTTTCATTGGGATGATTATTGTAAAATTTAAGGGCTTCTTTGATGGCGTCATCAAAAGCGATGGTGTCTTCAATGGCGGCCCGGGCGTCATTGGCATGGCAGGCCCAGTCAATTTTTCCGCCTTCAACCATCATGAAAAAACCTTTGTCGTTATTGTCCAGAATGCGGATGCCTTCTGCGGTGAAATCAGCCAGGGACATGCCGCTTACGGCCGAACGGTCCATGTCATAATACAACGCGCCGGTGTGACCGCCTGCATCCTGGACAGAGTCAAAAGCGATGACCCGGGAACCATTGGCCTGGGCCTGAAGGTCAGTCAGGCTATGGGTAATAGCAAAACCATTGGCCACCGCTGTTTCTTCTGCCATACCTGCTCCATCTTCACCGCTGTTATTCCAGTAACCTCCGCCAAAGAAATCAAAGGGAGAGGTTGCAAGCTGATTGGCGATATCTGAATAATTTTTACGCGTGGGGGTATGGGAATAAAACACTGCCGGAGTCGCATGGTTGATGGTAACAGAGGAGATAATCCCCACTTTCATGCCGGCTTCTTTGGCTTTTTCAGCCAGGGAGTTGTAACTGACTGAAGTGGTGGGATCCATGGATATCACGTTGATGTCGGTCTTCATGCCACAGGCAAGGGCTGTACCGGCTGCTGCGGAACCTGTGATAAACCGGTTGTTGGCAAAGGTGGTGGCCATGCCCTGTACCGGAAACGCTGTGCTCATGGATAGAAGATCGGCTTTGATGCTGCCTTCAACATCGTCACCTTCTGCCAACTGAGCCAGGTATGCTTCGGCAGCATGGATCTGAACACTGGCCATACCGTCACCAATGAAGTAAAAAATGTATTTCGGATTGGCTCGGCTTTTTTTGGTTCTTGACTTTGCAGTTGCTGTGTTGAAACAAAGTGTACATGAAAAAAGGCATACGGTAGCGATGATGCCGGCTTTTAAAACTTTTTTGTTTAAATTCAGCATTGGTTTGTTTTCCTTCTTTTAAAATGGTTTAATTTATTAATGATGCTGTATCTTTTAGTCTTCAATGCAGGTGCCTAAATATAGCTTGTAATTATCCTTTGAAAATTAATTTACTATTAATAGAATATGAGCGTTGTGTTTGATGGCGAATGCATGGAAAAAAGATAATAGAGAAGAACGAGTGGCGGAAGCGGCCGGGAAGTAGCGGTTGCACGGACATTACAATTAGTATAATGTGCCAGGTAACCTATTAGCATTATGATGCTTTCATAGTCAGACATTCGTTAAAATACTAAAGGAGATACCCTATGGCATACGAAACAATTATCACACAAACCCTTGAAGGCCATGTGGCAACTGTAACACTGAATCGAGCCGAGGCGATGAATACCTTTTCCAGTCAGATGGCAGAAGAACTGTATGATGCCCTTAACGTATTTGAAGTTGCTTGCGACGTCAGGGTCATTCTTATCAAAGGCGCAGGCCGGGCATTTTGTGCAGGCATTGATGTCAATGAACTTAAAGGTAAAACAACGAATCAATATCGTGAATGGATTGAGAAAATGGAAGCCCCCCTGGTGCTGATCTCTAAAATGCATACGCCCGTAATCGCCCAGGTCCATGGCGCGGCAGCCGCCAACGGTATGGGACTTGTGGCCGCATCGGATCTGGCCATTGCAGCCGATAACGTCAAAATGGGCCTGACCGCCATAAATGTAGGGTTAAACTGCGTGGGCCCGGTGATTCCCGTGGCCCGGTGTGTGGGACAAAAAAAGGCGCTGGAACTGTTGCTTTACGGGGAACTGATCAAAGCTGATCAGGCACTGGCACTTGGTCTTATCAACCGGATCGTGCCCAAGGATGAACTGGATGAGGCCGCCCTTGCCTGGGCCCGGGATTTGGCAAAAAAGAGCCCCATGGCCGTAAAAATTGCCAAGTCTGCGTTTTATGCCTCCAGGGATATGCCCTATGAAGCCCAGTTCGCCTACATGAACGAAGCGTTTGCCAGGTTGTGCGACACCAATGATGCCAAGGAAGGGGTGGCTGCTTTTTTTGAGAAGAGGCCGCCGGTATGGCAGGAGAAATAAATATAACGCGACATGAAGGTCAAGATATTTAATGATTCATTGGATTAGAGCTCTACTCCGAGCTGGTCTTCACCGCCGGGGGATAACACTTGTTTTTGCATACATGATACTGTTGGCGGCCTCCACCGGCCTCATCTGCCTAGCAGAACCGGCCGACAGTGCCCTGAACCATCCGGGCCAAGCCTTGTGGTGGAGTATCGTTACTTCAACAACGGTGGGATACGGGGATATGTACCCCATTTCATCCTGGGGAAAAGTCATTGCCGCAGTTTTGCCTATGTTTATGGGGATCGGGCTTGGGGCGGCCTTTATTACACATATTGCCTCGGTTTTGATAGAAAGGAGAGACAAAAATATGCACGGGGAAACGCCTTATAAAGGCTCAGGGCATATTCTACTTGTGGGGTATACCCAGGAAACCGAATATCTTGTGGAGCAAATCCGGGCAGACCAAACATACCGGGACAAGGACATCGTGGTCCTGGCCAATGAAACCCGGCATCCTTTTCCGGACCAGGCCCACACCTTTTTTGTCAAAGGCCGGCCTGATACCATCCAGGCCATGACCCGTGCAGGGACTGCCGATGCCGAGCGAATCATCATTCATACCGGCAGCGATGAACTATCCCTTTTCGTTTTGATTAATGCCTTGAATTTGAAGACCGAAACCTGTGAAATAACGGTGAGGTGCTTGTCCACTCAGAGCCTTGAGACCTTTTCCTCGGTGCCCGGAAAGTTTGAAATCATCATGACAATGACTGTCGAGATGATGGTCCAGGCCATGCAGGATAAGGTGCATTTACCCCTCCAGGTCCTGCTGAAAAATGATGAAGGCGAAGAGATTTATTATGTAAAAACGTCCCGGATAAAACCGGGCATGACATGGTGGGAACTTCATCTTTTTTTAATGGAAACGTACCGGTTTTTAAGCTTTGCCCTTCAGTTGCCCGACGGCCGCATAAAAATTAATCCGCCCCAGGATGAACCTGTGACTGAGAACTGCGGCATCTGGCTCATTGCCGCCGACCGGCCCCTGTATATCCAATGGCCGGAATAATGAATAATCACGGAAGGCACTGAACGTCAGCGCGAAAAAGTTCTCAATTCCGTGTTCTTCGGTGCTTTCTGTGGCTATAATTGGGTTGATAAAGGATAGGAAACAAAAGAACACCCAATGCCATGACAATGCTCCCGCAGGGAAACGCATCAGAAAGAGAGAAAAAGTCCATGGACAGGCCGGCCATGACCGAACCTGTGAACATGCCAAGGGAGTGGGCGGCCGTCAGAATAGCCATCACTGACCCTTGTGCCTGCCGCTGTTCTCCTTTCACCACGGCAAGGGCTGTCAGGGCCGGCATGGCAATCCCCCCGCCCAGCCCGAAGAGGCATACCCCTGCAAAAAGATGTATAAATGAAGTGGCCCAGAACGGATACAAAATGCCTGCGGCAGACAACATGCCGCCAACCACCACCATAATTTTTCTGTTCCACCTGTCTGCAGCATAGCCCATGGGCAACTGCAAGGCACCTGAGACAAACACGCCGGCAGTCACAAGCAGCCCGATCTTTCCGCCGGCCAGGCCAAAGGTTTTGCTGGCATACAGGGGCATGAAACACCAGATAACGCCGATGCAGGCGGTATAGGCATATCTGAAAACCACCAGACCCGCAAGTTCCCGGTCCCGGATAACCACGGCCATGGAAGCCGGTGCCCGTTTATTGATTCGAATTTTTTCCTGGGATAACGGCGGCAGAAATATAACACCAAGGATTGCGCCCAAAGCAGAGAGTATGGACATGCAATAGAAAGCTGCGTGCAAAGACCAGGTCTGCTGCACCAGCCCTCCCATTAAAGGCCCCAAAGAGAGACTTAAAAACATGGAGAGGTTGAACAGCCCCATGGCATATCCTTCGGCGCCTTCGTTACAGATTTCTCCCACATAGGCCTGAACCACGGGCATGATCATGGCTGAGCCTGCCCCCTGGATAAAGCGGATAACAATAAGCCCCTCCACATTGTAGGTCCAGACAAAGGCAATGGCCACCAGCATGTATGTTAAAAGCCCTGCCAGGATAAAGGGCTTGCGCCCCTTTTTATCTGAACGGCTGCCGAACCAGGGCAAAAAAAACGCCCGGGATATGGAAAACGCCCCGAAAATCATGGCCACATAAAAGCCTGAGGCCCCCAGATCGTGGGCGTAGATGGGCAGTAAAGGTACCACAATGCCCACCCCGGTGACCGTAATAAAGATAATAAAAAAAAGGGTGATGAACACCTTTTTGTGGTCCGAAGGGATGGCCCGGGATCCACTCTGCAGTATTCGGGTTGCTGCCTGGGATACGGGTTCGCGTAGGCCGAAAAATAAATCCATGAGAGACGTATGCGCCTGGGACTATTCCAGACACTCCCGGACCTGGTCAATGAACCGGCTGGGGGTGGCAAAATCGCCTTTTCGGTAATTGACATGGCTTAGATACAAAAAACGTTCGGCCCGGGTCATGGCCACATACATGAGTCTGCGTTCCTCGGACAGGGCCGCATCGCCCTCGTCAACGGAACGCCAGTGGGGAAACAGCCCCTCTTCACATCCGACGATGAACACCACATCAAATTCCAGTCCTTTGGCCGAATGAATGGTGAGCAGCCCCACCCCGGTTTCATCCTGATCGTCTTCGTCTTTGTCCTCCCGGATCAAGGCTGCCTCTTCAAGGTATTCAAGCATGGTATCCTTGGTTCGGGCCGTGTGGATCAACTGTTCGATATTTTCTTTTTTTGAAACAAATTCCCCGTCGGTTTTTGTTTTGGTTTTCAGGTAGTCGTAATAGCCGGTGCGGTCAATAACGGTCTCCATGGCCATGGCCGGGGCCATGTCATGGATGGTATCCAGGATATCAAGGACTTCGGACATATTTTCATGGACTTTTTTGGTCACCAGTCGGTCCCGGACCATGATCCTTGCAGCTCCTTGCAAAGACCCGCCCTGTTCTCGCAAGGCGGCAAGTTTTTTAATCATGGCGGGCCCGATTCCCCGCTTTGGCGTATTGATAATTCGCTCAAAAGAGAGGTCGTCATTGGGAAAAAACGAGGCACTGAGATAGGAGTTTACGTCCAGGACTTCCATACGTTCAAAAAAGCCCTGGGAGCCCATGAGCCGGTAGGGAATACGGAAAGCCCTGAAGGTCTTTTCAAAGGGCAGGGAGCAGAATTTGGTTCGGTAAACCACTGCCATCCTGTCATAGGGAATGCCCTGTCCCTGTTTGTGGAGGTTCAGGATGCGCCGGGCAGCCCATTCAGCTTCATGGGCATCGGACATGAACTCATAGATTTCCACCACCCCGCCTCTCTTCTGGGAAAAACAGCGTTTATCCATTTTGTCGGGGTTGTGGTCAATGAGATCATTGGCCGTCTGGACAATTTCGTCGGCAGACCTGTAGTTTTCCTCCAGCCTGAAAATTTTTGCATCTTTATATTTCTCTGCAAACCGCAAAAAGTGGTTCACGTTGGAACCGCGGAATCCATATACGGCCTGCCAGTCATCCCCGACACAGAACAGGTTGCGGTGTCCCCCCAGCAAAAGGGACGTCAACTCCTCCTGCAGGTTGTTGGTGTCCTGGTATTCATCCACCAGAATATATGAAAAAAGATCCCGGTAATGATTCCGGACCGCTTCATTATCCCGTAGCAGATCCCGGGTTTTGAGAAGGATATTGTCAAAATCAACACAGTTCATTTCCGTAAGCCGCGCTTCAAATTGGGCAAAAATATCGGCCATCCGAATGTTTAAAAATCCCGGTTTGCGGTCAAAATATTTAGCGGGGTCTCCATCATTCTTGGCCCGGGAGATGGATGATAGAATCCGGCGTGCATATTTTTTGTCAATATTGTTTTTTACACACAGCTCCTTGATCAGCTTGTCCTGCTGGTACACCGTGAAGACCTGCAACGGAGGGGTATATCCCATGATCTGACAATGCTGTTTTAAGATCATCAGACAGGCTGAGTGATAGGTCCTCACCCATTCAAAGCGGGCCTGGTGGAGACCTGTTATCTCCATCAGCCGGGTTTTCATCTCCTGGGCCGCCTTATTGGTAAATGTTATGGCCAGGATGCGTTCCGGGGCGTGACCTATGTTAATGAGATGGGAAAATTTGGCGGTCAGGGTCCTTGTTTTACCAGAACCGGCTCCCGCAACCACGAGGGCTGGGGAGCCGGTATGATCAACAGCGTCCTGTTGGGGCGGGGAGAGTTGCATAAAGATTATTAGGTATCCTCAATGATTTTTTTCAAATCAGTTTCAATTTCAGTTCTAATTTCTTCCAGGCGGGATTCGGTAAGGGCCTCAAAGCGAAGCACCAGTGCCGGCTGGGTATTGGAGGCACGAACAAGACCCCATCCGTCTTCATAGATGGCCCGCATCCCGTCAATGTCAATGACCTCTTGCCGGGCTTTATACAATGCCACTATCTTTTCCACAACCTTGAACTTGACTGCGTCCGGACAGTCAACCCGGATTTCCGGGGTGGTAAAGGTTTTGGGCAGATCTTTAATTAATTCGTCCACGCCAAGGCCGGTGTTGTCCATGATTTCCAGAAGCCTGCAGGAGGCATACAGGGCATCGTCATATCCGTAGTAACGGTCCTTGAAAAACATGTGTCCGCTCATTTCACCGGCCAGGGCTGCGTCTTCTTCTTTCATTTTCTTTTTGATCAGAGAGTGCCCTGTGCGCCACATGATGGCGTTGCCGCCCATTTTTCCAATCTGATCATACATGACCATGGAGCATTTGACCTCAGATATAAAGGTAGCGCCGGGATTACGGGACAAAATTTCTTTGGCATAAATCACCATGAGTTGGTCCCCGTAGATAATATTACCATTTTTATCCACCACACCGATTCGGTCGGCATCCCCGTCATAGCCAATGCCAAGGTCCAGATTGTTTTTTTTCACCAGGGCAATGAGATCCGTCATATTTTTTTTCTGGGTGGGATCTGCCTCGTGATTGGGAAAGGTGCCGTCTAAATCGCAGTAAATGTCATGGACCTCGCAACCCAGCCCCTGCAACACTGGTAACGCTGTTATGCCGCCGGTGCCGTTGCCGGCATCAATGCCCACCCGAATTGTATTTTTCAGGGTGATGTTTTCCTGGATCATGGCCATATATGGAGAGATGACATCGGTCTTTGTCACCTTTCCCTGGCCTTGGGTATAGGCCTGGTCATCAATGATTTTGCGTATTTCTTGCAGCCCATGGCTGTGGATGGACTCCAGCCCGTTCATCAGTTTAAACCCGTTATATTCCGGCGGGTTGTGGCTGGCCGTAACCATGGCACCGCCTTCAAGGCTAAGGTGGTGAATGGAAAAATAGAGAACCGGGGTGGGGCAGACACCGATGTCCAAGACATTACATCCAGCAGACAAAATTCCATCAATAAATGCTTTTGAATAGGTTTCAGAAGTGATGCGGCAGTCTCGGCCGACTGATACCTTTTTGCGGCCCTGCCGAACAAGCAGTGATCCATATGCCTTTCCTATGGCATTGGCGTCCTGTTCAGAAATCTCTTCTCCTGCAATGCCGCGGATGTCATATTCCCTAAATATTCCAGGATGCATAGTTACCTCCTCTATTTTTTATATGAAAGTTATAATACGTTGTTCAGATCTTTCAAATGTTGTTGTGGGTTAAGCCTGGCAGATGATATGTCAGTTCATCCCATGGCCGTTATATGAAATTTGAAAAAAGCGCTAGAATTCCGGCCAGCCAGCAGTAGGGTGCAAACAGATGGAATTTTCCAGTATCCACCAATTTTAATAAAAGCTTCAAGGCTGCCAGCCCAACGATGAATGAAGCGATTGTACCACAAATGGTGGCAGAATCAATGTGGCCCTGGGATTCTATCACATCTTTTACGCTGAGCACCTGGGCACCGAGAATGGCTGGGATGGATAAAAGAAAGGAGAACCGGGCCGCTGTTTTCCTGTCCAGGCCCGTAAACAGTCCGGTGGCAATGGTGGCACCGGATCGGGAAATGCCGGGGATTACGGCAAGTCCTTGGACAATGCCGATGATAACAGCCCGTGAAATAGTAAGATATTTACCTTCACCGACCCTGTAGTAATACCTGGATATCCACAAAAGTGCCCCTGTTACGATCAGCATAGATCCCACTAGTAATGAGGATGTGAATAAAATGTCCTCAAATCGTTTCAGAACCAATCCTATTATTGCCGTGGGCACTGACCCAATAATGATGGCGGCCGCCAGGGCCAGATTTTTTTCATGTCCTGATGCGTTCCTGGTACCGGCGTAGTACACTATGCTTTTTAAAATTTCCTGGATATCTTTAAAATATACAATAAAAACCGCTCCCAACGTTCCCATATGTACGGATGCGTCAAAAACAAGCCCACATTCAGTAATATTAAAATAGATCTGCCCAAGAACCAGATGGCCTGAACTGCTTACCGGCAGGAACTCTGTAAGTCCCTGTAAGATACCCAGGATTATTCCCTGATAAATCTCCATATTTTTTCCTGATTTAAGTGTTGTAGTAAAAATTAGAAAGTTAAAAATTTTATTTTAAAAGAAAGTTTCAATAAGTTGTTAAGCTATTTTTATGTTTTGGACCGAAGCCTGGGTGCTGATAGACCAAGTCGGCCCATGGCCGTTAGTTTGGACGTATATAATTGTTTGTCTAAAATAGCAAGGTGTTAAAAGCCTTGCCGTTCATCTCTTATAAGACGGTTTGTATAATCTGTATACATCCTTTAAAAAGCGGCGTGCCGTGGAACTGAATGTTGAAAGAACCCGTTCTGCCTGCGTTTTTATATTGCAAAAGAACAGTTGATTTCATTTATGTTCTTTTGTAGAATAATCCGAATTCTTTGTACGTGTACTCACCAATTTAAACAAGAATTTAATACTAATTTTGAAAAAAAAGGAGATCAGATGAAAAAGAAACGTTTCATGCAAGCCGTTTTAATTCTCACCGCATTCCTCTTCCTGTTTGGGTGTGCGGCGAAGGAACCTGCCGGGCTCCCTTCATTTTCCGCTAAACAGTTTGATGCCTCCATGTATCAATCTAAAGTGGCTAATTTTGTCATTATACTGGATGCCTCCAGCTCCATGGAAGATGACTGTATGGGCAACCCAAAATTCATGATCGGCAAAGCGGTTGCAGAACAAATGAACATGACCATTCCTGAACTCGGACAGACTGCCGGTTTGAGAACGTTTGGACATGCCGATTCCATATCTAAAAACGAAACCGAATTGTTTTACGGCATGGAAAATTATAACTCAGCCGCCTTGGCTGAAAAACTTGCTGAAGTTTCAAAGGCCGGCGGATACAGTCCGCTTGGGTCAGCCATGACTGCCATGGGTGCTGATCTTGAAAGCCTTCCCGGAAAAACTGCTGTTATTATCATTTCCGACGGTTTGGACATGGAAGGGGACACTGCCCAGGCCCAGGCTGTTAAGGAGCAGTATGGCGATGCGATTTGCTTTTACCCCATTCAGGTAGGCGCCGCTGAAGAAGGAACTGCATTCCTTTCTCAGATTGCTGAGATTGGCGGTTGCGCAAATCTGGTAAACGCCAAGGAACTTATGAGTACTGAGGGCATGGGCGCATTCGTTGAAAATGTATTCCTGGCAGAAGCTGATGTCCCTGCTGCTCCTGCACCTTCTCCCATGGACAGTGACGGTGACGGCGTCCTTGATCCCGATGATCAGTGCCCCGGAACACCTGTGGGTGCAAAAGTAAATGCAGTTGGCTGCTGGGTGCTTGACAATGTATTGTTTGATTTTGACAAAGCTGTCATCAAACCAGAAACCTTTGCTCAGCTTGATGCCGTGTATGAAATTTTGGAGAAAAACCCGGCCATGAGTATTGAGCTTCAGGGACACACGGATAATATCGGGTCTAAAAAATACAATATGGACCTGTCCCTGAGACGTGCCAATGCCGTTGCGAACTATCTGGTTGACAAAGGCATTGCCCGCAACCGTTTGGCCACCACGGGCTTTGGCTTTGATAAACCGGTTGCCTTGAACAGCACTGACTTTGGCCGCTCCCTGAACAGAAGGGTTGAAATCCATCCCTACTAAACCTTGAGGTTCAGCGGTTAAACGCCATATTTTAAGTAAATAAAAATCCCTGCCGGACATTGGTTCGGCAGGGATTTTTTGTTTTTTTTGATTGTGCTTGAATTAGAAGCGCACGATTACGTCTCAATTTACGATAAACATACGCTCTGGTCTGATTCAAATTCTTCCAGTGCTTTGATGGACATAGTGGCAAAAGGAAGCGCTTCCAGTCGCCGCAGCCCAATCTTATCACCGGTCAGTTCACAATATCCGAAACTGCCGTCGTCAATACGCGCCAACGCATGATCCACCTGTTCAATCATATCTGAATGTCGCTTAAAACTTTTGACCTCAAGTTCAAGGTCAATGTATGAGTTGCTTCGGTCAAGGATATCGGCCTGGGCTGCTTCAAGGGTTTTAATTTTTTTGATGGATTTAGAAATTCTGTTGCGCAGTTCATCCTTTCTCTGTGTCAGTTTGCCTTTAAAATAAGTCAGTTGCCCTTCACTCATGTAGGGCTCGTTGTCCAAAGGATAATACCTGTCTGAAGATACTTGCGAAACCTGTGTCATTTTCTGTATTTGCCTCCATGACAAAAGAATTTAGGAAAAATACAGGAAAATATTTACCAGACAAGGGTTAAAGAGAGATTATAAGGGTGTTAGATTATTGTTTTTTAGTGGTGTTTGAACAAAAAGTCACCCACCTGCGGCGTTGCATCTGGGCAATTTTTTGTCCAAACTCCTTCAATTATTCAGATTTTAAATAGAACAGAATAGTTCCTGGCCGGTGTTCTCTACTCCGTATCCACCTAATGCCATAACCCGTTGTTTAAATTGATCAGATTGAATGGAGCTAAGAAGGGCCTGCACTTTGGGCAGTTTATAATAAACTTCGGGGATGACCAGATCGTAGGATTCAGTGACAATAGGCAAAAAATCCAGTTTTAGGGCCAGTGCCGCGGCCTTGATACCCAATCCGGCGCCGGCACGGCCTGATAATACGGCCACCGCAACAGACATGTGGGTGTATTCTTCATTTTCATACCCTGGGATGTCTGCGGCAGACAGCCCATTTTCGTTTAAGCTGAAGTCAAAAAGAATTCGGGTTCCCGAACCCGGCTGGCGGTTCATAAAGGCTATTTTTTTTTCAACAATATCTGAAAGTCCTTTTATATTGTCCGGATTGCCTTTGGGCAGAATCAAGCCTTGTTGGCGCATCACCAGATTGACCAGGCGTACCGGTACATCCGGCAGGTATTTTTTCAAGTAGGAAACATTATAGGAGCCGTCATCAGGGTCCAGCAGGTGGCAGCCAGCCATATGGCACCCCCCCTTTTTAATGGCCATCAGACCGCCCATACTTCCCACATGGCTGGAAGAGATTCCCATGCCCGGATGTTCCAACCGGATTTGATCTGCCAGAAGGTCAAGGGTGTTGTCATGGGAGCCTGTGATGACCACCGTATTTTCGATGGATGGCAAAGAGCGAAGCAGGTGTGCCTTAATTTTACCGCCGGCTTCAATGCCTTCCACATGCTGTGGAATTCGTATAATACCGTCGGCTTCGGTCAGTGTCGTTATGCTTCCTGACCCCCGGGGCAATTGGGAGGACATGAGTCGGCCGTCAACAGAGCCGATTTTCACCCTTAAAAATTCTTCCTGCCCAAGTTTTGATGCGACTTTTCTGACCGGAGAAACTTCTACGATATCCTGTTTTAGAGGGGGCAGATGCTGCATCTTCAGCAGCAGAGGCCCTGCAAAGGTTTCAAAGGCAACGATGGCAGATACCGGATAGCCGGGGATCCCGAAAACCGGAGTCTCTTTAATCCGGCCGAACATCATGGGCTTGCCCGGCATCATTGTCACGCCGTGGACATAAACTTGTCCTAAATTTTTAATCACCGGTTTTGAATAATCCTTGGATCCGGCAGAGGAACCACCCAGAATCATGACCATGTCGTATCCCTGGTCCACGCCATTGGATACAGCCGTCTGAATGGTCTCAAGATCATCGTCAAGCATGGTATTTACCGTGGCATCCGCCCCATGATCGGCGCACAGCGCCGTCAATACGGTGGCGTTTGACTCTACCACATCTCCTGACTCCATGGTCTCCGGTGTCACATCCTGCCAGCGCTTAAGTTCCGATCCTGTTGGAATAATAAGAACCCTGGGTCTTTTTCTCACTGATACCTTGAACACCCCCCCGGACAGGAGCGCACCCATGGCATAGGCATTGATTTTTTGGTCCCTGGGAAAAAGCAACTGGGTGGCCACGATATCCTCTCCCATTTTTCGGACATGCTGCCAGGGGAATGCGGGTGACTCAATTTCAATGGTGTTTTCATCCAGAATATTGAGGTTTTCAATCATGATTACGGCATTGGTATCCCGGGGCAGCACATGACCGGTATTCACCCAAAAAGCGGTTTTCCCAATAGTCAAAGATTTTGGGGCTTCATCACTTGCCCCAAAGGTGGTCTGGGCATCCACAGCCACCCCATCCATGGCTGAAGCGTGAAAATTGGGCGAAGAGATCGCGGCTACAGCCGGTTCCGCCAACACCCTGTTACGGGCCTGGACCACATCCAGGGTCTCGATTCCTGTTTCCAGATGACCAAAATTTTCAAACAGACAATCCTGGGCCTGTTCGATTCCCACCATACTCAAATAAACATTTCGTTTTGTTTCCATACGGGTCTTTCTAATTTAAAAGAATGATATCTACCATGCTGCCCTTTTCAAGGCCTTCAACATGCTCACCGATTTCAAGCAGCCCGTCAGCCTGGACCATGGTCCGAATTAAACCGGACTTACCAAGAATCGGGCGGGCCACAAGATTCTGGCCATCGTTTTCCAGCACCACCCGTACAAAATCACGTCTGCCTTGGGAAGATGCGATGTTCCGGGACAACCGGGCCGATGTTTTTACCTGGGCTATCGGCCGGGACACGCCTTTTAGCCTGTGAAGGAAAGCCGTCACCACCACCTGGAACACCACCATGGCCGAGACCACCTGGCCGGGCAGCCCCCACACGGGGGTGTGACCCGACCGTGCCAGGATGGTGGGCTTGCCCGGGCTTACGGAAATACCGTGAACCAGAATCTGGGTATCCGGCAGGGCTGACAGCACCTCAACCGTATAGTCTCTTGTTCCCACTGAGGAACCGCCTGAAAGCAGCACCATGTCCGTGTGTGCCAATGCTTTTTTACATATTGATTCCAACGCCTTGGGGTCATCTTTTACGATGCCGTACCGCACAGGTTCTCCGCCGGCCTGGGTGACCAGGGCAGACAAAGAATAGGAATTAATATCGCGTATCCTGCCGGGCGCAGGGGGCTTATCCACAGGGATCACTTCATCCCCGGTGGAGATGATGCCTACTTTGGGTACCTTATAGGCATGGATTCGGGTGTGACCCAATCCTGCGGCCAATCCGATTTCCTGGGGCCGCATCAAGCGGCCTTTTTCAATGACGGTCTGTCCTTTTGGAAAATCCTCGGTCTCATCAATAACATGCTGCAGCGGGGCCACGGATTTGTATACTTCAATGGACTGTTCGTCCACAGCCTCGGTGTGCTCCACCATGACAACCGCGTCCGCGCCCTTTGGCAGCATACCTCCGGTGGAGATCCGGGCCGCTTCCCCTGGGGCCAGTTCAAAGTCCGGAATATCCCCCATGGCGATAGAGCCCTTGATAGTCAGCCATGCCGGGCCGGATTCCGATGCCCCAAAGGTGGACGGGGCGTTTACCGCATACCCATCCATGCAGGAGCGTCTGAATCCGGGCAGGTCCTCGCCGGCAACCAGATCCTTTGCAAGAACCCTTGAAAAACCATCATGGATGTGTAATTCCTCTATGCCCACAGGGGCAAAAAGTTGTGCCATCCCCAGAACTTCATCCAGGGGTTTTACTTTGAAAAAATCGGTCATTTTAAAACATCTTTTAAGCGTGCCATGGCCTTGGCCACATTTTCAGGACTGTTAAACGCAGAAATTCTTATGTACTGCGCTCCACACCGGCCAAAACCCTTGCCGGGGGTGCAAACCACACCTGCCTTATCCAGCAGCAGGTCAAAAAATTCCCAGGAATCCCGGCCGTTACCGTCGATCCAGATGTATGGCGAGTTTTCTCCGCCCACATGGTCAAACCCAAGGTCGGTCATGGTCCGGCGGATCACCCCGGCATTGGCCAGGTAATAATCAATGTTTGCTTTAATCTGGGCCTGGCCTTCAGGGCTGTAAACCGCCTCGGCAGCCTTTTGCACCGGATAGGAGACGCCGTTGAATTTGGTGGATTGCCGGCGGTTCCACATGTCGTGTAACGACACCTTGGCTCCGTCAGCCGTATAGATCATGCATGCCTTGGGCACCACTGTAAACCCGCAGCGGGTGCCTGTGAAACCGGCTGTTTTAGAAAGGCTTCTGAATTCCACAGCCACCTCTTTGGCACCGGGAATTTCATAAATGCTTCTGGGAAGGGTTTCGTCCCGGATAAAAGCTTCATAAGCCGCATCAAACAGGATAAGGGCTTTATTGTCCCGGGCGTAATCCACCCAGGCGGCAAGCTGATCCCGGGTGGCCGTAGACCCTGTGGGGTTATTGGGAAAACATAGATAGATCAAATCCACCGGCGAATCTGGAAAATCCGGCATAAACCCATTTTCTTTGAGGCAGTCCATGTAGACGATGCCCTCGTATCGTCCGTCCTTAAACGTGCCTGTTCTGCCGGCCATGACATTGGTATCCAGGTACACCGGATAGACCGGATCCGGAATGGCAATGGTGATATCGTTGGAGAACAGTTCCTGGAAATTGCCTGTATCGCATTTGGCCCCGTCGGATACAAAAATCTCATCTGCGTCAATATCCGCCCCCCTGGACTGGAAATCAACGGCTGCTATGGCCTGCCTTAAAAACAGATATCCCTGTTCAGGACCATACCCTCTGAATGTGGCATCCTCAGCCATTTCATCCACGCCCTTTTTGAATCCCTGGACAACTGCGGGGGGAAGGGGCAGGGTGACATCACCGATGCCCAGGCGGATCACATCTTTGTCAGGATTGTTGTCCTGGTAGTTTTGAACCCGTTTGGCTATATCCGCAAATAAATACGAGGCCGTCAGTTTGTTGTAATTTTCATTGGCTGTAATCACAGGTAGATTCCTTATTTCGTTTCTATTGGGTTTCAGTTACCCGGCAGTCTGCCGGATAGAATTTGTGCCTGTCAATTTTATGTTCCCTAAGACAAAATGTACAATTTAAGTTAAAATAGGCACTGATGTCAATTAAGAGCTTAGACTTTGAATTTGGACATCATCTGGGCAAGCGTTTCCGCCAATCCCGACAGCCCCCCTGCTTTGCTTTTTACCTGCCGGCTGGCATCCACAATCTGGGCGGCTGCAGTGGTAACTTCCGCCACATCTTGTGATACCCCTTGTGCCATGACGGATCCTTCGGAAATGTTTTCATTGACCTCTGAAATGCCAATAGATGCCTGGGAAATATTCTGGGCAATTTCATTGGTGGTTGCGGACTGTTCTTCAACGGCGGCAGCAATGGTTGATACAATTTCATTGATGTCTTCCACCACTTTTGCAATTGACGTGATCTCTGCGGTGGTACCCTCGGTGGACTGTTGGATACCGGTCACGCGATCTTTAATTTTGCTGGAGGCATCGGCGGTCTGGTTTGCCAGATCCTTGATCTCATTGGCAACAACGGCAAATCCTTTACCGGCTTCCCCGGCTCTGGCCGCCTCAATGGTTGCGTTCAGGGCGAGCAGGTTAACCTGGGAAGATATTTCGGTAATGGTATCTACCACGGTAAATATCTCTTTGGCCGCCGTACCAAGATCTTCTACCTGGGTGCTGGCATGTTCTGTCTGGCCAACGGCCTCGGTCGTCATATTACGGGCTTTTTCGGCATTATGGGCGATTTCGGAAATCGTTGAATTCATCTCTTCTGATGCGGCCGAAACCATGTTGATATTGCCGGCGGCCTGCTCCATGGCGGCAGACATGGAATTCATATTTGAACTCATTTTTTCCGATGCGGATGTAACTGAATCTGCCCTGCCTGATGTCTCTTCGGCAGCTGAATTTAAATGATCGGAAATACCGGTTAGCTCTGAGGAGGCTTGTGTAAGCTCTTCGGTATCGGCCTTTATTTTTGAAATCATGTCTTGGATATTTTCAATGAACCGATTAAATCCTTCGGCAAGTTCCTGGGTTTCGTCACCGGAGGTGTCTATAATCCGTTTGGTCAGATCTCCTTCTCCTGAAGCGATATCTTTAAGCATATTTATTATATTGCGTAAAGGCGTCACAATACCTTTGGCTACAACAAAATAGGAGACCATAACAGACAGCACCATAATCCCCAGAACAATGGATAGAATTTTTATAGTTGCCGTTTTTACATTATGTCCCATCTCCTCCTGCTCATTGGCAATTGCGGCGTCTACTTCATCGGTATAAGTGCCGGTACCGATGTACCAGTCCCATTCATGCAATTTTCTTACATAGGAAATTTTTTTGATATTTTCACTACCCCCCGGTTTGTTGTAAAAATACGATAGAAAATCTCCATCGGTGCTGGTGTCGGCTTTTTTTACCATTTCACGGATAATATAGAGCCCTTTGCTGTCCTTTAAATCCCATTCATTCTTGCCTATCGCTTCGGGCCGGGTGGGCATGAGGATACAAGTGCCCTTGGAGTCATAAATGAAAAAATATCCAAGGTTGTTTTTTCCATACCGGATGGATCCAATGTTTCTGAGCGCATCCTGTTGAGCCTCTTTCTCAGTGAATTCAAGGTAAACACCGGCACCGATGATCCAATTCCAGGGCGTAAACAGTTTGACATAAGAAATTTTATCCTGGGGTTTATTAAAGCCGGGCTTGGGCCATTTATAATCCACAAAACCGTCGCCGTCTTTTCTCGCAAGACGCTCCATTTCAACAAAGAGCTTTACGCCATCGGGATCTTTAAAATTTCTAAGGGATTTGCCGTTCAAATGGCTGCTTAGGGGGTGATGGACCATGTGTCCGGTCATGTCTTGAATCCAAAAATAGTTCTTGCCGTCTATGCCCCAACGCATTTTGTCGATCACTTTGATCGCGTCTGCCTGGCGTTCTTCCAAGGACCTTAAATCGTCGGGATTATTGTTGGCTTCGAATACGGAAATGGCTTGATTGACTACCGCCTTGACATTATCGCCATAGGCTTTTCGGATGGCATTTTTATCCCTTGCCGCATCGACCCTAGCTTTGGCTATCGTGTATGCAGAAAAGACTAAGTCTTTCACATGCCTTTTTTTGACGTCCATCATATCATTGCCATATCTCTCAATAGCGATTTGACCCTCATCTTTTAAGGCGGATATGGAAAAGATTAAAGCTGCTCCTCCTACTAATATCACGGCGGAAATGATAAGACTGTTTACTTTTGACCCGATCTTCAGCTTCATTGTGTTCTCCTTCGCACAGGATCTTATGAAAAAAATGAATTTTGAACTTGTGAACGACCTGCACTGCGTTTTGCTTGACGATTTGTTGGAATTTTTATTTTCGAAAAATAACATGGGTTAATTTTAATGTAAACTAAAACATCGTATCCGTATTTTTTAAGCTTTTGACAATTCTTCGGTATTGCGATTCTTCATAAAAAGCATTATTTAACATCGGCTACTATATTAATGATGTAAGGAATAACGGGTGGATGAGTTGTGTAAACGTTGCGTTATGCACTTTAAAGCCAGGTGACATCATAGAAGAAAAAATAGATGAGAATTGATTTTTTCAAGGGGATTAAAAGATGAAAAATAAAGAGGACTTCTATGAATATTGACCCTTTGTCTTTTTTGTTCAGGGTTTTAGGCAAGTGTGTTTATGCAGGGATGGGCTGGACTTATGATTCGCTGCCGCCCTATTGGGAATCAAGGTGTGTGGTCATTGGTTTTCCCCACACAACCAACATGGATACCGTGCGGGCCTTAGCATATATCAAACTTGCCGGAATTGATGCCAAATTGCTGATTAAATCCAAATGGTTCTTTTTCCCCATGTCGATTTTTTTAAAAAGTTTTGGTGGAATTCCGGTAAAGCGGAACAAATCCCGTGGATTTGTGGATGATGTGATTAGAAAATATGAAGACCATGAGGATCTGGTGGTGGCTCTTGTACCCGAAGGCACCCGTAAGTCGGTGTCCTCAATCAAGACTGGGTTCTGGTATATCGCCAAGGGGGCGAATGTCCCTATCATTTGCTGGTATCTGGATAACCATGGCAAAAGAACCCGATGGCTGGGCAAAATTCATCCGGGAGAGAGTTTGGAACAAGATCTGGATAAAATACATGCGTTGTATAAGGATGCCGGATTTTTAATTCCTACCCAAACCAGGGATAGCCACAGTCTTTCGCCAATGAAATAGTTAATGGTTTGACCTTTCGCGAGATTGCCAATTAAATTTTGTTTGTGGTCTTGTGTTCTAAACCGGAATCATTTCGGGTAGGAAAATAAAGATTGACAGTCTTATTAAGTGGCTTTAATGTTTAAGTTTCGAAATTTTGGACCCGCAGTCTTTTGACTGCTTAAAGATATAGACCATAAGGAGTTAAAAAATATGTGTCGTCTGTTTGCAATTACCAGCAAGGACCCTCTGTCTCCGATGCTGGCCATCAAAGCCCTCGACGTAATGAAGGAAGGGCATGATGGTTCCGGCGTGGGACTTTTGCTCCAGGACCTTGGTGGCACCTTTGAAGAGATGAAAGATGCTCCAATCCTGTCGGGGATCTTTACTGAAGAAGGCATCCGCCGTCTGGACCTTTTTATGATGGACCTCGGTTTCATGACCAAGCATAAAGTCTCTTTGAAACCACCAAAAACCCGAGTAGAAGGTATCCCCAGACGACATGTCTATCTGATCAGAGCCTATGAATTACCCGAAGGCTGGGATGCCTTGACCAAGGAGGAGCTCGCCGCAAGACTTTTGGATGTGCGGCTTAAAATACGGGAGATGGGTGAAGAGAAAAATGACATGATCGTGTTTTCTTTCTGGCCCGACACCATTATGCTCAAGGAGATCGGGGATCCCATGAAGCTGGCAGAATACCTGGGCCTTGACAGAAAAGAACTTCATGCAAGGATTATCATGGCCCAAGGACGGCAGAACACCAATTATGCCATCAACCTGTATGCGTGCCATCCGTTTTTTATCAAGGGATATTGCACCATGACCAATGGTGAGAACACCGCTTTTATTCCCATCAAAGACTTCCTTTCCTCAAGGGATATCCCTGGCTATACGGGTTATCAGTCTGATTCAGAAGTGTTTGCCCACATTCTTCACTTTACCATGGAGGAGTTGGGCTTAGGTATTGACGGGTATAAGCATGTGATTACGCCGCTTCAGCGTGAAGCCCTTGAAAAACACCCCAATTTTGAATTTCTGGGTCATTTGAAAAAGACATGCCGTCCCTTGATTATTGACGGCCCTAATATGGTTATTGGTACCCTGCCGGATCACTCCATGTTCATGGTTCAGGACCGCAAGAAACTGCGGCCCGGTGTGGTGGGAGGCAAACCGGGTGTGTTTGCGTTTTCATCCGAGATCTGCGGGTTGGATGCCGTCATCCCGGACCGGGATAAAACCATGGATTTTCAACCCATGCACCTTGATACAGTTACTGTAAGCCCTGAGCGTCAGGAGGTAAATATATGTCGTCAAACAGAAGCCTTGAACCTTCCTCTTTAAGTTTGAATGATCTGCCCTGGCAGATCGAGTATAATAATGACCGGTGTACGTTGTGCGGCCAGTGTACGGCTGTGTGCCCGGTCAAGGCTATCTCCCTTCATCCGTTCCAGAAACGGATCATAAAAACATCTGTGGGTAAAAATACCGAGCACAGTAATGATTATGACACCTTTTATGGTATCCGACAGGACACCCGGGTTGAAAATGCCTGCATCGGTTGCGCCATGTGTACCCTGGTTTGTCCAAATGATGCCATCCGGCCCAAGAAAAATCCGGGTTTGGATAGGCTGAATTTTCACATCAACCAGCATGGTATTCCCCGGCGCAGAGGCGGTCGGCGAAATGCTTCGGGATCAGTGCTCGACAGGATCAAGTTCACCCGAATTTCCATGCTCACGGATCCGGCCCTGGATGCCGGGCGCCATGAATTTGAGATGCGCACTCTGCTCGGTCGTGTGCTTCCTCCCAGGGAAAACATGAAACAACTTCGGGAAAAGGGCTGGATCCCGCCGGTTCGGGAAATTTATCCTTTGATTATCGGCGGCATGTCCTTTGGGGCTCTCTCTCCAACCATGTGGGAAGGCTTGCAGATGGGGGTGGCCTACCTGAATGAAGAGTTGGGGATGCCCGTTCGCATCTGTACCGGTGAAGGCGGGTGCCCGCCACGGTTGCTGCGTTCCCGGTTCTTAAAGTATGTCATTTTGCAGATTGCTTCGGGGTATTTTGGCTGGGATGAGATCATTCACGCCATTCCGCATATGAAAGAAGATCCCTGCGCCATTGAGATTAAATACGGTCAGGGTGCAAAGCCTGGTGACGGCGGACTTTTGATGTGGCACAAAGTGAATAAGCTGATTGCCGCTATCCGGGGTGTGCCCCAGGGTGTCAGCCTGCCCAGTCCCCCGACCCATCAAACCCAGTACTCCATTGAAGAGTCCGTGGCCAAGATGATTCTCTCCATGTCCATGGCTTGGGGGTTCCGGGTGCCGGTTTATCCAAAAATTTCCGCTTCATCTACATCCCTTGCGGTAATGAACAACCTGACGCGTAATGAGTATGCGGCAGGGCTTGCCATCGACGGTGAAGATGGCGGGACGGGGGCGGCATATGCCGTTTCCATGGATCATATGGGGCATCCAATCGCCAGTTGTGTCCGGGATAACTACCTGAATTTGACATCCATCGGTAAACAGAATGAAGTGCCCATCTTTGCCGGGGGCGGTATCGGTAAAAACGGCAACATTGCCGCCAATGCAGCCGCACTTATCATGTTGGGCGCATCCGGGGTTCAGATCGGGAAATATGCGATGCAGGCAGCCGCCGGCTGTGTGGGCACCGAAGAAGACCGGTGCAACGTATGCAACCTGGGCATCTGTCCCAAGGGCATTACGTCCCAGGATCCCAGACTCTATCGTCGTCTTGACCCGGAAGATGTGGCCCAGCGCCTGGTGGATATTTATGTCTCCTTTGACACACAGCTTAAGAAAATTGTAGCGCCGTTGGGACGTTCCACCTCCCTTCCCATCGGTATGTCCGATGCGCTGGGAATTGATGATAAAAACATTGCTGACCGTCTCAGTATCAAGTACGTGGTGTAAAGGAGGACGGGATATCATGAGCGACTATATTTTTATAGCAGGTAAAAGAGATGAAAAACGGCTCTCTTCGCGAGTACTTGAAGAGACTATTCACCAGCACGTTAAACGGGGCAACAGAAAGCTCGAAATCCAAGCCTTTGGGCAACACGGTATTGGCGGGCGACTCTGGGAGTCTGCCCCCGACAGAATGGACATCCGTATCATTGGTCATTCCGGCCAGCGTACAGGCTCCCTTGGTACGCCCAATACAAGAATAGAGATCATGGGGCCGGCATCGGATGATATTGGCTGGCTCAATGCCGGTGCGCAAATCATCGTGCATGGATCCGCCTCCAATGGGGCCATGAACGGTGCAGCCCAGGGTAAGGTCTTCGTGGGCGGTTCCATTGGCGCCCGGGGTATGACCATGACTAAACGAAATCCTCGATTTGAGCCCCCTGAATTGTGGGTTCTGGGCTCGGCGGGAGATTATTTTGGTGAGTTCATGGCGGGCGGAATTGCCGTTATTTGCGGCTTAAACGCTGCCAATCAGGAGCAGGTTCTTGGGTACAGACCCCTGGTGGGCATGGTCGGCGGAAAGGTTTTTGTTCGTGGTGAGGCTAAAACTTATTCCGACAAAGATGCCAAGGAAGTGGAACTTGATGATCAGGAATGGGAATGGCTGCTTCAGGGTATTAAAACGTTTCTTAAGAAAATTGAAAAGCCGAAATTGCTTGAGGAACTGGCCGTGCGAAAAGATTGGCGGCTGTTTGAAGCCAAAAATCCCCAGGAAAAGGCCGATGGTCCTGACCGAAAATCTATGTCATGGTTCAGGGAACAGGTCTGGGATATGGAGCTTGGCCGCGGTGGCTTGATCGGAGATCTCCAGGAAACTGAAAAAGGCACAGTGCCTGTCATTACCAAGGGTGAGTACAGAAGATACATCCCGGTATGGGAGCAGGGTAAATATATTTCGCCCTGCCAGGCATCCTGCCCCACCGGAATCCCTGTGCAGCAGCGCTGGGCCATGGTTCGGACCGATAATATTGACGAGGCCATATCCATGGGGCTTGAATATTCTCCGTTTCCGGCAACGGTGTGCGGTCACTTGTGCCCGAGTCCCTGTATGGCGTCTTGCACCCGTAACCTGTCCTATATGACACCCATTAATGTTCGCCTTCTTGGTCAGGCTGCCCAGAATATTAAACCGCCAAAACCGGCCAAAGAGTCCAAGAAGAAAGTCGCCGTCATCGGTGGCGGCCCGGGCGGTATTTCTGCAGCCTGGCAACTGACCATGAAAGGGCATACCGCTACGGTATTTGAAGCCGGACAGACCATTGGTGGAAAAATTTCCGCTGTTATTCCCGAGTCCCGAATCCCTGCCGACACCCTGAATGCTGAAATAGATCGGATAAAGTCTTATATAAAGGATATAAGACTGGGTGAGACAATCGATGCGGAAAAATTTGCCGAAATAAAAAAGAGCCATGACTATGTTGTGGTGGCAGCGGGTGCAAAAAAACCCAGATCCCTTCCGGTTAAGGGTGCTGATAGAGCTCTTTTTGCCAATGATTTTCTTGAACAGGCCAAGGCCGACAAAATCAAGCCCGGCAAAAAAATCGTGATCATCGGCGCTGGTAATGTGGGCTGTGATGTGGCCACTGAAGCTCACCGGTTGGGTGCTGTGGATATTACCCTGATCGATGTCCAGAAACCGGCCGCCTTCGGCAAGGAAAGAGAAGATGCTGAAAAATGCGGTGCCCAATTCCGCTGGCCGTTGTTCACCAAAGAGATTAACGCCAAAGGTGTTCTGCTTGAAGATGGTGAAACCCTTGAGGCCAATACGGTTGTGATCTCCATTGGAGATGTCCCTGATCTCTCATTCCTTGGTGAGGAAATTGAGCTTGACAGAGGGTTTGTTAAGGTAGACGACGCCGGCCGGTCCTCGGACGGGAAGGTCTTTGCCATCGGGGATGCCGTGGGACCCGGACTGATCACCGATGCCATCGGGGCAGGCAGAAGAACCGCCACAGTAATTGATCAGCTTCTTAATGGCCAGGCGCCTGATATGGCGGGTCTCACCCTCGCTCCCATGATTGATACCCAGCGGGTCAGTCTGACCTACTACAATCCCAGGCAGGACGCTGACAATTTGGAGGAGTGCGGTCAGGATTGCGCCTCTTGCGGCAATTGCAGGGATTGTGGCATTTGCGTGTCGGTCTGCCCCGAAGGTGCCATCAGTCGCCAGGAAAAGGAAGCCGGCTTTGAATATGTGGTGGACGAATCCAAATGCATTGGATGCGGATTTTGCAAAGGGGCTTGTCCCTGCGGTATATGGGAACTGATACCCAATACGCCTTTGATGTAATCATATACAATCATTTCAAAGCGTTACTTAAAGAAGGCTCACTCATACTGAGCGTACTATCGGAATCGCTCTCGCTATGGGGATCGAACTATATACTGTTTTCGATCCCGATAGCGATCCGATAGCGATAGAGATGCAACGGCTTGTATTTTCAACGTACTCGCTCGGGGCGTTTAATTTCATTACCTATCTTTGTAGATAATTTTTTCATTTCATCAAGGAGGAACGGTGCCTTGGTGTATACAAAAAGGTTGGGCTTTGTCTTGCTTTGCCGTATACATGGCTAAGTCTGCTGCATGAAGCATATCTTCTCCATTTTTGAAACCGGACGCACTGGTGGCAATACCGATGCTGCTTGACACCTGGACGCTGTGCTCTTTTAACTCATCCTGTTAGTGCATCATGTCCGGCCTGATACACGAGTCTTCGTTCAAATAGAACGCTGTCAGTGATATCACGGGCAACGATATAATAGATCATCTGATCGGAATAGACTGCGATGCTGCAGGAAACCCAGTTGTAATCACCTGACTTGATACGAAGCCGTGTCCTGACCAGGCATTTTTTATCCTGGGCGTTTAAAGAGGCAATTGATGAATGAAACGGTTTAGCTTCTTCGGGGTGATAATAACGCTGTTTGTATAAATGGTCTACAGATTTGAAATTGTCAGAAAAATAATTGGAGGGATATGAAAAAACGGTGCTGTTTAACCACAGCACCGTTTGCTCTTATTTTTTAATAAAAAAGACTGTGTAGTCTACACGGAACTTTTGATATTTGTAGTGGGCCGAAGCCTTGGCGTGGGCAACCAAGGACGGCCCATGGCCTATACCCAAATACCTTTCTTTGGGGGGTTTCCATATGAATCGAAAGAGTCTCCATTCATTTTTAATACCGCCTGCAGATCTTCTATGCTAAATTCAAAACCATCTTCTTTTGCCATAGCGCAAAATTTTTCTTCTGAAAAACAGTTGTCGTATTTTACGCGGAATTTGCGGTCATCCGCTCCCTTATCCAGGAAGGCCAGAACGTTTTCTTGTGACATTTTAATTCTCCATTAATTAATTGGTTAAATAATGACAAAAGCAATGCAAGTAGTGTTCCGGTTATGATATAAATATTTTATATATTCAAAAAAATATCATTTTAGGTATTTTTTTAAACGACAATGGTAGCTTTAAAATATGACTTGACATTGTTTTACCGTCGATGATACCCGTATTCCGAATATTAGTCTTGGGCTGATTTGGGATATAAGGATCCAAGCTAGACCCATAACAACGTGTGGAAGCAATACAATAAAGGCTTGTGGCTTTCATTTAAAACGGATAAATACAAAAAAGGAGTATTTATTATGAAAAGGATTTGTGGATTAAACATTTTTGTTATTTTTATGGTGCTGGTATTCAGCACCCAGGCTCAAGCTGGGTCTGTTCGTGTTTCGGTGGCAAAGAGTATGAGCAATCTGTGTAATAATTTGATAGTGCAGTTTCAAACGCAGCATCCGGATGTCAAAATTGTTCCTAATTTTGCATCATCCGGCGCTTTGGCAAAGCAAATAGAGCAGGGGGCTCCTGCAGATATCTATGTTTCTGCCAATCCCAAGTGGATGACGCATTTGATTGAAAAGGGTAAGATTAGGGCGGATACAAAAAAAATATTTGCCCACAACGCGTTGGTTTTTGTGGGTAAATCAAGTACGAACGCCCATTCCATGGCCGATTTACAGAAGTTAACGCGTGTTGCACTGGGTAGTCCTAGCAGTGTACCTGCCGGTCAGTATGCAAAGCAGGCCATGGATAAAGAGGGGATATATGATTCAATGCTCAAAAAAGGGCAACTGGTCATGGCAAAGGATGTCCGCCAGGCGCTGATCTATGCCGATCGAGGAGAGACTGATGGCGCATTTGTTTATAAAACGGATGCCATGCTCGCCATCGGTGCCAAGATTCTATTCGAAGTGCCCATTGAGCTTTATAGCCGGGTAACCTACCCGGTTGCAATGACAAAGGAAAGTGATGGAAATGCTGATGCTAAACTCTTTTATGACTATATTGTTTCTGACATGGCCCACCCGGAAATGGTTCGCCTTGGCTTTACGCTGCCCTGATATTGACCATGGTAGATGAAGTTGCAATTTTGTCACTGTCACCCCAGGATATATCTGCCATTGTCCTTTCTCTCAAGGTCGCTTGTTCGGCGACCTTGATTTCCACCCCCTTTGGAATTGCTTGTGGTTATTTTCTTGCCTTTGGCAAAACCAGAGGGAAAGCACTGGTGGAAGGGATTATTAGTTTGCCGTTGGTTTTGCCGCCGGTGGTGGTGGGGTATTTGTTGTTGCTCTCCTTCGGGTCCAATGGCTTTCTTGGTAAAATTTTGAATTTTTTGGGTATTCAGGTTGTTTTTTCGCTTACCGGTGCGGTCATTGCTTCTGCGGTCGTTGGGTTTCCCTTGATGGTTCGTTCGATCCGTATTGGTATGGAGGCGGTGGACCAATCCTATATTTCGGTCTCACGAACCCTTGGTGCGGGATGGTGGGATAGTTTTTTTACCATTGTCCTGCCATTGAGCGGGCGGGCGATTTTTGCCGGAATGTCGTTGATGTTTGCCAGAAATCTTGGTGAGTTTGGTGCGACCGTTATTCTGGCCGGCAATATTCCGGGGGTGACACAGACAATACCTCTGGCAATTTATGAATATACCTCTGTTCCGGGTGGCGACCGGATGGCGTTGACACTTTGTCTGGTCTCCATCAGTCTTTCTTTTGCCATCCTTCTTATCAGCGAGGGGATAAACCGCAGGTTCAGGAGAAAGTAGCGGTGCAGTTAGATGTTGAGCTAAAAAAAAGTTTTAAGGATTTTACCCTTGATGTTGCCTTTAGCCTGTCCTCTCCACGGACGGGGATTTTTGGTCCGTCAGGGAGTGGTAAATCAACGATTATGAATCTCCTGTCCGGTCTGGATCTGCCGGACAGCGGGGTGATTCGATTGGGGGATACCGTCCTTTTTGATGCAAAGAAAAAAATTAATTTGAAGCCGGATCAACGTAATGTTGGTGTCGTGTTTCAGCATGCCCATTTGTTTCCCCATATGAGCGTTAAAAAAAATATATTTTATGGATATAAGCGGGTCAAAGCGGCACATAGACAGATTGATCCTGATGGTCTTTTTAAGGTGCTTGGCGTGACGCAGCTTTTGTCCCGGGATGTATCTACGCTGTCAGGCGGAGAGCGACAGCGCATTGCCCTGGCCAGGACGGTGCTGTCAAATCCGCGGCTCATCCTCATGGATGAGCCGCTTTCGGCGTTGGATGAAGGGCATAAATTTCAGATTATTCCCTATTTGAGACATGTTTTCGACAATTATGGAATTCCCATGATTTTTATTAGTCATTCAGTGCTGGAGATGCGAATGATGACCGATGAGGTTCTGGTGATCGAAAAGGGGCGCATTCAGCAGCGCAGTGCGGCTGAAGAACTGGTGAAAAAATTCTGGGGCAGCGGTCTTGAAAGTTATGTCAATTTGCTTCATTTGGGTGGTGCCTCGCCTTATAAGGATCTCTTCCTTTATAAATGGGGGGATGCTCATCTCATTCTTACAGAACCGGCAGAGGATGAAGAAAATCTTTTTGAGCTCGATTCTCGTGACATTCTTCTTTTCAAACGGCATCCGGAGGCAACAAGTGCTAGAAATCTTTTGGAATGTACTGTGACAAATATCTATAGAAGCGGAAATCGTGTGCGTGTGGAGCTTATCTGTGGTAATGAACATCTGATTGCCCAGATTGTTCCCGAGTCAGTAGATGAGTTGGGGATTAAAAACGGTGCCACGGTGGTGGCGGCGATAAAGGCATCGGCGTTTAAAAAAATATTTTAAGGGAAAAATATGGAAATTATTATCAAAGATGCGCATCCGGTCGATATTGATCTCATGTTGCCTCTGCTGGCCCAGCAATTTGCAATAGAACAGGGTAAGGAATTTAATTACGGGGATCAGGCTCGGGGATTGCGGCTGATGCTCGACGGATGCGGAAAGCACAGAGCCGTGAAAGTTGCGTGGATGAATGATGTAATTGTTGGCATGTGTACGGCTCAGGCGCAAATTTCAATGGTTCAGGGTAATATTAATGCCGTGGTGAATGATCTGATTGTGGACCGTAAATGTAAAAAGAAAGAAGTTGCTGCTCTATTGTTGTCAACCATTGAAGACTGGGCCCTAAATAAGGGGATAAAATCCATTTCCCTGCTCGCAGAAAAAGATGATCAGGATAGCCTTGAATTTTATAGTGAGGGAAATTGGCAGTGCACCCCATTGATCTGTCTGGTTAAATTTTTGAATTAAGCGTCTTACCTATCATATCTAATAAAAAATTTTGTCCAAATGCCGAAGAGCTAATCTTTTCGTATCTTCCGCATCCGCGGTTATTCTCTAATATCCGTTGATGAAAAAATAGTCCCAAAATAAAAAAGTTTCATTTTTGTATCTATATGGCGAGCTCTCTCTAAATAGGGTCTGTTTTCCAATATCCTGCCTATTCTTGTTAAAGTTCCACCAAAAAATTTGTTTTTTCTTAGTTTTAAAACATACTGCTGAACAATAATTTATATTCGTGCAATTAATTACATATTTGGAGGAATATATATTTCATTTTTGTACTATATATGCCTTTTGTAAATTTGAGCGACACGAATAAAAAATATTTTTTATTTAAAATAAATGTAATTCAAATAAGTTAGATTTTTTTTTATTCATTGGGTCTATGGATGGAACGGCGGTTGCAATTATAGGTATTGCAACGGCGGACAGTGTGTTTGTCGGTGAACTAAAGAACAACTAAAAACAGCTTTTAGTTAAAAACATAAAATAAGGACCATCTTTAAATTAATTATTAAGGAGTAAGAAGTTATGAGAAAAGTAGCAATCTACGGAAAAGGCGGCATCGGCAAATCCACTACAACCCAGAACACTGTAGCAGGACTGGTGGAAGCCGGTAAAAAAATCATGATCGTGGGATGCGATCCCAAGTCTGACTCCACCCGTCTGATGCTCAACGGCCTGGCCCAGAAAACTGTTCTGGATACCCTGAGAGAAGAGGGTGAAGACGTAGAACTTGAAGACGTAAGAAAAGAAGGATACGGCGGGACCCTTTGTACAGAGTCCGGCGGACCCGAACCCGGTGTTGGTTGTGCAGGTCGTGGTATCATCACCTCCATCAACCTGCTGGAACAGCTGGGTGCCTATGACGAAGAGCAGAACCTGGATTATGTATTTTATGATGTTCTCGGCGACGTTGTGTGCGGTGGTTTTGCAATGCCCATCCGCGAAGGTAAAGCTCAGGAAATCTACATTGTTGTATCCGGCGAGATGATGGCCATGTACGCAGCCAATAACATCTGCAAAGGTATCGTTAAATTTGCCCAGTCCGGCGGCGTTCGCCTCGGCGGCCTGATCTGCAACTCCCGTATGGTTGACAACGAGGAAGAGATGATTCTGCAGCTGGCCAAAAAACTGGGTACCCAGATGCTCCACTTTGTTCCCCGGCATAACATGGTTCAGCAGGCAGAGATCAACAGAAAAACCGTAATTGATTTTGCTCCCGACCATCCCCAGGCCGACGAATACCGTGCACTGTCCAAAAAAATGGATGAAAACGAAATGTTCGTTATTCCCACACCGCTGGAGATCGAAGAGCTCGAAAGCCTGCTGATTGAATACGGGATCGCTTCATAAACCAATAATAACCGCAGGACCCTAACGGGGGTACTTAGCAAAAACACCGTTCTTGATGAATATTAAGCAAAACAACACAAGAGATAAGATAGGGGTATAAACATATGACAGGCGAACGAACCATTCCCGTTAACCCGGAAGATGTAAAAAAAGAAATACTGGCCAAGTATCCGCCTAAGGTGGCCCGGAAACGCGGCAAACAGATCACACCGGTTTCCAGCGAAGAAGAAAAAAGCGGCCTTACGGTCGGTGCCAACGTCAGAACCGTCCCGGGTATCATCACCCAGAGAGGCTGCTGCTACGCCGGCTGCAAGGGCGTTATCATGGGCCCGACCCGGGATATCATCAACCTGACCCACGGACCCATCGGCTGCGGATTCTACTCCTGGCTGACCCGGCGTAACCAGACCCGTCCCGAAACACCGGAATCAGACAATTTCATGCCCTACTGCTTTTCCACGGACATGCAGGACGAAGACATTGTTTTCGGTGGAGAAAAGAAGCTCAAAGCCGCCATCCAGGAAGCCTATGACATTTTTAAACCCAAATCCATCTCCATCTTCTCCACCTGTCCGGTGGGCCTGATCGGTGATGATATCCATGCCGTAGCCAGGGAGATGAAGGCAAAACTTGGCATCAATATATTTGGTTTCTCCTGTGAAGGATATAAGGGTGTAAGTCAGTCTGCAGGTCATCATATTGCCAACAACGCCATTTTTACCCATGTTGTGGGCCTGGATGACACCATCTCCGACGCCAAATTTAAGATCAACCTGTTGGGTGAGTACAACATCGGCGGCGACGCATTCATTATTGACGACCTGCTGGAAAAATGCGGCATCAGTGTTGTGTCCACATTCTCCGGCAACTCCACCGTTGACCAGTTTGCCAACTGCCACACCGCAGACCTGAATGCGGTTATGTGCCACAGATCCATTAACTACGTGGCGGACATGCTCGAGATCAAATACGGTATCCCCTGGATCAAGATCAGTTTCCTGGGACCCCGGTCCACCGCCAGCAGTCTGCGTAAAATCGCCGCTTATTTTGAAGACCAGGAACTCATCGACACCGTTGAAAAGGTAATTGCCGAGGAAATGGGTCCTGTTGAAGCCAAGATCGCAGAGATCAAACCCCGGTGTGAAGGTAAAACCGCCATGATGTTCGTTGGCGGCTCCCGTGCCCATCACTACCAGGAACTGTTCAGGGACATCGGCATGGAAGTACTCTCCGCCGGTTACGAGTTTGCCCACAGGGATGACTATGAAGGACGCCACGTCATTCCTGACATCAAGATTGACGCGGATTCCAGGAACATCGAGGAACTGGAAATTGAAGCGGATGAGACCCGGTACAACCCCAGAAAGACCGAAGATCAGATGAAAGCCCTGGAAGCGAAAGGCTTTCCGTTCAAAGAGTATGAAGGCATGGTGCCTGACATGGCAGAAGGGTCCCTGATTGTTGATGACATCAGCCAGCACGAAACAGAAACCCTGATCGAAATGTACAAGCCCGACATCTTCTGTGCCGGTATCAAGGAAAAGTACGCAGTCCAGAAACACGGTATTCCCATGAAGCAGCTCCACTCCTATGATTCAGGCGGACCCTATGCGGTATTTAAAGGTGCAATGAACTTTTATGATGAAATTGACCGCATGCTCAACGCCAACATCTGGGATTACCTGAAAGCCCCTTGGCAGGAAGCTTAATGTCCTGAAAATAGGCTGTGAAATAATAGTTAAACGTTAAAACTTTAAGATATAAAAGCAACAGGAGAAACTTATGCTGCTTCGACATACACCCAAAGAGATTGTAGAAAGAAAAGCCCTGGCAGTTAACCCGGCCAAGACCTGCCAGCCCATCGGCGCCATGTACGCGGGCCTCGGCATCCACGCCTGCCTGCCCCACAGCCACGGCTCCCAGGGCTGCTGCGCCTATCACAGATCAACTTTGACCCGTCATTACCGTGAACCCATCATGGCGGCCACCTCCTCCTTTACGGAAGGTGCATCGGTATTCGGCGGCCAGGCCAACCTGCTCCAGGCCCTGTTAACCATATTCACCACATATAACCCGGATATGGTTGCGGTTCACACCACCTGTCTGTCCGAAACCATCGGCGACGACGTGAACCAGATTGTCAGAAAGGCCAAAAAAGACGGCACCATCCCCGAAGGCAAGTATGTTGTCCATACGGCAACACCGTCCTATGTGGGGTCCCATGTTACCGGTTTTGCCAATATGGTGAAGTCCATTGCCATCCAGATGGCCGAAAAGACCGGCACATCCAACGGGAAAGTCAACCTGATCCCCGGGTTTGTAGAACCTTCGGATATGGCTGAAATCAAGAGAATTGCCGCAATGATGGGCGTTGGGTCCATCCTGTTTCCGGACACCTCCGGTATTGTGAACGGACCGCTCACCGGAAAGTTTGAGATGTATCCCAAAGGCGGAACAAGCATTGAAGACCTGAAAAGCACAGGCGACAGTATTGGTTCCATCGGCCTGGGTGCCTGGGCCACTGCTGATGCAGTCAAAGCCCTTGACAGTCAGTTCAAGGTGCCCGGCCAGGTGCTGGATCTGCCCATCGGCTTGCTGGCCACAGACCGGTTCGTTGATGCCCTGCGCACCGTAGCCGGCGTAAGTGTTCCCGATTCTGTTACCCAGGAACGCGGACAGCTGCTGGACGTCATTTCAGACATGCAGCCCCACCTGTACGGCAAAAAAGTTGCCCTGGCAGGCGACCCGGATCAGCTGATCCCCTTGGTTGAATTTCTGGTGACCATCGGCATGAAACCGGTTCATATCGTTTCCGGTACCCCGGGCAAGGCCTTTACCAAACGGATCAAAGAGATCACTGCCAAGTTTGGCGACGATATCAATGTCAAGAACCCCGGCGATATGTTCCTGCTGCATCAGTGGATCAAGAATGAACCTGTGGACCTGCTCATCTGCAACACCTACGGCAAGTACATGGCCAGAGACGAGGATATCCCCTTTGTTCGCCACGGATTCCCCATCCTGGACCGGATCGGCCACTCCTACTTCCCCACAGTCGGGTACTCAGGCGGTCTGCGTTTTCTGGAAAAAATCCTGGGCGTTCTCATGGACCGCAAGGACCGGGATGCATCCGAAGAGACCTTTGAACTGGTAGAATAATATCTGCGCAACTCAAGCAGTAAAGGATAAATAACATGACCTCCATATCGGTACTCAAACAGAGAGAAAAACAGATCTACCAGAAGGGTAACCAGCCCTTTGAGATGGAATGTGAAACCAAGAGTCTGGCCGGTGCAGTCAGCCAGAGAGCCTGTGTCTTCTGCGGCTCCAGAGTGGTGCTTTACCCAATCGCAGACGCCCTGCATTTGATTCACGGACCCATCGGATGCGCCTCCTATACCTGGGACATCAGAGGGGCCCAATCTTCGGGCCCGGAGCTTCACCGGATGAGTTTTTCCACCGATCTGTCAGAAACCGATATCATTTATGGCGGAGAAAAAAAGCTGAAAAAAGCGTTGCTTGAACTCATTGAAAAGTATTCGCCCAAAGCTGCCTTTATTTACTGTACCTGCATTGTGGGCATCATTGGTGATGACGTGGACGCGGTTTGCCGCCAGGTCGAAGAAGAGACCAACATTCCTGTCATCGCTGTCCACTCTGAAGGATTTAAAGGAACCAAAAAAGACGGATACAAGGCGGCATGCGACGCCTTGTTCAGTCTCATCGAACGAAACAAGGCCCCCCAGGCCACCATCCCCGACTCTATCAATATTATGGGTGAATTCAATATTGGCGGAGAGACATGGATCATTAAAAAATATTATGAAGCCATGGGGGTCAAGGTGGTCTCGGTGATCACCGGTGACGGCCGGGTGGAAGAGGTCCAGCAGGCAAAGAATGCCGCCTTGAACGTGGTTCAGTGTTCAGGGTCCGTGACCCACCTGGCAAAGCAGATGGAAAAAGAGTACGGCATCCCCTATATAAGGGTCTCCTATTTCGGTATTGAAGATACCTCCGAGGCCCTGTACCAGGTGGCGGTGCACTTTAAGAAAAATGATGAAATCCTTAAAAAGACCCGGGAGCTGATTAAAAAAGAGGTCCAGGCCATTGTCCCCACCCTGGAGACCATGAAAAAAGATCTTGAAGGCAAAAAAGCATCCATATATGTGGGCGGCGCGTTCAAGGCCTTCTCCATGATCAAGGCATTGAAAACCCTGGGTATGGAAGTGGTTCTTGCCGGTTCCCAGACCGGCACCAAGGAAGATTATGAGGTGCTCCGGCAGATGTGCAACGAGGGCACCGTGATTTTAGACGACTCAAACCCCCTGGAGCTGGCTAAGTATTCTGTTGAAAAAGACGCAGACCTGTTTATCGGCGGCGTTAAGGAACGTCCCATTGCCTATAAGATGGGCATCGGATTCTGCGACCATAACCATGAACGAAAAATTCCCCTGGTCGGCTTTGAAGGCATGGTCAATTTTGCAAAAGAAGTCCATGGAACCGTTACAAGCCCGGTATGGGACTTGGTCCCCAGGCGGCAGACCCCAACCGGAAAGGAAGGTGCGATATGACCTCAAGCAGATCTTATAAAGAGACCCCCTCATATACCCCCACCCAGAATGCATGTAAAATGTGCACCCCTTTAGGGGCCACCCTGGTGTTCCAGGGGATTGAAGGCTGCGTGCCCCTGCTTCACGGCTCCCAGGGATGTTCAACCTATATGCGGCGTTACCTGATCTCCCATTTCAAAGAACCCGTGGATATTGCCTCATCCAACTTCACCGAGGAGACGGCTGTATTCGGCGGCGGGGCCAACCTGAAGCTGGCCATTGAAAACGTGGCCCGCCAGTATACCCCTTCCATGATCGGGATCGCCACCACCTGTTTGTCCGAAACCATTGGGGATGATGTTCAGTTGATATTGAACAGCATGGACAATACCATCAACGGCACGGCCCTGGTCCATGTATCCACACCCTCTTACAGCGGCACCCATGTAGACGGATTCCATGGCGCAGTGGCCGCGGTAGTGGACCGGTTTAACCCGGCGGGCAAACGCATTGTTTACCGGCCCAAGAAAAAGAAAAAAATTAACCTGTTCCCCGGCATGCTTTCCAATGAAGACCTGCGGCATTTAAAAGATATTTTTGCAGATTTTAATACCCCTGTGACTATTTTGCCCGATTACTCCGAGCGCCTGGAAGGCCCTTCATGGCAGGAATACCAGGCCATCCAGAAGGGCGGAACAACCATTTCGGCCATTGAAAAAATGAATGTGGCTGTTCACAGCATGGAGTTTGGTTCCGTGCTGGCCCTGACCGCGGAAGCCGGCCAGGAGACCGCCGGAGAGATTTTAAGCAAACGCTTTGGCGTGCCCTGCACCCGCCTGCCCATTCCCATGGGGGTCAAGGCCACGGACCGCTTTTTGGATATTTTGTCCCGGATTTCCGGCCGTCCCGTACCCGAACGGTACAGAAAAGAGAAATGGCGCCTGGTGGACACCTATGTGGACGGCAATAAATATGTTGCCAAGAAACGGGCTCTGATTTACGGCGAAGAGGATTTTGTGGTCTCCATGGCAGGATTCCTTGCCGAAGTGGGCATCATCCCCGTCCTGTGCGCTTCCGGCGGCAAAAGCAAAACCTTTAAAAAAGCCTTGGAACAGATCTTGCCCGAACATATCATTGACCAGGCCGTTATCCAGAATGACATGGATTTTACCTGCATGGAAGAGACCGCCGCGGCCATGCCCGAAGATGTCCGTCCTGAAATCATCATCGGCAACTCCAAGGGCTATGCCATGGCAAGACGGTTGAAAATTCCCTTGGTCCGGGTGGGCTTTCCCATCCACGACCGGATCGGCGGATCGCGTATCCTGCACGTGGGATACAAAGGGGCACAGCAGTTGTTTGACACCATCGTCAATGCAATTTTAACGGCAAAACAGACCGAATCCAAAATAGGATACTCATATATGTAAATAGTTTTCGTAGAAAATTGACCATTTTTCTACAGAAACTAAATAAGGAAATTATGGATCATGATGAATTTAGATAACCACCCCTGTTTTAATAAAAAGTCCTGCAAGGATTTCGGTCGAGTTCACCTACCGGTAGCCCCGGCCTGTAACATCCAGTGCAATTTCTGCAACAGAAAGTTTGACTGCGTGAATGAAAGCCGGCCCGGTGTCACCTCCTCCATTTTGAGTCCGGACCAGGCCATGGCCTACCTGGCAGAGGTTGTTGAGGCCAAACCCAACACATCCGTCGTGGGTATTGCAGGCCCCGGCGACCCTTTTGCCAACGGCGATAAAACCATGGAAACCCTGACCAGGGTGCGTGCCGCCTACCCCGAAATGCTGTTGTGCGTGGCCACCAACGGTCTGAACATCCATCCTTACCTGGATGAACTCAAAGCTGTCAATACCACCCATGTGAGCATCACCATCAATGCGGTGGACCCTGAAGTCGGCGCTAAAATTTATTCCTGGGTCAGGGACGGCAAAAAATCCGTGGGTCCCAAAGAGGGCGCTAAAGTGCTGTTGGAACGCCAGCTTGCCGCAGTCAAAGGCTTGAAAGAACGCGGTATCATGGTGAAGGTCAACTCCATTCTGTTGCCCGGTATCAACGACGACCATATGATTGAAGTGGCCAGAGCCATGGGCGAGATGGGCGTGGATATTTTTAACATCATGCCGTACTTCCCCACCAAAGGCTCCAATTTTGAAGATATGCTGGAACCGACCAAGGGTCAGCTTAAAGAACTTAGAAAGGCCGCCCAGGTCTTTGTACCCCAGATGACCCATTGTAAACGCTGCAGAGCTGATGCCGTAGGCCTCCTGGACGATCCTTTGAACCAGAAACTCATGGACCGGTTGACCTTTCACGCCACATCTCCCATTTTATTGCCCAGCGCGCCCAAGTATTGCCACGAACAGGATTGTGACGATGGGTATGCGTTCAATGCTGCCGGGCCAAGACCCTATGTGGCCCTGGCCACCCGGGAAGGTGCATTGATTAATCAGCATCTAGGTGAAGCCGAAGAACTGCACATCTATGACCTGACCGGAGACACCCCGGAATTTGTGGAGACAAGAACCGTGCCCAAACCCGGAGCCGGCGATGTCCGCTGGAATAACCTTGCCCGGACCATTAAAGATTGCCACACCATCCTTGTGTCCGGTGTGGGAGAAGCCCCCAAAAAAGTGCTGGGCAACATGGGATTTACCATCCATGAGGTCAACGGCATGATTGATCTTGTACTCATGGCCATTAAGAAAGGTGAATCTCTGGATCATCTGATTGTCCGGTCACAGACCTCCTGCGGTGAGTGCAGGGGCACAGGAACCGGCTGCATGTAGTCCGGTCGGTTGGGTTGAGGAACCAAACCCAATACCCATAAGTTGTTGGGTTTCACTTCGTTCGACCCAACCTACGTGTGGCCGATGTTATGACAAGCTCGAAAACAAATTAAATATATAACCAATAAAAGAATAAAATTTTTAAGGAGAAAAGATGAACAAGCCCGAAAAACACATCCTCGTATGCGCAAGTTTTCGTCCCAGCGGAGAACCCAAGGGCAAATGCCACAGAAAAGGGTCCGGCGATTTTCTGGCCTACATTGAAAACGAAGTGATCGACAGAGGCCTTGAAGAGGTTCTGGTCTCTTCTACCTGCTGCCTGAAACAGTGTGATGACGGCCCGGTTATGGTGATTTATCCGGATAATATCTGGTACGGCAACGTTGAAAACGAAGAAGCCATTGACACTATTTTAGACGCCATGGAAGACGGCGAGATCGCAGAGGATTATCTACTGTAATGAAGACCCATGATCAGCGGGTTTGGATGGTAGACACCACCCTTCGGGACGGGGAACAGGCCCCGGGTGTCTTTTTCCGGCCCTTGGAAAAACTGACCATCGCAAGTCAGCTGGCCGAATGCGGCGTTGATGAGATCGAGGTGGGCATCCCGGCCATGGGTGAACTGGCTTGCAAAGAGATTGAAGCCATTGCCCACTTGAACCTGCCCACCATGCTCACCAGCTGGTGCAGGGCGGTGAAGAAGGATATTGAACTGGCCATCGGGTGCAACACCCCCGGCTGTCACATCAGTTTTCCTACCTCGTCCATTCTGCTCAAGACCTTTGAAAAAGATGAGAACTGGGTGCTTGAGACCCTGGAAAACACCGTCCGGTTTGCACGCCAATATTTTGATCAGGTCTCCGTGGGCGCACAGGACGCCACCCGCACGGACATGGGATTTCTTGTACAATTTTGTCAACGTTCTATGGAACTGGGCGTTCACCGGGTGCGCCTTGCCGATACCGTGGGCATGATCACCCCGTCCGCCCTCATGGATATGATTGAGACCCTGCTGATCCGGCTGCCCGGCCTCGCATTGGAGTTCCACGGGCACAACGATCTTGGTATGGCAACGGCCAATGCCGTGTCTGCCGTGGATGCAGGGGCCAAAGCCATCAGCGTCACGGTCAACGGACTTGGGGAGCGGGCAGGCAATGCGCCCCTTGAAGAGACAGCCATGGCTCTGTTCGGCATTGGTGCCAAAAAAGGCAACATGCGCCTGTCAGGGCTCACCCGGCTGTGCAACACCGTGGCAAGATATTCCGGGCAGCAGATCCATGAAGCCAAACCCATTGTGGGGTCACGGATATTCTCACATGAGTCGGGTATCCACTGTGCCGGTCTTTTGAAAAACGCACAGTCCTATGAACTATATGATCCCAAGCAGGTGGGACGGTGCAACACAAGACAGATGGTGTTAGGGGTGCACTCCGGTTCGGCTGCCATAAAACATGCCCTGGCCCACCGTAATATTAATATTGATGCAGATGCCGCCCAAAGACTGCTGCCCCAGGTCCGGGCTGCAGCTGCCGGATCAAACAAGCCTGTATCCCCGGAACTGCTTGAGTCCATCTATCATCGGACGTTGTGTACCGGGCATTAAGTCGTATTAAAGTTATCCATTTTTGATGGCGTTGTGAAAAGTCTTTCGCCTGCTTGGTTTGTGGCGTCTGGTCAGACCCTTGATATACTGTATGTAAGCCTTCTTCTCCCTTGGCTTTTCTCCACTGGCCGGACACCATGACTTTGTAGGCTTAAGACTTTTTACGACGCCATCAATTTTTTGTCCCGGCCAATACTCAAAACGACAAACCTAAGGATACAGGCCGGGATAACGTCCAGCTCTACAGCTTTTCTTTAACAGACTTGATTTTGTCTTCCATGCCCTGTTTTCGGTCGGTCCTGGTGCCTAATTTAATAGTTGTTGTTATTCTGGGAGCGCCCATGTCATGAATTTTTTCGTGGCATGCTTTAACTGCTTTAAACACAGTGTCCCAGTCCCCTTCAATGTTGGTGCCGTAAGCGTGCAGGTTTGATTTCAGTCCTGCCTCGGTAATGACTTCATGGCATGCAGCGACATATTTGGATACAGACAAACCTACGCCCAAGGGGACAACACAAAGATCAATAATCACATTCATTTTGATTCTCCTTATTTTTGTTAAATAAGGACATTGTGTACCGAAATTTGATATTTTTAAAGACTGCTTAAGGTTTTCTTTCTTTTTTAATGCCAGGATCTATGGGCTAAAATTTAGTCTTCATCCAAGAGTCACTTGGGGCGTTTGTTCTTTTTTTTGATATACCAGTCTTCCTTGCCGTAAAGTTTGTCCATACATTCAGGGCATACACCGTGGCTGAACGTTGCCTGTGTGTGTCTTTCAATGTATGTTTCAAGCAGGTTCCAATATCCTTTGTCATCTCTGATTTTTTTACAATGGGCACAGATTGGAAGTAGTCCGTTCAATGTTTTGATCTCGTCGATTGCTGTTTCAAGGGCAATGGTTTTTCGCCTTAGCTCAATATGGGTATTGATTCTGGCAAGCATTTCCGTTTGATCAAAAGGCTTGGTGATGTAATCAACGCCTCCGGCTTTAAACCCTTGTACTTTATCTTCGATATTGTCCAAAGCCGTCATGAAAACAATTGGAATATCAGCCTTTTTTTCGTCCGTTTTGATTTCTCGACAGGTCTCAAAGCCATTCATTCCCGGCATCATCACATCCAGTAGTATAAGATCCGGCAGGAATCTGTCGAGCAATTGTAAAGCCCGCTCTCCTGATTCCGCAATGCGGGTCTGAAAGTTTTGGCTCTTGAGAAAAGAGATCAACACCTTGATGTTGTTGGGTTGATCGTCAACAATCAGAATCATTGATTCTTGCATGAAAGATTATCCTTATTTTTTATAGAACTGCTCTATAAACTGTTCAATTCCTTTGATTTGAATCTCTGCTGCGAGTTGACTAAGTCGCTTGGCAAAAGAACGATATACTCCCGAATCCATTTCGGCGATGTCAGCGGCCATTAGTTCAATGGCGTCGATGTTGCCGTCCGCAAGATGATTTTGCAGCTGCTCTAAAATTTCAGATGGTGGTGGGACAATCTGCTCATCAACAGGTTTCGCCAAATGGTCTTGATTCAAAGCCAGGTTGAGCAGGTCGGCAAGGATCTTAAGTAAATCCTGTTTTGCAAAGGGCTTGGGCAAAAAACCTTTGAACCCTACCTTTTCACATCTTTGCTTTAAGCTGGTTTTGTTGATAAGTGACGCTGTAACAGCCACAACCGGAATTTGAGCATACCGATCCATTTTCTTAAGCTCTCTGAGCGCCGTGAAACCGTCAACACCAGGCATGACAAGATCCATTAAGATGAGATCCGGCCTCTGCTGTTCACAGGCCGCCGGAACCTCTTTCCCGTCTGAAGCCTCGGTCGTTAAAAAGCCGAGAGGTTCCAACGTATCTTTGAGCACCGCACGATTCGTAGGCCGATCATCTACAATTAGAATCGTTCTGGTTCCCGGCTCAAAGCCGCCAAGTCTGTAGACGGCATCGGGTTCAATATATTTTTCAGTGGCCTCCATGGGGCAGGTCTCAACAACGGCCGTAAAGACAAATCGGCTTCCCGGACCATATTCTGCCACGTCATCTCGGTGAACCGGGCTGATCAAAGACAGTGTCCCATTCATAAGTGTGGCCAGCTGCAAACTGATACTCAAGCCCAGGCCGGTTCCTTCGGCATATTTAAGGCGCTCTCCCAATTGCTTGAACGGTTCGAAAGCGTCCGCCTGCTGTTCTTCGGCAATTCCCGGCCCTGAATCCTCCACAATAAAGGTCAACATGGTTTTTTGGTCAGCAAGAGATTCAGCCTTTACCGCAAACAGACAATAACCGTTGTCGGTAAACTTGGCCGCATTGGAAAGAAGGTTGAGCAGGATCTGACGAAGTCTTACTTCATCCGCTATAATGATGTCCGGCAGGTGCTTGTCCGGTTCGTAGCGAAACATGATTGTTTTCTGGGCACACCGGTTGCGTACAATATCACACAGACTCTGCAGGAATCTTTTGAAGACAATATGTTGGACAAACAGCTCGAGTTTGCCTGCTTCGATTTTAGATAAATCGAGGATGTCATTGATGAGCATCAGTAGGTGATCCCCTGCATCGCGTATGGTTTTGATACCGGACTGCTGTTTCTCATTCAGAGTTCGATCTTCGGCAAAAATTTGACTATAACCAAGAATGGCATTAAGGGGAGTTCGCAGTTCATGGGACATATTCGAAAGGAAAACGGATTTTGCCAGGTTGGTTTTCTTGATTTCGGTCATGGCCTCTTTCAGCTTTTCTTCGGCCTCTTTTTGCATCGAAATATCATAAATCGTTCCTATGGCCAGCATCAGTTTGCCCGTATCGTCAAATTCGGCGCGGCCATGCTCTTCAACCCATTTGATCCGGTCTTGTCCGGTCACTATTCTGTGGGTCATTTGGTATTTTTCCCCTGTGCGTAATGCGTTTTCATAGGTCGTACGGACTTTATCTCTGTCGTCTGGATGAACGATTTTTAAAAAGGCCTCATATGATGGTTTAAATGTGGTCTTGTCTAATTCAAAAATTGTGTAGATTTCATCCGACCAGGTCAGTTTGTCAGTGATAATATCAAACTCCCAGACGCCGAGGATAGCCAGCTTTCTAGCTTTTTCCAGCTCCTCCTTGGTTTCCGTCAATTCCATATTTTTTTGCTTGATGGCGTCAAAGCTTTTTTGCAGTTCTTCTGTCCGTTCATCAACAAGGAATTCAAGGTCTTCATTGAGATTTTTCAATTCCTGTTGGTTCCGCTGAAGCCTTGCAAACATCCGGTTGAATTCGTGGGCCACTATAGCCGCCTCGTCATTTCCGGACAAATCTATCCGTGAAAAGTGTCCTTTTGCTCTGATCTGCCTGACGGTTTGTTGAATCGTGTGTAAACGGCTGGTGAGTTTGGTGCCCAGGAACCAGGAGATGACTGCACCGATAAGAACAGCGCAGAGTGCGTAAAGTATTCCATCAGATGCGATTCCCTTGAGCTTTTTGTTCGAAGCCTGGTTATTGATGCCGATTCTAACCCATCCGATATGCGTGCCCGCAAGGCTTACTGGAACGGCTACGTCTACCATCTGGTCGCTGGCGTAAAGCGTTTCATTTTTGGCATATTCCGGCATATCCACAATCCGTTTTCCAATTTTGTCCGGTTCTGTATGAGCCAGAACCTTGTTATCGATATCGGTGATTAGAGCAAAGGAGAGTTCCGGATAGATTCTTTGTGCGTTAATCAGTTCCTGAAGCCCTGCAATATCATAGGATATAAGCCAGTGGGCGCAGGTGACTGCAAGGGTTTGTGAAAGTGCATGGGCATGCTCCTGCTGCCGTTCAAACAGCACATCTTTCTGGCGTACCACCAGATCCCAGATAAAAAGCGACATCAATACGGCATGGATGATCGCCGCCCCGGTAATTAATTTCCAGCGTAAAGAATTCGGATAAAATTTTCGGATTCGAAAAAGATTCATTGGGTTTTTACCTTGCGTACCTTTTGTTCAAAGGTTTCTATATAGGATTTCACCAGCTCGTAACTTTCATTGTCCGCCTTATGGAAGCGCCGGGTTTCCATGGCGTTCAAAATGGCGGCGCCTCCAGGCGTTTTCAATATCCGTGTGGATATCAAGCCCTGAGCGATACAAAAAAAATTGGGGCATGATGCAGGCCGCAAGGGCAGTGGGTGCTGGGTAGCACACGCTTTTCCCTTTAAGCTCTAAAGGGGTTTTCATCGGACTGTCCTTTCGGACGATGAAAATGCCTTTAAAGTCCCGGGCATCGCCTGCCATGGCAATGACCTCAAAACCGTTTTTTATCCCTTGCAGGGTCTGCCACGGATTGGGCAGAAGAAATGATATTCTTTCCTCCTTGAATTTGGCCTCATAATCGGCATAATCCCATGACGCTTCAAGACGGATTATATCGCCTTCCAAATGCCGGTTCAGGTAGTTGATCATCGGCTGATAGGCCTCAACGAGTCTGGCCGGATTGTACAGGGGGTGAACGGCGAAGTGATGCACATGTCTGGCGCTGATTTTTTCCGGGGCGCCGTACCGGGGGCCTGAATAGACTTCAGTCTCTTCACAGCCCGGGATGCTAAGGATACCCAGAATGATTATTGCCGATAGAAAAAATCTCCCCTGTGTGGTCATACTTATTTGCAATCGTTATTTCCCCCTGAAGGCGTTTTTTGCTTTTTTTTAAAAAAATGGGGCTGACGAAACGCTAAAGGACGCGATAAAAATAAAAAATTCGTTTTACCTGCCATTTTATCCGTGTTTAGAGGCAAATGCTGTGTTGTTGAATCCTTACACCATCACCGATGAATTTATCACACAATCCTGTTTTTATGCACCTTTTTTTGAATGCGATCGTGATGCAAAAAAGGCGACATTAGAATAAGAATCGATGCGAAATCAGCATGGTGTAGTCTCCGATTCACATTTATGACGATGCTTAAAAAAATGATAGGAACAAGTCCGTTTTGTTTTTATTCTGTTTCCTTTTTATGGCGGAATCAATGTGCTAAAATTAATTAACCTGATTTCAATAGACACTTAATCGTAATGAATAGATCCAATTGTATAAGAGGGGCATGTAAACAATAACATTCACCATATGATTTGTTGCGGGTGAGCCTTGGGTTAGAATTAGGCCGGGGCGGCCTATGCCTGCATAGGGAAATTAATTTTATATACAAAGCCATTGTTAAGACCGGGATCAAAGAGCCGTACAAAATTATATTCAGGGAGCTGAATACCACGATAAAAAATCTTAATCATGAAATCACGGTAAGAAAGAAACTTGAACACGAAAAGGAAGAGAGCATTGTGAAACTTAAAAAAGCGCTCGAAGACATAAAAACTTTGGAAGGATTGGTACCTATCTGTCCTGACTGTATGATGAAACATTATCCTGATTATACCGATTAATGATCAATGTCTCCCGGTTGATTTTTTTACTATGGGATTTATATTTTTTTCACGCTTTGGCGAAGATGAATTGTAGATGAAAATGACCAATATAAGTGTGGAGGAAAAATATGGCAAATCAACTTAAAACCGGTATGCTGCTGATCATGATGACCGCTTTGTTCCTGGTGCTTGGATATCTTTTAGGTGGACAGGCCGGTATGTTCATTGCCCTGATTTTTGCAGGCGTTATGAATATTTCAAGTTATTGGTTTTCGGATAAGATTGTTTTAAAAATGTACCGGGCCCAACCCCTGGAACGTTCCCAGGCCCCGGGCCTGTTTGATACGGTTGCCCGCCTTGCTCGCCAGGCAGGCTTGCCCATGCCCAAGGTGTACCTGATTCCCGAATCGGCACCCAATGCCTTTGCCACGGGCCGCAATCCCGAACATGCCGTGGTTGCTGTGACCCAGGGGTTGATGAACATGATGAACCAGGAGGAGCTTGAGGGGGTGCTGGCCCATGAATTGGGGCATGTAAAAAATCGGGATATTCTCATCTCTACCATTGTGGCCACCCTGGCCGGGGCCATCATGTGGATTGCGTCCATTGCCCGGTTTTCTGCCTTTTTCGGCGGCCGAGATGATGATGAGGGCGGCCTTGGCATTATTGGTGTGCTTGTGGTTTCCATGGTTGCCCCGATTGCTGCAATGGTCGTTCAGATGGCCGTGTCCAGATCCAGGGAATACCTGGCCGATGCCACCGCCGCAAGCATTACCGGAAACCCTGGTGGCCTGGCATCTGCTTTGTCAAAGCTGGGGGGATTCAGCCGCAGACAAGCCCAGGTTGATGCAAGTCCTGCAACCGCCCATATGTTTATTGTTAACCCGTTGACCGGAAAACAGATGATGAATCTGTTCTCCACCCATCCGCCTATTGAAGACCGTGTGGCCAGGCTTGTAGGATCTCAGCCGTCCGGCCGTAATTTTAACGGCCATTTTGACCCGGAAAACAGACATGATCATTCTGGCGGTGCAAGCATGGACGACCGGAGCCGGTCATTTTGGGACAATATGTCCTGATAATAAGGAGATGTAATGGTTTTTTCCCTGAAGGATATTTTAAGGCTTGAGGTTGCGCCTGCGCTGGGGTGTACCGAACCTGTGGCCGTAGCGCTGGCTGCCGCCGCTGCAGCGTCTCTGATTGATGAACGGCCTTTTGAATCCATTGAAGCCTGGGTGGATCCCAATATTTATAAAAACGGCATGGCCGTGACTATACCCGGCTCCAACAACCTTTCCGGTTTGGATAAGGCGGCTGCATTAGGGGCATTCGGCGGTGATCCAAAGCTGGGCCTGGAAGTATTGGACTCAGTTTCCGAGCATGCCCTGGATCAGGTTGTTAAATTCTGCCTGGATCCTTCAGTACCCATTCACCTTCTTGAAAATGTCCAGGGTATCTGTGTCCGGGTCCGCATTTCAGCCGGCGGTCGCAAGGCAGAAGCGGAAATCAGGGATTTTCATGACCAGATTGTCCGGCTGACCCTGGACGGGAAAAATCTTGAGACACATCCTTTGTTGTTCAATGTCCTTCAAGACAAAAAGCCTGACCGGACCAATGTGGAAGCGTGGATTAAAGGCCTGACCTTAGATGAACTTTTGGGCCTTGTGGATCAGCTGGATGATGAGGACCGAAAGTTTCTCAAAGAGGGGGTGGATGTCAATATGCGCCTGGCTGAGCACGGATTGAAATACGGACCGGGCCTGGGCATAGGCAGGGCCTTTGAACGGCTGATCCGGCAAAATCTTATCTGCAAGGACATGGTGCTTGCCGCCCGCATGCTGGCATCCGCTGCGGCTGATGCCAGAATGGCCGGGGTAAACCTGCCGGCCATGAGTTCGGCCGGCAGCGGCAACCATGGACTAACCGCTATTTTGCCCATCTGGGCCGTTAAAGACCATGTGACTTGTGCTGAGGCTGTTGTGATCGAGGCCCTAGGCATAAGCCATATGATTACGGCCTATATCAAGGCCCATACCGGCCGACTGTCTGCCATCTGCGGCTGTTCCGTGGCTGCAGGGGCCGGGGCAGCCGCGGGTGTTGCCTATCTTTTAGGCGGTACCACTCAGCATATTGCCGGAGCCATCACCAACCTCATCGAAGATTTGGCCGGGGTTATCTGTGATGGTGCCAAACCCGGATGTGCACTGAAATTGGCCACAGCCGCCGGCACCGCAGTTCAATCCGCCCTGTTTGCCCTCCAGGGGGTCCGGGTTCAAGCCACTGACGGCATCACCGGCGCATCGCCTGAAAAGACAATGCAGAATATCGGCACCCTGTCCCGGGAAGGGATGATCGAAACAGACCGGACCATTTTGAAAATTATGATCGAAAAAAAATTTACCGAAAAAGAGTGATCTCGTGCTAAGTTTGGATCACCTTTGTTCGTCGCTACTATTTTGTTTTTTTTGATAATCTTGAATCAAATTTCTCCTTGTCAACAATAAACCGCACGTGTTTACCCTTTGAGATCAGATCAACACCATCGTGCGCCTCTAAATTAAAGACCAGTTTTTTACCCTTAACCTCTGTTAATTCGGCGACAACCGTCACCTCCAGGCCAGGGGGCGTTGCCGCTTCGTGGCTTGCGTCAATGTGAATTCCCACGGTTTGTTCCCGGGGCCAGTCAAGGTGAGGGATGAGGGCTTTTATGCATGTCCATTCAAGCAGGCCCACTAAAAATCCCGTGGCAAAGACTTCGGGCATGACCTGAAACTCTTCGGCTTCCGGGTAGAGCGCCGGAACGGTTTTTGACGCAGGAACCGTGAATTTGTGTTCATAGCGGATGCCGGGCTTTAACGTCTCTTTCATTTTGTTCTCCTTTTATATGTGCAAACAATTTTGCCGGATATTTGGATCTACACTGCTATGAGACTCCCTTTTTAGATCTAATTATGTTTGTTAGCACTGCTCGGGTTTTATGGCAATATCGGAACATAGGTGTTTAAATTTTTTTGTGTCATTCCATTTTCTGCAGGATAATGGAAAATCCCCGGAAGAGCTAATAACTGAAAAAGTTAGCTTTAATTGATTTATTACTTCATTTGTGGGGATTCTCCCTTGCGTTTATTCTAGTATTTTGGCATGATCCCTCTGTACTAAAGATTCATCGTTTAGAATCTTAAAATAGAGAAAAAGGCTGAATGTAATGAAAATTTTTGATCTCGTTTTAGGTCCGCAAGAGTCCGTAGTTCAATCCGCGGAGCCTACACTGCGGTCAATGGTCCAAGTGCCTGGGCCTCCCATGTTTGCACCGATTCCTATCCCCCAGGACGCATATACCCCCTTGGAGTTTGCTGCGGTTACCATTGCCGTTGCCTCTGCCGCCACCATTGGCTCCAACATGGTGGATGTGCAAAACGGCACCATGAGTAAACCCCGGGCCGTGGTCAATGGCCTGCTCAAAGGGACTGCCGCGTCGCTGATCCTCTCTTTGACCGATAAAAAAAGTCTGGTCGATATCGGCATAACCGCTGCAGCCCTTGCCGGGGCCGGATATTTGATCGATAAAGCAATGAAAAAAGGCCCGGACACCATCTGTGAGCCCCGGGAAACGGAAACTCCATGACCGTATGTACCACCTCTCCTGTTACCATCGTCAGTGAACTGCCCAACCGGATGCGCCTGAAAGGCCGGTTCCTGCGGGATCCGGAACTGGATCCCGATTACCTGGAAGCCACCTTGGAGACCATTCCGGGGGTTGAATCCGCCCGATTGAACGGCAGGGCCTCCTCGATTATTGTTAAGTATGACGGCCGGGCAGAAATCCGGGCTGCGGTATTGGGGTGTGTCCAGGATCTACCCTTGGACGTGTTTAGTGGAAAAAACGATAGAAAAGCCCCCCCCTCGCTCTTGGGGCTGTCAGTGAAAGGGGCGTTATCCATAGCCTGTTTTTTCCTGCCTGCGCTATTTGCTGCGCCCATCGCCCTGGTTCTGTCCGCCCCTGTGATTCTGGACGGCGTGGCCTGCCTCTGGCATCGGAAGCTTAAAGTGGAGGTCCTGGATGGGGCCGCCGTGGCGTTTTCCTTGTGGCGGCGGGATTATTTTACAGCCACCACCATTGTGGCCCTGCTTGCCCTGGGCGAATATTTTGAAAAAGTCAGTGAAAATAAAGCCACAGGCCTGCTTAAAAGTTTGTTAAAGCCCCAGACCGAGAGCATTTGGATCGAAAAGGACGGCCAGGAGATCCAGATCCCCTTTGAAGAGGCGGGGATCGGCGACCGGGTGGTTTGCGGTCCCGGTGAGATGATTCCCCTGGACGGCCGGGTGGTGGATGGAGAAGCTGCCGTGAATCAGAGTTCGGTAACAGGAGAGTCTGTGCCTGTCCATGTCAAGCCCGGGGATGAGGTTATTTCAGGTTCCGTCATTGAGGAGGGCCGCATTATTTTTGAGGCACTCCATGTGGGGGCTGAAACATCCGTGGCAAGGATTTCCAAGTTTTTGGAAGATTCGTTGCGGTATGAATCCGATTCCCAGAAGAAAAGTGATGAACTGGCCGATAAGCTGGTGCCCCTGACCTTTGGCCTGGGCGTCGGGTTGTTTGCTTTGACCCGGGACCTGGAAAAGTCGGCGGCCGTCCTCACTGTGGATTATTCATGCGTGATCAAATTGTCCAGCCCTGTTGCCGTCCGCGTTGCCATGCATACTGCAGCCCTGCAGGGTGTGCTGCTTAAAGGTGCCCAGGCTGTGGACAGTCTGGCCAGGGTGGACACACTCATATTTGACAAAACCGGTACATTGACCCGGGGAGAACTCCAGGTAACGGACATATTCAGTGCCCAAGGGCTCGATGATAATGAGCTTCTCGTGCTGGCTGCCTCGGCCGAAGAGCATTATGCCCATCCCGTGGCGGCTGCCGTGGTGGGCGCGGCCCGGGACAAGGACCTTACCCTCTCCCCCACCAGTCAGGTGGACTTTATTGTTGCCCACGGGGTCTCTGCCTATATTGACGATCTTAATGTTCTGGTGGGCAGTCGGCACTTTATAGAAGAAGACGAAGGGATCGACTGCTCAGGGGCCGATAAAGCAGCTCTGGCGTTTCAAAATGAGGGAAAAAGTCTGCTTTATGTGGCCCGGGACGGAAAGCTTGAGGGGGTGTTAGGGCTGCGCGACGAGCTCCGGCCCGAGGCGTCGGCTGTCCTTGCCGGACTTAAGAAGGCCGGTATTAAAAAAATTATCATCCTCACCGGAGACACGGAACGTACCGCCAATGGCCTGGCCGCTTCTCTGCCGGATGTGGATGAGGTGTATGCCGAATTGCGGCCCGAGGATAAAGCGGCAATTGTGGCCCGGCTTAAGGGCGACGGCTGTGTCCTGGGATTTACCGGAGACGGGGTGAATGATGCCCCGGCCCTGGTGTCTGCTGATGTGGGAATTTGTCTGCCCTCGGGTGCGGATCTGGCCAAGGAGTCTGCCCAGGTGATTCTGCTCAAGGAAGATTTGAACACCTTGCTCACTGCCCGGCTGATTGCCTTGCGGTGCCAGGAAACCATACATCAGGCCTTTGTTGCCGCGGTGTCTCTTAATTCATCATTTTTATTTCTGGCCACTTTGGGATGGCTCCGTCCCGTGGCCGCAGCAATACTGCATAATCTTTCCACCGTGGGAATTATCGGGTATGCCGGAATGCGGGAAAAACAGCTTATTGGTCACCTCCCGGATACCGTTGAAGAGACTGAGGCGTCCTGATGTTTAAAACCACGGAATACACGGAAATTAATTTAAATAAAAGAGGGTAAAATGTATTCGTCATTGCTTGATGCGCCGGTAAATACCGAACTTGTACTGCTTGAGGTTACCAATCCTGTTCTGGAAAAATGGTTGCAACGCATGGGGCTGTTCACAGGCGGACACATTATCCGGCAGGACGAAGACGTTAATTTTTATTCAGTGCGAGTAAACGGAGGAAATGGCGATGTGGTTATCCCTGCGGGCATGGTCATGAAGCTATACATCCATCTGGCATCCGGGGAAAAGATCCCTTTGAACCAGATGAAAAAAGGCCAGGAAGGTCATGTGGAGATTCATTCCGGCGGACCGTTTATTGAAAAATCCCTGGCGAAATTAGGCCTTCCCGTGGACGGCAATATACGTCTTGTCCGGGCCTTGCCCCATATGGATTACCTGGTGCTGATCAACAGAAGGGAAAGAACCCGGCTTTCCGAAGGGGAGGCTGCAAGAATATGGGGGCATTATCCGGGAAAGGATGCCACCCAGTTCTACTTTGCCAAAAAGGATCTCGATTTTGAGGTTACCGAAGTGATGGGGGGGCCAAGGGGAGTTAAGCATCTGGAGACCCATGGGGTGACTGCGGGTGTCAAACTGACTCTGGAATCCATTGATCAGGCCATCTCCCTGCATGAACACGGGCCGGCAAGTACACCGGTTACCATTTCAAGTCCGGGCGGACTGCGCCTGTTTCTTCCGCCTGAAAAAGCCGGTGCAGTCATCGTCCGGACAATGACATGATCTGTCTGTTAATCTGATGTTGCGTTTGCCTCTGTTTTGGCTTCCGTCCACAGAGTCCCGTATTTGTCTTTGGCTTTTCCCAGGCTTTCGGAAACGCATTTCTGGGTTTTGTAAGCCGCTTTCATGGTTCCTTTGACAACCCGGTCATACAAACTTGGTTTTGTAATATCCTCTTCGGCCTTTTTTCCGGCCTTTTTCCCGGCTTTATAGGTAATATAGCCGGCAGCCCCCAGGACAACCCATCCTACGGGACTTGCAACGAACGGCGCACTTAACGGCGCACTCATTGGAACACCCATTGTTTTTTCCTTTATGGCGTTGTTTTTGTTGTTGTGGTTTTTGCCGTTGTTTTTGCCTTATCCTCTTTGTCTGGGGCTTGCGTGATCTCGGATGCGGCAACCTCGTCCTGTCCTTTTTTCTTGCCTGCTTTGTAAAGGGCATATCCGCCTACACCAAGAATGACCCAGCCAAGAGGGGATGCTGTCAATGGCAGATAAAACATAATGCTCTCCTTAATATTAAGAATTATTGTTAACAGTTGGAATAGTTTATAGATATATGATTTCCAACAGTTTTTAATATAGACCCGGGCCTTTTGATTGTCAACTATTTAATTTTATTGGATATTTTAATAAAGACTAACTTGGGGTATAAAATAAAAAAAGTTTGTATTTGCTAGTTTTAGCCAAGTTAGATATAGGAAAAAAAGTAAAAGCTTATTTACTTCAATTGTGAAGATGGTGCGTAATTTAATAGATGTTTTTTAGCGTAAGATAGTAAGTGCCAATAGGCGTGTTTTTTTTGATTTGAAATTTCTATAGAGAACGGGCTGCCAAAAATCGCAGGATTTTTCGGAGGCTCTTTTTTGATTGTTTTTTTAACAGCATGAAAGATGGTGCCACAGGGCCGTGCTCGAAAGCAGTGCCCTGGCACCCGTATGAGTTTTCAATGTTTGGTCTCTTTATAACTTGGGTCATCTATTTTTTAGTTTCAAGATTTGTTTTTCCGGGCATTTCTTCGTTTTCTTCGTTTAATGGTTTTCTGCGTTCCTTTGCCGGTTTCCACGGCTAAAGCACAGGTTAAGGCAGTTGCAAGGCCGCAGGCGATGGGTATGAACGGTAACATATCTCCTCCTGGAAAGTAGTTGAATATTAATAATTTACGGATGATATTAGTTCAAGCTAATTTTATAGTCAATAAATAATTTAATATGTTTAAATGTAATTTAAAAATCATGCAATATAAAATTGACCTAACGATGAAAATAATCTTTAAGCTATTAAAAGTTTGAATAGGCTAATGAGTTGTGTTAGATTGACATTTTTCAATTAATTAATTTAGGCGAAGAAAATTATGAATGAAAAAATGAACGGCAGTTCCCAAAGACTTACCCAGAGCATGTTGAAAAAAAACGGTATTCGGGTACGTCAATTTATCCCCGGCAGAATGCGGGTCCAGGTTGCATCCTGCCGCCAGGACGTCCAAAAGGCAAACTGGATGCAGAAATTTATGACTCGTCAGGTCGGGGTGACCCGGGCGGATGCCCGGGTTCAAAGCGGATCAGTCATCATTTTGTTCGATCCGGACAAAACGGAGCTTTCCGGGCTGATTCAGGCTGTGCTGGCCCAAGTCTCTGATCCTGAGACATTCCCCGATGATACGCCGGCCGGCCTTGATGGCCTGGCATGTACGGATTGTCTGTGTGAGGCCCCTGATGAAAAAAACTTTAAAGTCAAGGCCCGACGGGTGACGTGGCTTTCATCCGTCATGGTGTTTGCTTTGGTCCGAAAATGGATATTTGGCCTGGCACTGGCCCAGAGTCCCTTGAGTTTTCTGGGGATAGCCGCCATTGCAGGTACCGTTCCGTTGATCAAGGAAGCCGTCCAGGATACTGCCGAAAAGAAAAAGGTTACGGTAAAACCATTTTTGGCTGCAGGGTCCGTGGCCACGATCCTAATGGGCGAAGCCTTTTCCGCTGTCCAGATTCTGTGGATCTACAATGTGGCTGAACTGACCGAAGATTATGTGGCCCAGCGCTCCAGAAAGGCCATACGCAATATATTGGAAGTGGCCCCGGCCACGGCCTATGTGATGCGGGACGGCATGGAAGTTGAGACGGCTGTGGCAGACATCCGCCCCGATGATGTGGTAGCGGCCCATACCGGGGAGAAGATTCCGGTGGACGGCACCATTCTTGACGGGGACGCCCTGGTGGACGAAGCTACTATCAACGGCCGTTCGGAAGCGGTGTTTAAAGATATCGGCGATAAGGTTTATGCCGGTACTATTATTTCCCAGGGCACCTTGTTTATCCGTACCGTAAAAACCGGTCAGGATACCTACCTTGCGGGCATCATGCGCATGGTGGAAGACTCTTTGGCCAATAAAGCGCCGGCCGAGCAGAAGGCCGACGAACTGGCCTCAAGACTGCTGAAAATAGGGCTGGCTGCCACGGCGATTACTTTTGCCGTTACCCTTGATCCCCTGCGTGCCCTGACCGTCATGCTGGTGATGTCCTGTCCATGCGCTACGGTGCTTGCCGCCTCCTCTGCGGTTACCGCGGCCCTGGCCAATGCGGCTAAAAATTCCATCCTTATTAAAGGCGGGCTTTATCTGGAAACCGTGGGGACGACCGATGTCTTCTGTTTTGACAAGACCGGCACCCTGACCCAGGATCTGCCCCAGATTATGACCATTGTGGGCAGGACCCCGTCTATTTCCGAAGATACGATCCTTTCCCTGGCTGCCACCGCCGAGTCCCATAATCAGCACCCCATGGCCCGGGCCATTCTGGCCGAAGCCGAGAAGCGGGGCTTGACCGTTCAGCCCCATGCCGTTTGCGAGTTCAAGGCAGGTCGGGGCGTGTCATGCAATATCGGCTGCGAGGAAGTGATCCTGGTTGGCAACCGCCAGTTCATGGAAGAAAATGAGGTGGATCTGCGCTGGTTTGATAAAAAAGCAGCTGAACAAAGGGGGCTTGGCCGAACTGTTATTTTTGTATCTAAAAATGGCAGTGCCACAGGTATGATGGGAATCGCCAACCCCATCCGGCCTGAAGCCGTAGATGTGTTGAACTATTTGAAAGCCGATGGTGTAAAGGCTATTCATCTAGTGACCGGAGACAATAAAGAAGTGGCTCAAACCATGATGGATATCTTCCCCTTTGATGACTGCAGAGCACCCCTATTGCCGGAGGAAAAGGCAGGCCGGGTTGAAGAGCTGAAAAAAGAGCACCAGGTGGTTATGGTGGGTGACGGAGTTAACGATGCTTTAGCCTTGGCCCGTGCGGATATCGGCGTGGCCATCGGTGCCGGAGGTGCTGAAGTTGCCCTGGAAGCTGCAGACATTGCCCTGGCCGATTCTAACCTAGAAGGTTTGATAAAAGTGAGGAATTTAAGCCGCCAGACCATAAAAGTTATTGACCAGAACCACTATTTTGCTATATCTACTGACCTCGGAGGCGCGGCACTAGGCATGCTTGGGTTACTTTCCCCGGTCATGGCCGGTATGATTCATATCTTCCATACCGCTGGAATTCTAGTGAATTCCAGCCGCCTTTTGTCCTGGGATCCGTCTTGCCGGTCCATTGATGGTAACATTAATAGCACCAGGGATACCAACGGCAATGATAAAAAGCAGCAAAGCGACATGAACACTAAAGTAAGCACAATGAATGATAAAAAAGAAGAACCGTATGAATTCTGCAGTTGAAGACTATCAATTAACCGGCAATTATGATGTCGGTTTTACGGCTTACGCCCCATTACATACCTTTAAAGGTTGGGCCCGTCAGGGCGTTGAAGCGCAAATGGGCATCAATTTTGACGCCAAAACCATTTCATATGCAAGGGCCAGTGCGAAGACCAATTGTTTTGACACAGGCTTTAACGACCGGAATAAGGCCATGGCCGATTACATGCAAATCCGGGAATATCCGGAATCAAGTATTGAATTGACCGAAGTAAAGATGTTTAACCGCCTGAATGATTCCCGTTATCAGATAAAGGCCCTGGCCGTTTTGGAATTTATGGGGCAGCGCCGTCAGCTGCCCGTCGATTTTAGTATTACGCGGAACGGCCATGGGTTTTCCATTGATCTGGATTATAAATGGTCATTTAAGGCCTATGGGCTCAAGGCGCCCAGATTGTTGTTCCTGACGGTGAGAGATATCGTGGATATTTCAGGTAAAGGCGAATTTGTCCCCGTTTCTCAGGCCGGCTAAAAAAATTTGAAGATATATACTTTTTTTGATTATGAATATTTACGATCATATAAGATTAAAATCCCTTTTCAGGAGAAATATATGGAAACCCATGATCACCAGTCGTCGGAGGATGCCCATCCACCGTCAGGCGCTGTAGGCGAAAATATGACCACCCAGGTGACGGGCACAGATTCTGTTTCACCCGACGCCGCCCCACAGGGTATATCCGACCATTCTTTAAGGGGGCAACAGGCCCAGGCGTCGCCCGCTGATGCCGCCCAGACAGCATCCGTTGACCCCTCAACCCATACGGCAATGCCGGACCAGCAGGGCCAGGCCGTTACCCAATCTGCCCAGGCCCAGACGCCGGATACGGCTTCGGCGCAACCGGATACGGCGGCTCAGGCCATGCCCGGCGGCCAGGCTGCATCCGTTGATCCGTCAGCCTATACAGCGATGCCGGATCAAGGGCAGACCGTTCCACCGTCAGCCCAGGCCCAGGCAGCCGGACAACAGGCCCAGTTTCAGCCCAATGTGATCATGGACCCGGCCACCGGCCAACTGTACTATGCCATGCCCCAGGGGCAACCTGTTCAGCCGCCACCCCAGAACGGTCAATATGTTTATTATACGACCCAGGCCCCGCCTGAACCGCCGCCCGCCCCTGAGTCCCGTCAGCCTGATTATGCCCAGATCGTGAAATCTGTTGAAGAGTTTGCCGAAGGCGATGCCACGGTGGCGGATGTGGTGAAAACCCTGTGGACCGAAACATCCCAGGATGACCAGTTCTGGAAAGGCGCTGTTGTGGGGGCTGCAGCCGCGGTCCTTTTGACCAGCGGACCCGTGCGCGGTGCCATGGGTAAAACTTTTGGCAGCCTTTTTGGGCAAAATGGCGCAGATGCTGCAGCATCGGCGTCCTCCGGCCCTGATGTTGACCCCAAAACAACATAAATATAACGCCTATGAGCCGACCTGGCCGATAAACACCCCGGCCCGATTCACAATAAAACATGAAATCAATTAAGTAACTTATTGGTACTTTTATATAAAAAGGAATTCAAATTATGGAAAACGCTTCCACAACCACAGATAACCAAACACAATCAAGTCAGACCACGCCGCTGCACCAGTACAGCACGGTTCAGGTTGTTCCGGTGCAAAATTACCCGGTAAAATCCGCAACACCTTCACCCACTGTGTCAAAAACCGTCAGTGCAGGGCTTTTTGGTTTCATCGTTGTTTCCACCGGCACCATGGGCGCCAATCTCGTCAAGGTTTCCGACGGTAATATGACCATGACCCAGGCCGCCGGAGACAGCCTGACCAAAGGGGCCATGGGCGGCACGGCAGCTGCCTGTGCAACGGCCGCATCCGCCACCCTGACCAACGGCGGCGTGGCCGGTTTAGCCGTTACCCTCGCGGCAGCGACAGGTGTCAGTTATATGCTTAATAAAGTTCTATCTTAAAGGGGATACTTGCTATGACTTATTACGTTGACCCCAATACCCAGCAGATGTACTACCAGGCCCCGGCCCAGGACCAGCAGAAGGCAACCGCCCCGTCCGATGCAGCCGTACCCCAGAACGCTGCCGCCCCGCCTGCTCCCTCAACCTTTTTAGGCCTTGATGCGAGTTCCTCCACATTCTGGACGGGTGCAATCCTCGGTGCGGGTGTGGCACTTTTAGTGACCAGTGAAACCGTGCAAAAAGCCGTGGTGAAAACCGTTTCCAAAGGCATGGCTGCCGCGTCCGCAGGGGTTGAGGAATTCAAGGAAAAATTTGAAGATGCCAAAGCCGAGGTGGAAGCCGAAGCTGCGGGTAAAAAATAAATTGAGATATGAAATATAAACTCAGGCAGGCTGCACCCTTCAGGACCCGTATCCAGTTTCCGGGTCTCAGGCTTAAGCCTGCCTGTTGTGCGTATGTCCAGGAACGGCTTGAGTCACTGGCAAGGTTTGACCTTGTTACGGTGCGTCCGGCATCGGGTTCCATTATCCTGGTTCATCCCAATGGCCCTCCTGACCTTCAGGAAATTTTGGGGTTTATTTTATCTTTCAAGTCTGTTCTTGATGAAAAAATATTGGCTGAAATGTCATCGGGCAAAACTGCCAAGGCTGCAACCCTGCACCGCTCCAGTGATATCTGCAATTTTTCCCACGTATCCGGTCCCACGCTTTTACTTTCCGGCCTGTATATCGGTTGGCTCATGCTCAAACGGGTTTTTGCGCCTGTTCCGGCAGTCGGCACCCTTTTGTCCCGGCTGGTCAGTCTGCCCGCTCTGTTAACGGTGTGGCTGGCCATACCGATCCAGCGCCAGGCACTTGAGAATTTTAAAAAGACCGGTCGGGTGGACATGGGATTTATCTCCACCGGTCTGCTTTATGTCTCTCTTTTCACCGGCAATATCGTGACCGCCCTGGCCGTGGCCTGGTTGTACAACCTGTCGGGATGGATGGAATCCCGGATTCGAGAACATACCCGCAACGCCGTCAAGGACATGCTCATGGGCCGTCAGACCCATGCCTGGAAGCTTGTGGATGGTGCGGAGGTCCGTGTGGATGCAGATACATTGGTCCCCGGAGACACCATTGTCCTGGGCCACGGCAATACCGTGCCCGTGGACGGCCGGGTGATCAAGGGTACGGTGTTGATTAACGAATCCGCCATGACAGGGGAGGGCATGCCTGTTGTCAAAAACAAGGATCAGGCCGTTTTGGCCGGGACTTTGGTGGAAGACGGGTCGGCCTGGGTCCTCGTTGAAAAAACAGGGGATCAGACCCGGATGGCCGGTATTATAAGGCTCATTGAGTCTGCGCGCACCGATTTAGGGGATGCGGGCCGGGCCAGCCTGAAAATATCCCAGTACATGGTTCCGATCTCCTTGACCCTTGCCGGGATCGCTTTTTTTATGACGGGATCCTTGTTTTTGGCCATTGCCACCATGATGGTGACCTGTCCTTGTGCCCTGCGTCTCTCTGCGTCCACGGCCGTATCCGTTGCCATGGGACAGGCAGCGGCCCAGGGCATTTTAATCAAGGGTGGGACCCATGTGGAAACAGCTGGCCGGGTCAATACCCTGGTGCTGGATAAAACCGGGACCCTGACGCGGAATGCCGCCCAGGTCTCATGGGTGCAGAATATGGATCGCCGATACAAGGAAGAGACGATTTTAAAGCTGACTGCGGCTGCCCTTGGGCCTTTGAATCACCCACTGAGCCGGGCTGTGGTTTTAAAAGCCCATGTCCTTGGCCTTGAACTGCCGGCCTGTAAAAATAGGAAAATGGTTGTGGGGCAGGGGGTAAAGGCCAGAGTGAAAACCGGGACCGGCGTTAAAACCCTTTTGGCTGGATCAAGAAAATTTATGGCGGCCCAGGGTCTGCATCCTCCGGATACCAAATTACAGCGTGGGGAGGGTGGCAAGGGCACCCGGTCCGATTCCATGGTTTTTGTCGCCCTTGAAAACCATATTCTGGGCTGTATCCACTTGACCCATACAATGAGATCCGATGCCGGTCCGGATACCATGGCACGGTTGAAGCATCTTGGTGTTGCCCGGATTGTGCTGCTGACCGGCGATACCCGGGAGGGCACCCTTGATCTTATTGAGCAATTTTCTTTTGATGAGGTGCGCTGGGGTATGTCACCCGAAGATAAGGCCCACTGGATTGACCGGAAGAGAAGAGCAACGCCCGGCGCCGTGATTGCCATGGTCGGAGATGGGATCAACGATACCCCTGCATTTTCACGGTCTCATTTAAGCTTTGCCGTGGGCGATGCCGGAGATGATTTGACCCTTGAATGCGCCGATATTGTTCTCCAGAAGGGCGGGCTTGGCAAGGTGGCCCAGAGTCTGGAATTGGGTCAACACGCCCTGTCCGTGATCCGGGAAAGCTATACCCTGGCCATTGGGCTGAACAGTGTGACCCTGATGCTGATGCTTTCGGGAATTCTTTCGCCTTTTGCCGGCGCATTGATCCATAATTTGATCACCTTGGGTGCGGTGACCAATGCAGCCCGGCCACCGGCGCGGCAAGGAGATTTGCCTGAATTGTCGATGGCTGAATCTGTGGCCGGCCATGAAAAAAAAGGATAGCAGGTCTAAGGATAAAGGCGGCAGATTTTTGAATACTAAAGACAGTTATGTATAACAATGCTTTTATTGAGAAATCCAAAAATTGAAAACATGGGTTTTTAGAAGCCCCATTTTTTTTTAGATATGCCTAAATTTAATTGTTGTAATTTAAATTTATTTAATGGACTATGGGGCTCACTAAAAATGCAACACCCATGGGCCGGCCTGTGAATGTCCAGGCTAAACCCACAAACGTAAATTGAAAGATCTGTATCGGCTACACAGTCTTTCTTTAAATAATAGCCAAGGGCCGGCCAGGTTTATGAATGCCCGGGCCGGTCCGAAAAAAGATAAGAAGGTCATTCAACAGGATGCTTTCTTGTGAAATGGAGATAAACATGCCAGGACATAGAAGAAGACAACACTGCAGGGCAAACTGCAATATGCTCAGGGACATTAAACCCGGACGGCGGGCTAAAATCCGCTGCCACCATGCAAAAGGAGCGGTGCGTCAGCGCCTGCTGGACCTGGGATTTGTCCCGGAAACCGAAGTTGAGGTGATCCGCAAGGCCCCACTGGGGGATCCCATTGAATGCTGTGTGGCCAATTATACGGTCGCCCTGAGAAAATCTGAAGCAGACCTCATTGAGGTTGAGTGTGACTAGCCGGTATGGGGTGACGTGGTCTGTCACTACATAGCCTCAGCCCAGTGTTGAACGATCTGTGTTCCTTAAGCAGATTTTTTGAAAGAAAATTATACATGGATACAGAGAAATAATGAATGAACCATCTGATTCGGGCCCGGAAAAACTTTTGGTAGGCCTGGCCGGCCAGCAGAATGCCGGCAAATCAACTACATTTAATATGCTTACCGGGGCGAACCAGCACATTGCCAACTACCCCGGCGTTACTGTCGATAAAAAAACCGGTTTCTATCGTCACCGGGGCGTCCGTGTGGAAACCGTGGACCTACCCGGCACCTACAGCCTGACCTCTTTTTCCCTTGAAGAGCGAGTGGCGCGGGATTTTTTGATTTCCGAAAAGCCTGATGTCATTGTCAACGTGGTGGATGCCTCTTCTTTGAAACGCAGTCTTTATTTCACCTTCCAGGTACTGGAAATGGGCTTTCCTGTAACGGTTGCCTTGAACATGATGGATGTGGCCAAACGCAACGGCACCCATGTGGATGTGTCCGCCCTGGAACATCGCCTGGGGGTGAGCGTCATTCCCACAATAGGCCGCAAACGTCAGGGTAAGACTGAGTTGCGGGATGCAATCATGGATACAGCGAGCCGTAAAGCCCATCATCCCCTTCGTATCAACTATGAAGAACTTGAGCCGGCTGTTCAGGAGCTTAACAACCGGCTGGATGAGCGTGAAGTGGCCAAAAATTACCCCTCCCGGTGGCTGGCCGTCAAACTCCTTGAGGGGGACAGCGAAGCCGAGCGTATTGCAGGTGAATATCTTGGCGAACAGTGTGAAGAATTAAAAATGGCCGCAGATATCCGCCGGGAGTTTGAAGAAGACCATTACTTGAATGTCCCCGATTACATGGTGGGCTGCCGGGACCGCCTGGCAACGGATATCATCAGTACATGCGTCACGGAAACCAGGGATGGCCGGGACCGGGTCAGCGAAACCATCGATAAAATCGTCCTGAACCGTTTTGCCGCCCCCATTTTTCTCATTGCCACGGTATTTGTCATTTACCAGCTTTCCATTGTTAAGGGGTATGAGCTTACGGCCTACTGGTGGCCCATCCTGGCAAAATTGCGTGCCATGATTGCCGGTGTGCTGCCCGCAGCGGGCATCCTGGAAGATCCGTATATTCGCTCCATGGGGTTGTGGATGGTAGATTCGGCCAATGCTCTTCTTAACTACATCCCCATTTTTTTGATTTTGTTTGCTCTCATCGCCATCCTTGAGGACAGCGGATATATGGCCAGGATCGCCTTTATTCTGGACAAATTGTTTCATTCGTTCGGGCTTCACGGTCAATCCACACTGCCCTATATTTTGGGCGGTGTGTTTGCAGGGGGGTGTGCCGTACCCGGGGTCATGTCCACCAAGGGCATACCGGATGAGCGGTCCCGCATGGCAACCATCCTTACCGTGCCCTATATGAACTGTCTGGCCAAGATTCCCTTTTATACCCTGCTCATCAATGTATTTTTTGCCCCATACAAATCCTGGGCCATGCTTTTTTTATCCACGGTGACGATTTTCGTTGCTCTCCTGGTGGCTAAGCTTTTGACCTCCACAGTGCTTAAATCCATGGAAACCGCACCCTTTGTTATGGAATTGCCCAAATATCACCCCCCGACACTGTTCGGCGTGGGCCAGCGGGCCATTGAACGGACCTGGCAGTACATCAAAAAGGTTGGCTCCATTGTAGTCGCCGTTTCCGTGTGCGTATTTACCCTGCTTCAGTTTCCGGGTATTTCCGATGAAAAACAGGCGTTTTTTGACGGCGAAATGGCCAGAGCCGTGGATACTTTTCAGACCAAAATCGCCCAGACCCAGTATGCGGAACGATTTAAGGATGAAGCCGCTTTAGTGGCTATGATCAATGTGTACAACGATTTTAAAACCGCACGGTTGAACATAAAAGGGGCAGACGCGTCCAAGGCCTTGGCTGCTAACTTCAAAGCCGATTATCCTGAACAATTTGTGTTCCTTAAACCCGGAAAAGATAAGGACGCCAAAAAAGTGAACAAGGCCCTTCGCGGCCTGGTCTCCACGCGTAAATCCTTGCGTCGCCAGATCAAGGAAGCGCAGATTGAAACCAGTTTTTTGGGTATGGTGGGCCGCTCCCTTGAACCTGTAACCCAGTGGGCCGGATTCAACTGGAAGATCAATGTGGCCATTCTATCCTCTTTTGCCGCCCGGGAATCTTCGGTGGCCACCATTGGTGTGCTTTACCAGCAGGGGGCGGATGAAAACAAAAGCCTTGAAGACCGTATGGGCGCGGAGGCCGGAGAAGGCGGCTTTTCTCCTTTGCATGCCCTGGCCATCATGGTCTTTTTTGCGCTGTACCCGCCCTGTCTGGCAACAACTATCATGATCAAGGTGCAGACCGGTTCATACAAATGGATGGTCTTTTCCATGTTTTTTCCCACGACTTTAGGGTTTATTACGGCCTGCCTGATTTACACCGGCGGCAATCTCTTAAATTTATCCGGTATCCAGATGATGGGTGTGTTTTACGCCGCAGTCGTTCTGACGGCGGTGTGTACCGGCCTGTTCAGATCCTGGAAACGTAAGCCCGGCCCTTTGCCTGATCTTCGCCAGGCGCCAAAGCCCTTATAGTTCATTAAACAACCATAAGCCCCGGGAAATAATGGGCCGCGGGGCGGAAAAATTAAATCCCCTGATTTTGCGTAACTTAAGATAAATAAAACTCAACGCAAAATCAGGGGATTTATTTTTTCGCCTTGGACCTATAACTTTGAGTCGGTCAACCGTCCACGATGGCGTGCCTGTGAAACGGTTCCTTTACGCATGGGATTTGGTTCAGGCCTTGTCTGATGTTGTACCGGACTCTGTTTTTGCCTCTGCCCACAGGGTTCCACATTTCTCTTTGGCTTTGTCCAGGCCTTCGGAGATACCTTGCTGGGCTTTGTAAGCCGCTTTCATGGCTCCTTTGACAACCCGGTCAGACAGGTTCGTTTTGGCACTATCTCCTTCCACCTTTTTTCCTGATTTTTTTCCCGCTTTATAGGCAAGATAGCCTGCGCCACCGATAATAACCCACCCTAGTGGATGTGCAACAAATGGTGCTCCCATCATTTTTCTCCTTTCTTAAGTATTTTTTGTTAACTAGAAAATATCCATAATATATATTTTCCACATTTTTATGGTAAGTTCAAAATGTTTGGTTGTCAACTTCTTAAATTCATTGAATATTTTTATATAAACTAACTTAAAGTATTGGTAAGCGGATGTTTGAACCTGCTAAATTTCTTCCAGGGGCCGTGTGAAAAAATGATCTACGGACTTTCCTGGAAAGTAAGCAATTTTGACGATAGGTAGATAAGGTGTTGATATATTAGGCCATGGGAAGGGTTACCCTCCCATTGTTCAAGCTTTAGGCTTCTCGGGTGCGGGCAACGTTTTGGGGGCCTTTTTTTCAGAATGGTATAGAAAATGGTGCCACAGGGCAGTGCCCGTAAGCAACACACCGGCACCGGTGTGGATATTTTTCATGGTTCTGTTTTTTTTTAAAAAAGGGGCTGTAATCACAGTAACACCTAAACTGGCTGTCATGGCAATTTTGGCAAATTCTTTTTTTATTTCACGATCCATTTTTTCGTTTTCTTCGTCTGATTTTTTTTATGTCCGTTGTTTGGGTTTCACTGCTAAGCGGACAAGTCAGGCAGTGATTACCATGTAAACTATTGATGTGAACGATGCCATATTTTTTTATGAAAAGCAATTGAATAATAGCCGTTTTAAAGAATGGGTAGACAATATTAGGCGAGGCTGTTTTTTTGTATGCAGGTACTGTTTTATGGTGTCGGCTTTTTGATGTCTGTTCGGCTATTTTATTAATCTATCCCCATCATCAATTTCATCATTGATACCGGAACCAAAACCCCATGCAGCATAGAGCAAAACGATATCTGATGCACCACCCGCCGTACCATATTCAAAACCGGCAGTCAGTTCCTCGGATACTTTTATATCGGCACCGATTGCAGCGGCTTCATACATACCTTCAGCAAACACTGATGCTTTTAACTGGCTTTTGGAGGTGCATTAATTCATAATCTGATCACTTTAGAACGGTGATCATGCAGTCCGACCATTGACAGTCTGGTTTAGGACTGTCAATGGCCGAAAAAGATAATAGAGATGAACAGGCTGATGTTCAGACGGGTGGTTAAGAGGGGGCGATTTTGAAAAATTTGGAATTCGAATGAAGCATGATATGGGTTTCAGTGGCCTCTATGCCTTCAATCTTGCTCAACCCCTCTTCAAAGATAAAAATATTGAGTTCATTTATTGAATCGGCCAGCACCTCAACAAAAATATCGTATTTCCCCGTGGTGACCCAGACGGCGTTGACATTGGACAGCGCCGTGATTTCCTTAACGGCCTTGGCATGGTGGCTGCGCTTGATGTTTATACCCAAAATAGCCGCCACTTTATTGGTCATGGCAAATGGATTGATCCGGGCTTCAAGCTTGAGAATATTTTGTTGGATCAGCCGGTTGACCCGGTTGCTCACCGTGCCTTCAGCTACACCCAGCTCTTTTGCGATACTCTTATACGATTTGCGGGCATCTTCCTGAAGTGCCAGTATAATTTGAATTTCAAGTTCATCCAGACTGCCGTCTACCAATGTCATGATATTGTCACTCCTTACCAGCTTGTTGAGAATCCGTGTATAGTGCCCGACCAAAAAATCGTAAAATTTGCGGTTCGCCGCGTAATCGACAACATTTCCAGGCTTTCATCCAGACACTATATAGTAGAAACGCCGGCCATGATCAAGCCGCTTGTTTTCGATTCGGGGTAAGCGCATTTTTATGGCTATGAGCCAGGGGGGGATGTCTGATTTTTTTTCATTGTGGAAAGACAATTGACAGACAATTTCAAAAAAATATACCCGTTGGGCGGCGCAATAATACGTTCCGCCTTATGCGTCAAGAAGATAGGCACGCAGGTACGGTGAGGGCATAAAAGATGCATTTTTAGAATTGCAACATATATTAAAATAGTGAAGGGAAGGTGCCCATGCCCGATAGACCAAGAATTCTTATTGTTACCCCGGAGGTGACTTATCTGCCAGAAGAAATGGGATCATGCGCTGGCTATTCCGCCAAGGCCGGCGGCCTGGCCGATGTTTCCGCCGCCCTGATCAGCGCTTTGTTTGATCTGAATTGTGATGTCCATGTCGCCATCCCTGATTATCGTTCCATCTATCATGATTATTCCACGGAAAAGCATGACCGGGAGGTGGAAAAAATCAGGCAAAGTCTGGATGAAAAGCGAATTCATTTTGCCGCTGACCGGGCGTTCCTTTATAAGGAAAAAGTATATTCCGCAAGTTATCGGACAAATTTAAAGGTGTCCCTGGCGTTTCAACGGGAGGTCATTAATAATATCATCCCCAGGGTAAAACCGGACATTATCCACTGTAATGACTGGATGACGGGCCTGATTCCGGCCATGGCAAGGCAGTATGGGATTCCCTGCCTGTTTTCCATCCACAATATCCATACAATGACCTCCACCCTGGCCGAGATAGAGGACCGGGGGATTGATGCCGCGTCCTTCTGGCAATGGCTCTATTTTAAACGACCGCCTCAAAGCTATGAGGAAAGCCGGGATCTTAACCGGGTGGATTTTCTTTGCTCAGGCGTGTTTTCAGCCCACTATGTTAACACGGTCAGTCCGGCGTTTTTAAAAGAGATTGTCGAAAACCGGCATCCTTTTGTGGAACCTGCACTCCAGACCGAACTTACCCACAAATGGGAGGCCGGCTGTGCTGTGGGTATTTTGAATGCGCCGGAACCCGAATTCAATCCGGCGGTGGATGAAATGATTCGCTTTAATTACGGGCCGAAAAATCATCGAGAAATGAAACAAAAAAACAAGGCCGTTCTCCAGAAAACCCTTGGCCTTGAACAAAGTCCCGATGCGCCTTTGTTTTTCTGGCCGTCCCGTCTGGACCCGGTCCAAAAAGGATGTCAGCTGCTGGCTCGAATCATGTACGAGACAATATCACGTTATTGGGAGACCGGAATCCAGATTGTCTCTGTGGCAGACGGAGAATATTATAAGCACTTTAAAGATATTGCTGAATTTCATAATTTAAGGCATCGGATAGGCGTTGTAAGGTTTAACGAACAACGCTCCCGCCAAGCATTTGCCGGGAGTGATTTTGTTTTCATGCCCTCTTCCTTTGAACCCTGTGGGCTTCCCCAGATCATCGGGGCCATTTACGGCACCCTGCCCATTGTATTTGACACCGGTGGCCTCCATGACACTGTACGTCCCCTTGATCCGAAATATTCAACCGGAAACGGTTTTGTTTTTACCATATACGATGCCCAGGGACTGAGCTGGGCAGTGGATCAAGCCATGGCTTTTTTTGCCCTTGATCCGGATGAAAGAGAAGTTCAGATCCGGCGGATCATGGTTGAGTCCGTCATGGAATTCAACCACAGCCGCTGTGCCCAAAGCTATATTGGTCTGTATGAGAAAATGATTAAAAGACCTTTTATCGTATGGCCTTGAATGGACATTGGTCGCAAAACGGTGTTAGGATCGTTCAGGTTTGTTTTTTTATTCGCGATTAACACTAAGTTGTGGATAAATTACATGCCGTTTCCTTGCGGATTTGAACAAGATGTTGACACGGCAATTTTAAAAAATTAAAATAAATCCGTTGGTTTAGCTTCTAAAATTTTTCATGTCTTTTAAAAAAAGTTCGGAGGGCATCATGTTTACAAAACAATATCTTAAAACCAAAGATGTGTGCAGGGTCAGATTTAAAGTACAGAAAAAAGTGATCGGCACGGCAGAAAAAGTTAATCTGGTTGGTGATTTCAATGATTGGGATGAAAATGGCGTGACCATGAAAAAACTCAAAAGCGGGGATTTTTCTACGGTCCTTGACCTTGATTTGGATCGGTCTTACCAATTTCGTTATCTGGTGGATGATACTCGCTGGATCAATGATGAACGCGCGGACATTTATCTGCCGTCTCCTTTTCATGGAGAAGATAATTCGGTGATTACGATTTAAGTTTTTGGGCAATTAAAGGCCTTGAGGGCCGGTAAGGAGTCAACGCATGTCCTATTTTGATTTTTCAAATTTTGAGCTCTCCTTCAATAACTATATTAAGTATATTCTGGGTAAACAACTTGAGCACGCCTCGAAAAATGATCAGTTGAATGCCGTTTCCTACGCTGTTGGCAAATACCTTATCGATATTGGTTATGATACACAAAAGCGTTACCAGGACAATGACGCCAAACGTTTGCATTACCTGTCACTTGAATTTCTCATCGGACGGCTTTTAAATAATAATTTATTGAACCTGGGTATTTATAACCGCTGTAAAAAATTTCTTGAAAAAAAGGGTATTGATCTTGAGTACCTGGTGGAAAAAGAACGGGACCCTGCACTGGGTAACGGGGGGCTCGGACGTTTAGCCGCATGTTTTCTTGACTCTTTGGCCTGCATGAATATGCCGGGATTCGGGTACGGGATCAACTATGATTATGGTCTGTTTAAGCAGTTGATCGTGAACGGATACCAAAAAGAAAAGCCTGATTACTGGCCCAACCGAAGATCGCCATGGCTGATTCGCAGAACCGAAGAGCGGTATATGGTTCCCATTTACGGCCGGGTGGAGGGCAGTGTGGACAGGGACGGGGAGTATAACCCTGTATGGTCCAACTGGGCGCTGCTCATCGGGCGTCCCCATGATATTCTGGTTGCAGGTTTTGAAGGACGCACCGTAAATTATTTGCGGCTGTTCACGGCTGAGGCATCCGAGGATTTTGACATTGATATTTTTAATGATGGGGACTATTTCAAAGCCGTAGGCCGGAAAATCAAATCAGAGACAATTTCTAAAATTCTTTATCCGTCGGATTCCAAAGAGTCGGGAAAAGAACTTCGGCTGGTTCAGGAGTATTTCCTTGTGGCGTGTTCCTTAAGGGATATTTTCCGAAAGTATGAAATGAATCATGACTCCTTTGACGATTTTCATAATAAAGTGGCCATTCAGCTCAACGATACCCACCCGGCCCTGGCAGTGGTCGAGTTGATGCGCATCCTGGTGGATGAAAAAGGCATGCAGTGGGAAACTGCTTGGGACATCACTAAAAAAACCCTTGGGTATACCAATCACACCCTGTTGCCCGAAGCCCTGGAAACCTGGCCGCTGAGTATACTTGAGCGGGTGGTGCCCCGACATATGCAGTTGATTTACGAAATAAACCAGCGGTTTCTGGAATATTTGACCGTTAGTGATCATGATGTCACCACTGAAAGCATTGCAAAGATGTCCATTATTCAGGAAGGGACTGTCAAACAGGTCCGCATGGCCAATCTTGCCATTATCGGCAGCCATTCGGTAAACGGGGTGGCAAAAGTACACTCCGATTTGGTAAAAACGAATCTTGTCCCTGAGTTTTACAAGCTGTGGCCTGAACGATTCAACAATAAGACCAACGGTGTGTCCCCCAGACGTTGGATCGCTGCCTGCAATCCCCGCCTTGCAGCGTTTATAACCGAAGCCATCGGTCGGCGATGGGTGGGTGATTTGTCCCGGATTTGGGAACTTGAAACCTTTGAAAACGATCCTGGATTCCTGGATCGGCTGGATGAGATCAAATTGGCCAACAAAGAGGCTTTGGCCGCGTTAATTCAACAGAAATTATTTTTGACCGTGGATCCCCATTCCATTTTTGACATCCACGCCAAGCGAATTCATGAATACAAGCGTCAGTTGCTCAATGTGATTCATATTATTCACCTGTATCTGTCTATCAAGGAGGATGGCAAGGATATCGGACATCCACGTACCTTTATTTTTGCCGGCAAGGCCGCTCCGGGATATCACTTTGCCAAATTGATCATCAAATTGATCCATTCGGTTGCCAATGTGGTCAATAAGGATCCGGATATCCATAATATGATCAAGGTGGTGTTTTTGCCCGATTACCGGGTGGCTCTGGCAGAAAAGATTATTCCGGCTGCAGACGTCAGCGAGCAGATTTCCACCGCTGGGATGGAAGCATCGGGTACCGGAAATATGAAGTTTGCAATGAACGGTGCATTGACCATCGGTACTTTGGATGGAGCCAATATAGAGATTGCGGAACAGGTGGGAGATGAAAATATTTATATTTTCGGCCTCACGGTGAACGAAGTGGAGGCGCTTCGTCCCAATTATGAGCCCAAAACATTTTGCGATGATAATCCGGACTTGAGACGGGTGCTCAAGGCAATTTATTCCAGTCGGTTCTGTCCCGACGAGCCTGGTATTTTCAAACCTATTTATAGCCAGCTCATGGGCAATGGGGAGTATTATCTTCACCTGGCCGATTTCAAGGCTTATGTGACAACCCAGTTGAAAATAGGGAACGACTATAAGGACCGTGCCAAATGGCTTTCCATGTCGCTGAAAAATATTGCCCGCACCGGTTTTTTTTCCAGTGACCGCGCCATTCAGGAATATGCGGACGATATCTGGGGAATTAAGTCTTTTGAAGGGTAGTGCTTAAACGTAAAGTTTCCCATGTACGACTGTTTTTTAACATAAAGGGCGCGAAGATCACGAAGAAATTAAATCGTGATCTTCGCGCCCTTTATGATCTTCGTTGGAAATTAAAATATGGGGTTAAACCCGGGCCAGAACCAGGGCACAGCGACTGGGCAGGTAAAGGCTAAGGGCATGATGGTTTTCTAAAACATCGCCCAAGGGCCTGGTAAAATGTTCCTGGTCCGGGTTCAGCCGTCCTAACCCGCCGAACCGGGATTCATCGGTGTCCAGGCGCATGGCATATTTGCCTGCCGGGGCATGAACCAGGTAGTCACCAAAGGAGTGTTCCGGATGAAAGTTGAACACAAAAATAAGTCCGGATCGTTCAAATGCCAGTATTTTGTCATCTTCGTGGATGTGTAAAAGCCTTGGGTGATCCCATGTAAACAATTGCGTTTGTTTTGCCAGGGCAATCATCTGTTTGTCAAAGGCGAACAAGTCCTGAAAATATAGGTTTTTGTCGTATTTCAGGGACCATTGGCGTCTGGCATGGTGGTAGGAATAACCGTTGGCAGGGGAAGGGAAATCAATCCATTCGGGATGGCCGAATTCATTGCCCATGAAATTGAGATACCCTTTGTGGGCACAGGCCAAGGTGACAAGGCGGATCATTTTGTGAAGGGCCACCGACCGGTGGGTGGTGATGTTTGTGTTGGACTTTCCCATGGAATCATAGATTTTTCCGCCCATCAGTCGCATCATTATGGTCTGATCCCCCACCAGGGCTTGATCATGGCACTCCACATAACTGATCGTGCGCTCTTCGTCCCTGTGCTGTGTCAGTTCATACCAAAGAGCCCCCATGTGCCACCCTTCGTCCCGGACCTCCTTGAGCAGCTTGATCCAGTAATCCGGCACCCCCATGGAAAATCTGAAATCAAAGCCTGTTCCGCATAACTCCGCGGGTGCCGCAAGGCCTGGATATCCGCTCACATCTTCTGCAATGGTTAGTGCATTGGGATGAATTTCATGTACAAGGTCATTGGCTGCATAAAGATAACTTAACGCATCTTCATCCACATCATCGCCAAAATAATCCTGGTATTCTGTAAAGGCGCGACCCAATCCGTGATCGGCATACAGCATTGAAGTTATGCCGTCAAATCGGAATCCATCCACCTGGAATTGTTCGAGAAAATATCTCAGGTTGGAGAGCAGAAAAATGAGTACCTGCTGTTTGCCATAGTCAAAACACCTGGAATCCCAAAGCGTATGATCCCCTCTGCCCAAGTCATGAAAAAACTGGTACATGGAACCGTCAAACCTGGACAGACCCTCCACCTCATTTTTTACGCTGTGGGAGTGTACAATATCCATGAGAACGCGAATGCCTGACTGATGAGCCTTGTCAACCAGATACTTAAAATCGTCAGGGGTGCCGAACCGGGAAGAGGGGGCAAAAAAGGACGAGACATGGTACCCGAATGATCCATAATAAGGGTGTTCTTGAATCGCCATCATCTGCAGGGTATTATACCCGCTCTCTACGACCTTGGGCAGGATGTGGTCGGCAAATTCCCGCCATGTGCCCACTCGGCCTTCCTCCAAGGCCATGCCCGCGTGGGCTTCATAGATCAAAAGCGGTTCTGTCGTCAGGTCGGGGGATTCTGACTGCCACTGGTAAGGGTTTTCGGGTGCCCATACCTGAGCATTGAAAATATAGGTGACGTTATCCTGGATGACCCGTGTGGCCGCCGTGGGGATACGGTCTCCCTCTCCGCCGTTCCACACGACTTTAAGCCGGTAAAGCTGTTCATGGGAAAAACATTGATCCGGAAACCGGGCCTCAAATATGCCGTCGGGGTCAGGGCCTTTCACTTGCCAGGCTGAAGATTTTTCCCAGTTATTGGCCGGTGTGAGGATAAACATCTTTGTTGCATTGGGTGCCCATTCTCTGAACACCCAGCCTTTTTTGTCCCTGTGAAGGCCAAAGAATTCATGGTAATCGGCAATCTTAGCCCAGGATTTATGGTGTTTCAGCTGTTCCGTCTTTGCCAGGGCTTTTTCAAACCGGGATCGAATAATGGGCTTGAAAGGAGATAGATACGGATCATTTGTCCATGAAGGATCAGACCAAAAAGGGCCTTTGGAGCATTTTTTCATAGAGTTCAATATAGCTTTCAGCGCAACGGCTGTGATTAAATTCAAGTACGGACTCAGTCATAATTCTACGGATTTGGCGTTCTTTTTCATCCGGGTCCACTAGGAAAAATTCCATGGCGCGGTCCACGGCCCAGTTCAGGCCTACGGCATCATGGACATTGAAAATAAATCCATTGCCCGTTGAATGATTGACATCCAGTTGTTTGACCGTGTCATGAAGTCCGCCTGTGTCAAATACAATGGGCAGGCTGCCGTAAATTCCTCCGATCATTTGGGGCAGGCCGCACGGCTCAAAAGAAGAGGGCATGAGGATAAAATCACTGGCTGCAAAGGCCTGATGGGACAAATGTTCGTTGAACCCCCAGATGCTGATTCGCCGGTGCAGGCCATGGAAATTGACAATGTCGTGGAAGTGTTTCTGGCATGCCCCGTCTGCCACGCTTACAATCTGAATGCCGGTCTCCCAGTAACGGGAAATAATATCATACATGGTTTCTGACAAAAGGGTGCACCCTTTCTGCACTGGATCCAGCCGGGAGGGCCAGAAAAACAGAGGCGCCTCGGAATTTATTTCAAGGCCTACGGATTTTTGCATAAAAACTTTATTCTGTTTCTTTTGGGCACGGTGGTTTTTGGGTCCGTAATTGAACTGGACCATGTCATCCACGGCAGGATTGAATTCGGGTTCAGGCGCATTCAAAATGCCTGTGGCGCATCCGGCATCCCACTTGTGGGCCAGCTCTTGTCTGAATTCAGGTTCCACAAATGAGTGACGGTTTTCAACAATTTCACGCAAAAAGGTGGGGCTCACCGTGTTTACATAGTGGGCGGAAAATACCCCTGACACGAGAAAATCCACTGGGTTGGCATCCCGGCTCTCCTCGTAGTTCGTGGGTGGATATTTTAAGAAAAGCCAATGCCAGAAGGCTGCCGCATCAATACCCCGGTCCTCGATTGTGGCCATAGTGGCGGTCATGGTATGAATGTTGTGAATGGTGAACAGGCACGGGATTTCGTACCGCCTGGCCATGGCCGGAATCAGTCCAGTCATCCAGTCGTTGCAGTGAATGATGTCCGGTTTCACCCTTGGGATGATGTGGTTGATCACCTCCCGCTGAAACGCCAGGGATACCTTGAGATCTTTATCCGAATAGCCCGAATAGACCCCGTCTTTGTAAAGAAACACCCGGTCCGTGGCAAAATGAATCCGTTCCTCATGCAGGCGCCGGCGTATTTTTTCAACCTTCTGGTGATGCCTGGGTTCGTTATCGCCATGATATATGGATCTGTAGTCGGGAATGGCTACATGAACGTCACAGTTTAAATCATACAACGCGGAGATTAATGCTGCAGATACATCTGCCAGGCCGCCCGCCTTGGCAGAGTAATCATCTGCACCGGGGCTGATACCCTCGGGCAGATAGGTGACTTCCGGGGTGACGATAAGAATTCTTGGTCTATGGGGCATAATCACCTCCCATTTTCTGGTTTTTGGCATGTTGCCAGTATTGTCCATTATGGGCTGGCGGGTTGCAAATAATTAATTTTGGATGATAATGCATTTTTTATACCGAAGATATTAACCTTTATTTTGAATTTGGATCAGTTTGTGCGCAACCCTGGCAACTTCACTGCATCCCCAGGCCTGGGCATCGCATCCCCTGGGGGTGTGCGGGAAATTGCCGTCAAGAATTTCAGGTATAAAACCGGCCGCACCCGTGCGCATCAATGGCAGGGCACTGCCCAGCCAGGCCAGTGCAGCCGGAATACCCGGAAGGCCAAAGGCTGTGGCCCAGGCCTCGCAGAATACCGGAAACTGCCATGTCCAGGCTGTGCCGTTGTGGTAAGCCGGTTTCCTTTGGGTATCCTCATCGCCCTGGTAATACCCGTTATAGGGTGCATGGGGATTTACCAGGTGCCGGCCGTCCCGTTCAATGAATAACGGTACGGTCAGGGGACGGTCCGCAAGGCTTCTGATGCCTCCCGGCACTAAAAGCTCCCGGCAGGTTTCCACCACCCGCGCCATGAGTTTCCGGTCGTCGATGACCCCTAAAGTGATCAGCAGCAACTGATTGGGCCGCAGGGCATCATCCTGAATTGCATGTCCGGCGTCAACAGGTTCTCTGCAGTGCAGGCAGTCACTGAAAAAACCATCATCTTCACGCCAGAACAGAGTTACGATGTTGCGTTTGGCCGTGTCGGCATGTTTTTGCCATATCGCCTGGGTGTCGGTATCATCAACCTGGGACAAAAATTGAAGGGCATGACACCACAGCGCCTGGATCTCAATGGGATATCCCTGGCGGGGGGTCCCTGCCGGAAAATTGGTATCCATCCAGGTAAAATGGGCCGGACTGTATAGCAGCATGGATTCCGGATCTGCCTTGACGCCGGTGGGCGTACCGTTGATCATGGATGATGCCATATCTTTGAGTACCTGGATCATGGTGCGCTGCCCAATATTTTGGGTCAGAACCGTCTCGTTGCCTAAGGTTTGGGCCAGTTGCCGGCAGCAGGCAAAGAACCACAGCGGTGCATCCGAGGTCTCTATGTTCCTTGCATCGTCGCCGCATATCATATTGGGCAGGGTGCCGTTCTTTTCAAATTTTCCAAAAAGGGAGAGGATGGCAACAGCATCCTGGGTGCGGCCAAGCTCAATCAGGGAACGGCAGAAAATAAGGCTGTCCCTTCCCCAGTCCAGAAACCAGGGATATCCCGCCACCACGCTTCTTTCTTCTCCCCGGTCCACGATGAATGCATCAAGGCTTGCCTCGACTGCCTGGGAAAACGGGACGGTTGAGGGAAACGGACCTGGTAGGGCAATCTTTTGGCCGTCCGACGGGGCAGGCATGATCTCTTTATTCATAACACAGGCTTTGATGCTTACTGTCTCTCCGCCCTTGACATTGATGCTGAAATAGCCCGGACTGAACAGATCAGAGTCGGCATCTAATCCCCGGGAAGCTTCAACACTTCTGTGGACCATATACTGCCATTCGGGTTTCAGTAAAAATGCATCCCGGCTGCTTGACAGTCGAAGTATTCGTCCTGTTTGGGAATGAAAGAAAAATCCATTGTCAAAGGCTGAAATCAATGACGGCCATTGCTGTTCAGGGCCGCTAAAGGCTTTAACCGTGTCATGAAAACTTCTGTCTTCAATATCAGGGCGTATGATGAGCGTCACATTACGCTGGGGCTGAAGGCGCCGGGGATTATCCGCCGGTGCCGTTTCCCGGTGCAATGTCAGGGTCACCAGATTTGCTTTTCGGTCGATCTCCAGAAACAGATCAATCACATAATATCTGCCTTCGGATGAGGGAACTCTGAATCGCCATTTTCCGCCCCGGTCATGGGAGGCCCAGAACGCATCTATGCAATCGGGCCCAAGTTCCCTGGAATAGCCCTGGAATACGCCCCAGATTCTAAATCGGGACAAAAGCATCCATCGGTTTTCGGGCAAAGCAGGGTTCAGGTTGGCGCCCAGCAGGGCATCGTAACGACTCTCCAGATGGCTGAAGCTTGCACCTGATCGCATCATTGCCCCCAGGCAGGTTGTGGACAGCTGCTTGATGGACGGGTCCGCGACAATCTCCCTACGGATAAAAGAGCGCCTCAGGGTCAGGGCTTCAAAGGGAGGAAGATATCTGATATTGCCAATAATTTTTTTTGTGCCTTCGGGGGCGGATATCCGCAGTTGGAGCAGGCAGTCCCTGTGATTGTCTTTTATTTCCAGGGGCAAGAAAATCGCTTGGTACGCAGCATCTCCTTCTACGGGCAGGCTTTCACAAAAACCCAGGCACTTTTTGTCGGGCCCTGTTTCTCCAAGCTGAGCCCTGAAGTGCTTGTTGCACCGGACCAGTAGGAAAAAGCCCGGGGGAACCATGACTCTGCGATTGATATCTTTCTGGGCATCAAACAGGATCGTCCGGCTGAACAGCTTGTCCGGATAGAGTTCCCGGATAAAAGTTTGAGGATGTTGTGCCAAATCCATGGCGGCCTGTTCCACATCCAGACCGGCTATATTCATATTGCCTTTCACCGCAGCTATTATCTCAAGGGCCAGTGCCCTTCGCTTCTGCATCAGAACTCTGCCGGGCATAGACAAATTGCCGGCCTGCTGGGATTCAAGCCGCTTCAAGTCGTCTTTTTGGGGGCTTAGTGCCAGCACTTGGCCCGGCTTCAGGAGTATACGGTATTTTTTTTGTCTGTTTTCCGCCTGAACCGTATTGCCTGAAATCAGGTCTGTCCAGGGAAAGGCAGCACTGCCTTCGGCTCCGGCCGGCCACACCGCCATGACCTGGCTGTCGCAGTCCAGGTTGATCAGCACCAGTATCCGGGCATTATGACGGGGGTTAAACCTTAGCAGTACCAGCGCCTGGCTCTCTTTGTCATGGATGAGATCCAATTGTGCCTGACTGAAAAAAGCCGGATGTTCCCGCAACAGAAGATGAAGCCGGGTGATATAATCCACCTGGTTGTCGGGATTTCCCCAATTCAAGCCCGGGGAGTTGTGGACATTTATTTTTTCTTTGGCAAACCATTCAACGCCGTTGGCAAATCCGAATCCTCCGCAGATACTGAAAAGTGCGCAAAGTCCTGTCCTCATTTTCGCGTAGGTATGGGACACTTTGGCCAGACGGTTATTGTCATGGGTTTCGGCAAAATGGATTAAGTGTCCGCAGGTATTGGAAAGTTCTATGGCCCGGGGGATGTACCCGGATATCTGCTCAAGGGTGTATTCCTGGAAAAGTTCTGAATAAGCCCAGTTAAAATTTGCCCGCTGGAGCAGGTGGCGGGTTGAATCCGGTGATCCGCCCAGTCCCTCAAGGAAAAAAACCGTGTCGGGGTATTGGAGTCGTACCTTGGCGATAATGTATTCCCAAGCCGGTTCCGGAATCATGTACCCGGCATCGCACCGGAATCCGTCTGCCCCCCGGCGGCACCAGAGCAGAAAAATATCTGCCATGTACTGCCACAAACCCGTGTGGCTGTAATCCAGCTTGGTCAGGTCCGCCCATACAACACCCCAGGCGCCAGGCATGCGGATTTTGCCGTCATCCTCCCGGTCCAGCCATTCGGGATGGGATTCATGGAGACTGGCAGCCCAGCCGGTATGGTTAATGGCAATGTCAAGGATCAGATAGCCGTCATGATCATGCACGGCATCCACCAGTTCCATAAATTGTTCAAGGGGGGTGGCTGCCGGGTCAAATTTAGCCAGGGCCGGATCCACATCCGAAAAGTCAAGGGCGGCATAGGGACTTCCAAATCGGCCCATTCTGGCATAGGTGGTGGGTGTGGGGTGGATGGGCAACAGGTGAAGCACCCGGCAGCCCATTCTGGAGAAGATAAAGTTCAACTGTTCCTTCAGATCTCTGAATTTCCCGGATTGAGGAATGACTGTGAATCCCTGATCATCTAACTTGTTCAGCATGGTATCCAGGTTCGGGGGCTGAAACGTTGCGTCTTTGGTGGGGCCAAACTGTCGTACAAATGCATTATAAATGATGTTGGCACAGCAGGTGCCGGCCGGTTCAACGCAGAGTTTGGTGTTTTCCCCTTCGGGCCATACCGGGACATCATTGTCCTGGGGAATAAAAAAACATTTGACTTGGAACGATCCGGTCTGGTGCAGGGGCAGGTGGATGGAAAAATTGCCATCCCCGTCTTCTTTCATGGGCAGGTCATGCCAGGCTTCACCCAGTTTGATCTCATTTCTTTCCACCCGACGGATGGTTTCTCTGCGGATCGCGTTGGCATTGCCCAGGTTGGTTCTGACAAAGGCTCGGCCCGGGCTGTCAGGGGATACACTGAGGTTGAAAACAACAACATCTCCGCAAAATAAAATCTGAGCCGTTCCTGGGGACGGACTCTGGGCGAGCAAGAATATTTCTTGATTTTTTGTGACCATAGTCCTGCCTTAAGAAGTTGGACTTAAAAAAATAGGACGATACACTTAAGATTATATAATAAAGGCTGAGTAACCTACACAGCTCTTTTTGCGTTTGCTGTGCTTGAATGCTGATAGGCAAGGTCAACTCATAGCCGTTTATTAAGTTGGATTATATCATATAATTCCAAAGAGTAAATAAAAAGAAAACAAAGATTCGGTGTCCTGAAATGAATGGTATCCTATCATTTTCAGCAATCGTTATAGGCGCTGCTTTTTTGAGGATTCACGACTTTTTACAGATTTTGATTGCCGGTTTTTTTTCATATGACCCTGGCTTTTTTTTTTAAAAGCAGCTATGCAGTAATTCTCAAATTTTAAATTACATACTTGTAGTAGAAAGGATAAGGGAAGATGAAAAAAGTCGGCATGGTTGGTTGGCGAGGCATGGTGGGTTCCGTGCTCATGGAAAGAATGTCTGCACAGAATGATTTTCAAAAATTTACACCGGTTTTTTTCACCACGTCCCAGGCCGGACAGACTGCCCCTGATGTGGGGCAGGGGGCTTCGGAACTCATTGATGCGTTTGATATTGATACATTGATGGAGATGGATATCGTGGTGACCTGCCAGGGCGGGTCTTACACCGAAGTTGTGCGCCCCAAGCTGACCGAGCGTGGCTGGGAGGGCTACTGGATCGATGCGGCATCCACCCTGAGAATGGATGACCAAAGCATTATTGTTCTGGATCCGGTCAACATGCCGGTCATTGAAACGGCCATATCCAAAGGAATTAAGAATTTTATCGGCGGCAACTGCACGGTCTCATTGATGCTGATGGCCTTGGGCGGACTTTTTGAAAATGACTGGGTGGAATGGCTGACCTCCATGACCTACCAGGCCGCTTCCGGTGCCGGTGCCAAAAACATGAGAGAGCTTGTGGCACAGATGAGAAACATCGGTGACCAGGCAGCCCCGATTCTGGATGATCCTGCCTCGGCGATTCTTGATCTTGATCGAAAGGTTACCGACACCTTGCGGTCTGATGCATATCCCGTTGAAAACTGGGGGGTTCCCTTGGGTGCAAGCCTTATTCCCTGGATTGACCGGGCCATGGAGAACGGCCAGACCCGGGAGGAGTGGAAAGGGTTTGTGGAAACCAATAAGATTCTGGGACGTTCAGACAATCCTATCCCCATCGACGGCCAATGTATCCGCATAGGTGCCATGCGGTGCCATTCCCAGGCCTTCACCATCAAGTTGAAAAAAGATGTCCCTTTAGATGAGATCAATGCCGCCCTGGCGGCCAATAATGACTGGGTCCGGATGATCCCTAACAATAAGGACGATTCAATCAGAGATCTGACGCCCGCTGCCGTGACAGGCACCTTGAACGTGCCCGTAGGCAGAATCCGGAAAATGACTATCGGTGAAAATTTTCTCACCGCATTTTCTGTGGGGGATCAGTTACTCTGGGGCGCGGCTGAACCTTTACGGCGAATTTTAAATATTATTCTTTGATGGCCTCGTAAAAAAATCTTCGTCTACTGCGTTATAGGGTCTGGTAAGAGGCTCGACATACCATATGTATGTCTTGGCCCCTGACCAGACCCCATGCCTTGTAGACGAAGTTTTTACTTAGACATCTGTTGAGATATTGATTAGGGAATATAAACGGCCAAACAAATTTCCCGGCCGTTATGCTCAGCACGGATGGTACCCTGGCAACGCAGGATCTGTTTTTTTGCAATGGCCAGCCCAAGTCCTGTTCCCGATGCTTTTTGTCCGGGAATACGGAAAAACGGATTGAACAGGCGATCAAGATCCTCTTGACGCATCGGTGCACAGGTATTGGTGACTGAAAATTCAAGGCCCTTAGGGGAAACTGTTCCGGCACATACATGGATAGAATTGCCGGGTGGGGAATATTTTATGGCATTGTCCATGAGATTGGACAAAACCGATTTGATTAGTGCCTTGTCCTGGCGGGCCTTTCCAAAGTCCTTGATGTCGAGGTCAAGGGTCAGATCTTTGCTGCTCAGCAGTGGATGGTACGGAGCCATCATAGATTTTATAAACTCGGAAAACCTGAAGGTTTCTGGTGTCAGGGCCGATTCCTGATAATTTATTTTGGAAAGGGCCAGGGCTTCTTCTATCAGGGTGTCAAGATCCCCAATGTCTGACTCCATGTTGTTCAATAACCGCATGATTGCATCATCTGATGCGCCCTTTTGTTCCAGTTTATCCATGATCAGTTCTTTGGAAACCCTCAAACGTGCAAGGGGCGATCGTAATTCATGGGATACATTGGCCGTCAGCTCCTTGGAGTTACTGATCAGCCGCTCCAATCGATCTGCCATCCGATTAAATGTGTCCCCAAGTTTGGCGATTTCATCATCGCCTTTGATATTCGTTCGTACAGACAGATTCCCTCCGGCAAATTCAAGAGCTGACTGATTGAGCCGATTTATTCGACGAGTGATGTATGAAATCATAGGGATCAGCATCAAGGTGGCGGTAATGCCGATGACTATAAGTCCAATGAAAAATAACCCTTTATAACGCTTGGCCTTCCCGGTGTTCAGGGAAAGGTGAATGTGCAGTCCTTGGTTTCGGTAGTTGATGGGGATGACGGCATAGTATTCTTGCCATTGAAGCATATAGTGGTAAACGATGATCCCGTCGTCGTGATTAACCTGTCGGTAGTTCTTGTCGGACAGAAAATCCACCGGTCCCTCAAAACTTTGCCATATAATAGAGCCACCAGGTTCGCTAAGCCATAGTTTAATGCCGAATATTTTTGTACAGGTATTCAAAAGCGCCACAAAATCGGGGTTTTCTTCTGCCGGAAGGTCTTTATGGCGATCCAACTCCTTTTGTGCCATGACTTTAAATATTTTGAGCTTGGCTATATTTTGCCGGTCTATGCAGGATTTATATGAACGTCCGGCAGTCATCATAAACAGACCGATGGTCAACAGCATATTGATCAGAAGAATACCCAGGAACGCGAAAAGAATTTTCAGGTAAAGGTGCTTGATTATCATGGATTGGGTACTTTGGCTATGAATTGGACACTTTGATTATGAATCTGTATTGATAAACATATATCCCGTGCCCCATATTGTTTTGATCCGCACCGGAGAAGATGGATTCTTTTCGATTTTTCCCCTGAGTTTGGACACATGAATGTCCACACTGCGGTCATCGGCCATAAAGCTTCGACCCTGGGCCATGTTTGTTATCTGCTCCCGGCTGAGCACCGTATTCGGGTGTTTCATCAGCACTTCCAGGACATTGAATTCCGTTGTGGATAAAGGTATGTTTTGACCTTTAAAAATCAAGGTGCGTGTGGATCTGTTTAATTCCAGATCCCCGGCCCGGATAATCACGGTGTCTGATTCGGGTTCGGCCCTGTCCTGACGGCGGAGAATGGCCCGGATTCTGGCAAGAAGCTCTCTGGGGTTAAAGGGTTTGGGCAGATAATCGTCCGCCCCTAGTTCTAGCCCGACGATTCTGTCCGTATCATCACCTTTGGCCGTAAGCATGATCACCGGTATGGTATGTTTGGCACGGATTTGTTTGAGTACCTCCAACCCATTGGTATCCGGGAGCATGATATCCAGAATAACAATATCCGGTTGGTTGTCCCGTATGGCATCAAGGGCGTCGGCCCCCAGCATGACGGCATGGGCTATAAATTCATTTTCTCCGAAGTATTCGGTTAAGAGATCAATGAGTTTTGCATCATCGTCTACGATTAAAACTGTTTGTGGCATGATTATTTTTTCCTTTCATTCTTCTTTATAACTGATTTTGCTGTTTTTTTACAGATAGAGTCAATTATTTTTATTCAATTGAATGCAGTTTTTTTACATTTTGTTCGATTTTTAAAAAGAAAAGATTGACAATAAGAGAGATTAAATGGTTTTTGGACCCGTTGAAAAAACATAATTAGGAGTGTGCATGTCCAGCCTGGAACTTTTGGCCCCGGCGAAAAATATGGAATTTGGCAAGGCCGCCGTTGATCACGGAGCCGATGCCGTGTATATCGGTCCGGAGCGGTTTGGTGCAAGGGCTGCCGCCGGCAACAGTGTGGCGGATATTGAGGCGCTGTGCACCTATGCCCACCGCTATTTTGCCCGGGTGTATGTGGCGTTTAACACCCTGCTTTTTGATCACGAACTTCAGCCGGCAAGAGTGTTGATTGAACAACTTTACCACGCCGGGGTAGACGCCCTGATCATCCAGGATATGGGCCTTTTAGAGATGGATCTGCCCCCCATCCCCTTATTTGCCAGTACCCAGACCGACAACCGGACCCCTGAAAAGGTCAAATTCCTTGAACAGTCAGGCTTCTCCCGGGTGATTCTTGCCCGGGAACTGTCTTTGTCTGCCATTAAACAGATCCGAGCTGCCACACGTGTTGATCTTGAAGCCTTTGTCCATGGGGCATTGTGTGTATGCTATTCCGGGCAATGTTACATGAGTGCAGTCATTGGCGGCAGAAGCGCCAACCGCGGCACCTGCGGTCAGCCCTGCCGGCTTGCCTGGAACCTTGAAGATAAGGGTGGCACAGTGATTTGTGAAAATAGGCATCTGCTTTCATTAAAGGACATGAACCGCTCTGATTGTTTGGCGGATCTGGTGCAGGCCGGTATCACCTCTTTTAAAATTGAGGGGCGCCTTAAAGATCTTGATTATGTGAAAAATATTACAGGCTTTTACCGCCGGCGGCTTGATGCCTTTATCAAGACCGATTCCTCTTATGCCAGGGCGTCTTCGGGTCGTACAACGCTTTTTTTTACACCAGAACCCAGCAAAACCTTTAACCGGGGATTTACCGATTATTTTCTTTCCGGATCATCCAAGCCTATTGACGCCTTTGATACGCCAAAATCTGTAGGAGAACCCGTGGGGCGGGTGAAACAAATTAAAAATCAGGCCCTGGTATTGGCGCGGTCCCATGATCTGCAGGCCGGGGATGGGATCTGTTTTCCCAATGCACCGGGAAGGCTCAAGGGGTTTTATGTGAACCGGGTGGATGAAAATGGTCAGGTGTACCCCTCCGGAAAAACGCGGATCAATAAAAAGGATCTACCCAAGGGCACCATGGTATTCAGGAACCATGACGTAAAGTTTGCACGTCTTATGGGCGGCACGACCGCCCAAAGAAAAATATCTCTGGATATGAAGTTTTGTGAACACCCCCAAGGGTTTGAGTTCTCCTGCGTGGATGAGGATAATATCCGGGCCCGGGCCCTGCTTTGTGCACCGGGAGAAACTGCCCGCAATCCGGATACGGCCCGGGCAGCCATTGAAAAGCAATTGGGTAAACTGGGTAATACCTGCTTTGTGCTGAATCGCCTTGAAATCCTTTCAAAACCGGTGTTCCTGCCTGCTGCGGACCTGAACCGCCTGCGCCGGGACCTGGTGGACTGCCTGGAAAAGAACAGGTTAAACGCTTATACACGGCCAACGGTTGAGCCAAGGCCGGACCTGTTTCCATTTTATCAGTTCAAGCTTGATTTCAGGGCCAATGCTGCCAATCATCTGGCTGTTCAATTTTACAAGAAAAGGGGGGTAAAATCCATTGAGCCTGCCTTTGAATGTGCTTCGCCAGGACCGGGGATCCAGGTCATGACTACAAAACATTGTATTCGCCGCAGCCTTGGGTGGTGCCCCAAAAAGGGCGAGAAACCTGGGGGCAATTCCCCTGATCCCTCTTGCGGCCCGTTGTTTCTGACCCATGGCAAACACCGCTTCCAAGTTATTTTCAACTGCCGGGAATGTGAGATGCAGATTCGAATAGTGGATTAGCTGTTTAATGCTTCGCGCACCCTGGTCGCAAGTTCCCGGGATGAGAACGGTTTTTGAATGAAATTGACGTCATCGTCCAGGACACCCTGGTGGACGATGACATTGCTTGTATAACCGGACATAAAGAGGCACTTGAGTTTTGGGTAACGCGCAGTTAAGTTGTCGGCAAGATCTCGGCCGGTCATCTCGGGCATGACCACATCGGTTATCAGCAGCTTAATCTTGTCCGAATTTTTTTCAGCAATATGCATGGCCTCAACCGGTGACGAAGATGCAAATACGGTATACCCGAATTTTTCCAGCATTGTTTGGGTCATTTCCAGGGCGGTAGATTCGTCTTCCACCAAGAGGATGGTGTCATCTCCTGTAAGGAGCGGAACCACAGGGCGTGTCTCCATGATATCGTCAATCCCGGCAGCATCATGTCTGCGCAGGTAAATTTTGAAGGTGGTGCCATGCCCCTGTTCACTGTATACATTGATAAAACCGGTATTCTGCTTGACAATGCCGTAAACTGTGGACAGCCCCATTCCGGTTCCCTGGCCTTGCCCTTTTGTCGTGTAAAACGGCTCAAAGATTTTATCCATGGTCTGTTTATCCATACCACAGCCGTTATCACTTACTGCGAGCATGACATACCTGCCCGGGATAAAGCCCTCATGTTCGGTGCAGTAACCGGCGTCAAATTCAATGTTCTGGGTTTCAATGGTGATCTTACCCGGTCCATTGACGGCATCCCTGGCATTTACGCATAGATTTACCAGGATTTGATCAACCTGGGACGGGTCCATTTTCACCGGCCATAAATCCACGCCCGGTATCCAGAGCAGGTCAATATTTTCACCGATGAGCCGCTCAAGCAGGGAGAGCATTCCCTGCAGCGTGGTGTTCAGGTCAATGGCTTTGGGGTTAATTATTTGTTTGCGGGCAAAGATCAGCAACTGCCGTGTAAGTTCCATGGAACGCATACCCGCCTTATGGATCCCTTTAATTCTGCCACACATTGGATTATCATCGTCAAGATCCATAAGTGTCAACTCCGCGTACCCGATGATTACATTCAACATATTGTTAAAATCATGGGCAACGCCGCCGGCCAACTGCCCGATCGCTTCCATTTTCTGGCTCTGGCGGACCTGTGCTTCAAGTTTTTTACGCTCAGTGACATCCTCAAAGTTGCCTTCATAGAACAGCACCTGTCCTTCGCTGTCCCATACCGTCCGGCAGGTCAGCCATACGCTGATGATCGTTCCATCGAACCGTTGCATTTGAACTTCAAAATCACGCACGATGCCGTCGCGTTCAGCCAATGAGCGCCACTGTTCACGTTCAACGGGGTTTGGATAGATATTTTTAGAGTTGGTCTTTATCAAGGTTTCCTGGTCCGGAAATCCCATCATCCGGACAAGGGCCGGATTGACATAAAGGAACTGCCCTGCCGGCGTGCTCCTAAAGAGCGATACGGGAAGCCCTTCAAACAGGGTACGATACCCTTTCTCACTTTCTTGCAATGCACTCTGGCGCACTTCAAGGGCATCAGTCATCCGTTGAAAACTATTTGATAGTGCCGTTAATTCGGAAAACGCCGCAGGCATTGAAGCCATGGCCCTGCTTCGGTCAAAATCTGCGTTGGCCAGTGCACCGGCCCCACGGTTAAGTGCTACCAATGGCGCGACAATACGCTGGTTGAGCTGTTTGCGAAGATTCCATGACAGTACCGGCCAGATGCCCAGTGCTACCGGCAATGTCAATGCCAGTGCCCAGATAAAGGAACTTAAGGCCGTGAACAGCGGAATTTGGACCACAGCAACCCAATCCGTTTGCTCAACCCGGACGGCACTGCCCAGAACCGATTTAGGGCCATATTCGTATACCAGTGTAGTTTCACTGCTGTCTTCACCGGGATAAAGTTTCGGAGATTCCCGGTTGGTTTTCTGCCCGGCCGGACTGGGACCGGCGTGGGCCAGCAAGGTCCCCGATTGGTCCATCAAAAAGACCGAACCCTGATCCATTGCATGTTTTTTAGCCGTAATTTTGTTTTGTAGCGCCTCAAGGTTCAATTCCCCAACAACAAATCCGCCCTGGGAGAGTTTTCTAACCAGATAAACCGTGGATTTGCCTGTGTGATTAGATATAAACGGACGGGAAATAGTTAAATTTTTATTCTTATTTTGTTTGAAATACGGGTGGTTGGACATATCACGGCCATGGCTGCCCGGATCAAAAGGCACCAATGACTTAATCCTGCCGCTTGAGTCAAGAAGACTAAGCGTGTCAAAACAGCCGCAAGCCGCCCAGATCCCCTGCATGGCAGCCTGGAGTTGTGACGGCGCAGTCTGGGCCACCCGGGCCACGGCATCCATGGAATTAGTTGCCTGCTCCAGATGTTGTTCGACCATCCAGGCCATGGACTGAGCCCTTTGACGCAGCTCTTTTTTAATGGCCTGCTCACCCCGCAAGCCCACTATGCCGATGGCCGCTACGCTCACCATGACCAGCGGCAGGAACATGCTGAAAAGCACCAGGCGCTGCAATACCCGGTTAAGATTTGGGCATTTTGGGGAACCCATTAATACATAACCTCAAGAATTCGCTGGTGTCGGATTTTCGGTAAATTATCTATTGAGCACTGTAAAACGTTTTGTACGCTATTTGTATTGGGCTAATTTGTCAAGAATTATGGTCATTCCTTTTTCCACAGCCTATGGAAATGGTGGACCGGGCCATGTCCGGAGCCGGTTTTAATATCGGCACCGGCCTTTAATGCCTCGGTGATATAGGTTTTGGCTTCGGAAACGGCTTCTTTCAGGCTCAGCCCCCGGGCAAGGCCTGCGGCAATAGCCGATGACAGGGTACACCCGGTACCGTGGCTGTTTTTTGTGTCTACCCGGTCCGCCGTGTACCGTGTTGTTTGTCCGGAGGCGGCTTCATAGAGAAGATCAATACCCGGTCCCGAAACCAGGTGTCCGCCTTTGATCAGCACATTGGTAGCGCCGAGATCTGCCAGGGCCACGGCGGCATCTTCCATTTTATCAGGGGTGTCTATGGTTCTGCCTATAAGTACCGAAGCTTCGGGCAGATTGGGGGTAATCACCGTGGCCATGGGCAGCAGACGCTTTGTCAGTGCATCCACGGCATCATCCTGCAGCAGATTGTCTCCGGATTTGGAGATCATCACCGGGTCCAGCACCACATTGGGACATTGCCATTGCTTGAGTTTTTCCGCCACCATCTCAATGACTTCAGGGGCGTGCAGCATGCCGATCTTCACGGCATTGGTGCCGATATCCGACATCACGGCATCAATCTGCTCTCCGATGAATGCTGGGGGTACGGGAAAAATACCTGTGACACTGTGGGTGTTCTGGGCCGTGAGTGCCGTGATGGCGGACATGCCGAATACCCCTAAGGCACTGAAGGTTTTTAAGTCCGCCTGGATACCGGCCCCGCCGCCGCTGTCGGAACCTGCGATGGTTAATGCGCGATAATATGCTTTCATAAGTTTACTCGTTCCTTTGGATCAAATTTTTCAATTGTTCAGGTTGTAAATCAATGTTTGGGGATTGATGGTGTTCTTAATCAGTCCGTATTTCAGGGCAAAATCTATAAACGCCTGCCATTTTTCAGGATCGCTGACCTGGCCCGGGGTGGCAAAATATTTTGCAGTCAGGGCAAAGGCTTTGGTTTCTGTCTCTTTGTCCACGTCGGGCAAGGCCTTGAAATAGAGCGCCAGGGCTTTATCCGGCGCCTTTTTAATGTCGATCAATGCCTTGTGAACAGCCAGAATAAATCCATTGACTGCCGTTTTTTTTGCTTCCAGAGTGCTGTCACCGGCTGCGAAAATCAGCTCTTCGTATTCCGGGATACCATATTTCTCCAGTTCAAAAAAACGGGCAGTGACTCCCTGCTGCTGCATGGTCACGGTTTCGTAGGTTTTAAAAGGGCCCATAACGGCGGCGACCTGTTTTGATGCCAGGGCGGGCAGGATGGTGAATCCTACATTCACCGGTATGTAGTTCGTGATACCGTTGATGTCGGCAAAACCTTTGAGCAGCATGTCCATCAGTCCCGGCACGGTATAACCGATTTTTTTACCGGACAGATCCGCCGGTGTTTTTATGGAATCATCCAAAAACATCAGAGTGGTTAACGGTTTGACCACAAGGGGGGCTACGGCCTTAACCTTGAGCCCTGCATCCGCCGCCATGATGGTCTGGGGCTGGTAGGATACTGCCATATCCACCTTGCCGGCTGCGGCAAGTTTCAGTGCATCCGAGGTCGCTGACGGGACGATAATTTCAACGTCCAGACCCTGTGCTGTAAAATATCCCGATTCCCGGGCGACATAGACCGGCAGATGGTCCACATTGGGAAACCAGTCTAGCATAAGCGTCAGTTTCTGTGCCCAGACGGTACTGCAAAGCATAAAAAAGATCATCAGCGTCAGAACAGCATATCGTTTCATGGTTTATCCTCTCTTTTTATCTATTTGGTTGTTTTTCCAAGTTACCATTTGTTTTTCAGCAAGACCGACCAACGCCCACAGCCCAAGCCCCATGGCCGAAAGCCATAGAATGCAGGCAAATACCAGATCCGTATTCAGCCGGGCATTGGACTGGATCATCAGATACCCAAGCCCTTGCTGGGCCCCCACCCATTCTCCGATGACCGCGCCGATGGTGGCCACCGTAACACCCACCTTAAGCCCTGCGAAAAACTGGGGCAATGCCCAGGGCCAGTACAACAGGCGCAGCTTCATCCAGAAACCTGCCCCCATAAGGGTAAACAGCCTGCGAAAATCAGGGTCGCAGCTTTTAAGTCCGGATAAAAGGCTTACGGTAATGGGGAAAAAAATAATCACCCAGGCCATGAACACCTTGGACCAGATGCCGTACCCCAGCCAGATTACAAGCAGCGGTGCCAGGGCAAATACCGGCACTGCCTGGGATGCCACCAGGAACGGGGAGAGTCCTTTTTCGATGCCGGGCCGGGCAAACATGAATATAGCCAAAGGGATGGATGTCATTAGGGCAAGCCCAATGCCCAATACAATTTCCAGGGCCGTGGCCAGGGCATGGGGCCAGATCAAAGCGGCCTTTATCACCGCACAAAGGCCGATGGCCGATGGCGGGGGCAGGATAAATGTCGGGATGCTCATAACCCGTACAAGGACCTCCCATAAAATCAGTATGCCAAAGGATAGGGTGGCCGGGACAAGCGTATCTGACCATTTCATGGCTGAATCTTCTCCTTTTCCGTGAGCAGCCGGGAGAGAATACGGGTTTTGGTCTCCATGAATTCCGGCCGGCTGAAATCCCTTGGTTTGCCATCCTTGGGTTGGAATCGTTCCAGAATGGTCATGGGGGCAGGGCTTAAAAGGATGATCTCATCGGCCAGGGCCAGGGCCTCTTCAATGTCATGGGTGATCATGAGAACGGTTTTGCCGAACTCTTTTTGCAGCATGAGCAGCAAACTTTGCAGTTCCCGGCGGGTAATGGCATCCAGGGCGGATAGGGGTTCGTCCAGCAGAACCAGCTCCCGGTCAAACATCAGGGTGCGGGCCAGGGCACATCGCTGGCGCATGCCGCCGGATACCTGGTTGGGGAAATGGGTTTCGAATTTTGTAAGTCCGATTTTTTTAAAGATAAGGGCAAGTGTCGTCCCGGCCTGTTTCATGTCTCTTAGTGCGTGTGGCTTTGCCTGTACCGGTAAAAGCGCGTTTTCTTCCAGCGTCAGCCAGGGCAGCAGCATGTCCTTTTGCTGCATATAGGCGGCAAGGCTGCCAAGATGGTTAATCTCGTTGCCCTGCCACACCATTCGGCCCTGGTCGGGGCAGACTATACCCGTCAGGCAGTCAAAAAGGGTGGACTTGCCGCACCCGGACGGGCCCACAAGTACCGTAAACCTACCCTGGGGCAGGATTAGATTAAAATTTTTAAAAACGGCCTGTCGATCAAAGGACTTAGCCAGATCCAGGACTTCAAGCATAATTTGCCACCGGTCTTTTTGTTAACCATTGCCGCATGGGTGGTGTCGGGAGGGGGGAGGGAAAAAAGCTTCCCTTCGCCGGTATGATCCGGATCAGGTTCCAAGGGTCAAAACAGGGGTTATCTGTTTCCTCTCAGCCGAATGCCTTCGGCACCCCCAGCCTTCCCTTGACTATGCAGTTGAAAAGGACTGTAGCACCGCGTTTGTACTGTGTCAAACCATGAAAATATGATCAGGTCTCCTAACAAAACTCCTGTTGTTCAATACCGTTTTTAAAGATGCTTGGAAGACAGACAGTATAGTCAAACACTCAATATCGATCAAAATTTGTTGTTTATGTACCGAATTTTATGTTAATTTTTTTTCAAGGCTTAAGGAGTGATTTGACTTTTTATCCCCTTTTTTCAGATTTATATTAAATTTTTATCTGAGCTTTTGGGGTTTAAAAACCGGCCTATCAGTCTGTTGCCCAAATACCCGAGTAGACTAAAGTCCGACCTTATGACAAAAAAGAAAGTGAATCCCCATAGAAATGAAATTATCCGCATCTGTCCTCATTGCGGTACTGAAAATATCCGAATCGCAGACGCCTGGATGAAAATCACGAGCGAGAGAAACCCGCATTTATGCTTCAATTGCAAAAAAGATCTTTATGCTGATATTGATCCCGGTTACTCAGAAAATGGAAAAGCTGAAGGCCGGAATTTCAGCATAGGTTTTTTCATAATCGCTGTTCTTCTGTCGGGCCTTGTAATCTGGCTGAATCGGACTTTTAATGTATTAACCCTCAAAGAAGATTCGGGACGTATTGTTTATGAGATATTTGTCATTCTGATTGTCAGTTCTGGACTGGCTTCGGGAAAAATAAGACAGAATCTGAAATATCTTGCAATATGGGCCGGAATTATTTTGATTATGATGACGGGATACAGCTATCGTCATGAAATGGCAGCTATAAAAGATAAAATTATAGCGGAAATTATCCCGGCAAAAGGCTTCCGCAACACTCCGGATTCGATCAGTTTCCCCGTATCATCCGACGGACATTTCTATATCCGTGCCGAAGTTAACGGAATTCCCGTTACTTTTTTGGCAGATACAGGCGCAAGCCATATTGTGCTGTCTCCGCATGATGCCGAGAAACTGGGTATCAAGAAAGATAACCTGCAGTTTGACAGATTCTATGAAACCGCCAACGGAACTGTCCGGGGGAGTTCGATCAGAATCACCGACTTCAAAGTAGGGATCATTCATCTGAAAGAAATCGGGGCATCGGTAAACGAGGCGGAAATGCGGAATTCACTTCTGGGGATGACTTTTTTCAGGCGCATGAAAGGTTACGAAGTGAAAAATGATGTATTGACTCTGTTTTGGAATGAATAAAATTGTAATATAACCATACTTTTTCAGCTGAGCGTAAACGGCCGAAAAGACAAAAGTCCGACGTTGGGCTGCTCCGCTGCGCTATGCAAACCAAACGTCGCACCAGGCATGTTCCAGCTGAAATTATAGGCCAAATTAATGATAAAAAAGATGAATGAATACTGCCCTCATTTGTTATTAGCCATATATATTTTAGAATTTGGGATATTAGCCATAAATCCATACGACAGATCTGTATGGTGGGCAGAGAACCTTCCTGTTTTAATTCCTGGATTAATTTTGGTAGTTACATATAAGCTTTTCAAGCTTTCCAACTTGTCCTATTTTTTGATAGCGTTTTTTTTCATGTTTCATACGGTTGGCGGTCATTTTACTTTTGAAAGAACGCCTTTTGATTATTTTAACGATTTGCTGTCTCGCTTACAATTTGATTTTATTTTTCCTGACGATAGAAACAATTTTGATAGAGTTGGCCATTTCTTAGTAGGGATTTTAGCATATCCTGTTTCTGAATTCTTTTTACGCAAGAAATGGGTTTCAAATATCCCAACTGCTATCTTTCTTGGGATTGTTGCCTTAGGTTTTTGGGGGGCATTGTATGAAGTTATTGAAATGTATTATGCAGTCTACCAAGGCGGTAGTTCAGGCGCATCATTTTTGGGCTCTCAAGGTGATGTCTGTCTCTAAAAACGCCAATGATTTAAAACGTGCTTTTTTTCCCGTTGATATAATTCAGCCCGTTCAGCAGTGGGTTCTGCCTTTTGCAACAGCAGATCGTCGGGATATTAAAACAATGTTAGTATAAATACCAAACTTGGTCGTATTTACACCCCGATTGAGGGGCGTCAAGTAAATTGTGATTACAGTCATTTACATTTGGAAATCCGAAAAGAGTTTGACGATTTCGGCGTTGCAAGCTGGGCAACGATGACAGCGAAAGATTTAAATAGACGGTTTTATGATCCATTGGTTTTTTTTAAAGAAAATTTATAATTTATGCTTTGTTTAAAGGAGGAGTACCGTGAAAGATTCATTATTCTCTTTGGGGATCACACTTATGATCGGTTTGATAGTAGCTGGGTATCTTATCAGTGATGGAATAAAAACTGTCAAACTTGCCAATAGATACGTTACCGTAAAAGGGCTCTCAGAGAAAACTGTAAAGGCAACTATGGCTGCCTGGAATATCTCTTTTACTTCCATGGGGGATTCCTTTGAGAGCGCGATCTCCAAAAACAAAACGGATCAGGAAATGTTAGTGAAGTATCTTAAGGAGGCCGGCTTGCCGGACAAGGACATTGAGGTTGGCACGCCCCGGGTACAGCAGGGCCACTACACTAAAGATGGAAAAAGCGTTGAACAATATGAAATTCAGCATTCAATTCTAATAAAATCTAAAGACGTTGATTTGGTAAAATCGATTACCGGCCGGTCGAGCGAAATTCTGCAACTCGGTATCGCTCTATCTGGGTGGGATGCACCCAATTACTATTTCACCGAATTGAATACCATTAAACCTGATATGATTGCGCAGGCAACTGTTAATGCACGCAAAGCAGCCGAAAAATTTGCTCAGGATTCTCAAAGCAAAGTCGGCAATATTCGTATAGCGCGCCAGGGACCGTTTAGTTTCAATGGTGTTGCACGAGGTATGTCCGAAACACAACAAATTGAAAAGGTCGTAAGGGTCGTTATTACAACTGACTACTTTTTGATTGATTAAAAATGTTTCGTTTGACCGGGAACCATGCTTTCGGTCATTTGCCTTGGTTTAACAGTAATGCCCTGTCAGCTAAAACGTTCGTCTGAGAGATGATAATTAAAGGAAAAGTCCATGTCATCAAATAGCACCGAGTCCGCTCCCGGACGCTTAGGTACGTTTGCCGGTGTTTTTACACCCAGCGTTTTGACCATCCTCGGGATTATTCTTTTCCTGCGTTTGGGATATGTGGTGGGGTCTGCCGGGCTTGGTGAGGCTTTAATAATCATTGCCGTAGCTAACCTGATTTCAGTTTTGACCAGTTTTTCCTTGGCTGCCGTTGCTACCAATATGAAGGTTGGCGGCGGCGGTGACTATTATTTGATTTCAAGAACCCTTGGCATAGAATTCGGCGGGGCTATAGGCGTTGTATTGTTTCTGGCGCAGTCCGTGTCCATCGCCTTTTATTGCATTGGTTTCGGAGAGGCGCTGGCCGCCATCCTGGGTCTGACCGGCCATGTCACGGTGCAGCTGATTGCAGGTACCGCGTTGCTGTTTCTTTTTTTGCTGGCATGGATCGGCGCGGATCTGGCAACCAAGTTCCAGTATGTGGTCATGGTGTTTTTAATCCTGGCACTGCTCTCTTTTTATATTGGCGGTATCCGGCAGTGGGATTCCGGACTGTTGATGGAGAATTGGGTTGCCAAGGACGGTACGGCTTCCTTTTGGATTTTGTTCGCACTGTTTTTCCCGGCGGTGACCGGGTTTACCCAAGGGGTGAGCATGTCCGGCGACCTTGAGGATCCGGGTAGAAGCCTGCCCAAAGGCACCTTTGCCGCGGTTTTTCTCTCCATACTTGTCTATTTTTCCGTGGCTGTGGTGTTTGCCGCTTCCACGCCGCTGAAAATTTTGGTTGGTGACTACGGTGCCATGGAACAGATTGCCTTGTATGGCTGGCTGATCAGTGGCGGTGTGATTGCCGCCACGCTCTCTTCGGCCATGGCTTCGTTTCTTGGTGCGCCTAGGATTTTGCAGTCCCTGGCATCGGATAAGATTTTTTCCTTTCTTGTCCCCTTTGCCAAAGGCTATGGGGCTTCCGGAAATCCCCGACGTGGGGTGCTGCTCTCTTTCGGGATTGCTGCGGCCACTGTTCTGATGGGGCAGTTGGACCTGATTGCAGGGGTGGTCTCCATGTTTTTTTTAATTTCCTATGGCCTGCTCAATTATGCCACCTATTTTGAGGCGTCTGCCGAGTCTCCGTCTTTCAGGCCCAGGTTCCGGTGGTATAGCAAAAAAATCAGTCTTGTGGGCGCATTGATCTGTCTGGGCGTGATGCTGTCTATTGATTTTAAAACCGGGATTGCTGCCGTGGCCATCCTGTTTGCCATTTTTCAGTATCTCAAACGGGTGGCGGCCCCTGCAAGGTGGGCGGACAGCCGGCGCTCCTATCATCTTAAGCTGGTCAGGGAAAATCTGTTGGGTGCACAAAAGGTTCCCGAACATCCACGGGACTGGCGGCCCTATGTCCTTGCATTGTCCAATGATGACGAACATATGGCGCAATTACTGGATTTTTCGGCTTTGATTGAGGGAAAAAGCGGCATTACAACAGCCGTGCGGATTCTCCAGGCCCGGGGATACCGTGCCGTTAAACTTAAGGCGGATGCGGAAAAGGATCTGGCCCGGATCATTTATGAGAAAGAAAGCTCAGCCTTTTCCCTTGTACTTTCTTCAGAGTCTCCAACCAACGCCCTGACCGTGTTATGCCAGAGTTTTGGCCTTGGTCCGGTCAAGGCCAATACCGTGCTGTTGAACTGGAACGAGCAGTATGTCAAAAATGATGATCCTATCCGGTTCCACGATAACCAGGCGTTGATACGACCGGCAGTTCAGTCCGGGTGCAATATCATTCTCTGGGATGAAAAGGAACGGCATGACGTGACGGAAGATTCCGACAAACAAAGAACCATTGATGTGTGGTGGCAGGATGACGACACCAGCCGGCTCATGCTCCTTCTTGCCTATTTGATCACAAGAGACGATCATTGGGAAGATGCACAAATAAGGCTTTTAGCCTGTTATCTTGACCGGGACAATGAACAGATTATGCAGATGCTCGCCGATACTCTGGATGAGTACCGTATCCAAGCCGAACCTAAGATCATTCTGGGAATGAATGAAGCGGTGTTTTTTAAGACGTCCGGGCAGGCTGATCTGGTGTTTCTCCCTGTTTCCCTGAAAAACGAAGATGCCCTGATGTTTGGTGATCTGCGGGCTGACCGGCTTTTGCCGGGCTTGAAAAGCGTGGCCATGGTCATGGCAGCCCAGAAAATCGAACTGGATTCATCTCCGGAAGAGGGGCGGGCCGGAGAACTGGCAATTTTGTTTGATGAACTCAAGCATGCAGAAAAAAGGGTGGAGGCTGCAAAGAAAAGAGCCCAACAGGCTGCAAAATCTGCAACGGAATTTATCAAAGATGCCGATGAAATACAGTTCAATGATCCGAACTTGTTAACGCACCTTAAAGAAAAGATTGCGTTGCAGGAAAAATCCGAAGAAGCCAATAAGAAGGTGCTTAAGGAGCAGGCCAAGCTTAAGGATATCTCCCAGCGGGCTAAGGATGAGGGGCTTGCTGTGGATAACGAAGATCAGTAATATCTTCAAGATTTTTCTTTAAAGCTTTTTGGTCAAATAGTTCATCCAGACAATTCCGTCTCTTCCCAGGCCATCATCGGACATCATGGTTCGAATAATCTGCAGGTTGCATTTCAGGCATAAATTTATCCATCCATCCGGTGATAATGCCGTGAATCGGCGGCCTTTGGAATCAAACTCCTTTGTCATGTCATCATCCCGCCGGGCCGGCACTGAAAATACAAACCGGCCCTGTGGTGCCAGAAGAGAAGTTACGCCCAGAAGTGTCTTCTCAATATTCGGTACGCAAAGATGCATCAAAACGGCAACAGCGTATATTCCGTCATAGGTTCCTAATTCATTTGAAAGCCCGTCCGGAAGTTGCAGGTGCTCTACATGCTCCGTAAGTTCGGGGTGCTGTCTCTTTACCTGCTCAACCATAGAGGCACAGCCGTCTGTAGCCAGAACCTTGAATCCCTGTCTGATCATAAAGGCGGCATCCCTGCCGGAGCCGCACCCAAGCTCCAGAAGTCTGCCGCCTGGTTTCAGGCCGGACAAAAGAAAATTATGAAGCTGTGTGACATCAGCAAATTCATACCGCAGAGCCACTTTCAAGGCATTTTGATTGTAATAATCTAAAGTTGAATGCCCCATGAGCGATTATTTTTCAGCACTCATCCCCTGTAGAATACCTTTGACCTGGTTGCCGTCGGCAAGTTTTCCAAAATGTTTCATAACCATTCCCATGGCCTGCATGGGGCTTTTCATGGCAGAAAAATCTATATTGGCTTTTATCCAGGCTTCAATTTCTTCTGTGGTTGCCATTTTAGGCAGATAAGACTCCAGAAGTTTCAGATAATCAGAAGAGGTCTCTTTTTTAAGTTCCAGCACAGTTTTTTCAGATTTCACGAACTTTCGGATGATATTATGAATATCCTCATCCGTGATCTCCTCTGGCGTTTTTGCCCGGGTGGATTTTTTTCCGCTTTCAAGGGTGATGGGAACCGTGATTTCGGGGAATGCCCCCATAATCAGGCGCATGGTATCCCTTACGGCCGTATCTTTTTTAAGCATGGATGTTTTCATATCCTGCCGGATTTTATCATAGAGGGATATCTCCATTGATGCATCCCATCCATATGTTACTGTGTGCTCTGCCATTCCCTGCATTCTCCTTTAAGTGTCAATGTTATTGTTTCCTCCAACATTTACCATTATCCCGGAGAAATAAACAGAGCGGCGTTTCAATTCAAAATAAGGCGTCGTATGGTTTTGACCGGGATGATATGATAGTGTTTGAAACGATCGTTTTCCAGGATACTTGATTTTAAGAAAAAAGGGCTGGATGAACTGTAACCGGTGAAAGGAGCTTTGACCATGGAATCCTTTGATCAGATTATTAAAGCCATCGCCTTGAGCATGGGCGCGGCATGGGCCAGCGGAATTAATCTGTATGCCACGGTATTTGTCTTGGGCATTTTGGGCGCCACCGGCAATCTGGTGCTGCCCCAGAATCTTGAAATATTGTCAGATCCTGTGGTGCTGTGGGCGTCCGGTTTCATGTATTGTGTTGAGTTTTTTGCGGATAAAACCCCTGGGGTGGATACGGGATGGGATGCCATCCATACCTTTATCCGGATTCCTGCCGGCGTAATGCTTGCCGCAGGTGCCGTGGGCGATGTCAATCCTTCTTTGGCCCTTGCCGCCGGTATTCTGGGCGGAGGCCTTACCGCGGGCAGTCATCTGACAAAATCGGGCTCCAGGCTGTTGATCAACACCTCCCCTGAACCTTTCTCCAACTGGATCGCTTCTGTGCTTGAAGATGTGGCCGTCATCGGAGGCATTCTGGTAGCACTTCATAACCCTGTTTTATTTTTGGCGTTTCTGACCGGCTTTATTTGCCTGATTGTGTGGCTGCTGCCTAAAATATGGCGGGGTATCAAAATGCTTTTTGCAAAAATTAAAAGTTTTTTTAATAAGGAGGCACCCCGTCAGATTCCTTGAATGCCTATAGATGAACAATCCCTCGGTGCTTGGAGAATTTGGTTCCCGGCACGCAGGTTACCGGGAATGAAAAATTTTGTCTGCCGCTGCAATGACATCGGCAGTGGGCAGATAGCCGATATGTTGCGCGGTATCAATGTTTAACGTGATCTGGAGGGGCTCTTCAAAAACCTGTACCAAGTCGCCGGGATTGGCCCCGTTCAGGACATTTGCAATAATAGCCGCTTCAAACATCCCGACTTTTTTGTAACTGGTCCGGGATAGACTGATCAAAAGCCCTTTTTCAACATCTTTTGAGCCATACTGGGAAAACGTCGGGATGCTATACCGGATGGTTTTTTCAACAATGAGTGGAATCGTGTGGGCGTTTACACCGCCGTGGGCCGTTACATAAAGCGCATCGATTTTTGTCGCAAGGTTATCCACGCAGTCCAGATACTCTTTTTCGCATTGAGTTGTGTCCGGAATATCGCTTTGGGCATGGCAGACAACCAGATCAAATCCGTTTTCTTTGGCCGCTTTTTCAACAGAAGAAAACCCTGCATAACTTTTACCGACGTCAGTGTCCTCAAATATGATGCCCAATTTTTTAAACGGTACGGTCAGGTGGAAGTATTTTATCTGTCTCTCATGAAAAGTGGGATCAAACTGGGCGTGAAGATTTTTTTTGCCTGAGGCTTTGGGACTTTTTATGATTCCTGCCGCCACAGGGTTGCTGGTACACATGACAATGACAGGGATATCCAGTTTTGATTTGGATAAGTCCTGTCCCGCCCAGGTGCCCATTGCGATGAGGAGATCAAGTGAATTCCCGGCTTGAATTCTCTGTTCCAGTTGTTGTTTGATTTCTTTTCTGTTTTCTGATTTCCAGTCCGCAGAATAAAATCCGTCTCCAACAAAACGCAGAAAAGAACTATTGGCTTTTTGGGCCAGAATTTTCCATACGTCCCCGGCATCCAGTCCTATGAACTGACTGGTGTCTATAGGGTCTATCCAGCCCAGTTTAATCAATCCGTCCAGGGTTGCAAGCAAAGTATCGCAGTAGTCGCCATATTCTCCACCTTGTACGTACCCGATATTCCATTTTCCGGAATTTGAAGGAGAATGAACCGGGGTCGTGCTGAAGTGCATGCTGTCGGCAATGGCTGCAAAGGGGTAACAGGTCAAGAGGAAAACAAGAATAAATACGATTTTTGACTTTGACATAATATACCTTTTTTCGCAATAGGCTAACCCGTGGTAAGCATGAGTCCACCCAAGAGTCTTTAAGAAAACAGGTTAAATTCTATGATCCTTCATGAATACGCTATATCGGCCAGCCTGTCAAATTGCAGATCTTTTTGGGCCCAAAAAATTCATCAAAACAGTCTCATTGCCAGGTGTATTATTCAGTGCTGCCTATCTTCTCGGTCGTTTCCTGGCAGGTTGCTATCTAAAGCGCGCTTGACAGGGACATCTTATTGCGCAATCATGCCCTTGTTTTAAGGTGCCCGTTTGGGCCTAACAGGGAATCCCGTTGGAATCGGGAGCGGTCCCGCCGCTGTAACCGGGGACAAAACCTGCATAGTGTCACTGTGCGTCTTTAAGGCGTATGGGAAGGCGCAGGTGTTTGGATGATCCGGGAGCCAGAAGACCTGCCTGAACTGATGATGTGTGTTGTGCAAAGGGAATTGCCGGCGCAGACATAAATATTACAGGGCCAAGAAACTGGGTGCAGCCCTTCAAGTCATAAAGGCTTGGAGGGCTGTTTGGGTTTTAGGACCGGTCGATATGCGGGATCGCTTCTCTATGCGCAGAGCAGGAGCTGGATGTCTTGCCGCGCTTTAATATTAACATCCAGGATAATGAGGAGGACGTTGTATGAAAAGAATGATTTCCGCAGTAGTTGTTTTGGCCATGGTGTTGTTTGGGGCAAATGCATATGCCCACAAAGAAGCAAGAGAGATGAAAAAAGGTATTCTGCTGGTGGCGTTTGGTACCAGTGAAGCCTCTGCAAAAGTCTCTTTTCAAAACATTGAGCAAAAAGTGAAAAAGGCGTTTCCAGGCGTTGATGTGTTCTGGGCCTATACCTCCCATATCATCCGGCATAAACTGGCCAAGCAGGGAGAAATGATTCTTTCTCCGGCCCAGGCTTTGGCCACGATGATGGATGACGGATATACCCATGTGGCGGTTCAGTCCCTTCACACCATTCCGGGAGAAGAGTACCATGATCTGACCATGACCGTGAATGGTTTTAAGACGATGCCCAACGGTTTTGACAAGCTTATTTTAGGATTCCCCATGCTGGGTACCCAGGACACGGTTGCCAAGGCGGTTGATGCTGTTATTGCCACACTGCCCAAGGCGCGCAAGGCAAACGAAGCGGTTGTGCTCATGGGGCATGGCACCCACCATCCGGGCAATGTTTACTACGCAGCCATGAACTGGCAGCTTCAGCAAAAAGATCCCAACATCATCATGGGCACCGTGGAAGGGTATCCTGAACTGGGGGATGTTATTGCCTGGCTTAAAACAAAAAAGAGTGGCAAAGTCTGGTTGATGCCTTTTATGTCCGTTGCCGGCGACCACGCCAAAAATGATATGGCAGGCGATGAGGAAGATTCCTGGAAATCCCAGTTGACCAAGGTGGGATTCTCCTGTGAGACTGTACTTAAAGGTACGGCTGAATATGATGCGTTTGCCGACATCTGGGTAAGTCAGCTATCCAACGTAATGGCCCACTTTAAATAGTTTTTGGATGCAAAGTTACCCATCTGCGGCGTTGCGAAAAAATTTACAATCCTTATTGCCAATTGCAGTTTACGGTTGTAAATTTTTTCGCGCCTTGCATCTGGGCAACCTTGTGTCCAAACACGGTTTTTTCGTTCAGGTGTTGAATAATAATCGAAATTGAGAGGATCGGTGTTAACTATGCCGATTGTGACAGGCATAAAAAAATCCTCCGCCCGGGTGGCGATCGCTTTATGTTTGCTGCTGGGCGGGATCATTGTGGTGTCTGCGGCGATGGGCGTGGTTCGCTTGCCTTTTGTACAGGTGTTGGCGGTGGTCTGGGAAAAGCTTTGCAGCCGTGAGCCTGTGGATGCGCTGGCATCGGCCATTATCTGGGATGTGCGCCTTCCCAGAATTTTAACGGCCGCCATTGTAGGCGCAGGCCTTTCGGTTTCCGGGGTGGTGTTCCAGGGCATTTTGAGAAACCCCCTGGCGGATCCCTATACCCTTGGCATTTCGGCCGGTGCGGCCTTTGGGGCCTGTGTGGCCTTTTTTTTCAATATGAGTTACTTTCAGGGGTTAAGTGTGGGCCTGTGTGCCTTTGCCGGTGCCGTCATGACTTTGGCTGTGGTACTCTATCTGTCCGGCGGCACTGCCGGGGGGTATTCATCCAACAACTTGATTCTTTCGGGTATTATCGTTGCCGCTATCCTCTCCGCCGGGATCAGTTTTTTGAAATATGCAGCGGATGAACGGGTCTCGGTGATTGTTTTCTGGCTCATGGGCAGCTTTGCCGCCAAGACCTGGACGGATGTGGGGCTTTCTCTTGCCTTTGTGGGCATCGGCGCTTTGGTATGCCTTTGTTTTGGCAGGGACTTGAATCTTATGGCCCTGGGCGACCGGGCTGCCGCGTCCCTTGGTGTGGATGTGAAAAAATCCCGTCTGATTCTTTTGGCCGCAGCTTCCCTCATGGCGGCCGTGTGCGTGTCCGTATCCGGCATCATCGGGTTTGTGGGGCTTTTGGTGCCCCATATGATGCGCGGGATTGTGGGGGCGGACAACCAGTGGCTGATGCCTGTTTCCCTTCTGGCAGGCGCCGTGCTGCTGCTGTGTGCAGATACCTTTACCCGGGCTGTGCTGCCCTCGGAGCTTCCCATCGGGGTGCTTACCGCATTGATCGGGGGGCCGTTTTTCTGTTATGTGTTTAAACGCCAGTTTTCCGGTAAACAAAGATTTTAAAGCCCATGGGATATACATTAAAGGATATCTGTTTTTCCTATGAAACCCAGCCTCTATTTTCAGGGCTCAGCCTGGAAATAGAGACTGGGTGCTTTCATGGGGTGCTTGGGCCCAACGGCAGTGGAAAAACCACCCTGCTTGATCTGATTACAGGGCACCTGAAACCCCAAATCGGCGATATTTTGCTGGACGGCAGGCTTCTTGATGATTTAACTGTCGGCGAGCTGGCGAAAAAGTGTGCGCTGGTGCCCCAGGATTTCCGGGTAAATTTCCCCTTTACCGTGGAACAGGTGGTCATGATGGGACGATATCCCCATCTGGGCCGGTTTAGTGTACCGGGTGCAAAGGATCGGGAACTGGTGGCACAGGCCATGGCTGCCACGGGGATCAGCGATTTTTCACGTCGCCATGTCACGGAACTGTCCGGCGGGGAACGCCAGCGTGTGGTATTTGCCAGGGCCCTGGCCCAGGACGCCTCCTGTCTGATCCTGGACGAGGCCGCTTCTAATCTGGACATTCGTCACTCCCTTTCGCTGATGAAACTGGCTGCGGACCGGGTTAAAAATAAGGGTCTCACGGTGATCAGTGTGATGCAGGATTTAAATATGGCTGCCCGGTTCTGCCGGATCCTGCTCTTTTTAAAAAAGGGGCGAGTTATAGCACATGGGCCGGTTGAAGAGGTGTTCACGGAATCGGTAATTAGAAAGGTTTTTCAGGTGTCACCCCGGGTATATTTCGATGACGCCATTCATTGTAAACAGGTGGTGTTTTTAAAATGAAAATCATTCATTCGATAGGTATTATATTTTTTTTGCTTTTAGCCGTGGCGCTGCCAAGCCATGCCGGGATTGTTGTTACGGATGCCGGCGGACGAAGCATTCCGGTCGATAGGCCCTTTACCCGGATTATCAGCCTGTACGGTGCCCATACCCGGAATTTGGATACGTTGGGGCTTGATGATGAAATCATCGGGATTTGTCCCATGGATAAATGGACGGGCAAACCCACATTTTTCTATCATGACGGACTTGAAAAATTTCTGGCAGCCCGGCCGGACCTGGTGTTGATCCGGCCCATGATCGACAGGGCCTATGCCGCCCTGGTAAAAGGTATGGAAAGATCAGGCATTGTTGTTGTTTCCCTTCAGCCCGGCAGTGTGGAACAGATGTTTGATTACTGGCTGAAGCTGGGCACCTTGACCGGGAAGGATTATCAGGCACGGCAGATGGTCTCCACATTCAAAAACGAAATTACCGAGATTACGTCTGTAACCCGGACGATTCCGAATAAAAAACAGGTCTATTTTGAGGCCATTCATTCCCGGATGAAAACATTTACACCCGGTTCCGTGGCCATTTTTGCTTTGGAAACGGCAGGCGGTATAAACATCGCCCAGGACGCGCCGTCTGTAAGAGGCACCAATATTGCCTTTTACGGCAAGGAACGGATTTTATCCCACGCCCATGAGATTGATGTTTTTCTGGCCCAGAAAGGGGCCATGAACCAGCCCACCATCAAGGAAATTAAACATGAGCCCGGCTTTGATGTGATCCGGGCGGTAAAGGACGATCAGATTTTCATTGTGGATGAAAAGATCGTTTCCCGGCCCACCATGGATCTGCTCAAAGGCATTCATACCATTGCAGATATCCTTTATCCAGAGGTGTTTGAAAAGAGGCGTCTCCAATGAAGGGGATTGTTGTTGCAGGCGTTTCCTCCGGATGCGGAAAAACCACGATTACTTTAGGACTGATGGCGGCATTCAAACGTCGCGGGTTGCGAGTTGCCCCCTTTAAGGCCGGGCCTGATTTTATTGATCCGGGGCACCACACCACCATTACAGGGGTTTCCGGCCGCAATCTGGACGGATGGATGCTTAAGAAACGGACCAACCTGGATATTTTCAGGCAAAACACAGGGCAAGCCGACATATCCGTGGTGGAAGGGGTGATGGGGCTGTTTGACGGGTATGACGGCAGAAGTGAGGCCGGTTCCACAGCCCAGCTGGCCAAATGGCTGGATCTGCCCGTGCTGCTGGTGGTGGATGCCCGGAGTATGGCCCGCAGCGCCGGGGCCCTGGTCCAGGGATTTGAAAATTTCGACCCTGATTTAAAATTTGCAGGGGTGGTGTTCAATAAGGTGGGCAGCTCCGTCCATCTGGACTATCTGACCCAGGCCCTGGAGGGCAATGTGACGATGCCGTGCCTGGGCGGAGTGGGCCGGAACCCGGATACTGAAATTCCTTCCCGGCACCTGGGCCTTGTCACCAGTGACGACCATGGCCTTGGTCTCCGGATGCAAAATGCCCTGGCCGATTTGGTGGAAAATTGTATGGACCTTGATGCGTTCCTGGATACGCTGCCTTCCATTCCTGCGGATAAACCGGCACCTGCGGAAAAAAAGCCGGCGTTTGTGCGCATTGCCGTGGCCAGGGATGCCGCATTCTGTTTTTATTATCCTGAAAATATAGAAATGCTGGAACAGGCCGGGGCACAGATTGTTTATTTTTCTCCGCTTTCAGAACCGGGTTTGCCGGACAATATAGACGGTCTCTATCTTGGTGGCGGATACCCGGAACTGCATGCAGCAACGCTTGCCCAAAATACAGAATTCCGGCAGGCGGTTGCCATGGCCTGTAGAAATAATATGCCCATTTATGCCGAGTGCGGCGGGTTTATGGCCCTGTGCCGCACCTTGGAAGATTTAAATGGGCAAAGCCACGACATGGTGGGCTGTTTTGGGTTTACCTGTCGCATGTCCAAAAGATTGCGGGCTCTTGGATACCGGGAAATTACGTTGCGTCATGACACGATCCTGGGGCCTAAGGGTCTTACCGCCCGGGGACATGAGTTCCATTATTCCAGCATAGATGACCATGATGAAAAAACGGTGTATAATGTAAGTGACCGAAGCGGCGGTAACCGTGTCGTCCCCGGGTTTGAAACGAACCGGACCCTTGGCAGCTACCTGCACCTGCATTTTAAGAGTAACCCGGATGTGCCGAAGCATTTTGTGCAGGCATGTTTTCAATATCAGAACGAAAGGAAAACGTTTCGTAAATGAAACCTCATGAAATTGAAGCCAAAAGCTTTGCTATCATTGACGCCGAGGCTGGGCCGCACAATTTTGGTGCGGATGCGTGGAAAATTGTTCGGCGCATGATTCATACCACAGCGGATTTTGAATATATGCAGATGGTCAGGATATCAAACGGTGCTGTGGCAGCCGGCGTCAAAGCCATTCGTGACGGATGTACCGTGGTTACGGATACCAATATGGCAAAAACCGGTATCCAAAGCGGTCTTCTGGCAAAATTCGGCAGCAGGTGTGAATGCCTCATGGCAGATCCTCAGGTGGCGGCCAAGGCAAAGAAACGGGGGGTAACCCGGGCCCATGTGGCGGTGGAAGAGGCCGCGCCCATGATGGAAAACGGTATTTATGTGGTGGGCAACGCTCCTACCGCTTTGCTTTGCCTACTGGAGATAATCAGAAAAAATCAGGCGAATCCGGCGCTTGTTGTGGGGCTTCCCGTGGGATTCGTCAATGCGGCGGAATCCAAAGCCGCCTTAATCGAAACCAACACGCCTTATATTTCAAATGTGGGCCGCAAAGGCGGCTCCAATGTAGCGGCAAGTGTAATTAATGCGCTGGCATTGATCGCCGGTGAAAGGGGGTAAAAAATGACCCAAGGCATTTTGTACGGAATTGGTGTGGGGCCCGGTGACCCCGATTTCATTACCTTAAAAGCCGTTGATATTTTAAGTAAGGTAGACATGGTATTTGCCGCATCTGCTGCAAAAAATTCCCACAGTCTGGCGGCAAAGATCGTCCAACCCCATTTAAAGGCGTCTGTACCCATTCAAAGGCTTTCCTTCCCCATGACCCGGAACAAGCAGGCCAGGGAAGCGGCGTGGCAGGATAATGCCAAAGCTGTTATTAAGGTCCTTGAGGAGGGCAAAAATGCTGCCTTTATCACCCTTGGGGATTGCATGACCTACTCCACCTACGGGTACCTGGTTAAATATATCCAGAAACTTGCCCCGCATATAGAAATATGTTCTATTCCGGGTATTACTTCCTATCAGGCGGCAGCGGCCCGCATCAACACACCCCTGGTGGAAGGCGAGGAGTCCATGATCCTTTTGTCCGGTGTCATGGGCGGGGATAAGTTCCGGCAGGTCAGCAACCATGCGGACAATGTGGTTTTTCTTAAGGCTTATAAGAATGTCGGTGACATCGCAAAGGCCCTGGATGAGGCCGGCATGGCTCAAAAAAGTGTGGGGATTGTCAAATGCGGGCTTGAGGGAGAGCAGATTATCAACAATGTGAATGCATTTCAGGAGAAGAAACCCGATTACTGGACCCTGATTATAGCCAAAAAAAGCGGGCATTGCGTTGAATCCTAGGAAAAAAAAGAAGCATGGCCTGATGCTTTTCATCGGGCTGTTGGTTACAGGAATTGTACTTGCTGCCGGTCTTGCCTGGGTGGATGGTGTTACCGCGGCAAAGTTGCCTGGCCGTTTGCTTTTGCCGCTTTCACGGATGCTGGCCTTTGTCTGCATCGGCCTTGTGGTGGCCCAGGCCATTGATGATACGGGCTGGACCAGTAAATTAGGTGCCCTGGCGGCACCGATATTCAGTTTTGCCAATCTGGGTCATCGGTGTTCCGCCGCATTTACCGCAGCTTTTTTTTCAGGCGTGTCGGCCAATGCCATGCTCCTGGATTTTTATAAAGAAAAGCAGATCACCCGGCGTCAGCTTTTTTTAACCAATTTCATTAATCAGTTTCCAGCCTTTTTTTTGCACCTGCCCATGACTTTTTTTATTGTGGTGCCTTTAACGCGTACGGCAGGGCTGCTTTATTTCCTTTTAACTTTTCTGGCTACCTGTGTGCGTACGTTTTTATTTGTACTGTTCGGCCGATTTTTTGTTAAAGCCCCAAATCCGGGGTATGTTGAGGAAAATGGTGTTCAGGCTGGACAAGCCCAGGGCGCTTCAAAAAAGAAAAAGCCGTTGATGCAGTCCTTAAAAGAAAAGCTGCCTGCCCGGTTTCTTAGGGTGATGGCCTTTGTGGTGCCGGTTTACACCGTCGTGTATGTGTTGACGGCGGCAGGTGCCTTTGATGCCATTGAAATATTTATGACCCGGTTTGCGGTGCAAAAGTTTGTACCTGCCCAGTCTTTAAGTGTGGTGGTCTTAAGTTTTGCCTCGGAATTCACAGCAGGATTTGCCGCGGCAGGCGCTTTGATGGATGCCGGCACCATCTCCATGAAACAAACCGTAATTGCACTACTTTTAGGTAATATCATCGCGTTTCCCATCCGGGCCATCCGTCACCAGTTACCCAGGTACATGGGCATTTTTTCACCGGGTATGGGACTTTCCATGTTACTGATGGGCCAGGGGTTCCGGATGGCAAGTATTGTTTTTGTTGGCATTATATACTGGTGTGTCGGATAGTCGGACACTATTTATGTCTCTTGCCGCAGGACTGCTTATGCTTTAATGTGTGGTCACAGCCGTTTTTCGTGTCGGTGAATTCCATGTGACGAATCAGTTTGCCCAGCAGGGTTTTTAATTGAGTTTTTTCTTCCTATTCTAAGAGGTTAAAAATTTCAGCCACATTGCATTTTTGATCTTTGGAATGCCCGTGACAGCTTTTTTTTTATCACCTTGACAACAAATCATTTTCTCTTTTTAATCTTACATATAATAATATCCTAAAAACATATGGTCGTGGCGTAGGCTGGGGGGCGGGCGAAATTGATTTCCTATATTCCTGCGAAAAGAGGGGGACGTATCGTATGATTGTTTCAAATAAAAGCCGTGGGGTGACCTGGTTTATCAAAACCATTCTGTACGTAACCTTGTTTTTTATTACGTTTTCAGGACGTGTTTCGGCCCGGGATTTGGTGGTCGGCGTCGGTTTTATACCGCAAACAATTTTAATACAGGTATATTTATGACCACACAACATTCTGAAAAGTCGGTTCCAGGGGTTCTCAAGCACCGATCTCGGCGCATGTTCACCGACCTTATGGCCGGCTTGATGAGCATTGTGGTAATTGTTGCAGGATTGAGTATGGGGGTGAGCTATTTCATTGCATACCAAAAGGCCGAACGTTCACTTAACGATGCGGCGGACCAGTACTTGTCCTATCTGACGCAAAGCCTGGAGTTGCCAATTTGGTTCATGGATGACAAAACAATCCGGCAGATCAGTGATGTATATATGGCCTCCGGTCTTTTTTCTTTATTGGAAATCGTCTCTAATGAAGATGAGCAAAAAGATGTTTACTCAAGAAAAAAAGCAGATGAAGATGAAATAGTATTGCGGGAAGGTCCGGTGATCCATGGAGATGAAATCATAGGAAGTATTCGGATCGGACTGTCCACAGCGCCTTACAAAAAGGAATTAGACCGTCTGCTGAAATCAAGCATATGGATTGCCTCGGCCATTGTTTTGGCTATGATGACGGCCATTTTTTTTCTGGCCCGCCGTCTGGCCGCTCCCATTGCGGCCTTGACCCGGACCGCTGTCCGCATCTCCGAAGGTCAATTGGATCTGAAAGCGGAAATTAAAGGCTCCGCTGAAGTGAATCGCCTTGCTGCGGCGTTCAACAAGATGACCGGTCAATTGGGCCATCTGTTAGAGAAGGAGGCGGAACGAACCCACGCCCTGGAACGGGAAATTGCCGAACGTAAACAGATTGAGGAAGCTTTGCGGGAAAAGGATGATCTGCTTCATGATATCGGCAGGCTTGCTAAAATTGGCGGGTGGAAAATTGATATCGAAACCGGCAAGGCGACATGGACGGATGAAGTAAGCCGGATTCATGACCTTGAATCGAATCAGGCGTTGAGGATTGAAGACGCACTTGGCTTTTTCCATGGCGAACACCGGGAAAAACTTGAACACGCCTTGCACCAACTACTTGACCAGGGACTCCCTTACGATTTGGTGGTTGAACTTGTATCCGCCAAAAAAATTTCCAAGTGGGTGCGAGCCTGTGGCCATCCGGTAATCAAAGACGGACTCGTGGCTCAGATACAGGGAACTATTCAGGATATCACCGAACGAAAACGCATGGAAGAGATGATGATCCAGAGCGAGAAGATGCTCTCCCTTGGCGGGCTTGCCGCAGGAATGGCCCACGAAATTAATAATCCTTTGGCAGGCATCATGCAAACCATCCAGGTGATGACCCAGCGACTTAAGGCAGGTGCCAATCTCCCGGCCAACCAAAAAGCCGCAGAGGCCGCCGGAATTACCATGGAATCCATTGAACGATTCATGGAAAACAGGGGTATACCGAGAATGATCAATGCCATCACCGATTCAGGAAAGCGGGTATCAGGGATCGTCACAAATATGCTTAACTTTGCCCGTAAGGACGACACGGCCGTATCTACCCAGAATTTGAACAAGATTCTGGATAATACCATTGAACTTGCAGCAACGGATTATAATTTGAAAAAAGAGTATGATTTTAAACAAGTCAGGATCACCAGGGAATATGATAACAGTCTGCCTGATATCCCTTGTCAGGTCGGCAAAATCCAGCAGGTGGTGCTCAATATCCTGGCTAACGGGGCTCAGGCCATGCAGGGCGCCGAGACCCCGAACGCCGAATTCTTCATCCGGACCTATGTTGATTCGGCCCGGGATATGGCCTGCGTGGAAATTGAAGACAATGGGCCTGGGATGGACGAGAAAGTTCGCAAACTCATTTTTGATCCTTTTTTTACCACCAAACCGGCAGGGATGGGAACCGGTCTGGGGCTCAGTGTCTCCTATTTTATCATCACTGAAAACCACAAGGGGGAAATGGCAGTTGAGTCCAGTCCGGGCGCAGGGGCTAAATTCATTATACGTCTGCCTCTATTCATGGATAGATATTAAACATGAGATTGAAAAAATGGAGCTAAGTATATGGGCAGGGCTGTTGATAAAATGCTTCTTCTCGGAATATTGTTCACCGTCAGCCTGAATATCATACTGGGCGAAGATTTGTGCGTCTTATAGGTTAACAGGCAAGATAATTAAATGAATTGGTTATCTGTTTTGGTATATTGAATTTCGTTTCAATATTTAATCACACTGGAAATTGTGATACGTTACGGGGCAAATATCCATGAACATCGTCATTGAAACTGTTGGCAAAGGAGACCGGTACATGCGAATTCGTTACCAGATGGGTTCAATCCTATTTTGTATCATATTATTTACGTCGCCGGTTTTCGGCCAGGACCTGCCGCACATAGTATCGCCGGAAAGCGTTGGTCTATCCTCCAGCCGTTTAAAACATATCGATAAACTGATGACCCGCCTTGTCGATGAGAACAAGATTGGCGGTTCAATCGTTTTGATTGCGCGAAAGGGTAAACCAGCCTATTTCGAGTCATTCGGGATGGCTGATGTCGGCAACCCCATGCGGAAAAACAGTCTGATCAGAATCGCTTCCTTTACCAAACCGGTTACTTGTGTGGCGGTGATGCAACTCTATGAACAGGGACTTATTCTGCTTTCCGATCCAGTGGCAAAATACATTCCGGAATTCGCCCGGCCCAAGGTGATTGAAATGCTTCCCGATGAGGCCGATCCACCATATCGCCTGGTTCCTGCAAAACGGGATATAACCATACGCCACCTGCTTACCAACACCTCGGGAATTTCTTATCGATTCATGGCGAATTGGTTCCCGGACCCCAAACATCAACAACTGGCCCGTTTGTATGAAAGCGCGGGTATTTTTGACGGTGTCAGCGAAATCGACGGGACTATCGGTGAAATGGTCAGAAAATTGGGGCGAATGCCGCTTTACAATCACCCCGGAGAAGCTTTTGAATACGGGCTGTCGACCGATGTGCTGGGACGCGTGATCGAGATCGTTTCGGGAATGAATTTGAATGATTATTTTAGGGAATATATATTTAAACCGCTGAAAATGACCGATACATATTTTTATCCGCCTGAGGATAAATTACATCGCTTATCCGCACTGTGGATCTCCGACGGGATGGGTAACCTACGGAAAATGACCGACGGCCTTAAAAGAGAGGGGACATTTATCTACTCGGCGAGTTATCCTTACAAAGGTTCAAAAACTTACTATTCGGGAGGAGGTGGATTGATTTCAACGGCCTATGATTATTTCAGATTCTGCCAGATGCTCTTGAACCAAGGCGATCTTGACGGGTTTCGGCTCCTGGGCCCAAAGACCGTCGAACTGATGACCGCAACGAATCACATCGATACCCTGGACGCGACGTTTATTCATAGTAAAGGATGGAAATTCGGGCTCGGTTTTGCCATTGAAATGGAGCGCGGCTACGATGTGGACAGTGGCAGCAAGGGCATATATGAATGGGCTGGAATTTATTCTACACGATTCAGCATCGACCCCCGGGAAGAAAAAATCACCATTATGCTGACGCAAACTTATCCGTTTGATTATCATATTGATATTTGGGACAGACTGACAACTCTGTCCAGTTCGGCTGTGATTGATTCGTTAGTCCCAAAGCGTGCCGGGCCCAATAACTGGAACTAAGGAAAAGGAACATATTGTCATGAAAGGCAAGGTATTAATAGCCACATCTATGCTATTGGCCATTTTGCTCGTGTTCCTGAACACTGTTTGGGCGACCGGACCACGGTTGACGCCTCAGTTGTTCGAAGCCGAAGGAACCACCAAAATAGTCATTTATGAATATCCACCGTTAACGACCTTTGATATACCGGACATGGGGCTTTGTCCGGAAATTATCCAGGCTGCGTTTTTGGCGGCAGGCGTTCCGGTGACGGTTGAAAATCAGGTTGTGAAAAGTCTGGCGGTTTACTCCTTGATTCAGGATAACTCAGCCGCAATGCTTGGCGTGGAAAGCGACTTCACAAAAGAGCAGCTGAAACAGCTTAAAGTCGTGCCGTGCTACATCATGGAGGGACGATACTTTTATTGCAGGCCCAACCATAAAAAAGGACTGGGGTGGGATGGGCAATCGGACAGCTTAAAAGGATATACCTATGGGGCCTTGGCCGGGGAGGATACCACCGCCTATGAACATGCGGGGATTAAAACCGTAACAGGCGATGATTTTGTTTCTCTGTTTACAATGCTGCGGGATGGAAAGATAGATTTTTTAGCCGTGGACGATATTCGCGGTGAATGGTTTATCCGAAAGCATTTTTCGGAGGAGAAAAATAATTTTGCCAAAATGGCGGGTTCTCCATGGAAGACTCCTTTTTCGATCATATTTAATTTGAAGCATCCAAGGTACGAAGAGATTTTTCAATCGTTTACCAAAGGGTTTCAAATAATCAAACAAAGCGGCAAATATTCCGAACTCATAGAAAAGTATCGCGGTCCTTGATCGCTATTTTGATCGCATTAAGAAAATTTTTACGGACGATATAAAGCCCGGGCTTTATGACGATGGGTGAAATGGAGAAAACGATCTTGAAAAATATGAAAATTGTGTGGACGATTTTGGTGGTTTTGTACATTATGTTCGGCGCATTATTTCCGGTTCTTGCCGATGAACAAATCGTTGAATTCAATTCAAGCGAAGCGCCTCCCTTTTGGTGCACATCTCTGCCTGATGATGGAATGGGGGGCGAGGTGCTTCATGCCATATCAAAAGAGATCGGCGTGAAAAGCGTTATCAAGATTTCTCCATTAAAAAGAGCCAGAAGAAATTTAACAAGCAACCATGTGGGAACTCCGGAAATGTTGGCCCCCCAGGATTTTTGCGCCATTATTCCAATTGCTGTTTGCCGGTTGGCTTTTTTCTACTACAAACCTCATCATGAAAAAGAGATGACCTATCGGGGACTGGATGATATTAAGGGATATGCACTCGGTGTTATAAGGGGGGCGCTTGACGATGTATCATTTTTTGAGAAAAAGGGCATCAAAGTGGTGAAACTTAATTCGGAAGATTCTATGATTAAAATGCTGAAAAATGGGCGAATTGATTTGTGCAGTATGCTGAAATTAAGCGGAATTTATACAATCAATAAGATGTTTCCAGACGATGCCGAAAATTTCTTGAACTTTGAAATTAAGGGAACGGCGACTCCTGTAACCGTCATGATCGATAAGTATTTCCCAGGCGGAAAAGAGTTGGGGGAGAAATACACCAACGGGTTAAAAATGATTATAGAAAACGGAAAATATATTGAAATTTTAGAAAAATATTACGGCCGGGGGAAAATACCTCACGATTGGTTTATGCAGTTGGAAAAATTTAACCATATATATAAAAGGCCAGTCCTCAGGGTGACAGACAAAGCGCTCTAACGTATGGGTTTCATTCATATTCATACTACGGATGTTCGGAGATATATATGAAAGGTGGTCAACTTACCGGGTTAGAAAACAATTCTGGATGCAAAAAAATCCGAACGATTGAAAATTTTGTATTATCAATTTACACTCCTTGTGTTGACAATTGTTTTGATCGTTTCGACGATTCTGATTACTTTCCTGTTAAGGCTGATATCAGCAATGATTTACCGGCAACACTCTGTCTGGATGAAATCCGCCTGCGTCAGGTCATGTTTAATATTGTGGGGAACGCAGTTAAGTTTACCCAATCCGGAGGGACTTGCCTTTGATTCTCCCAGGAGAAAATAAAACCATGGATGACGCGATTCATGTCATCGGAATGGGGCTTAGCATCGCAGATCTTACTGCATCCCATCTGGCTCTGATTGAGAGTGCCTCCGTTCTGGTGGGCGGCAAGCGGCATCTGGCCTCTTTCGGGAAAGCAACGGCCGTAAGAAAAGAGATTTCAAGCCCTGTATCAGGGGTGCTTGATTTTATTGAAAGGCATATGGCTTCCGGGCTTGTCGTGGTCCTGGCCTCGGGTGATCCATTGTTTTTTGGTATCGGTAAAACTTTGATCGAACGTTTGGGCCCGGACAAGGTTGTCATTCATCCGAATGTCACCAGCATGGCTGCTGCCTTTGCCCGGCTTAAACTGCCCTGGCAGGACGCGGCCTGGGTGAGTCTGCACGGCCGGGACAATATGAGGGGTCTGGTAAAGGCCCTGGATGACAAGAATTTGCTGTGCGTGCTCACCGATCCGAAGAATGATCCTTTGGTCGTTAAAAAACAGGTGGTGTCCCATGATTATACCTGGCAGATGTGGGTGCTGGAGAATTTGGGTGCTCCGGAAGAAAAAATTTCTTCCATGGATGAACACACAGATACACAAACCGTTTTTGGTCAGCCTAATGTGGTCGTGCTTCAAAAAGGGGAACTGCCTGCACCGAGCGCCCCCTTACGTTTGGGAACCCCTGATAACTGGTTTGTCCATGAAAAGGGGTTGATTACCAAGGCGCCGGTTCGCGTTCTCTCTTTGGCCGCCCTGGAATTGGGACCAACGAATATTTTGTGGGATCTGGGGGCAGGTTCCGGCTCTGTGGGAATTGAGGCCACCTTGTTTTTGCCGGATGGGTTTGTCTATGCCGTGGAAAAAAATAAACATCGTAAAGAACAGATTACGGCCAATGTTAAGCGCTTCACGGTGAGAAATCTGTCCGCCGTTCGGGCGCAGCTTCCCCATGGACTGGCAGATTTGCCAAGGCCTGACCGGGTGTTTATCGGCGGTTCCGGCAAAGATTTGGATCAAGTGCTCAATGTGGTGGTAAAGGTTTTGAATCCTTTGGGAAGAATCGTTATAAATACCGTACTGATGGAGACACTGCATCTGGCGGTATCGGTGCTGGACGAAAAGGGATTTGAGGTGGATATAACCCAGGCCCAGATCAGCAAATCCAGTGATATGCCCTGGGGGCGGCGCATGGAGGCGTTGAATCCCGTGTGGATCATCGCAGCACAAAAAGGCAGCTCACTATGAACATGATTAAAAAATATCCAATTATATTTACCGGGGCAGGGCCGGGGGCACCGGACCTGATCACGGTCAGGGGCATGAAAGCTTTGGACGCGGCTGATTATATTCTATACGCCGGGTCTCTGGTTCCCGAGGCCGTGTTGACTTGGGCGGGTGACGGGGTACAAAAAGTCTCCAGCGCCGGCATGCACCTGGAGGAAATAGTGGATGCCATGGCCCATGCGCGGAACAAGGGGCTTAAGGTTGTGCGACTTCACACCGGCGATCCGTCCCTTTACGGCGCCATTGCAGAGCAGATGCTGCTGCTGGACCGGCGGCAGATCCCCTACGAAGTCATCCCGGGCGTCACCGCAGCGTTTGCCGCGGCTGCGGCCCTTAAGGTTGAATACACGGTGCCGGAACAATCCCAGACCCTGATCTTTACCCGGATTTCAGGCCGGACCCCTGTACCGGAAAAAGAGTCGTTGGAAAGCCTTGCTGCCCATAAAGCGTCCATGGCCATTTACCTGAGCGCCGGTATGGCCGAACAGGTGCAAAAAATTTTGGCCGCAGCCTATGGACCCAAAGCCCCTGTGGCTGTGGCATATAAGGTGAGTCATCCCGAAGAGCGTACTATTGTTACTCTTGTGGAGCGTCTGGCACAGACCATGGCTGAGAATGGCATTAACCGTCTGGCACTTATCATTGTGGGACCGTTTCTGGATACGGCTCAGGATGCCAGATCACTTTTGTACGACCGGACTTTTGCACACGGATACCGGGGCAAGACGTGATCAATTAAAAAAATCGGGCAAAATGTCTGCCCGGGCTTGTGGATGGTTAATCGTTTTTTTTAAAAGGACATCAGCTTAATTTCTTTTCATCACAGCTGGTATTTTTTGCCAGCATGGGACAGAGGCCAAGGTTGTCCTTGCGAAGTCCTTCAACAACGGCTTCATTACCTTTGGATGGATCAAGCCCGATCCAGGCATGAACCGCATCTACGATAAAGCCATGCATTCTTTCATCTGCCACGCGAAGCAGAGGGAGTTTGATGAGAATCGGGTTTGTCAGCATTAAGTCAAGGGCTTCTTCGCTGTTGACAGCGTCCGGGTTTACCTCTCCCGATTTGACCAAAGGTGCAGTCCTGTTAAACCAGTCTGCCACAGGCCTGTCTCCAAAATAAAGAAGCAGTTCCTCCCGGGTCCATTGTGTCTCCAAAATATTTTTTTCGGTTACATCGTGACCCGCAGCAGCGAGCCATGTTTTTTGTTTGGTGTTGTTAATGCAACCGGGTTTCTCGTAAAATGTAACTTGGGCCACAATCCCTCCTTTTTTCTTATGGGCTGACCCACGGTGATATACCAGGCCAGCCCATGGCAGTTACTTGGTACTGTTAGCAATGGTTCTGACTGAAACGATATTTTCCCAGTCATAATAGGTGTTGATTTTTTGCCCGTTGTCTTCTTCTGTAATACGGACAAATTCCTCTCCGAGGAAAAAAGTAGCGCCATCATATACCTTGCCGTCGTTTACTTGGCAGGTGATGTCCTTTCTCAGTTTCCGTGACAAAGTGCCGTGGACAGGCATCGATGCATATTCGAAAATTTTTTCCAGTGTTGCTTTTTTCATAGCTGCTCCTTTGCAATGTGATAATTATGTTTCAAGGTCTCTCAAGTTGAACTTCAACCTGAGTTAATGGTTAATAACGGCCATGGGCCGACCTGACATATCAACTGCCAGGCGTAAGCCCACAACAAAGGTTGAAAGATCTGAGTAAACTTATCCAGTTTTTCATATAAAAATCATTGGTCCGTAATTAAATTTCGTTCATCAATGTTTTGCTTAAGATACAATCAAAAATGATGCCGGATTGTCTAAAAAGATGTGTAAAATGGATTGTGTGTGGCAAGTGCTTGGAATTACAGTTTTAATCAGGGGGATGTTTTTAGGCAAATGCTGTATGTGTGGAGATAATATTGTCTCATGAATACCTTGATACAATTTTGTGTTTTGGATGTTACGGTATTGTATGTTTATGAGGCAGTTAATTACGTTTACCTTACAGACGTTATATTGAGTTTTATTCCTAAAATCTGTAAGAGTAATGAATGATGGTTGGATTTGATCTTGAATGGTGCCGGGTGGCATATAAAGAATCTGCTGCCAATGCCGAAAAAGAGCATCACCCCTTTGGCGCTCATCGTTATGGACTTATTGATAAAGAAAGAATAGGGACGGCAAATCGTTGCTGTATCACAGGGTTTTTATCCATGGGTATCTGGACAAAGCATGATCGACTTAGCTGAAAAAAAACTTGCGGTATGGGTGCTGACCCCCCAGGGGATGACGCTTGCAAACCAGGTCAAACAGGCACTGCCTCATACAGACCTGTTTGCATCGCAAACATTGTTGCCGGGAAAGTCTTATACCGGATTCTCCTCTTTGGCCAAGGCCCTGGCACAGGTCTGGGACCATTATGACGGACATTATTTTATCATGGCCACGGGTATTGTCGTTCGCACCATCGCGTCCTTAATCCAGGATAAAACAAAAGATCCTGCCGTGGTGTGCGGTGATGAAACCGGCCGTTTTGTGATCAGTCTGGTTTCAGGCCATATCGGCGGGGCTAATGAATTGGCTGTCAAGCTTTCAAGTATACTGGGGGCAACGCCTGTGATCACTACGGCCACGGATGTTAACCAGGTCCCGGCCATTGATGTGATTGCCCGGGACCAGGGGCTTTATATCGAAAATAGACAGTCTGTAAAAAATGTGAACATGGCCTTTATCAAGGGGGAGTCCTTGCCGGTTCACGATCCGTTTAATTTAGTGTCCCCGTATCTGCTGTCCACGGTTATGGACGAATTTGCTTTGTTTGCGGCTGAAAAATCCGGAATATGGGTGGATTACACGGTGCGTGATCTTCCGAAAAAAGTTCTTGTACTTCGGCCCAAAATGCTGGTGGCCGGAATAGGGTGTCGCAGGGGCGTGCCCCGGCATGAATTGAAAGATCATTTATATCAGGTCTTTCAAGACCGGGGATTAAGCGTGAACAGTTTGTCCAAAATCGTGTCAGTGGATCTTAAAGCTGATGAACCGGGGCTTCTGGAGCTTGCCAAAACTTTAAACGTACCCATTGAATTTTATACGAGAGAGGAACTGGACCAGGTAAAGACCATACCCACGCCGTCTTCCCTGGTGAATAAACATATAGGAGTAAAAAGCGTATGCGAAGCAGCAGCCATGCTGGCAACGGGCAGGACGAGTCTGTTGGTGAAGAAAACAGCCAGTCGGACAGTCACCATTGCCCTGGCGGCAATACCCTTTATATCGTAGGTACAGGGCCGGGACATGTCGACCATATGTCCGGCCGGGCGCGCCAGGTGCTGGCTGCCTGCGATATTGTGGTGGGGTACAACACCTATCTTGAACTGATTGAGGATGTGATCAGGGATAAGAAGAGACTGACCACAGGTATGACCAAGGAGATGGACCGGGTTCAGGCTGCCATTGATGCTGCCCTTGGCGGCCAGGTCTGTGCCCTGGTTTCCGGTGGTGATGCCGGGATCTATGCCATGGCCGGTCTGGTTTTGGAAATGCTGGCCGTTAAAAAAATTGCCTGCAATACCGGCGCAAAAGACAGTCTGGCTGTTGAGGTGGTGCCCGGGATTCCGGCGTTAGCTGCCGGTGCCGCACTTTTGGGCGCGCCGTTGACCCATGATTTTGCAACCGTCAGTCTGAGCGATCTGCTTACCCCATGGGAGATGATTGAAAAACGCCTGGATGCGGCGGCATCTGCCGATTTTGTAATCAATATTTACAACCCAAAGAGTAAAAAACGCGACTGGCAGCTTAGCCGGGCCATGGAGATTGTTCTGAAACACCGGGCCGGCACCACCCCGGTAGGTATCGTTACAGGCGCTATGCGGGACAACCAGAAAATCGCGTTGTGTGCCCTTAATGATTTGGATAAGGCCGACGTGGGTATGCAGAGTATCGTGATCGTGGGAAACAGTTCCACATTTATTTACAATGATCTGATGATCACCCCCCGGGGGTACAGCCAAAAGTACGACATATGAGTGCTGAGATAAAACAGGCCAAATGTATTGCCGTACTGGGAACAGGTTCCGATGTGGGTAAAAGCGTGATTGCCACAGCCCTTTGCCGGATTTTTTCCGATCGTGGATATAAAGTGGCTCCCTATAAAGCCCAGAACATGTCCAATAATTCCGGCGTCACCCCGGAAGGCCTTGAGATGGGCCGGGCCCAGATTGTCCAGGCCGAAGCCGCCCGCATTGCCCCCCATGTGGACATGAACCCGGTGTTGCTTAAGCCCGTCACCCAGATCGGGTCCCAGGTGGTGCTGCTGGGTAAGGTGCATAAAGATCTGTCTGCCGCACAATATCACCGGGAAAAGGAAAAACTTTGGGATACGGCCTGCGGTGCCCTGGATCGCCTGCGAGCGCCCAATGATGTGGTGGTTCTGGAAGGGGCGGGTTCCTGCGCGGAAGTCAATCTCATGGCACGGGATATCGTAAATTTGAAAATGGCTGCCTATGCCAAGGCACCGGTGATTCTCACCGCCGACATTGACCGGGGTGGCGTGTTTGCGCAGATTGTGGGAACCCTGGCATGTCTGAACAAGGCTGAACAGGATCTCATCGCGGGCTTTGTCATCAATCGGTTCCGGGGCGATATCGCGTTGTTTAAAGAGGGGGTAGAGTGGATTAAAAAAAAGACCGGTAAACCAGTGTTTGGGGTGTTGCCCTGGATCAACCACCATATTCCCAATGAAGATTCTGTCGTTATAGAGCGTCCCGAGGCCAAAACTGATCCGGTTAAAACCCCCACGGTGCTGGTGGTGCGTACCCCCCATATATCCAATTTTACTGATTTTGATGCCCTGTTTCAGGTGGGCGGACTGGCAGTGGATTTTGTTGAGCATCCAATAGACCTGTCCGCCTACAAAGCAATTATCCTGCCCGGCTCCAAGAGTACCCGCAGTGATTTGTTCTGGCTTGTTAAGACCGGTTGGGCCTCCAAAATTCAGGCTTACGTTAAAAACGGCGGTCATGTCCTGGGTATATGCGGCGGCTACCAGATGCTGGGCACAAAAGTTCGTGACCCCGAAGGACTTGAAGGCCCCCCGGGTGATACGGATGGGTTGGGGCTTCTCTTACTTGAGACGGTGCTCAAAGCGCCAAAAACCACGACCATATCCCGGTTTGAATGGGACGGTATCCCGGGCCTTGGTTATGAAATCCACATGGGCAGGACAGCGGGCGCCGACCGGATTGCTTTGGGCAAGAAGTCCAATGACGGCCTGTTGCGTGTCAAGGAGAGAAATCAGCAAGCATGCACCGAATTTGACGGGGCTGTCGCCAACTCGGGCCGGGTGATGGGCACATATATGCACGGCTTTTTTGACTCCGTCCCTATCCTTAAAAAATGGCTTTCACTGTTGGGCTTGAACGAACTTGAGCCTCCGGAATTCTGCGGCCCGCAGGGCCGGGACAGGCAATACGACACTCTGGCACGGCATTTTGAAAAATATGTGGATGTCGCAGCTATCGTAAAGGTTACAAATATTGATTGACATTGTTATCTTTCGATAAGCTTAACTTATGTGAAGCGATAGTGTATAAAAGACTGAATAGGGATTACTTCCCAACCAAGACAGACTTTATTTTTTCTCCAAACGATACGGATATGAATGGACAAGGAAACTATTTCGATTTCGCAAGAAGAGATCATTGCTCTAAGGCAGCGATGGCTGGAGCCGGATTTAGAGGCCGGAACCGATCGTCGGGCCGTTATGCTCAGGCAACTTAAGGCGGACTGCCCCATTGGAAAGACTAACCGTCCGATCACGTTGGATTTGCGCGGCATAGATCTGAGCAACCAGGATTTGTCTAATATGGATTTTTCCGGGTATGATCTATCCTTTGCCATTTTAAACCGGGTGAACTTAAGCCGTTCCAACTTAAGCTACGGGCGGTTGACCGGGGCTAGCCTGGAAAAGGCAGTGCTGGATGAATGTGAATTTATCGGGGTGGATCTCTCCCATGCCGGCCTGAATGAATGCCGGGCCAGTCACTGCGGATTCGGCGGGGCCGATCTTTCCCATGCCTCTTTGATTAATGCAAATTTGAGCGAGGCTGTGCTGAGTCGCTCCAAATTGTGTTCGGCCGATCTGAGGGCTTCGGACCTGACCGGTGCCAGGATGTCCGAAGCCGACCTGAGTCATGCCGTGTTCACCCGGGCCAGCCTTTGCGATGCGGATCTCAAGCACAGCAACCTTAACCATACCCTATTCAGCTTGGCCGATTTGAGACGCTGTCGTCTTCTGGGGGTCAAAAATTTTAAAAAAGCCAATTGGGTTGGGGCGGATATCAGGGATATGGACCTGAGGGGGGCTTACCTGGTTCGCCGGCATATCTCAGATGAGAACTATCTGTTTGAGTTTAAAAGCCAGAGTCGGATGCACAATATCCTTTACTGGATTTGGTGGTTCACCTCGGACTGCGGTCGGTCTCTTGTGCGTTGGCTGGTGTGGCTGGTTGCGGCCACCTTAGGTTTTGGCCTGATCTACACACAGGTGGATATTTATTACGGGGATTATCCGACCTGGTTTTCCCCCATCTACTTTAGTTTTGTTACGCTGACCACCCTTGGATACGGGGATGCGGTGCCCATGTCCCTTAGCGCCCAGATTGTGGTTTCGCTCCAGGCGGTCACTGGTTATATGGGGCTGGGGGGATTGTTGAGCATCCTTGGAAATAAAATGGCACGCCGTGCTGAATGAGGTACCTTTAAATGTTCTCTTTTTTTAAGAAAAAGATCCGTCCTAAAACAGAGTTGAAAAAAATACTCAAAGGGTATGAACTGCCCTCTTTTCCCGCCGTGGTGATGCAGATTTTGCAAAAGATCAGAAGCCCTTATTCATCAGCCGCGAACATTGCAGAGTCTCTGGCCCTGGATCCGGGTATCTCTGTCAAAGTTTTGGGGATCGCCAATTCGGCCGCCTTTTCACCCATCAAGAAGGTGGAGAATTTAACCCAGGCTGTTGCCCTGGTGGGCATTTCCCAGCTCGAGTCTTTGGTGCTCGGGGTGGGTGTGGCCCAGGGAATGCCAAGGCAGTCCTGCCAGTGGCATGATCCGGCTCTGTTCTGGTTGACGTCTGCCAAACGGGCTGTATTGGCCAGCGAACTTGCCCGGTACCTGTGCCCGGCCAAGGAGTCGGAATGTTTTACTGCAGCCTTTCTCCAAGATCTTGCCTTGCCTTTTTTGGCCTGCCAACGCAGTAAAGATTATGGCCCCATTTTTGAAAAGTGGTATAGCGAAGGCGGGGATCTGGCTGAATTGGAACGGGAAACGCTCTGTTGGGATCACACCGAAGTGGCTTCCTGGATCTGTGCAGAGTGGGGGCTGCCTGAAAACATTGCTGCAGCCATCCGGGGACATCACGGGGCTGAAGTCCAGAATCACCAGGCACTGGGACCGGTTCGTCTGGTGGCCATCCTTAGGGAAAAGGAGGCCAACTCGGGTATGGACGAGCTTATTGAAACGGCCGTAACGCTCTACAGCCTGGAAGCTGAGAAGGTGGAGGCCATGATTGCACCCGCCTTTGAAAAAGCAAAAGATTTGGCAAGGATGATTGCCTGAATCTTAAAAATTTTTAAGTTAATGAACGAAATACTGCAACCATAGCGCAGAAATGGGCATGGCAATCAACAGGGACGGAAGCATATTGGCAATGGGAAAAGAGACAATCCCGCAGATTTGAAATCCGGTGGCAAACATGATCAGGCCGCCCACGGCAGAAAAATCAGCAATCATGGCCGGACTTGTCAGGGGCATAATCGTTGCCGCCCCCAGGAACAAACCTGTTTGGATTATAAACTGGGGAACAGCAAGGGTGGCCACAGGGAAACCTAAAGCGATGGCAAAAATTCCTGCAGTAAACAGGTCAAGAAACGCTTTGACAATGAGCAGCGACGCATCGCCTGTCATGCCTTCCTGCATGGCTCCGAAAACACCGGTCCCACTGGCACAGAACAGTACAAGGATCGCGACGAACTTTTCCATGTACTCTTCTTGGGATAATCCATTTTTGGGCGGCGTCACCCTCTTATCGATCATTCGACGGACAACCCCGGCCGCTTTTTCAATACCGGCCTCCAGATGAAGCAGTTCTCCTAAAATCGAGCCCAACACCAGGGCAAGCACTGCGACGGGCAAAAATTTTACCTTGACCACCATGGCAATGCCAAGCCCCATGGATGCACAACCAAAAATCATGGGCATTTTATGGCGCAGATCTTTGGATACCCGTTCTCCCAGAATCGCCCCACTGAGCCCTCCCACAATCACCGCCGCGCCATTAACAAAAGGACCTATCATTTAATATAACTTCCCGTTATTTTATTGTTTAAAAGGTGTCATCGCACTGGATGTCGTCAGGCCGGAATATTTGTCCGCAAACCATCTTTCCTGATACGCTCTGCGGGCGGACCACCCAACATCCTTTAAATACCACCCGTTCACCGAACCGCCTACGATCGCACCAACGGCTGGAATGAGCTGGAGCATTTTTCGTTTTGTCAAATTTAGTCCAATCGTTTTTGAGAGGTGGTCGATACCTATGTCCGTGTCCTTTTTGGTTATCGATTTTTCAGCCGTTGACCCGGTTATATCATTAGGTGATGGCTTGGAAGCGTGTTCTGAATTATCCCGAACGGCATGAAGGGTGTTCAGGGCAATCATTTTGTCTCCGATGGAATTGGCACTGGACAGCGCCAGAACTGCCAGAATAAATAGTTTGTCATCATCTGTCTTTGCCTCGTATCCATAACACAGGCCGATTTGATAAATGGTTCGCAACGCCAATGTAACCGTTGCCGGGACATCTGCCGCAAGGGTGAGCGCTCCGCCAAAGCCTGTGGCAATCCCGCCGGTTGTGGCAAGACCGATGGCCCAATGGTGAACTTTTGCTGCAAGTTTGTCTAAAAATTCCAGGTCTTTTCCTAATAGTTCTCCGATGTCGGAAACATTTACCGATTTTTTTATATCACCACTGTCGGTTAGTTTATCTGCCGTTTTCATGGCTGCAGATATGGCGCTTCGGATTGCTTTTTCCGGAATGAATTTGTGGGCCAGCCAGGATACCGGTGCAAAAACAGTCCCCAGGGATTTGCTGATGACACTGGGTTCTTCGGTTTTCCATGCCTGAATGGCGGAAAACTGTTTTGCTTCATACTCAGTCAGTTGATGTGTCATTTTTCGATTATTTAATCTCCTGATTGACAATTATGGATAAAAACAAATGAACCTGGTCTCCAGGCTATTTCAGGGTTTGTATCAGCAGATATGGGGATTGTAAAGATATGAGTTTGGTCTCTTTTTTTGTGGACTGAGCCGATCTGTCGCGGGGACAAATTAACCCATGGCTGGTATTTTTTCCTTAGATGCCGATCGACACTGGCCGAACCTATTCGACAAAGGCAAGGCTGTAGGGTCCCGGATCCTTGCTGTAGGCTTCCAGGATCGCCTCAGTCCGGTTATAATTTCTAACGCTGATGTTCAAAACATTGATCGTATTCAATTTTATTATCAGGTTCCGCTCGCATGTCCTGTTGGGGATGTAGACAGAGATTATGATGTTGACGGATCTGATTTGGTTTTCTTTATGCAACAATTTGAAGCCGGTGGTGATTGGATGTCGATAGAGGATTTTGCCGAGCAGTTTGGTATATGAGTTATTAAGCGCATTGGGTGTTGATACTATGGTCCGGCCAACAGGTGTGGTGCTGATCACGTACATTTCCCAAAAGAGCAGTCCGGAAACCGGCAGGTGGTGCAGTTCCGGCACAGTCCGCCGTGACAAAGGCTTGCAAGTTCCCGTTTGCCGGGACGCTCACCGGCCATGACCCGGGGCAGGATCAGGTCAAATATGGTGGTGCGGTGGTACAACCCGCAGGCCGGCAGCCCCATGATGGTGGTTTTTGGGGTATAGCCTAAAAGAAACATGGCCCCGGGCAGCACTGCGGCTGAGTAGTGGACTTCATCAAACCCAACTGCCTCAATGGATTCTTTGGTCACATCATCGGGGTCCACGGACATGCCGCCGGTGGTGATGATCAGATCGGTCTCTTTGTCCATGTAATCCCTGATTTGGGCGGTAATGCGCTCCCGGTCATCGGGCAGGATATTCACCTCAAGCACCTGGGCCCCAAGCCGGGCGGTTTTTTCTTCCACAATGGCCTGGAACCGGTCCTGGACCAAACCGTCATACACTTCATTGCCGATGATGGCCAGACGGATTTTCAACGGGTTGAACATTGAAACGCTGAAAATAGGGTAGGCGGATTTGGCAAAGGCCGTGGCCTGGTCTAAGTTTTCCCGGTCAATGACCAGGGGGATGGCCCGGGTGGCGGCCAGGCTGTCGCCTTTGTTCACGGCCGTATTAGTATGGATACTGGCACACATGACATCGTTGAGCATGTTAAATTCCGTCAATGCATCCACATTCACCCGGAACAGCCCTGGATATGACGCATATAGTTCCAGTTTGCCTTCCCTGGGTGCGGCGGAAAATTCAACCCCCGGTCCGGCCAGGGCCGATGCAAGCTCAAACACCGCCTCATCCTCATGTACCTGGGTTTCATCAAGATCCAGCACATATAGATTGTTTTTTCCCATGCGCATAAGCCGACAGATGTCGCCGGCCTGGACCCGGTGTCCTCGTTTGAAGGCTACGCCTTTGGACTTATCGGGAACGATTTCAGTCACGTCATGGGCAATGGTCATTCCGCAGGCATCCTGGACAGGCACGGTTTTAAAGGACGGGCGTTGTGGGTGTGTTTTTTTTTCCATAACTAAATACTATCTTAAAATGTAATCCAAATGCACAGTTTCAGCACAGCTGTTAAATGGTTTTAACAATCAATATCAGCACGATTTTGATTTTTTAAAGCTTAGGGTGCACTCAAAGTTATTTTTGCGGGAACCCTTAAGACGGCTTGTTGCGGAATTTTTCAGGATCAATGGCATACCGTTTCATGATCTGCTGGAGGGCCTGGCGATCCATGGCGCAGCGTTTGGCTGCCTGGGTGATATTGCCTTTGGTCATGGAGAGCATGGCACCAATGTAGTTGTGATTAAACCGGGTCAGGGTGGTTTCTTTGGCCTCCTTATAGGTCAGTTGACTCATATCGGCATCAACGTCCGTGCCCAGGCACTCATTGGCCGTATTTTTGTCGATGGGGATATCGGCCAGGCGGATGGTATCTGAAGTTGCATAGAGAATTCCCTGGACAAGTACATTTTCAAGTTCTCTGACATTTCCCTGCCAGGGGTGCTTCATGAAGAGATCCATCACGTTGTCGGACAAATGTTTGGCCGGTTTGTTTAACTTTTCACAGTTTTTGGCCAAAAGGTGATCGCACAACAGTGGGATATCCGTAACGCGGTCCCTTAACGGCGGCAATTCAATGGTGATCACCGAAAGCCGATAGAAAAAATCTTCCCTGAACTCCTTGTCCTTGATTTTCTGCTGCAGATCCTGGTTGGTGGAGGTGATAATCCTGACATCCACATGGTCCACCCGGGTGTCGCCCAAGGGTTTGACCTCCTTTTCCTGGATCACCCTTAAAAGCTTGGTTTGGATGCTGGGGCCGACATCTCCGATTTCATCTAAAAAAATGGTGCCGTGGTCTGCTTCCTGGAAAAGTCCTGTTTTGTCCCGGTAGGCATTGGTGAATGCCCCTTTTTTATACCCGAATAATTCACTTTCAAGGATGTGCTCGGGGATGGTGGGGCAGTTGATGGGAATGTAGGGTTTGTTTTTCCTGGGGCTTGAGGCATGAATGGATCTTGCCGTCAAATCTTTGCCTGTCCCCGATTCCCCGGTGATCAGAACCGTGACATCCGAGTCTGCGACCAGTGCTATTTTTTCAAACACTTTTTGCATGGCAGGGCTTTGCCCGATCAGGGGCAACGATTCGGTCCGGCAGGCCTTTTGGAGTCTCCGGTTTTCGGATATTAGTTGGCTGCGTTCCAGGGCTTTGCGGATTTTAAAGATGATTTCGTCCTGCTCAAAGGGCTTGGCAATGAAATCGTACGCCCCTTTTTTAATGGCAGCCACGGCAGATTCAATATTGCCGTAGGCGGTGAGCATGACCACCGTAAGATCCGGATATTTTTGCTTCAATTGCTCAAGAAGGTCAAAGCCATCCATTCCGGGCATTCGTATGTCACTGATGACAAGGTCAAAAGCCGAGTCTGCCATGCCAAGGATATTCAGGGCCATTTCACCGGAAAACGCCATGGTCACCCGGCAATTTAGTTCCGGTTCAAGGGTTCGCTGGAGCAGACGGGTCATGTCCTTTTCATCATCCACCACAAGGATGTTGGGTGTCATCATTTATTCCTCATCGCTGTTGGGGTTAATAAGGGGCAGGCGGATGGTAAATTTTGCCCCTCGGCTTTTGCGGTTGGCGGCCATGATCTCCCCCTGGTGGTGACGGATAATGCCGTATCCCACCGAAAGGCCCAATCCTGTGCCCTGGCCCACGGGTTTGGTGGTGAAAAAGGGATCGAAAATTTTGGGCTTATGCTGTTTGGCAATGCCGGTGCCGTTATCCTTGACATGAATGAGTATATGGGTATTCTCCTTTTGGGTGACAAGTTCAATAAAACCGTCAGGATTGTCTTTAATGGCGTGACACGCGTTTATCATCAAGTTTAAAACCACCTGGGTCAGTTCCTGGGCATTGCCTTTCACCCAGAGGGATCCATTTACCCACAGGCTGAGTTGAATTTTCACTTTTCTGAAATCGGAATGGCTTCCTAAAAAATTGACCACCCCGTCCAGCATGTTGTGGATATCCACATGTTCCATTTCCCCGGAGCCTTTCCTGGAAAAGGAGAGCAGGTTGCTGACAACTTCCTTGCAGTTTTTTACATGCTTTTCAATGGTTCTCAGATCTTCTTCAAAGCCGGATTCTTCTTTGAGCATCAGCTGAGTGTAGCCAAGAATGATGCCCAACGGGTTGTTGATTTCATGGGCCACACCTGCGGACAGTTCGCCTAATGCCGCTAATTTGTCGGCCTGGGCGATCTGCTGTTCCATCTGTTTTTTTTCATTGATATCCTTGATGATGAAATGAAAGGTTTTGGCGCATCCGAAGGCGCCGTAATCGACACCGCCGGTGATCATCACCCGGATCTCCATTTTATCAGCGTTTATAATATCGCACTCTTCGTTGAGGACATATTCATTGGTGCTCAACTGAGTTAATATGTGATTCCAATCTTGGGCATGGGCGATAAAATCCATCAGTCCCATATTCTGTTCCAGCATCAGTTCTTTTTTATATCCGGTCAAGGTGATGCCGGCATTATTGAGCTCCTGGATTTTAAAATTGGCGTCGGTAACCAGAATGGTGTCCAAAGAGTATTCAAAAATACGCCGGGCCTTATGCTCGGAACTTGTGAGCATCTCCGTACGTTCCATCACCTTTTGCTCCAGGTTCTGGTTTAAGCTTAAAAGTTGGCCATGGGCGGCTTCCAGTTTTTTTCGGGATGTCAGTATTTTTTCGTTTATCTTCCAGCTCTGGTTGAAAAACAGGGTGATCAGGCTCACCAGCATGAAAGATACCGTATTCACGCTGCCGGAAAAGCTGGCAATCGTGTGCCAGGTGTCGGTATGGGAAATTAAAATCAGAAATTGCCGCAGGATATGACCAACAGATCGTGATACGCCAAAGATCATAAATCCTGTGGAGATCCAGACAAGATAAAGAAACAGTGCGTTGTCCTGGTCTGTTTCCCTTAAAATTCTGGCCTTGTAGCAGCATAGAAGGGAGAGTACCACCATGGCAAATGAGCCAATGATATCTATCACCACCATTGGCAGATAGGGGGCAATCATTGGATGTCTTGTCCTTGTTCCGCTTTTTGTTCGTTTACCAGGAAGGAAAGTCCTTTATACATTAAAAACATGGCCGGCACGCACAACAAATGGTCCAGTTTAAGGGCGTAATATATCCAACCCAGAAGATCTGAATTGTTCTGGGTCTGGATTTTGGCGTACCCATTGGCGATTCGATCTACACTTACTGCATAGATCTGGTTGTCCAGGAAATGGGCCGCAATGGCACAGCCATTCCATAGAATGAAAAAAAAAGCAGACATCTGGATCAGTCGCCATCCTTTGTGTATGGCAAGTCCCTTGCCGCTGATCATGAACATGAGCACAACCATTGAGAACAAAAAGAAAAGGTGTCCGATCTGGTGGGTAATGATCCCCTCGGAACCTGTGTGATACTGCAAGGCATACAAATTTCCGGGGGATGCCGAGAGAAGGTATGCTGTAATTATCAGTACTTTGTTGTTAAGGTGTTTCACCGTTTTGTTCCCTCAATAAGGTTTTTTTCAGACACTATTATAGGAACCAACTATTTTGGTTTCAATGGGAAAGTCTTTTGATACGTTTACCTCGGCACAATGGTTTATTCATTAAAGTGCTCATTTGTATGCGTCCGACTGGACATTACCCGGGTACATTCCGGGCAGAATTTATGCCCTTGTCCGACATGAACGAGGTTTTTTATGCTGTTCTCTACATGGCTCAGAAACGGCGCTGTTGCATACTGAGTGCCGCAGGCCTCGCACTGCTCAAGGGGTAGGCAGCTTAAAATTTGGTCCCCTGTGAAAACGGTTCTGATATTGTCCTGGTCCTGCACTGTGATAAATTGGGTGGGGCATAGATTGGCACAGGTTCCGCAGCCGATACAGTCTCCGTCACCCGGACCCACCTGGCGGCGGTTTTGGGTTTTCACCATGGCAATGGCCCTTGCACCTATTATGTCATTGCAGACCCGCACGCACAGCCTGCAGCGGATGCACCCATCGGGCTTTGGCGGGACCGTCATATTGAATTGTTCAGCCAGTTCCCGGATACGTACCGAGTCCGGTGCCATGGACAGGAGTTTGTCAAAGGCCGCCTGTCTATGGGCTGTCACCATATCCGATTCGGTTCTGATTTCAAGTCCGGGTTTTACCTTGAGAATGCAGGAAAGCATGATCTTTTTTTCTGCAGCCCGGCCTGTTTCCACACCGCACAGCCGGCAGGCACCAGAGGGCTTGAGTGCCGGGTGAAAGCATAGGTGGGGGATGGGAATTCCTTGTTTCCGAGCCGTGCTTAAGACCGTGTCCCCATTTTTTGCCGCCACTGTCAGACAATGAGATGGCCCGGGCCCCGTATTCGGCTTTAATCTGTTTGAGTTTGTCTGCTACATAGTCCAGTGCCTCGTCCCAGGTTGCGTTGCGCCATTTTCCTTCCCCGCGTTCACCTGTACGGATCAGGGGCGTCTGAGGCCGTTCTCCGTCGTTGAGAAGCGCTGTCCCTGCGGCACCTCTCGGGCAAATCGCTCCCTTCATAAGATTTGAATCGGACATCATCAATAAAAGAAGTAGTCAATACTCTTTTTAATAAAGGCTTTTGGTCACAATTATAGACAGATTGAACACCTTTCAATTACTCTATTTGTCAGGATTTTTGAGATTCATCCAGCACTTTTCTCACCATTTGAGCCAGCTCAGATTTTACAACAGGCTTCATAAGAAAACCCTTGATTCCAAAAGCTTCGGCCTTCTCCTGATTGATACGCTCGCTAAACCCTGTACATATTATGATGGGTAAGTCTGGTCGGAGTGCAATCATTTCTTTAGCTAATTTGTCACCGGTCATATTCGGCATGGTCATATCAGTGATCACCAAATCAAAAGAGTCTACGTTGGATCTCAATGTTTGCAGTGCATCCGGACTACTGTTTCTTATAATGACTTGGTAACCAAGGCGTTCAAGCATTTGCTTTTCAACCTTCGCAATTGCTTCTTCGTCGTCTACCAGCAAAATACGTTCATTACCAACTAAATCAACAGCTGTTAGCTCATCGATTTTAGGGCCAACTGTTTTTTCCATTAAAGGCAAATATATATGAAAATCTGTCCCTTTACCTATTTCACTTTGAACCTTGATGGCGCCACCATGTTCATTCACAATGCCGTGAACCACTGCAAGTCCGAGTCCGGTTCCCTTTCCCTGTTTCTTTGTCGTAAAATACGGGTCAAATATTTTGCCGATGAGTTCTCCTGACATTCCATGACCCGTGTCTGAAATTGATAGAATTGCGTAAACACCTGGACAAAGATTATTTTGAACAGATTCTGTGACATTTAGAACGGTTTGTTTTAATTTGACAAAAATTGTACCACCCGTTTCTTCTACAGCATGATAGGCATTGGTAATAATATTCATACCTATTTGATGAATCTGGGATGGGTCCGCCATTACCATCCCGCAGTCTTGCTGGATTTCCTGCTTGATTTCAATATCGCTCGGAATCGAGGAGCGTGACAGGGTTATTACTTCCTTTAAAATATTATGAATTCGGGTTGGCATCATTTTATGTTCAGATCGACGACTGAAGGTGAGAATCTGTTTAACAAGATCACTACCTCTTTTACCTGCTTTTAAAATTTCTTCGGCATTCTCTCTTTCACCGCTTCCTGGAGGCAGATCTTCAAGTAGCAACTCGGACATTCCAATAATGGGAAAGAGGATGTTGTTAAAATCATGGGCAATTCCGCCGGCAAGATTTCCAATGGATTCCATTTTCTGGACCTGGGTGAGTTGGGCCTGGAGTCTTTCCCGTTCGGCTTCGGCCTTAATCCGCTCGGTGATATCCTGAAAAATGCATGCAAACTGCCCTTCAACAGGACGAAAGGCGGTCACATCGAAATGCTTTCTAAGTTCGGTGCTGTAATTCTCGAAGTGGGCCGGGTCGCCGGTGAGCGCCACATTACCGTATGTTTCGATCCAGTGCCGCTCGGTGCCGGGCAGGACTTCCAGGACGGTGCGGCCCACGATGTCCTGGGCCCTCAGGCCGGTCATACGTTCGAATGACGGGTTGATGGCCAGGAAACGATAATCCACTGGTATTCCATCCGGATCAAGGATGATTTCATGCAGGGCAAAACCGTCCAACATCTCGCGGAAGAGGGTCTGGTAATCCTGTTCGGCCTTGCGGTGGGAGGTGATGTCTCGATTGATCGAGAGCACGGAAGACACCTCGCCTTGGCCGTCCCGTTCAGGAATGAGCCGCCAATCGAAGATGACGGGGCCGGCCTTGCCCTCGAACGTGAATTCGGTCTCGAAGGGCGCGCCGCTGTCGAACACCCTACGGATGGATTCCTCCCAGAACCGGCACGTCTCCTCGGGAAATCCCAGCTCGGCGTGGGTTTTGTCGATGAAATGCTCCGGTTCTATGTCCATCGTTTCGCGTACATTGTCGGAGACGAACAGATGCCGTCCCTTCCGGTCGAAGCGCATCACGATGTCAGGCATACCCTCAACCAGCGCCCGGTGCATTTTCTCGCTCTCGCGCAAGGATTTTTCAGTCTTTTTCTGCACAGCAATCATTTTGTTCGCTGATTTGGCAATGCGGGACAATTCTGAAAACTGCATATCATCAGTCGGTATTGTGACAAAATCCGTGGCCGCATTTCTAAATGACTTTTCAAATGTTTCGATGGTTTCATGGATTTTATCCGTTACGCGTTTAGCCAAAAACCATATCAGCACAATAAAACCGATGAGCACACAAATGCCGGCTATGCTTTTCTTGATTAGTTGCCTTTTCAATGTGTCTTTAGATTTTGTAATTGTTTTTTCAACCGTATCAAGATAGACCCCAGCCCCGATTGTCCACCCCCATCCAGGTATTTCACGAACGTAAGAAATTTTGGGCACTGGAGTTGAAGATCCCAGCTTGGACCAGGAATATCGAACAAAGCCCCCATCAGGTTGCTTCGAGACGCTTTGTTGTTCTTGAATGACTTTTACGCCGTTGGGATCGGTCATTTCCCATATATGATCGGTCCCTTTGGTTATTACCCCATTCGTGAATAATGGATATCCGCCTTCTGTGCTACCAAAAAAATACCCTTCATCTCTGAATCTAAGGTTTACGATCCTTTCCAGAACCATGTTTTGAATTTGATTGGTAAAATTATCTATATATTCACCTGTTCCAAAAACCCAATCGAACGGTTTGAAATATTTAACATACGCAATTTTTAAAAACCCCACATCCCTTTGGGATGGCTTTGTCCAAGTGTATTGGTAGAATCCTTCGCCTTGTTTTTTAACGAGGTCGATCATGTCTCTAACGACAAATTCTCCTTTAGCCCCTTGGACTGGAAGCATATTCTCCCCTTCCATTTCAGGTTTGTCGGCAAAAAGCGTTTCGATTCCGTCCATTGAGAATGCAAAAAAATATCCCCTACCTTCAAAAAATCGTATCGGTCTTAAGGCATCTTTGACCATTTTTTCGATCTCAGATAGGGGCTTTGAATCAATGTTCTCCTGATATATATTTCTCGCAATATCGATGGCTTCGTTTACACGATTATTCAGTTCAGATTTCAGCCGTATTTCGGTGTGGTCTTTCATGTAATCGATATAATTGACTACATTGTTGACCTCTTTTTTAAGCATCTTTTTTTGTTCATCTTCATACTTCTCTTTCAACAATTTGGATTCAGAAGAGAAAACATAAAATTTATTCACACCCCAAACTAAAAGTAATAGACCAAATAATACAGAGACAATGATCACAATGTTTTTGATTAGAAATTTTTGGATGCCAATATTCTTCTTATTCACTTTTCCACTTACCATAAGCTGAACACCCATATTCTTTGATTATGAAGCTGAGAAATTTTAGACGAACTCTATGAAATCCATTTTTCGACTACAATAAGGACATGATCACTTGCATTATTCATAAAAAATCAAAAGCTTAACGATACAGATCGTATCTTTAAGGTCAGGTTATTTCACCGAGGATTAATAGCAAGATACCATCGGGCCTCATTTTCCCTGCGGATCTTATTAACATTACATAAGCAAAAATAAAAAAGCAATAATCCTAATTAAATGAAGGAAATAAAAACCCCACAATAATGGTATTTATGTAGCGTGTTTTTCTTCTATGAGAATTTTATAATGAGTTTTTTTCTTTGGATTTAGTTCTTTTACTTTTTTTCTTCTCTCATTTTTTTCGCTTTTGACAAATAGTATTCAATGGTCTCTGGAGCAAACCCTGGCATTGTTCGTGCGAAATCAGCGGCCTTTTGATAATTACTTGCGGCTTCCGACCACTTTCCACGAGCCTCATGGACTTGGCCCAAACGTTCAAAACCGTCAACCTGATCAGGATATTCCCGTAATAGCCTTTTGGATGCAGCTTCGGCTTCGTCTAATTTATTTTCATCAATTAAATCCACAACACTGTTTGAAAGCAGATCCAATTCTGTATAGAATGGTGTGAATCCAGCAGGATAAGGCACAGGTCGAGTCCCAAACAACACTTCTTATATTTCTTACCGCTGCCGCAAGGGCATGGTGTATTGCGACCGATCTTTGCCATGGAAAAAATGTTTCACATTTTGAATTTTAACGCAAGGTAAAGATCGTGCAATTCAGATTCGCCACCAACATTTCTATTGAACAATATATACAGCAGGAAGCATGGAAATATGCAGAACTGGAGCGGTGCCCATTACACCCGGAAGGTGGGTGTAAACTTGCCAGGCATGGGACCTATAGCAGAAAATTTCCCGACGGTGCAAATATTGCCCGGTGGTATTGTTCGGATGGCAAGACTACCTTTGGGTTGTTGCCGGACTGCCTGTCCTCACACCTGCCCGGAACGTTGATTGAAGTGGAAACGGTCATCAATCAGATCGAATCAGCGCAAAGCCAGGAGGCCGCAGCAGAGAACATTCGTCCGGACATCGGCCTGCCTGGCATCCTGCGATGGATGAGGCACAGACTGTTTCTGATTCGTGCAAGTTTAATTCTATTGATCGACATCCTCCCGTTACTATCAAATAATAGCCAGGTGAACTTATCATCGTTGAGATCCGCACTTGGGGTTGAGTTTGTTTTACCCCATCTCCGGGAACTTGCCGCTTCACATCTGGATATCCTGCCGCCGCCGTTAGGGTTTGGCCCCCGGCCTCAAAAAAAATATCGCGGAAAAAGCTGTTTCCAACAACAAACGGGGCCTGATCCTCCCTGAAAAAAAGGGTAAATTGCCTTTAGCGATCATTCCAAGGAGGCAATGCCATGGAGACCGGACAAAATAAAACCCAAAATCCGAATCAAAAGCTTCGACGTCGTTTTCGTGCGTCCATCGCAAAAAATCCTATAGATTCACACCGCATCAGAAAAATTACAGGAAGCTTTGCTTTTATCGAGCACCGGTTCCTGCGGAACGGGTTTTGGGAAAGCCTGGATCATCATCAACTCCTGCTGTATCTGTTTCTGATCATCGTGGCTGATCGTAATGGACTGTCCTATTACAGCTATGATAGAATCTGCACTCTGCTCAGGATTTGTGTCGAAGACTACATCCTTGCCAGGAATGCCTTGATTGACAAGGATCTGTTAGCATTTGACGGCAATCTTTTTCAAGTACTGTCCCTTCCGGAAAGAGTAGTTCAGCGGTTGCATTTATGATGACGGTAGATTGGAATGATGGTCGGAGCAAATTTTTAGTTGATGGCGTACCGATTGTATCCGGGTGGACTCAAGGTGATTTTACAATTATCATAAAAGATCTGGACGCATCGGTTCATTCTATAAGTGTTGAACAATACGGATAGGTTATATGAAACCGGCCTGAATTATTCCGAGTTTTTAAAACTAATATATCCGGTCAGTTCCGGGGCCAATGAAACGAGTTTTTCAGCCTCTTGGGATTCGTACGCCATAAGCGTGAAATCCGAAAATTCAAACCCGGGGGCAACTGAACAGCCGACTAAAACCGTATCTGAAATCGGCACGGCTGCCTGCCAGATGCCTGCGGGGACAACATGGCAAAAACAGTTGTCCCTGGCTGATAACGTCACACATTGGGGCGGTGTGTTTGTTTCATCCCATAGAAATAGATGAATGCCTTCCCCCTGATAAAGGTTCCAGATTTCATCGGATGTCACTTTGTGAAAGCGGCTGATCTCTTTGGGGTTTAGCGAGAAATAGATGTGGGTTAGGGCCGGCCGGGCAGTCCTGTCATCTTTAGACACGGTGTACTTAGATCTGAAAACTTCACGATATCTGCCGCCTTCGGGATGTTCTATGAGATCGATTGGCTTCATTTTTATAATTGGATGATTCACTTGATTGTCCTTTATCTACTATTAACCTCGGAAAATACGGAAGGCACTGAAAATAAAGTTTTGTGTTTCCCGTGGTTAGAATGTTTTTCATAGTTCGCAGTGTCCACCGGGTTATGCATTAGGTCTATATCAGGTATTTCTTGATTTGCCGGGTCATTAATGGTACCCGAAGCCTATGTTAAAAGAAAGGATTAGATGATGATTGGACACACCCGTTCAGTGGATGAGAGATGTGCGGTATTTGAGGATCTTGGCATCCGGGATTATGTGCCGGTTCTTGACCTTCAGACCACTGTTCGGGAAGAGATGATCCGGAACCCGGGTCTTAGTGACCGGGTCTTATTTGTCCAGCACCCCGCGGTTTACACCTTAGGTAAAAGAGGGGGACGGGAAAACCTTGTGGTGTCCGAACAGTTTCTTGCCGACAAAGGCATTGAAATTGTCCAGACCGCCAGGGGTGGGAATATCACCTTTCACGGGCCGGGCCAGGCAGTTCTCTATCCCATCATCAACCTGGATCGGTGCAGGATCGGTGTGGCTGACTTTGTCCACGGCCTTGAGGAAATTATGATGAAAACGGCTCGAGAGTTTGGTGTTGAGGCCCGAAGGGACCAGAAAAACCACGGTCTATGGGTGGAAAACAAGAAGGTCGGCAGTGTGGGCCTCTCGATTAAAAAAGGAATCTGCATCCATGGCCTGGCGCTGAATGTCTGTCCGGATTTGACCCCGTTTACCTGGATCAATCCCTGTGGTCTACAGAATTTATCCATGACGTCCCTTGAGCAGGAAAATAAAAATTTTACCTTTGACTCGAAAGCGTCCATGGAACAAGTTAAACGGTTGTTTTTCAGATTTTTTTGCCAAATTTTTGATTTCAACACAAAAGGGGCAAACCCATGAATACCCATTTGAACGGCCACAAAGAGATTGCTTCTTCCGGTAACATCCGGAAGGAAAAGCCTATGTGGCTGAAAAAGCGCATGCCCAAAGGGGGAGATCGCCAGCGGGTTACCCGGCTTTTATCCGAAGCAGGCCTTCATACCGTTTGCCAGGAAGCGGCATGTCCCAACATGTTTGAATGTTTTGCAAAAAATACCGCCACGTTTATGATCCCGGGTTTCCAGGGAGAGGAACTGAGGTGCACTTTTCAAGATCTGTATGATCACGGCTGCAACATCCTCACTGTGGGCCAGTACCTTCAGCCCACAAGGGAACATCTTTGCGTAGAAAAATTTTACACCCCCGAGGAATTTGAACAACTTGAAGGTATGGCCCGGGACATTGGATTTCAACAGGTCGCTGCCGGCCCCTTTGTCAGAAGCTCTTATAATGCCAGGGAATTGTTCGAAACACCCGAGGGTGACGGGCAATCTCATTAATTGAATTTAAACTTATTGGTTAATTGGTTTAATTGGTCGCATCGGCTGTCTGATTTGCAAGAGCTTTGATTTCGCTTGCAACCACGGCAAAGCCCTTACCCGCATCTCCAGCTCTGGCCGCTTCGATGGTTGCATTTAATGCCAGTAAGTTGGTTTGTTCAGAAATATCGGATATTGCTTCTGTGACCTTATTTATCTCCGATGCCGCTTGATTAAGTTGGAACACGGAGGTATGAAGCGCTTTGTGCGGTCTGTGAATTTTTTTAATAATCGCTGCAAACTCAGGCCACTGGGTCATAATTGTTTGTGCGTGTTTGCCATTGAGCCATTCACCTAATTTACATTTTTCGGGATCTGTTTGTACATCAATGGTTGATTGGGTCATGATGGATTGTGATACGGACTGCATCCATTCTAAATGTGCCGCCAATATTTTTTTCAGTGTCAAACCCAGTCCTTGGTGGGTTTGTGCCCAGACATCATTAATCTTAGCCGCGGAATCATGCAGTTTTTTATGGATAGGCACAATATCCTTTAGAATTTTCGCTATGTCTGGGGATAACTTTGCCAGGACCGCAGCTTCATCACTTGGCAGAAATTTGCCAAAGGCACATTGTTCATGGTCAAATTGAACGTCAAGTTTTTTTTGTTTTCTACAAACAGCTTTTCAATCTCATTTGCCCATTGCAAATGTCCAAGTTCAATTTCTATAATTTTTTCGTTATACTTTGCTTCGACAGCAAATTCGTGACTGTCATGAATGATTTGTGTGATCAGTAAATACGAACTGCCGCCAAGGATCAGAAGGAATAAGAGCAAAATACCGGTTAATCCCCATAGTTTAGAGCTGATTTTTACATTTTTGAAAAAATTGCCAAACATTTATACCTCCATACTCTTAGAAGATGATAGTGAGTTAGCTGATTTTGTCTTGAATTTTTCTTTATGAGAGCTTCAAAATTGAGAATTCGCCCTATACGAAACGACGAAAACAATCAATGATTTAACAAAAGATTTACTGCATTATCAACGCCGTTTTCCTCGTTCAGCTTAAAGCTGAGGTCCTTGAGTCTGTTCTGCATGATTTTGTTGTCCAGTACTTTGTTGATGCAAGATGTCATGGTCTGCGGGGTTAACGTTTTTTTGGACAGGCGCGGCGGTCCTGCCCCAAGTTTTTCAAGTCTGTCGGCCCAGAATCCCTGGTCAAAAAAGAATGGAATGATAACCGATGGTATGCCTGCCCTGAGGGCCGCTCCTGTGGTGCCGGCACCGCCATGGTGGACTACGGCACAGACTCTGGAAAATAGCCAGGCATGGGGGATGTTTTTTGCCACGTAAACATCAGGGTTCGCTGGCTTGCTAAAGGTCTCTTCGCTCCAGCCCGTTAAAAGGATCACTCTGTGGCCGGCCTGAAGGATTCCCTGCACAGCTTTTTCAATGGTAATGTTGATATCCGGATCATTCATGGAGCCAAACCCGACACATACCGGTGCAGAGCCCTGGCTTAGAAACGTTTGCAGGCCTTTGGGGGGGGACCAGTCCCCGGGAGGATCCAGAAACCAGTAACCGGTGATATGCATATTGTCCGACCAGTCGGAAGGTTTCGGAAGGACACAGGCACTGAAACCATGGAAAACTGGGATGTTTTCAGAATATACTTCCTGAAAAAAATCCTGGAAAGAGGCTTTTCCTTTCAACTGAGCGCTTTTGTTTAAAAAAAGTGCCATGCATTTTTCAGCAACCCTGTAGCTTGCTGCATTGAGCATTTTCGGGACATGGATGTTTGAGGAAATCACAGGGCATGGAAACCCAGTGGTCCGGCCCAGGGGCTGAAGGCAAATTGGAAATGCTTTGACGCCGGTTTGTTTGGCAAAATGATGGGCCGGCAGGCCCAGCATATTGTAAAGAATCAAATCCGCATCCTGGCAGGCATGGCGGATATCTGTGACAATCTGATCCAGAATCGGTACGATATGTTTTTTTTTGGATTTCAAAAAACGCAATGGGTTCAGTGGCTTGGATGGCTTGGTGCTGTCGGGGGTGTCTGCTAAAGACTGCCTTAACATGGTTTGAATAGGGAAAACATTGATGCCCCGCTTCAGGGCATCTGCTTCAAAAACCGGGTTCGCTGCAAGGCATACCCTGCATCCGGCCTTTTTTAATCCAAGTCCCAGGGCGATGGAAGGATAGGCATCTCCACTGGAGCCCAACGCCACAATTGTAATATTCATTTGTCGTTGCCTTTGTTTGGGTCAAGGCCGGCCAGGCATTGTTTGAGTCTGCCGGCCAGTGTGGCCACATGGGGGGCCTTCATGAAACTGTCATGGTTGCCGGGGAGCATGTGCAGTTCAAACGGGCCCTTTGCATGCCTGCACCAGATATTGTGGGTACCCAAAAATCTGGATATCGCCCACTTGCCCTGGAAATAATTAATTTTTCCCTTGTAGCCTGCGGGGCGATACCCAACCAAAGTCTCCAAATGATATTGGAGCCCCTTGTCAAGGAATACAGCTCTCAAGATTTCTATACTGTTTGAGACGATTTTTTTGTCAGAATCAGGCAGCAGACGTAACATGATCGATCCGATTTGCTTGTTCACAAGACGGGTAAATCGATTATAGCTGTGCGGTGCCCCGATCATAACTAAAAAATCCACGTCATGGCCCTGTACTTTGAGCAAACGGGCGGTTTCATAGGCCATCAAACCGCCTGCACTGTAACCGCCAAGCCTGTAAGGGCCGTTGGGGCACCGGTTTAAAATTTGGGCCGCATACTGTTTGGCCAGATGGGTTGTTCCCATTGCCGTGCCGGCATCACTGGGCTGGACCATGAAAAAGGGTTGATCTTTGCCAAGGTGATGGGACAACTCTCGCAGCTTAACCATATCCCCGTAGCCGGCGGTTATACAAAAAAAAGGCGGTTTGGTCCCGCCCTCTGTAATGGGAATAATCATTTGGCGGTGGGTCAGGCCTGTGCGGCCTGACAATAGTTTAGCCAGGGTGTGGGGGGTGCTGTTGTCCATCAGTTCGGAAAATACCAGCCGGAGATTGAAGGTTTTTTCCAGGATATTGATAAATCTTACTGCGGCAAGGGAGTCCATGCCCGATTTAAAGAAATCGTCATGGCTTTCTATAGGTATGGCGTTTCCATTCATCACTTTGGAAAAAAGGGTAATCAGTTGTTTCTCGGTGTTATTGGCCGGAAGATATGTGGTGTTTTGGTGTCGTCTGATTTGAATATCCATACCTTCCAACATCCGGCGGTCTATTTTACCGCTCGGTGTATAAGGCATGTCGTCGATGGGGATGAATCGGGACGGGATCATGTAGCCGGGCAGGTTTTTTTCGGCAAACTGTCTGATCTCCACAGCAAGACAGTTGCCTGTAGAAGCGTTAAGGCTTGAAAAAAATGCGACAAGGTATCTTTCCGATGATGGGTCGGTCTTGGGAATCACAACAACCTGGGATATTTTGGGGTGGCGTGCAATTACCTTTTCAATCCCTTCAGGCTCAATCCGGAATCCCCTGATTTTGACCTGGTGGTCAAATCGCCCCATAAACATAAGGGTTGAATCCGTTAAAAAACATACCATGTCCCCGGTTTGGTAAAGTCGGTTGTGACCGGTGATCTCTTTGAATGGATTTGCAATAAATTTTTCCCGGTTCAGTGTGGGACGGTTCAGGTACCCCCTGGCCAGGCCTGTACCGCCGATATACAATTGTCCGGGTACGCCAATGGGGACTGGTTCAAGCTTTTTGTTCAGGACATAGAGACTTGTATTGTCAATGGGTTGACCTATGGGGAGCTGGTCTGTGTCTTCATCGGTGCAAACGAAGGCAGACGCACAGACCGTGGCTTCGGTGGGGCCGTATGCGTTGATGAAACGGCGTCCTTTTCCCCATTTTTTAAACAGCCCTGAAGGACAGGGCTCTCCTGCGGTCACCAGGGTGGTAAGGCCGGGCAGCGGCACAGGGTCCATAATTGCAAGTGCAGACGGGGGCAGTGTTACATGGGAGATTGTTTGTTTTTCAAGGGTGGACAGCAGCGGAGGGCCCGGCATTAGATTGTCTTTTTCCGCTAGAACCAGGGTCGCCCCGGCCGAAAGGGTGGTAAACATTTCTGAAACAGAGGCATCAAAATTAAGTGATGCAAATTGCAAAACTCTGCTGTCATGGCAAATGCCGAATATTTTGTTCTGGGCTGCCACAAGGTTGGCAAGCCCACCATGCGTACACATGACGCCTTTGGGCTTGCCGGTTGTGCCTGAAGTGTAAATGACATAGGCTAAGTGGTCGGCATTCAAGACCGGTTTGGTTCTTTGAACAGCCTGGTTTTCATAGGGGAAATTGTCCAAAGCAATAATGTGGCGTGTTTGGTATTCGGCAAGCCTTGATGCAAATTTATTCAGGGTTAAAATGGTTGACGTTCCTGAGTCCTCAATCATGAAATTTATTCTTTTTTGGGGATAATTCGGGTCCAGGGGAACATAGGCGCCACCTGCCTTTAATATGGCGAGGATGCCAACCACCAGTTCAATGGATCTGTCAACATAAACCCCAACAATGGTTTCTGGCTTTTCAAGCAAAGGTCTCAGATAAGAAGCCAGGCGCTCGGATTTATCGTTCAGATTGCGATAGGAGATTTGCCGGCTGCCCAGTTGGACAGCGGTATGATCCGGATAGGTCTCGGCCGCTTCTGCTATCGTTTGGCAGATGGTTTTACATGGAGTAAAGTGGGGTTGACCTTGATGGTTGAATTCCACCAGAAGTTTTTTTGATTCCAGTTCAGGCAGGATGTTAAGCCGGTTTAAAGGGATGTCAGGTTTGTCTAAGAGTTGTTGGAGCATGTACCGCACCCGCTCCATTAAAAATGCAATTTCATCGGGTTTGTATGCGGCCAGGTTATAGTAAAATTCAAGTTTTACCCCGGTCTCTTTTTGGTACTCTTTTATGGCCAGGGTCAAAGGGGTCTGGTCCCAGCCGTTATGCATGGTATTGACCTCAAACCCGGCCCCGTTATAATCCATGACGTTGTAGTTGAATTTTTCATAGGACAGGCTCACATCAAAAAGCTGATCCCGACCGGTTTTTTTGAGTTTTGCAGCCCGGTTGATTTCACCTATGGGAAACCGCTGGTGTGGGAAGGATTCTTTTAATTCGGTTTTCAGCAGTTTAAAAAAGGTTTGGATATCAATGTCCAAACCGAAATCAAGGCAGACCGGAACCACATTGACAAATGGTCCAATGGTTTCCATGAATTCACCTGTCGGCCGGTTGAGCAACGGTATTGAAAAAACAAACTGCTTGATATCAGTCGTCCGCAGAAAATAGGTATACAAAACCGCAGCCATGAGAAAAAAAACATTGCCCTGGCGCTGTTTTGAATATTTGATCAGCTGATGGTAGAAGTCTGGGCTAAGCCAGATATGGGAAAAGGCGCTGGGTGTTGCTGTTTTTTCGTACCCTGCTGCGTATCGGCGGGGAATAACCGGCTTAGGAATACTTTTAAATTTATTGGACCAGTAGGCTTTTGCCCGGCTGAAGTTATCAGATGAGCGGTACGCTAGATCATTAGAAATAAAATCAACATAGGATGGTTTACTGCGGGTATCTTTGGGCCCCTTGATGAGTGCATTATAGTTCTCAAGCAGCCGCTGGTGAAGAAGGGCAAAACCGTATCCGTCGACTGTTAGGTGATGCGCGCAGGCCGCATAATAAAATTTTTTTTCGCAGATTTTTAATAGAAAATATCTGGCCAGTTGGGAATCATGGATTTTAAAGGGTTTACAGAATTGCGTTTCCCACCATTGCATGGCGGCTTTATCCGGATCTGCATGGTTTGAAAAATCCTTCAGTTCTATTTTGGGGGCTGTATCATAAAAACTAAGACTGGGCAGGGTGTCGCCTTTGTGAAACACGATTCTGAGGGCGTCATTTTCCTGGGTCATTCTTTGGTGGGCTTCAATGAAAACGTCAACGTCAATATAGCCGTTGATTTTGACATTACCGCCAATATTATACAGTGGAATCTCATTATGGATCATCTGGGAAAGCCAGATATCTTCTTGAATCAGAGAGAGGGGGTAGATATTATCGTAAGGTTTGGTTGACATCTTTGAGTCCTTTGAGTGTCTCAAGTATCGGTGTTTTATCCAACCATAGATAAAACAGTCCGGGCAACGTATTTGAAATAAACATTGCTGCGTGCATGACAATGGCTGCATAGAGCGCTGATTGGGCAGGTACACCGTAAAAAGAGAGAACGGTTACCGTGGCCGCATGATATGGGCCTATATTAGCCGGTGCCGGAATGCCCATAGAAAAAGCCTGTGCCACAAGAATTAAAAAAGAAGGCAATATTCCTTCAAATTCAAGTCCTGTCGCCTTGAGCAGAATAAACACATTGACCCCGCAGAGCAGCCAGAAAATAAGGCTCAACAAAAGCCCTAAACAGACATATCCGGCAAAGTTAAGGCATATCAACCCTTCGCGGAACCGGCCAACGGCATTTTTTGTCCCGGGTTTAAACCGGTTGGGTACAGGCACGAGCAAAAGGTATATAAGTTTGTCCAAGGTTTTGGGGCTTTTCGTGAACGCAAAGAGAATCATGACAAGAAGTGCCAAAAATAAACCCGCTGTGCCGGCGGTTTTAAAAATGGATTGAAAGTATTCATCCCCTGCCTGGGGGATGCTCCGTATGAGCAAAATTAAAATACCGAAAAAAACAAGCATGATGCTGTCAAATATTCTGATCATGGCAACGGTCCCAAGGGCCGTAAGAAAACTTTCATTTTCCTTTTCTCTGATAAGAAAAGCTTGAACCAGACCGCCTACCCTTGCCGGGATAACCATATTGACAAGTCCGCCGGTAAATAGGGAAAGGCACATGTTGAAATATGTAAACCTACGGTTCATGGGTTTGAAAATAATGGCCCATTTATAAACACGAAAGTATAAAATGAAGATATTAAATCCAACAGACAAACAGATCAGGGGCCAGGCAATCTGTTGATATACGTTTGTAATTGCTGAAAAATCGTGTCGTAAAAAGGCATAGAGAATGAATCCTGACAACAGAAAAGGCCAGAGCCAGGCAATGTTGATTTTTTTAAATTTGCCTCTTTTATTAAGTGAATTTTTCTGCATTATCTGTCATATCCCCATGTGAGGAATCAAAATGGCCTGGTTCATCTTTATTTAAATGTATGATACAATCCGCAGTATTTTTAGTATCCTGGAATCGTTTTATGGTATTGCCCGTAACAAAGATTGAAAGTCCTTTTTTTTAGTGGGCTTTCCTGAAAAGAGCAGGTTGGGAAACAATATTTAGTTTTTCAACCCAAAGTACAAATTTAGTATATCACAAAAAATCTTAGAGCGAATTCTACGATAACAAAGAGTAAGTCGTCAACTGATCGTCGAATATTTCGCAAAAAAGTGTTTTGATCCGGCGTGGCAGTATCCGGGTATGCATAATTTTAGGGGTTGAAATGAAGAACTATAAAGATCAGATTGTCCCATTGATGAAAGCCGGTGTGGAATTCCAACTGCTTCCAGATACAATTTTAAATGAACTGGTTGACCGTCTCCAGATTAAGGATGTGGCTGCCGGTACCCATGTTATCGTTGAAGGAGCGCATGACCGGTCGATGTTTATTCTGGTTTCCGGCCGGTTGAGAGTAACCCGGCGGGGCAGGGACGGCAATCTAATGTTGTATAACGAAATTTTGCCTGGTGAAATCGTCGGCGAACTGGGTGTCATTCTGGATCAGCCCAGGACTGCCGATATTACCGCATTGAGACGTTCTGTTCTCGGGATACTTTCAAAACAAGATTTTGAGCAGTTGCTGCGAAGCTTTCCTGTGGAGATTAATCGGGTTTTTTCCCAGGCCATCTATAATCATTTGCGCCACTCCCGGCGGGTAAAAAGCCAGAAACGGGCACACGCTTTCATTGTTATCCCGATTTCAGACGGGGTTGATGCCGGCAGGGTGGCGCATAATCTGACCCGGGCTTTTTCTGTTTTGGGCAAGGCGCTGCATGTTGTACTGGAGGGTGGCCATGTAGAACAGGACTATAATATTGATCTCATGGAGGCAGAAAACGAGTTTTTGATCTATCATGCCAAGAGGTTTGATGCAGGATTGGTGTCCGAAGTTATCTCGTCCGCGGATCAGATTTTGTTTGTTGCACAATCGGGATCTGAAAAAAAGCTGTCCAGGGTAGAGGCTGAACTGGCAAATGAACCCGGCGCCCAACTGATGAGAAAACACCTCATCGTTCTTCATTCTCAAAAAACAAACTGTTGCGAGGATAAACTGGTCTGGCAGGAATCCAGAAATGTGGAACGTGTATACCCGGCAAGTTTAAATGATTTATCAGATTATCAACGGATTGCCCGGTTTCTGGTAGGCAAAGCGGTGGGGGTTGTTTTGGGTGGTGGTGGTGCCAGAGGCTTTGCCCATCTGGGGGCATTAAAGGCGTTTGAGGAAAAAGGCATTCCGGTTGATCTGCTTGGCGGCAACAGCATGGGCGCTTTGATTGGGGCTTCCTATGTGTTTGGTATCCCCTTAGAGAATATTCACACCACCATCCAGAATTCGGCAAAGGGCTTAATCCGGCCGGATTTGCCTGTGGTGTCAATTTTTTCCAGCAGAAATTTTGAAAAGGCCCTTAGGGGGGTTTTTGGGGATACACAGGTGCAGTGTTTGTGGACAACCTATTTTTCAGCCGCCTGCAATCTGAGTCGGGCCGACACTGCTGTCATGGATTCCGGGCCCCTTTGGCAGGCTGTCTTAGCCAGCAATTCGCCGGCAGGGTTATTTCCCCCTGTCATCAGAAACGGTGAGATGATGGTTGACGGTGCCATTTTAGAAAATGTGCCGGTACAGGCCATGCGTAGCAGACTGGGAGCGGCTTTGGAGCGGCGCCGGGGCAATGGGACGATTATCGCCCTGGATGTAGATATCAAAGAGGACCTTACGGTTGATCCGGAAATTAGGTCTCTTAAAAATTGGCATGTAATCAGGACCCGATTTGACAAAAAAGCGCCGTCGCTGCCCGGTCTGAAACGCATTCTGTCCTATGCCAATCAAATGGGGGGGCTGGCGCAGCGCATGCGGATCATGGCCCTGGCGGATCATTATCTTGAACTGCCGGTTTCCCATTTTCCCATGACAGCCTACCCAAAAGCTCAGGAAATTATTGACATCGGCTATGCGCATACCCTTGAAAAAATTCAGGAATTACAACTGGATTACAGGTCGCGAACTTTACCCTGACACCACGCGGTTGCGGCCGGCATCTTTTGCTTTGTACAGGGCCTTATCCGCCTTTGACACCAGGGTGTCATATCTTTTCATGCCATCTTCAAAGCAGCTGACGCCGATACTCACTGTCAAGCCAAGCCCTTGGAGGCGATCAGAGAGCAGGTGGCCCAGATGTTCGATTTGCGTTCGAATTCGTTCGGCGTATACCACCGCTTTGGATAGGTCGGTATCATTTAGGATAACGATAAATTCCTCGCCACCGTATCGGCCGACATGGTCCGTGGGGCGCGACATTTTTTTTAGGGTTTTCGAGATCAGTTTGAGGACGTTGTCTCCTTCCTGGTGTCCGAACATGTCGTTGAATTTTTTAAAATGATCCACATCGATCATTGCGACACAAAGGGCAAAATGTTCGTTGACCGCTTTTACGAAGGATTTTTTCAACAGGTCATCAATGGCCATCCTGTTCAGCAGACCGGTCATCCCGTCATGCAGGGAGGCCGACTTTGCCTTTCTATAAGCCGAGGCATTTTCCAGGGCACGCCCAAGCTCATTGGCAACAATTGCAATGGACGAAAATAAGCCCGGTTCAATTTTTTTCCCCGATTCGACATGATCCATCCCCAGAAGTCCGATAACCTTATCATGGCTGCAAAAAGGCACAACCAACATCTGAGAAACTGCAAATTTTTCCAGCACCTCTTTTTCGCCAGGCAACGTGCCGTTGATGATAGCCGGCTCTTTATTTCTCAGGCATTGGAGAAAACCGTTCTCCGTATTACCCATGGAGATATAATGGGAGGCCAACTGATCTGAAAATTGCTTTTGTTTCAAACATTTTACGACGTTAAGGCGACGTAGCGGAGGGGCTGCCTTTAATATGTAAACCCGTTCAAAACCAAAATCCTTACAAATGGCTTTTAAGGTCGCACATAAGATTTTCTGGGGGTCCAGACTGCTGTGGGGTGCCAGGAAGCTTGCCGTGACAGACCGTTTCTGTTCATGGATTTCATCGCCTTTTTCGGGAAAAGCGCCCGAGTTGATGGCGCTTAATTTTAAATTGGCCTTGAGCAGGCTGGCCCGGTACTGATCTGAAGAAGGAAATTCAAATCCATAAAATTCGGACGTATTTTCAATTTCTTCATCCATTTTTTGAATTACGGCTTCAAAGTCTATGGTGTCAAGCTGAATCTCTTTTTCAATTCCGGGGTGAAGGGCTAACGGAAAAATGACATCCACAGAGCCCATGCCCTGGGTCCAGGCCAGAAAATCAGCCAGGCAGACAACGCAAATAAACTGGATATCTTCCTTAGAAAGATCCAGATGACGAAAACAACGGTGATGGTATTGTATGGCCAGGCAAAGCTTTTGGGGAAACCCCCAGCGATGTGCGTAATAAGCCCCCAGATCATCGTGCCCGATCCCTATGATTTCCCTTTCTTCTTCAACCAAAGTGCCGGTGTAGTTTATCGCATTTTTGCAAAAATCAGCATAATTTACCCGGCCCGCCCGGTCCAGAACAATCCGCCCAAAATCATGGAGCAGGCCTGCGGTATAGGCATCCTCCGGGCTGGGATATCCGATCTCTTCTGCGATGGCCTGACTGAGACTTGCCACACACAGACAGTGGCGCCAGAAAAAGGTGCGGTCAAATGGTTTTTTGTGGCTGTTTTTGACCATTTTTTCAAAAAAAGTCACACCCAGGCAGATTTTTTTTATTTCATCAAGTCCCAGGAACAGTACCGCCTCTGAAATGGCCGATACTCTGGATCTCAGATTAAAAAAAGAAGAATTGACAATACTCAGTGCCTTTGCGGTGATACCCGGGTCTGTTTCAACCAGTTTGGCTATATCCTCAATGGCGGCGTTAGGATCATTGCACAGGCTTAACATTTTAGCCATGACTTGGGCAAACCCCGGCAGGTCCTTGTCATCTTTTTTCAGGACTTTTTTTATATCAGCTTCTTTGGGGAGACTTAGTGTGTTGGCCATTCAAAAAATACCATAGAAAATCAAGAAATCTCTTGGATTCACTTATTTGGCGCTCTTCCATCCTATTCTTCATTATCATTTTTCGCCCAAACTGTACAGATTAACTTTACGATTGATGGCCCGATTAGGATGCGATATCAGGCTGAATTTGATGACCCGAGAATTTGTTTAATGTGTTTCCGAACAATTTTCAAATAATTGGGAAGAACGGCTGCCAGAGGCGGGGTAAGCTGTGTTCCCCAGTCAATGGTGTCCGGTTCAATGCCCACCACCCTGAGATAGGGCCTGTGGCCGCGCATTTCAGCCATGCCTAAAGAGTCTAGAAGATCAATGTCGTGCAAAGAGAGCATCTGCTTTTCATCTTTTCTCAATTGGTCTTCTTCAAGACAAAAAATGGTTCCGGGTGCCTGGTTGGCCCGGACAATATCCAGCACCAGAATATTTTCGTACGCTTCAAACAGGTAAAAGATGTCCTGGGTAAAGGTGCCGCCGTCTATGAAGTCCACATCCGCGTCTTTCCAGTCCTCTTTCTCCTTCCAGAACTCATTGATGGCGTGGACGCCGATGCCTTCGTCCTGCATCAGGATATTTCCCACACCAAGCACCAGTAATTTTTTCATTGCCTGATTTCCAATTCTTTTGTTTATGACATAGAGGTATTTCATTGATTGTACAAAACAATAGGGAGGCCGTAAACAGCCTCCCTATTGTTTTTTTGTTTAATTAAAAAGAGTCGTTCCCATTACAGGGGAAGTTCCACTTTGATTTCTTTGCCGGTATCTGCGTCCAGCACGTGGACGGCACAGCCCAGTCAGGGGTCGTAGGCGCGTATCAGGCGCCCGACATTTACCGGATTGTCCACATCTGGTACGGGAACACCGATCAGAGCCTCTTCCATGGGCCCCCTTTGATCCATGTCGTCCATGGGATTGGCGTTCCAGAGCGTGGCCGAAACGATCTGGAAATTGGCGATTACGGAATCCTTGATGTCCACATAGTGAAGAAGCGCGCCCCTGGGCGCTTCTGTCATGCCAAGGCCTTCAGCGTTTTCGGGAATATCCGCCGGAACAAAGGTCTCTTTGCCCGGAGTGGCGTCGGCAAGCCATTGTTCAACCGCCTCGGCAACCAGTGCCGTCTCTTCTGCTCTGGCCACGTGACGGCCCAGAATTGAGAAGCACGCATCGCCGATATCACGCAGTTTTTTAACGCCCAGAGCGTTTTGGCCGGTTTTGGACAATTCCGGATTGGTGGCCCACATTCTAGCTAATGGACCGGATTCATGGGGTTTGTCATTGTATCTGGTGGCCTTGACAAATGAGTATGCACCGGCTTTGCCCGGTTCAGGACGGGTCTTGCCCTCGGTGGGGGTCAGGCCTGTGGTCTCATTTTTAAACCAGGAGTATTTTACATATTCCTTGATCAGGGCCGGGTCTACTTTATAGTCTTTGCCATCAGTGTAAACGCCTGGTTTCAGCAAGGTATTGCCTTTGCTGTCCATGGGAAATACACCCCAGGAGACCAGATTTTTATGACCTGCACCCGTTTTAAGCAGATCTCCGTATGGTCCTGCCAGGGTGTAGATCAAAGGAATATACTTTTCCGTGACAAATTTTTTGACTTTTTTGAATCGTTTTGCATAGGCATTTAAGGCTTCCCTGGTGGGAATTTCCGTTGTGCCACCCACCACGATACCCTGAACGTGGGGCATTTTGCCACCCAGAAGCGCCACCATTTCATGGCAGATCTTACGCATTTCAAGGGCTTCAAGGTACTGAGCAACGCCGACGTCATTGATATCTTTGGGCACGCGAATGTCATTGTTTTTGTATCTGGGAATAAACGGTGCTGTGTCCGGGCCGTTTACATAGTCCAGTGCCGCCAGGTGGTAGAAATGCAGGATATGGGACTGGATGAAGTTGGCTCCCAGGATCAGGTTCCTGGCAATGCGTCCGTTGTCCGTAAGCGTTACGCCGAATGCATCATCCAAGGCAAGGGACGACGCTGTGGCATGGGCTGTGGGGCATACCCCGCAGATTCTTTGGGTAATCTGGACGGCATCCCTGGGATCTCGGCCTATAAGGATTTGCTCAAATCCGCGGAACATACCGCCTGACATGCGGGCATCCACAACAACGCCGTTTTTAACTTCCACCTCGGCTTTGAGATGCCCTTCGATCCGTGTGACCGGATCGATGCTGATTTTAATTTTTTTCGTGCTGCCGACCGGTGCGGTAGCTGGTTTATTGCCTGACATAGATATTTCTCCTTGTGTGGGTCTGTTTCGGTTCGGCTCTGGGGGAAAAATGAATGCTGCATATTTCCCGCGTGCCTTGCTTATTCGGGTTCATAAAAAGGTGATGATGCATCCGGGAAACCGGGTTCAACACAACCGATACAGACGGCGTTATCCACACACCAGTTCAGGCCGCTGTTCCATTTTCTTTTAAAGCAGTCCGCGTAAGTGGAAGGTCCCTTGCAGCCCAGGTCCATACGGCAGCCTTTGGGATCTGACAGAGTTTTAGACAGTATGTCCTCGTCATACATGTCCAGTCTGGGACAGTTCTCATGGATATTTTCTCCAAAGAAGAGCATCGGGCGTCCTTCGTCATCCAATTCAGGAATGCCTTGTTCCAGCAGGTGTACGACCGAAAGGACAATCCAGTCAGGGTGGGGCGGGCAGCCCGCGATGTTGACAATTGGGGTTTCAATGCCGTTATCTGCAAAAAAGTCCCTGCAGCTTGTGGCACCGGTGACATTGCCCTGTGCTGCCGGAATACCGCCGAACGCCGCACAGGTGCCCACAGCAAGACAGGAACCGGCCATGGGGGCCACTTCCTTGACCAGGTCAACCATGGTGTATTCTTTGTGTTCGTACTCGCCGACGACACAGTACATACCTTCTGCCGCCGTAGGGATGGCGCCCTCCACAACAAGAGAAAATCGTCCCTTATATTCCTTGGCAATGGCAAACAGATTTTCCAAGGCCGTTTCTCCTTCGCTGGCCATCACGGTGGGATGGTATTGCAGACTTATCACTTTTAAAAGCACATCTGCAATGCTGGGATCAACACTGTTGAGCAGGCTGACCGAGCAGCCTGTGCATCCCTGTCCCTGCAGCCAGACAACCGGATGCCGTTTAAGTCCTTTTTCAAGGGCTTTAACCAGCGCAGGGTTCACCACCTGGGACACACCAATGCCGGCTGCGGCACCGGCAACGGTTTTCAGGAAGCACCGCCTGGTAACTCCTGATTCTTTTTGTTGCGTTTCCGGCAACATATGCTCGTCTTTCACGGGCACCTCCTTGATGCTGTTAAAATACTACTGGTACAAAAAATAAATTCCGCAGGATTTTACGCATTGCTTGCGATTATGTCCTTTTGCGGATTTTTATTTTTTCAGTATAAAGATCGGAATGCGTTTATGTCAATAATTCTATTGGAAAATTGGATATATATGCAATAAATTATAAAAAAAATAAATATTTTGCAAATTTTAACAAATTTAAATAAAAATTTAATAATTGAATGGTGGAATTGGCGTGTAAAGTAACAATTCCTTGATTTGATTGGTTAATATGGCTTAGTATGTATGTTAATTCTTATTTAATTTAACAATCAGGCCAATTATGGAAAAAGAAAATCATATAAAAAACGAAAACGAAGAGCTTCGTACACAGGTGAGAACAGCGGCTGCCGACGGAGCCAGTGTTGAATTTTCGTTCCCAGGCGCCATGCTTACGTACCAGTTTCCTTTAAGGGACTGGAGCTACACCGGCTTAGGCATCCTGACAAGGCAGGACTCCAAGGTATTAGATCATCTGCAGGAGGGCTATATATTTTCAGTAACCCTCCGCCGGCGGGACAACGATCTTTCTTTAGAAGTCTACCGGGTGGAAGTTCGCCATGTTTCAGATCCTGAGCAAGGACGGCATCCCGGACACAAGGTCGTTGGGTTGAGGATTTTGGAAAAGGAGTCAGTGTAACTACTCATCTGATTCGAATCTGTATCCCACACCGTGAACAGTTGTAATGATCACAGGGGTTGCAGGTTTTTTTTCGATTTTTTTTCTTAACATTGCAATATGTTGGTCAAGGGTCCGGGTTGTTCCGCCATAATCCAAACCCCAGATCCGGGTTAAAATCGTATCTCGATCCAGTACTTCACCAGGATGTGCTGCAAAGAGTTTGAGCAGTTCAATTTCCCTTTTTGAAAGATCAAAATTTTTGTCTGTGCCTGTAATCTTAAATCGTTTGGGGTCAACCGTGAATCCGGCAAAAGGGAAAGGGGCTTTGCCTTTATCTTGTGCTGTGGGGCTTTTGAATCTTTTGGCCCGTCGTAATACTGCATCAATTCTTGCCAGAAGTTCATGAATTCCAAATGGTTTGGTGATGTAATCGTCCGCCCCCAGTTTCAGGCCAACTACCTTGTCGATCTCTTCGCCTTTGGCCGTGAGCATAATCACCGGCACCATGGCATCTTTTGTCCGGATGGCCCGGCACACATCATAACCGCTTTTGCCCGGCATCATGACGTCCAAAAGTACAAGATCCGGACTTTTTCGGTCAAAGGCCTCAAGGGCTTCATTGCCGTCTCCCGCCTCAATGACCTGATACCCTTCACTTTCCAGGGTGTCTGTTAAACCGATCCGTATATGGATGTCGTCTTCTGCCACAAGTATGGTTGTGTTATTCATGGATGGGTATCCTTATTAAGAATCCTGTGCCCTGGGCGAGCGTTGTGTCCATGACGATATCGCCGCCTAAATCCCGAAGCATATGACGGGTAATGCTGAGTCCCAGGCCTGACCCCGGCTTGGATGTGGTGAGTGAATTATCAGCCCTGAAAAATTTATCAAAGATTTTTTCTTTGAGCGTCGGGTCAATACCTGGGCCGTCATCTTGTATTTTTATCTGCACATCCTGGGATGTCCTGTCTAAAATGATTTTTAAAAAGTGACCTGATCCTGCATATTTAATGGCATTGTCCAACAGGTTTAAAAATACCTGGGCCATGGCATCCCGATCCGTTTTGACGGGAAACACTTGATTAGGGATTTCTGTGATCACTTCAAATCCCGCCTGCTGCAACCGTATTCGGTTGGTGCGGATGCACTCGCCTAAGAATTGCCCCATATCAAATTCACTGATTCGGTATTTTTTTCTGCCCTGCTCAAGCTTTCCAAAATCCAAAATGTTATTGATCAAGCGGGTAAGCCGTTCGCTTTCTGCCACCATCACTTCAAGGTAGGTCTGTTGTTTTGCAGGATTTGACACCCTTTTTGACAGCAGCAGCTCCGCATACATCCGGATACTGGTCAACGGGGTCTTCAGTTCATGGGATACGGCTGCCACAAAGGATGTTTTTTGTTGGGCATCCCTGATCTGTGCCAGGGTCAACCGGGTAATCAACACCCCAGCGGATACAATGCCCGTCACCAATATGCCCACCAGGACCAGGGCGATGACTAAGAAGTTGTTTGATTCCGACAAGGCTGATTCATCGGTAAACACGCACACAGACCAGTGGGGCAGACGTTCGGATAAATCCATTTTGGCCACGGCATCCTTTGTTTCCGGATTATTGTTAAATTGCAAAGGGCCTGTGTGGTGAAGGGGCGTACCGTTGCCGTCCGTGACCACAAGTGCCGTGCCCTTCCGATTGTTTTGGGGGATATCCGTTATCAGCCGTGATAAAAGGACCATCATCTCAAGTTCAATGCCGTAGATCATCCCCTCCGGTTCAGGCTGCGTCCATCCCAGTACATAAAGCTGGTTATCGCTGAACCAGGGAATCCAACCGGACTTTTCTAAATTCGAGGCGGCTTTTGGGGCGCTGTCGGAGGCGATACTCTTTTTTTCTGGTATTGCGGGCACCGATTGTCTGGAAAGGCTATATAGGTCACCGGAACCGGCTGTTCTTTTGAACGCAGTTTTATCCTCCCTGGCGGCCGGGTGATTAAATTCAAAGGAGATGACTCCGGTCATGAGCGGGTTAAAGCGGTTGATAAACTGTCTTTCCTCTCCTGTGGCTGCCCGGGAACGCTGGGGATACAATAGGCCTTTTCGTGGGGAGAAAATGAACACATTTCTTATCAGGGGGTTGGTTTTTTCCCAGGCTAAAAGGCGTTCGCCAAGGGCCGGGGCCCTTAGGTTGCTTACATTTAAATTCAGCAGGGACCGGGTCAGGTTGGTCTGGAGGGTGGCCATGCTGTGGTCAAGGTTTTGGACCACCACCCGGGCCTGGTCTTCAAGTGCTGTAATTTGGGCCCTACGTATCCGTTCCTGTTCAAAAGAGAGTTGGCGAAAGGCGAACCCTGCCAGCACCATGGCAGGTACTAAAAGCAGGGTCCAGAATATAATGATTGATCGCCGGTTGGTCATCATGCCCTATTTTTGAATCTGCTGGTTTTTCATTTGGTACGATTTGGTCCGAAGCGCTTTTCTGCTTTTTTTGCTCATACCTTGGGTTTCCAGCACATCGGCCTGGATTTCAGATTCCTGGGCTTCTTCAAACGCCTGTTCGTCATTGTATTTGCCGGCAAATCCTCTCAAGGCCGCAGCCGACTGTCTTAATTTCTGGGCAGCCTCTTTGGTTTTTCCCTGGTCAGACAGTTCAATGGCTTTTTCCTGGGCCAGGGCATTGAGATTGAGCTGGTAATCCTTGACCACCTGAGCATTGGTGGATGCTTCGATTTTGGCCTTGTTCAGGCTGAAGCGGGCTGTGGCTTCTGCCTGGGCACCAAGGGTTTTCATGGAAAAGGGATCTTGATAAGATACATCAGCTTTGGCAATTTTAACAGAACTACCGTCCTTTTGGCCGTCCATGCGAACTTCCACCAGCGCGAACTTTTCCTGTCCACCATACAACTGGTTCATGGCGAGTTCAATGCGGTTGCCTCGGATACGGCCTTCTCTGCCGATGATCTCCACAGGTTCGATACCGGACGGCAGGGTGATGGTCACCACCACCTGTTTGGCCACGACATTGAGTACATTCCCCAGTTCCGCGGCAAAGATCCGTGGCAGATCCCTTCCGGATTCGGCAAAATAGGTATTGCCGTCACTTTTTTGGGCCAGTTGGGCCATGAGATCTTCGTTGTAATCCGTGCCCACGCCCACGGTGGTCACAGAGATGTTTTCTTTGAACAGTCCTGCCCCAAGGCGTCCTAAATCAGACGGGTTGCTTGGGCCGACATTGGCTATGCCGTCGGACAGGAGTACCACACGGTTAACATAATCTCCTTCAACGTTTTTTCTGATTTCTGCGGCCCCCTGGCTTACCCCGCCGAAAAGAGCAGTGTTACCGCCGGCTTCTATACTTTTAATGGCACGGATAATTGAACCGGTTTCCTTAACTTTTTGGGCCGGAACTCGGGTGGTGACCTCCGTGTCGTAGGTGACAAGGGAAAACACGTCATCTTTGCCGAGCCGGGACAGCGCTTCCATGGCTGCAGCCTTGGCCATTTGAATTTTTGTGCCGCCCATGGAGCCGGACCGGTCCATCACCAGAGCAATATTTACCCGGGGGCGGGTGGTGTTTTCAGGAACTGTCGGAGCATCCAAACTGATCTTTAGGATGACGTTCTGGGGATCACCTGCGGGCAGTACGGATCTGTCCGTCTCCACCCGGCAGGTGACACGGTCCGGGGCTGACTTGGCCTGGGAAATACCCGGAACCTGGGTAACCATAAATATGGAAACAATAAAAATTGCGGCAGCTGTCGTTGTTGTTGTGCTAAACTTGGGTTTCATGGCTTTCTCCTTTTAGTACGATGTTGGTTTTCGCGTCCTTGGACTGCAAGTGTCCGTGGTTGTTTTTTACTTGCAGTCCAAAGATAACCCATTGAAAAAAGTCATGTGTCAAGCCGGGGTAAAATGGTTGTAAAAAAGTTGTAAAAATAAGTTTTCTAATCCAGGAAATCAAATTCCGGAATGGGCAAAAGCTTTTTGCCGGGTCCAAGGCATACCAGTTCCAGGGTGCAGGTCACTGCCGGCTTTTTTTGGCCCGGGCGCCAGGCGCTGTGAAAAAATACCACCCGGTATGCCCCTTGTTTTTCACAGGTGGTGCGAATATCCAGAAGATCTCCAAATTGTGCGCCGTCATGATATCCGATTTCCGCTTTGTATACGGCAAAACCGATGCTTTTGTCTTGCCACATCTGCACCAGGTTTTCTACACCGAATATATCTTCTCTGGCCCGTTCAAAATATTTCAGATAGTTGGCGTGATAAACCACGCCGGAGTGATCCGTATCTTCATAATATACTCTGGCCTTAAGGTGATGAATGGCTGTGTCCTGATCAGCCGCATGCATATTTGTGATTTGTTTTGTATTATTCATAATAGTAAAAGTTTATACATTGGATAGCCTTCGGGATAAAGAGTTGTTTTGAGCGTGTCTTTAAACTTGGGAGTAAATAATAATAAAAACTATTGAATATTTATTGCGGTTGACAGTAAACTGCCTGGCACTAATTAGAAGTTTTGATATAAGCAAATTAATAGTTAGCCAAGGTGACATTATGGAACTACAAGCTGCCATTAAAGAAAGAAAAAGTGTTCGTGGATATTTAGATAAACCGGTCCCCAAAGAGGTTTTAAAGCAAATCCTGGAGATCTCCGTCAGGGCGCCGTCTACGAAGAATACGCAGCCTTGGCAATTTTATGTGGTTACCGGTGCGACTTTGGCGCAGCTTAAGAAGGCAAATGAAGACCGCTTCACCAGTTCTGAAGCCCCTCCCGAGGAGATGGCGCACACGCTGATCGAACCGGAAAAAGGAACTGTTTATCGCGACCGTCAAGTGGACATTGGAATACGCTTGTTTAAAGCCATGGACATCGGCAGAGAAGATAAAGATAAACGAATCGATTGGATGAAACGCGGGTTCCGGTATTTTGATGCCCCTGCAGCGATTATCCTTGTCGGCGATAAATCCAGTCCCATTGAATGGACCTACCTGGATGCCGGATTGGTTATTCAAAATATCTGCCTGGCTGCCGTTGATTTTGGTCTTGGCACCTGTATCGAAAACCAGGGTATCATGTATTCCGACGTACTGAGAGATATTGTCAAAATTCCCGACGACAAGCGCCTGGTTGTTGCCATTGCCATTGGATACCCGGACGAGGGTTTTCCTGCAAACAAGGTGATCAGTCCCCGGGAGAAAGTGGAAGATGTTGTGACTTGGTGCCAATGATACAGACCAGAGAAACATAACTGCTCTATATCTATGGAATTTTGTTAGGAGACGACATGACCCGCATAGAAATTCCCGGCACAGGTCCGGTTAATATTCAACATGTGATGTTTGATTACAACGGCACCATCGCAACGGATGGCCGTCTTCTCGACGGGGTAGGGGCCGCCATGAACAAGCTTGCCCACCTGCTCGATTTCCATGTGGTCACGGCCGATACCTTTGGGTCGGTCCAGGCACAGCTTGAGGGGGTTAAGGCTGAAGTTGTACTGATTTCAAATCAGGACCAGGATCAGAAAAAACTGGATGTGCTTAATCGCATCGGCGCGGACACAACCATGGCTGTGGGCAACGGGGTTAACGACGCCTTGATGCTTAAACATGCCGTGTTAGGCGTCGCCGTGCTTGGGGAAGAGGGGATGGCGTTGCCAGCTTTAATGTCCTGCGATGTGATGATCCGGCATATTCTGGATGTCTTTTCCTTCTTTGAAAACCCTAAACGGTTGATTGCCACGCTGAGAAATTGATTTTGTTGTCGGCTCCTTTCTTCTTCTGTTATATTGTCTATCAGTTATAAAAATGTCAGCGAGAACCATCAGGCTCTGTGGATAAGGGTCTGAACGGCATTAAAAATTCCAATAAGCAAGGTTTGAAAAAATGAAAGTACTTGTCATTAATTCAGGAAGTTCCTCCTTGAAGTATAAATTGTTTGATTTGGCCGGCCCCAAGGTAATCTGCGCGGGGTTGGTGGAGCGAATCGGCAGTCCGGAAAGCAGTCTGGCTCATACGCTGTACCCGGACCAAGGTCCCGGTGAAAAAACCGAGATGCTTGAACCCTTTGAAAATCATACCCAGGCCATTGAAAAGGTGGCTGCTTTACTGATGACCGGTGATGATCCGCTTGTTAAATCTGCACAAGAACTTGCGGCCATTGGGCATCGGGTGGCCCAGGGCGGTGAAATTTTTAAGGAAAATTGCATTGTGGATGCTGAGGGCATTGAGGGTATTCGAAAGAATATTGTGCTGGCACCTTTGCATAACCCCGCCAATTTGGCCGGTATCGAAGCGGCCATGGCGCATTTTCCCGGAGTGCCTTCAGTGGCCGTTTTTGACACGCTGTTTGCAAGCAAGCTTCCTGATTATGTTTACCGGTATGCGTTGCCTGCAGCTTATTACAGTGAATATAAAGTCCGGCGATACGGATTTCATGGGGCCTCCCACGCCTATGTCACGAAAACGCTTGCCGGTTTGATGGAAAAACCTATAAATGATTTGGCCAATATCGTCTGCCATCTGGGTAATGGGTCCTCCATCACCGCTGTTAAAGGCGGCGTGTGCCAAGAAACCTCTATGGGGATGACACCCACTTCCGGTCTGATCATGGGAACTCGGTGCGGTGATATTGATCCGTCTCTGCCTGCCTATCTTAGCTCCTGCACTGGAAAAAGTGCCGAACAGATTCAGACCGTGCTTGACCGTGAAAGCGGTCTTGCCGGCATCTGCGGTATGAATGACATGCGGGATATTCATAACGCTATTGCCTCGGGTGACGACAATGCCAGACTTGCCTTTGAGATGCTGTGTCACGGCATTAAAAAATATATCGGGGCATACTATGCTGTGCTCGGTCGTCTGGATGCCATTGCCTTTACCGCCGGTATCGGGGAGAATGACCCTAAAGTGCGGGAGAAATGTCTGGAAGGGCTTGAGCATCTGGGGATCATTGTTGATCAAGAGCGTAATGCCGGTTTGAGAGGAAAATCTGCTCGTATCTCCGCTGATGACAGTGTCGTGGAGGTCTGGGTTGTTCCCACGGATGAAGAATTTGAGATTGCAACCATCTGCAAAGATCTTGTAACCGCCTGAATTTCTGTTATCGAATGCAAGGCTTTAGCGGTGCCTTTTAGGCCAAGCACCATTACCAAAAGGTCATGTCTGGGTCATGTCAAGGTTAGATTCATCTGCTAAAAAAGAAAACATGCTGGATGTGGTGTGTTTAATACATCCGAAAAGATCGCCATTCTAATCTAGCATACTTTCTTCTTTTCTTTTTCTTTCCGGGTCGTCCGGCTTTTTAGCCGGGCGGCCCGGATTTTATTTATTACAACGCTTGATGTCATAAATGTGACACTAAGTCGTGCACACTGATTTTATATTATTACAATTTGGTGACACGAAAATGTATTATTTGTCTTTAAAGTGTTTTTGACAGCATGAAACCGGCCCAGACGAAAAGTAATCCGGCGCTTAACTGGATCAGGCCGTTTAGGACGGCCAGGCCGACTTGACCGTTGCGCATATATAAGAACAGTTCAAATCCAAATGTGGAAAATGTGGTGAATCCGCCTAAAAATCCGGTAAAAATGAGTAACCGCATTTCCGGTGGAAAGATTTGCCGAGTATCGGCAATGCCGCCTAAAAATCCTATGATAAAGCATCCTAAAACGTTAACGGTGATGGTTCCTAATGGGAGCGATGTGTTTTTTACAATATTGATATATCCTTCATACACCAGAAAGCGGCATATGGCTCCCATGGCACCGCCTAATCCTACCATTGCTATTTTGATCATTTTTCTTTTTAACCAGTTTGTTTTGAGGTGGGCCTGGCGTCTATATAGGCCCGTTTAGCCCATGGCTGTCATAAAAAGGCCGACTCCGTTGGGTTTGGCCCAATAATATGGACAGTCATAAATCAAAAGTGAGGTGAATGCCACCTCTTTATTGTCAAATCAGAAGGTAGGAATAATTACAAACATGAATCATTGATACAACTGTGTGTCGATTTTATTGTTGTTTGGGTCTTTGAGATAGAAGAACGGGAAAAGAATTGGCCTTCCCGGTGTTGGTACATGATACATTTTGCCGGGAAGGAGACTGCATGCCCGGCAAATGCTTTTCGACACCAGGCTATCTGGTTTTCAACTGAATATTGTGTGACGCTATGGTGCGGCTCACAGCCCGGTTCATTTCATCTAAATCTAGATTAGAGCGGTACTTCCCGTCCAGTTCACTGATCTCTACCCCATCTATGGTTTTGCGTGTCAGTTTGAGCAGTACACTGAGTCCGAATGTTTTTTTTACTTCAAATATTTTTTTGTTGCTGTCCATTTCAATAAATCCTTTTTTTAATAAATTCTCGATTTGTGTGTCAAATCTTAAACTTGTTAAATGCAATTCGCATGCCATCATGCTTATGAAATTGTTAAAAAAAGGTTTGATCCACGAAATATAAGAGTGTTTTGGAGTGGGTTTGTATCTATTGTTGGAAACCCTTTAACTTTATTATCGGGTAATCTGGAAAAAAATCAACATTTTTGTTCTATTTTTTATGTAAAAATCAAAATAAATTGTTACTTTGCTTTCATAATTGTTGTGCTTTTGGGTTCAAAATTTATGGACTACTCCAGTTCATGGTAGCTATTTGGTTTTTTGAACAGCAGTTGACATTGGATTCTTTTTTCAGGATAAAGATAGAGTGGACGAACCCCCTTAGTTACAGGGTGCTTGACTTTGGTTTTAACTTGTTGGGATATACAGTTGTACTGGTAATAATTATTGTTTTTGGTATTGTTCCCAGCGCATTGATCATTGTCTTTTTTTGTCACAAATATTTTTATATTCATTCTTCCCACGCCTGTCATTTTTTAATGGACGGCAAGAAGGAGGTGTTACGCGTTTTGAATTCACCAAATCCCGATAATCCCATATTAATAGTGGATAACGATCCAAAAATTCTTGCTGCAGTGGAAACGGTGCTTCGCATGGCCGGTTTTGACAACATCACCGCCATTCAGGATTCAAGGGATGTGATCAGGACCATGGAACGTAGAATTCCCGGACTGGTCCTACTGGATTTGAATCTTCCCCATATCAGCGGTGACCATCTGTTGAAAAGTATCCGGAAAACTTGGCCGAGAATTCCAGTTATTGTGCTTACAGGTAATGTTGAGGTGGATACGGCGGTAAAATGCATGAAAATCGGAGCCATGGATTATATCCTTAAGCCTGTTGATCAGGATCGCCTGGTTAAGTCGGTAAAGCAGGCACTTGGCGGCGGTCAGGCGCCAGGGCAGCTTTCAAAGCCCATGCACCAGGAACTGTTTGCTCAGATAAAAAGACCTTCAGCCTTCAAGAATATCATTACCCAGGATAGCCAGATGCATGCCATTTTTCATTATGTGGAGGCTGTGGCACCTTCTCCCCAGCCGGTGCTGATTTTTGGGGAAACAGGGGTGGGGAAGGAATTGATTGGTCAAAGTATTCACAATCTGAGCGGTCGCAAGGGAAAACTGGTCAAGGTGAATGTGGCAGGGTTGGATGATAATGTGTTTTCAGATACCTTGTTCGGGCATGTGCCCGGTGCGTTTACCAGCGCCCGGAACGCCCGGCCCGGTTTGATTTTGAAGGCCTCAGGAGGAACTTTAATGCTGGATGAGATCGGCGATCTGGCATTAACATCCCAGGTCAAGTTGCTCAGGTTGCTCCAAGAAGGCGATTATCTGGCACTGGGATCAGATATTACCCGGCATTCGGATACCCGGATTATTGCTTCCACCAACCAGGATCTGTGGGCACTTGAAAAACAGGGTAAATTCAGGAAGGATTTGATTTACCGCCTTTCCACGCACACCTTGACCATTCCGCCGCTTAGGGAACGTCTTTTAGATCTTCCTTTGCTTCTTGACCGGTTTATCTGTCAGGCCGCCGATGAACTGGATAAGCCTGTACCGGATATCCCGAAAAGCCTTATTGAAACCATGGAAACATATCCGTTCAAAGGAAATATCAGAGAGTTAAAATCCATGGTTTACGATGCCATGTCAAGATACCAGGGCGGCGCTATCTCTGCGGGTCTGTTCAATGTGTTCACCCGGGCTGATCATGGTAGCGGGGCTTCTTTGCCCTTAGATCCGGGACTTCCGACGTTAAAGCAGGCCGCTAATGAACTGATAGAAACAGCCATGGCTCATACGGGGGGGAATCAGTCTGCTGCGGCCAAAATTTTGGGTATTTCCCAGCAGGCACTCAGCAAACGTCTCCAAAAGCTTCGCAAAGAGGGGTGAATCGGTCCACCTACAATTTAATTGTATTTACAATAAAAGTTGTAAATACAATTAAATTGTTGTTTTAAAAGAATATTGCGTTTTATTTGGAAAATAACCAACAACTTTTGTTGTGGCTTGTTTTTAGTTACAATAATATCTGTGTTGTTGAATATCCTCTTTGTTATTAGTATGTTATATTAAAAAATCGCCTCCGGTACAAAGTTTGCTCTATATTCAATGACAAAATAGTTAAAAATAACTTATGGGTACATTATACGAGAAGGAGACATTCAATATGAGCGAGAACATTTTTCATGCACCGGATACATTTCGTGAAAATGCCTGGATTAAATCTATGGATGAATATCAGGCTATGTACAAAAGATCCGTGGAAGATCCTGAAGGGTTCTGGGGTGAAATTGCAGAAACGTTTTACTGGGAAAAAAAATGGGACAAGGTTCGGGATTTTAACTACAGCATGTCCAAGGGGCCGGTGTCCATTGAGTGGTTTAAAAATGCCAAGACAAATATAACGTATAATTGTCTGGATCGTCATCTGGAGACCCGGGGTGACCAGGCGGCTTTTATCTGGGAGGGAAACAGCCCGGACGAGGATATGGTGATCACCTACCGCGAACTGCATGAAAAAGTGTGCCGCTTTGCTAATGCCTTGAAAGAGAGCGGGGTGGGTAAGGGTGACCGTGTGGCCATATACCTGCCCATGATACCGGAACTTGCCATAACCATGATGGCCTGTGCCAGAATCGGGGCCGTGCACTCCATTGTATTCGGCGGGTTTTCTTCCGAGGCTTTGTCCAACAGAATCATGGATTCCCTTTGCAAAGTTTTAATTACATCGGACGGTGTCATGCGTGGCGCCAAGTCTGTTCCCCTCAAGGGCAATGCAGATCAGGCCCTGAAGATGTGTGAAGATTTAGGACACAGTGTCGGTACCTGCTTTGTGGTCAAGCGAACCGGTTCTGACGTGAATATGGTAGAAAACCGGGATGTCTGGTGGCACGAAGCCGTCCAGGCCCAGAGTGCCGAGTGTCCGGTGGAATGGATGGATGCCGAGGATCCACTGTTTATTCTTTATACCTCCGGTTCCACAGGCACGCCCAAGGGGGTTCAACACAATGTCGGCGGATATATGGTCTACACCGGAACGACCTTTAAATACATATTTGACTACCACGAAGGTGATGTCTACTGGTGCACGGCAGATATCGGCTGGGTAACGGGTCACTCCTATATTGTTTACGGCCCGCTTTCCCAAGGTGCTACATCCATTATATTTGAAGGTGTTCCCACCTATCCGGATCCCGGCAGGTTCTGGGCCACTGTGGAAAAATGGAAAGTTAATCAGTTCTACACCGCGCCCACAGCTATTCGTGCGCTCATGGCCCAGGGCGAGGAATGGGTAGAAAAATATGACCTTTCCTCTCTGCGGGTTTTGGGATCCGTGGGCGAGCCCATCAATCCCGAGGCGTGGCAGTGGTATCATAAATATGTGGGCAAGGGACAGTGCCCCATTGTAGATACCTGGTGGCAGACAGAGACCGGCGGTATCATGATTTCTGCTTTGCCCTATGCCATTGACCAGAAACCCGGTTCCGCCACCCTGCCGTTTTTCTCTGTGCAGCCTGTGGTGCTCAGTGAAGATGGAAAAGAGCTGGAAGGGGCCTGTGATGGAATCCTTGCCATCAAAGAGCCCTGGCCTGGCCAGATGCGCACGGTTTATAATAACCATGACCGGTTTGAAATGACCTATTTCCAGATGTTTGACGGATATTATTTTGCAGGTGACGGCTGCCGCAGGGATGAGGATGGCTATATTTGGATCACCGGCCGTGTGGATGACGTGATTAACGTGTCCGGACATCGCATGAGTACGGCAGAAGTGGAAGCCGCTTTGGGTAGTCATATTAATGTAGCCGAAGCCGCAGTCATTGGATTTCCCCATGACATCAAGGGGCAGGGGATTTATGCGTTTGTTACCCTCAATGTCGGTGTCGCAGCGTCCGATGAACTGATGGCTGAGCTGAAAAAACATGTGAGAAGTGAAATCGGGCCCATTGCCACGCCGGATATCATCAATTTTGCCTCAGATCTGCCCAAGACGCGATCCGGCAAGATCATGAGACGAATTCTGAGAAAGATTGCAACGGACGAGTATGATCAGCTTGGTGATGTGTCCACGTTGTCCGATCCTGAAGTTGTGGATACCCTGATCAGCAGCCATAAAGAATTAATGAAATAAAAATATTTCTTACCAGATTGTTGGAAAGGCCGGTAAACCAGACAGGTTTACCGGCCTTCTTTTTTGTAATCTTGACAGTTTGACTGGTTTTGACTTATAGGTAGACAAGTTTGCCAAGGATGGGCAATCAATCATAAAAAATTCTGAAGGTTGATTCGGTTTTTTTCATACAAAATGAAGCGGGTTATTATTTAAAGGATAGATACTTACATGTCCCAAGACACCTCTCTTGTCAATCTCCTGGTGGATCAGGAACGCCATACAGCACTTAAACAATTATTATCATCCTTGCCGGATATCACATTGAATCTGCGCCAGATTTGTGATTTTGAACTGTTAACCACAGGTGTGTTCAGTCCGCTGAAAGGATTTATGACCCAGGAGGCCTATGAAAGTGTTCTGGACCGTATGCGCCTGCCGTCGGGTGAAATCTGGCCTGTACCCATCTGTCTTGATGTTTCCCGGGATCTTTCAGACCGGTTTGAGGTCGGCCAGTCTGTCGTTCTTCGAGACCCTGAAGGGTTCCCCTTAGGTATCATGGCTATTGAGGATATTTGGCAGGCGGATCGGGAAAAAGAGGCCATGGCTGTTTACGGCACCACAGACATGACCCATGATGAGGTGGCCCGGCTTCAGGGAGGGGAAAACAGATACTATGTCGGCGGCAGTATTGAAGCGTTGAATCTGCCGATTCATTCTGATTTTAAACAGATCCGCAACACGCCTTTGGAGGTGCAGCAACAGTTTTCCAAGCTGGGTTGGAAACGGGTTGTGGGGTTCCAGACCCGGCAGCCCATTCACCGTCCCCAGTTCGAGTTGACCATCCAGGCCATGAAAAAGGCAAAGGCAAATCTGTTGATGTTGCCCATCGCAGGTATCCCCAGACCCGGAGATTTTGATCATTATACCCGGATGCGCTGTTATCAAAAAGTGGCAGCCCATTATCCCCCGGACACATATATGCTTAATCTGCTGCCGCTATCCACACGGATGGCAGGTCCCAGGGATGCAGTGCTTCACATGATTATCGGAAAAAATTTCGGGTGTACTCACTTTGTCATCGGGCATAATCATGCAACCCCGGGAAAGGACAGTTGCGGCAACCCCTTCTACGATACTCCCCAGGTTAGGGAACTGGCACAGGAGGCCGGCAAAGATATCGGTATTGAACCGGTATTTTTTGAAGAGATGGTCTATCTGCCCTTTGAAGATGAGTTTAAGCTGGCCAGCGAGGTCAAGGAAGGCCAGGAAACGCTCTCTTTTACCAACGACGATATCCGAGACCGGGTCAGAAAGGGTAAGCATATACCCGAATGGGCAAGTTTCCCGGAGGTGATCAAAGAATTGCGCCAATCCTATCCGTCACCTGCCAGTCAAGGGTTTACGGTTTTCCTCACAGGGCTTTCAGGGGCCGGAAAATCAACCATTGCCAATGTGCTGTATTCAAAATTTATGGAAATGGGTACCCGGCCCGTAACCCTTTTGGACGGCGACATTGTCCGGCGCAATCTCTCTTCAGAGCTTAATTTTTCTAAAGAGCACCGTGATATCAATGTCCGGCGCATCGGGTTTGTGGCATCCGAGATCACCAAGAACCGGGGTGTTGCCATTTGTGCTCCTATTGCTCCCTACGAGCGGACAAGGTCAAAAATCCGTACATCCATTGAAGCCCATGGCGGATTTTTTGAAATCCATGTGGCCACCCCTATCAGCGTGTGTGAAAAAAGGGACCGCAAAGGCATGTATGCCAAAGCTAAAGCCGGGCTGCTCAAAGGCTTCACCGGGGTGGATGACCCTTATGAAGAACCTTTAAACCCGGAATTGTCCATTGACACTTCCAATCTGACCCCGGATGAGGCGGTCCAGCAGATTTTATTGCTGATTAGTGAAAAGGGATTTGTGTAAGGTTTAAACAGTGTCTGAACGAAAACCTGGAAATTTACGCCCGCCTTATAATCGGCAAAATTTACCGTTTACGCTCGGGTTCTATCTGATTTGCACCAGAACAACGGATATATTATCTTTGCCGCCTCTGTTATTTGCCTCCTGAATCAGTGCCTCGGCTTTTTGTTCAAAGGGCAGGGGAGAAAGAATATATTGTTTTAATATTTCCTGGTCCACAAGATCGGTCAGACCGTCGGAGCAGAGCAGAAAAATATCACCGCTAAACAGGTTGCCCCGTATTATATCCACCGCCGGATTTTTTTTTATGCCAACAGCCCTTAAGATTACATTCTTTAAGGCATGGGTACTGACATCTTCAGGTTTGATCAGTCCCTGGTCAAGCTGCTCCTGGACCAGGGAGTGGTCTTTTGTCAGTTGTTTTAATTCATTATTTCTCATTCTGTATGTGCGGCTGTCGCCAATATGGCCAAGCACATATCGCCCATCTTCGATGGCAAACAATTCAGCGGTACACCCCATGCCTTCACAATCGGGATGGTTGCCGGCATAATTTAAAATGTATTCATTGGCATTTAAAAATACCCGCTGGATGGTGGTATAGGTGGATTCATTCAGGCTGTCAGCCTTGGCAAATACGTCTTGTGCCGTATCCGCAAATATGCGGCTGGCCACGTCTCCCCCCATAGCGCCGCCTATACCGTCAGCCACAAGGCAGAAACCGTTGTGTTCATTGACCAGAACAGCATCCTCATTATTTTTACGTTTCAGGCCTTGGTCGGTTTTTCCAACAAAAATATAATTTGCCATTTTATTTAAATCTCTTTGCCATGAAATCAATCAGGTTGGTTTCATCAAACGAAATGTTTTGATTTTTTCTGAATTGTGCCAGGTCATCGTAAATCATTTTGCCGGAGTCGTACCGGTTTTTGGGATCTTTTTCCAGGCATTTCATGACTATTTGGTTGAGTTCATCGGGAATGTCTGTTCGAATCGTGTTAATGGGGGGAACAACCATTGTAGGCAGCGTACTCAATGCCTCAAGTTCATTTTCGAATTTGTACAGGCGTTTTCCTGACAAAATTTCGTAAAAAATAATTCCAAGCGCATAAAGGTCGGACTGATGGTCTGCGCCTTTTCCCAAGGCCTGTTCAGGTGCAAGATACGATAATTTTCCTTTTATCACACCTGCCCGGGTGAGGCTGGGCTCAGACCGGGCTTTGGAAATACCGAAATCACTTATTTTGACTTCCCCTTTAAATGAGATCAGCATGTTTTGGGTACTGACATCTCTATGGACAATATTTAAAGGTTCTCCGGTATCATCACTGGTTCTTGTGTGCGAATAATAGAGCCCAAGACTGATTTTTTGAATGATGAATGTGGCCATGCCCACTGCCAGTCCTTTTTTTTCATGGGCGAGTACTTCGGCAAGATTTTTTCCGGGGACATATTCCATGGCCATGAAATGGGCGTTGTGCAGTTTAATCAAATCATAGATCTGGACGATATTGGGATGCTGGAGAATTGCGGCTAACCGGGCCTCCCGGATGAACATATCTACAAAATCCTGGTTTTCTATCAAATGGGGTAAAATTTTCTTTACGGCTACGGTCCGCCTGAATCCGTCCTCTCTCATATACTCAGCAAGATAAAGCTCGGCCATACCGCCTTGGGCAATTTTTTTGGTGAGCACATACGGTCCGACTTTCCGCGTTTTCTCAATTTCTTCAAGGATTTTTTGCTGCTTGTTTTTAAGGTATATATCCGTAAGAAAAATCGCCGCAATAAAACAGACGGCACATACCCCCCAGATAATGAATATACGCCGCCCATATCCGGCAATTTCTTGATCCAGGGGGGCTGCATCAAGACCAAAATGTATCTCTCCGATGGGTACATTTGAAAAGACAAGTACTCTAGAAAAACAGATAAGGCTTTTGTCTTTTATGGTCATGCGTTCAATGGTTACGGTTTTGTCTATACGGATTTCTATTTTATTTGCAGGTGCCGTATATGCCTTGCCGATTTCATTCGGGTCGCTGTGGGCAATGATTTTATCGTCATGGTCAAGGATAGCCGTAAAAATCGGATGATACTTTTTTTCCAGTTCCCCCACAGCCACATTCAGGGTAAGCACATCTTTCTCCAGTAACGGAGCCGTCACTTTTTCAGCAATTGTTTCTGCAGACAGTGCCCCTGAATCATAAAATTCCCGGCGGCTTTCATTTTGGGCGTTTTTGAACAAGACATGACATAAGATAGCAATACCGAAAAAAATAACGGCATATATAATTAGGGGGGAGCGGTTACGGTTTAAGAATTGATTTCCCCTGGCAGCTCTCATTAGACTTGAATGAACGCTTGATTCAAGCTCTAATGATAGGCTGCCGGATGTCGCTTTTTTGTTTGTGTTGGACTGCATATGGATTCTCCGGTTATTACATCTTGTTATGCAAAAGAGTCGAGTTATAGAACAGATTCTTTCCTTTTAATAGACGTCCCATTGATATAAAAACCCGGGCCGTTTAGGGTTGTCAATGTTGATCAGAAATCACAGAAATTATTTTAGCACATTTGGCAAGGATGCGTTGTTTAATCCAGTCTAACTCTTCAAATTTATCCAGATCGTATAATATAATGCTTTTTTCAGGCGCGCCATAGCGGGTAAGAACAGGGGTCGATTCGATGGGGGCGTCATCACAGGTCTGGTTTGAAAAATGAGTTGGTGTACAGCAAAGGGGACAGGTAAACAGGGGCGCATCATCGGCTTTGTCGGGAGTGGTGGCCGTTGCCATCTCTTTTTTTCGAATCCATACCAATATATTTTTGTAATTGGACGTCCCAAACAACAAAATAATGCACAGAAAGCTTAATACCGCCAAAAGCGTAACAATTCCGTAAAACTGGTCAAAATTTTGTGTGGCAAGGGAGATGAATACCTCGCCAACTCTTGTGTCCGAAAAGGTGATGGGGGTTAGAAAATTCATAACATTATGGGTCTCAAGGCTTATTACGCGCCAGTATTTAATACCACCTTCCTGTCGTGCATGTTTTTTGTTTAACGTAAAAAATTGGTTCTGGTCGGAATATGCAATGATTTTGTTTTTGTGGTCTATAATAGAGGCAAAAACAACACCCGGCTTTTGGGTTGTCTGTTCAATAAGATCACTTAAATGGTCAAATTTTCTTTCAAGCAAAGGCAGTCCGGATTGGCTGGTAATGTCTTTGGATATGGCAATGCCGGATTTTACAAGTTTATTATTGTTGTGATGTTCCACGGCATGTCCGATAAGATTCATGAGCAGGCAGACAAAAAACCAGATGGATATGCTGATTAAGAATTTTTTAAGGGTAAACCTATTTTTTTTGTATGTTTCCATAGACCCCTTTCTTTGATTATTTTCCGGAAATTGAATTTTTTAGAATAAAAAGCTTGGGAAAATATTATCTCTTCCAGAAAATCACATTGTTTGCGTAAGCAATACTTTAGCTGAACTACTACAATAAAAAAAGAAGGACTGTCAAGTTACGAAATTACTTAAGAACGCCTATATTGATCCTAATATGTTTTATATGACTACAAATTTTTTAATTGATTTGAACACGCGTTAAAATTAGGGTAATAATAGATGACGAAAAATCGTATTCATTTTGTAAAAACAGGGGCGATTTTGATACACTTAAAGATAAATGGTCTTATATTCGTTTTATCAGTTCTTATGGGTCTAATATTTTTGTCATCTTGCGGGGTAGCCCCCCAACCTGTTCAAGATTCAGCCCCTTTGGTGTACCAATCAAAAACATATGTATTATATCCCAGAGACCGGGGTGTTGCTATAGAAAATTTGGCCAGGCAGTATTATGGCAGTGAACGGGATATTTGGCGCATAGAGGATGCCCATAATCCGGACAGTCCAGGCAACGACGATTTTATTACGATCCCCCTGAAAGAAAAAAATAAAGGCGGTGTGTTTGTCAACGGATACCAGACGGTTCCCATTCTGTGTTACCACAAATTTCTCCCGAATAATCCATCACCCTTAAATACATCTCCCGATATTTTTAGAGAGCATCTGACTTTTCTTAAGGATAATGGTTTTAGGACAATTTCTCCTGATATGCTCCTGGATTTTTTAAAATATCGGCGGCAAATTCCTAAAAAAGCGGTCATGATAACCATTGACGATGGGTTTAAATCAGGATTAAAAACAGCCGCCCCCATACTTTTGGAATTTGGGTTCTCCGCTGTTTTTTTTGTTTATACGGACTATATCGGGGTGTCTGGTAAGGCCCTGACATGGCAGGATCTTCGTCTGCTCAGAGCCAATGGGTTTTATATTGGGTCCCATTCGACCTCCCATAGTGATTTAAGTTGCAAACTGGAAGACGAAACCAATGATGCATATAGAGAAAGGCTTTACACGGAGATTGTCGTTTCAAAGCAGACCTTAGATCGTAAATTGAACCAGAACACCACTATTTTTTCCTTTCCTTATGGGCGCTTTAATAAATATGTGATGGCGCTTTCCCGAAAGGCCGGCTATGAAATGGCCGTTTCCGTGGAGCGGGGAAGCAACCCGTTTTTTTCAAATCCCCTTGCATTGAAAAGGGATATGATATTAAAAAAAGATATCAAGACGTTTAAAACCAGATTACATACATTTACGAGATTGTCTTTAAAGTGAATACAATGAAAACAAAAAAAAATCTATTTGTAATACTGCTGTCACTGTGTCTTGTGGCAAGCTGCGTATCCAAGCAGGCGCCAAAAAAAATCGAAGAACCCAACCTGAGCGAAAAGTATATCCAGACCGGTGAGTCATATGAAAGTCAGGGCCGGCTTCAAAGTGCCTTGGAGCAGTACGAGCTGGCCTTGACGGTTGACGTGGATAATCCGTCTGCCCTAGCACACAAAAAAAAGGTGGAAGCTGCGCTGTATGAAATAGCACGGCAACACTATGAAAAAGGTCTGGCCCTTGATGAACAGGGGCGATACGATGCGGCAAGAAGACAATATTTAAGTGCACTTCAAAACTGGCCGGAGTATACTCCGGCCAAAGAAAAATTAAGTCCCGGCGGTGTCTCCCTGAACTCAAAAGACTATATTCTACATACACTGCTTGACGGGCAAAGTGTTTCAAAGTTGAGTTTAATCTATTACGGAGATCTGAAATATTATCCCATTATCGGAAAATTTAACAATATGACGGATGTCACCCGGGTTCGTGCCGGGGATCAACTTAAAATTCCGGTCCTGAGCGGATTGACCGTTGAAGATCTCCAAACGAGATATAATGCATATATGAAAGAGCGGCAGGAAAAGCGTGAGCAACAAACCGCTCCGTCAAAACCCGAAGTTGTGGTTCCGGCAGAACCGGAGGCGCTGCCCCAGGAACCTGACCAGCCTGAAGTACCGGAGAACATCCAGGCACCTGAACAACCTGATGTCACAGAACCCTCTGATGTCACAGAAATTGCAGAACCCCCGAAGGAGACGGAGGTTGCCCCTGCTGATGTTGAAGAAAGTACACCGGTTCCGCAGGTTAAAACCCCTACGGACTATGATCAGGCCATGACCCTTTTCCAACAGAAAAAATATGGCCGGGCCATACCGCTTTTTAAAAAAGCACAAGCTGAAGATCCGGATAACGCTCAGATTAATGCCAATCTGTTTGAAAGCTATTTCCAGCAGGGACTGATCCAATTTAAGAAAGAACACTATCTTGACGCCAGGCAGAGCTTTTCATCGGCGATGCAGTATAATAATGACGACGCTTGTAATCAATGTCGTACCTACATTAAAACCTGTGAAGATACCTATAAAGAGAAGCATTACAATCTTGGCATCCATTATTTCGGCAAAGAGCAGCTTAAACGGGCCATAAGCGAATGGGAGCAAGTTGAAGAGGTTGATCCAGGTTATAAAGATGTTCAGTCCAACCTGAAAAAAGCCCGGACCCTTTATGAAAGACTGGAAAGTATTAAGCAGAGTAATACCAAATGAGATAAGCCTTGAATTTTTTGGGGTCGGTGTATATGGGCATTTTATGATATTGGCAGAAATACTAGAGGCCAAAATATGCAACTCAGGATTAAAGTTTTAACTTACAAAGGACGTCCGCCACAGAGAGAATTATCCGTTCTTTTTGATAAAAAAAGTGGAACAATCGGCCGTTCACCGGACAATGATCTTCATTTGACGGATCCTGATTTTATTGTTTCGTCCAAACATGCTAGTATTGTTTTTGACGATAATTCTTACCATATAGAAGACCACAGCACAAACGGCTCCTTTTTTTTAGATACAGGGCATGAATTACGAAACAGCAGCCATTCTCTGAAAAATGGTGATAAGCTTGAAATTGGTAATTATGTATTAGAAGTCAGCATATCTGATGTTTCTGATCATTCTCCCCATGCGCCTAACTCTATTACGTTTTTTGCGCAGGATAACGGTGCTGCAGAAGACCATGAGAATGAGCAATCCCCAAGTTCATCCCCTTTTTTTTCTCCTCCCGATCAGGACAATGAAATAAAACCTCCCGGTGTTTTTGATTCCGGCATAACCACTGCCGGGCATTATGATCCCCCTTCGATTGTCGCTGATGCGCCTGAAGATCAACACCCTGAACCACGTGAATCTTTTCCATTAACTCCCCCCGATAATTTCAACCCGGAAAACCTGCTGGCTTCCTTGGATGAACCTATTTTGTCCGATAGCCGGAGTGAAACTTCTACGTTGACAACGACTACCGCTTCACTATTTTCGCAATCCCAATTTGACGATGGTTTTGATTTGTTGGAAAAGGACCTCCAAACAGATGATGCCGGTTCAGTTCCAGACGTTTCGCCGCCATCCCAAGAAAAATTGACAAACGCTGGGAATATACGTCCAAAAAGTATTGAAACACCACGACAAGAGACTGAGTCCTCAAAAAGTGCCGATACTGAAAAGGATAGAATCCCTTCGTCTGATATGGCAGAAGAAGGGAGTGAGCTGATTGCAATTTTTCTTGAAGCCCTGGGAATAAAGGATGAAAAAGGGGTTCTTCCCGAAGAGATTCCAGAATTCATGCAGACAGTCGGAACCGTTTTGAAAGAACTTGCAGATGGACTGAGGGACGTATTATGGGCGCGCGCTGAGAGTAAAGGTCAAATTACCGGGATTACGAAAACAATGATTGAAATAAAAAGAAATAATCCGCTTAAATTTTCTCCAACTGTAGAGGACGCTCTCAAGCTCATGTTGTTAGATAAAAGAACGGGTTTTATGGATGCCGTTTCTGCCGTTCGTGAAGGTTATGAAGATGTAAAAAAACATCAGTTGGCTGTGAACGCAGGTGTACAGGCAACTCTGCAGAAGTTACTCAACCACCTGGACCCTCAAAATTTTGAAAAGCAATATGAAAAAAAACATGTCATGAAAAACAAATATTGCTGGGAGGCTTATAAGAATGCCTATAATGACATCGTAAAAGAGACGCCGAAAAGATTTTTTGATCATGAATTCGCCAAAGCCTATAAAGAGTTGGTGTCGAGGATAGAGGATGCTGAGATGAAAAGCTGAATTGCCGTTTAAAACAGGATAGGAAAATCAGACAATTATGAATAATAGTAAGGTTATATGGCTGGAGGGAATGCCCTTATCCGCTCAGCATTTTCAGCAACATGACCGTTTTCTTGAAAATTTGATCAATGCCCGCTCCCTGGGCATACAGCCGTTTAACTGGGGCTTTCACAATCTGGCTATTGACACTGAACTTCTCGGGATAGGCAAATTTGCTTTGAAAAAATGTTCAGGTATTTTTCAGGACGGTACGCCCTTTGATCTTCCCGGAGATGATGCGTTGCCCTTGCCGGTGGATGTTCCTGATGATACAGGCAATGAAACCGTATATCTTTCGTTGCCTGTGCGGCGGCCGGATGCAGTGGAAACAGACAGCGAGGATAACCGGGAGAGCCTTGCTCGTTACAGGATCAGTGAACGGGATGTAAAAAACAATATTACAATTGGCGGTGACGGTTCCGTTTGTATTTATACCGGCGGGCTGAAAACACGCCTTCTCATGGAAAGGGATGAACGCGCCGGCTATACATGCATGGCTGTTGCACGGATCGTTGAAGCCCGGGCCGATAAAAAGATTATCATCGACGACAAATTTATTGCGCCCAATATCAATTGTGTATCTGAAAAAAATTTAAAAGGATATATTCTGGAACTGGTGGGGCTGCTGAATATCCGCGGCGAGGCGATTGCCGCTCGAATGGGTGCCGAAGGCCATGGCGGTGTTGCCGGGATTTCTGACTTTTTATTACTTCAGACAATCAATCGTTACCAGGTATTGCTCAAACATTTATCAACAATTCCGGATCTGCATCCGGAACGGTTTTATCAGTTGGTTATTCAACTGTCCGGTGAATTGGTGGCCTTTTTCTCCAAAAAAAGACGCCCTGTAGATTATCCGGCCTACAGTCATAATGACCTTCAAGGAGCGTTTACACCCGTGATGGAGGATCTGCGGCAGTTACTGGTGAAAGTGTATGAACAAAGAGCTGTTCCCATAGAGCTTTCAGATCCAAAATACAATACATATGCCGCCCGCAGACCGGATGTGAGTCTGCTCAACAGTGCTGTTTTCGTATTGGCCGTCAAGGCCCGGGTGGACAACAAAACCCTCCGGGATGATTTGCCCAACCAGATCATCATTGCGCCGGTTGAAACAATCAACGAATATATTAAATCTTTGACCCCGGGTATTGCTGTTCATCATCTCCCGGTGGCACCCCAGGAGTTGCCGTACCACCCGGGATTTATCTATTTTGAACTCAATACCCAATGTGATTTATGGGAAAAATTAACGCAGTCAGCCGGCATTGCCATACATATCTCCGGTAATCTGCCAGACCTTCAGCTGGAGTTCTGGGCAATCAAAAAAGGTTAAGTTAAGGTTTGAATTATGAGTGGATCAGATCCTTTTGATTTTGTCGATAACGATAAAACAATAGTTCTACCCAGACCGGCTGGCAGGAAGATCCCTCAGCCCTCCCGGGAAGCATTCCCCCCCCCTGATGTTCCGGAAAAGGATATCAGGGCCGTTTATTTGGAAAAGTCCAATATTTTTATTGCCAATGCATTTGCCATCTTGTCCTTGATTCCTAAAATTCGAAATCTGCCGGTTTATAATAATATCGATGGCTTGTATCAAAGCTTGATCAATGAAATTAAACAGTTTGAACATCGTTGTTATGAGCAAAACGTTACCGAAGAAGATGTCCGTGTGGCAAAATTGCTTTTATGTGCTTTGTTGGACGAAACGGTATTGAATACGCCATGGGGTAATCAAAGCGACTGGAAGTATGATAATTTGTCTGCGTTTTTCTTTCGACACATCAACATGGGGAATGTTTTTTTTGATGAGCTCGAAAACCTCAAACGCCGGCCAAGCCGGAAGCTGGAATTGCTTAAGCTTGCTTATGTGTGTCTGAGTCTGGGGTTCCAGGGAAAGTATCGTACAATAACTCAAGGTCTTCGACGGCTTGAAGAGGAGCGCGAGGAACTCCACCGCTTGATACGACAGACCGAAGGTGATCCTGATCGAAACCTGTCCGTTCATTGGCATGGCAGACCAATAAGCAATCCTTTAATCCGTTATATTCCACTGTGGGTTGTTGCAGCCGTTGCCGGTCTGTTTTTGCTCGTAAGCTTCAGCATCTTTCTTTTTACGGTTTCAAATGCCTCGGATAAGGTTTATGACCGTATTGTCGCCATTGGTGCAGACGCATTGACACCGATTCCGGACAAAAAGGAGATACATCCGGTAAAGATACCGGAACCTGCCGAAGTTTTATCGGAGCAAAAGCCGGCTTTTGATGAAAGTGACCGATTTAGAAAATTACTGTCATCGGAGATCGCCGAAAACAAGGTCAGTGTGCTTGACGGTCCCATTATCCGTATCCCCAATGCCTTTTTGTCCGGAAAAGATGAGATAAAAAAGGCACTTTATCCCATTTTTATAAAACTTGCGGATGAATTGAAAAATGATACCTTCCGGATTGATATTTTGGGGCATTCGGATAACCAGAAAATTCGATTTTCTATCCGGTTTCCGGATAATCACAAGTTATCAGAGGCACGGGCGCAACAAGCCGAACAAATCATGCGCAAGGCCCAGCCTTCACTGGCTGACCGTCTAACGTCCAAGGGAATGGGGTACGCTGAACCGATCGTGCCGAACGATTCTAAAGAGAACCGGGCCATCAACCGTCGCATAGACATTCATATCAGGTGATCCATGAAATTTTTGATCAAATTTATTAAACAGAAGTGGTTCATACAAAGTGTTGGTGTTATCGCGATATGCGTCATGATTTGGTTTGCAGGCCCTTTGTTCGGATTTGCAGGAAAAAGAATTTTGGCACCTGAGATAAATCGTCTGCTGGTCATACTTTTTATCGTTGTGATCTGGGTGGTGTATAACCTTGGCGTCAGAGCCCGGTCCGGAAAAATTGATCAACAGCTCATGGACAAAATCGCTGAGTCTGAACTGGAAGTCGAAGAAAAACAACGAGAAGAATTGAAGATCCTGCGGTTAAAATTTGAGGAGGCGTTACAGAATCTTAAGCGCATCAGATCAAACAAGGGGCGTGACAACCAGTATCTGTATAAATTGCCCTGGTATGTGATCATTGGCGCACCCGGCTGCGGTAAGACCACGCTTCTGATGAATTCCGGGATTGCCTCTTCTTTTTCAGATCATATGGCGTTTAAACAGGGCATAAAGGGCGTGGGAGGAACGAGAAACTGCGACTGGCTTTTTACCGATGATGCCATTTTTTTGGACACTGCCGGCCGCTATACAACCCAGGACAGCCACCAGGCTGTTGATCAGGCTGCCTGGGAGGGGTTTCTTAAGCTCATCAAGGAATTTCGTTCCCGCAGGCCGATAAATGGGGTGTTGGTGGCGACCAGTATTTCCGACTTGTTAGGCAAAACCGATGAGCAAAGACAACAGCACGCCAGGGAGGTTCGAAAGCGAATTGAGGAATTGCATGAGATCCTGGGGATTAAGTTTCCCATCTATATGGTTTTTACAAAATGTGATCTTATTGCCGGATTTTCGGATTTTTTTGCCTTTTTCCGCCCGGAAGAAAGGGCGCAAGTCTGGGGCAGGACATTTGAGGGAAATGACCCGGAACAGACCAATGCATTTCTTACAGGATTTAACACCGATTTTGAAGAGCTGTTGACCCGGTTGAATCGGATGATGCTGAACCGGGTTCATGAAGAACCGGATATCCGACGCCGCAGCTTGATCATGGATTTTCCCAGGCAGATGGCCTTGATAAAACCGGCGATTATGGATTTTATCCATCGAACATTTGACTCCAGCCGGTTTGAACGGCCCCTGTTAACCCGGGGCATCTACTTTACCAGTGCCACCCAGGAAGGAATGCCCATTGATCGGATCATGGGCGTTTTGTCAAAAACCTATGGCCTGGATGAGCAAACCGTACCCATATACAGTGGTGAAGGCAAAAGCTATTTTATCTATGATCTGCTGGCAAAAGTGGTGTTTCCTGAATCTGAAATGGCCGGTGCAGACCCCAGGGTTGAACATAGGAAACGGTGGTTGAAATATCTGGCCTATGCAACGGTTCTTGTGGTCACGTCCGCTGTCTTCCTGGGGTGGATGCTCAGTTTTGTCAACAATAAAGGTTATCTTGTTGAAATTAAGGATGCCGTTGCCGGCTATGAAAATATTTCCGGTACCGCCAATGACTGGGAGAGCGGGGTAAAAAATCTTCATGAAAAACTGGCATTGTTCAAATCCGCCGGCCTTGTTCAGGAAAATAGTGCCGAATGGATGGGCATGGGGCTGGATCAGCGGTCCAAAATTAATGACCAGATTGACCGATTCTATGAAAAATTATTAAAAGCCCAGCTTCTTCCTGTGATCACAAGGCGGCTTGAGCAGCGCCTTGCCGTCGGCATTGCTCAATTCAGTTCCATGAATCAGGACAAGGCGGGGGATCTTTATGATCTTTTAAAAGTCTACTTGATGCTGGAGCGCCGTTCTCCAGAGCAAAGAAAAGCAGACCTTGATCTGGCCGTGAAAATAATCGGAGAGGACTGGGACAAGAATTTTCAAAGAGAGCCGGAACAGTTCAGGGTGGATTACAGGACCCATATGAAAGATTTGCTTTTATCGGATTTTAAGCGGGATCTCAAACCGCTGAATGCGATACTGATTACCGATGCAAGGGAAAAACTCAATTCCGTGCCTTTATATAAACAAATATATAATCAGCTGAAAAGCGCATACCTGCCGATCAAAAAATACGATTTCCAGGTGGAAGACATTCTGTTTATTGAACAGATTTTTGGGCCCTCAATCCTTAAAATGTCCATACCTGGATTGTATACTGCCATTGGATACGATGAAATTTTCAACAAGCAGGGAACCGGGTTTATTGAAAATGCCATACAGCAGAACTGGGTGTTGGAAAACGCAGATGCAGAAAAAGGGACGGCTGACGCCAAAACATTGTACGACAACCTTCAGCGGGTTTATTTTATTGACTATATCCAGAAATGGGCTTTTTTATTAAACAAATTGTCCATCAAGCCGTCCAAAGATGTGTATCATACCAACAAAATACTCCACCGCCTGACCGCCGGCAAAGACAACCCCTTGAAGAAATTGCTCAAAGAAATCGATGCGAATACCTCCTTTTTAGAGGGGAAAGCACCTTTTTCTGAAGAATTATCAAGAAAGATCAAACAGTTCAAACGGCTAAATGAATTGATCAAGGAAAGTGAAGACGATCCACCGCTTTTGGATGAAATCATCACCAGGCTGGAAAAACTGCGTGATTTAATGGACCGGTATGATAGTTCAGACGTCGCCCTGGATGATTTAAAACAGCGGATACAAAGTGGCGGCGACTTAATTACGTCCACCAGGAAGTATGCGGAACAACTTCCTGGCCCGTTCAATACTTGGCTCTCTTCACTGACGGCATCAGCCCGGAAAACCATGCTTAAATCTGCAAAACTGGAGCTTAACAGTATATGGAAGGCTGAGGTGGTGGCACCCTACAGGGAAACACTTGCCGGACGGTATCCATTGTTAAAAAGCAGTTCTGAAGATGTATCCCTGGATGATTTCAACCGTTTTTTTCAGTCAAACGGGATTATTGATACGTTTTTAAGGGAATATATCAAGCCGTTCTCTAATGCCGACTGGGAGGAAAAAGTGATAGACAACCATCGGTTAGGGTTGGTGTCTGCCGGCAGCCTGGAACAGTTTAAACGGTCTGAACGGATCCGACAGATTTATTTTATGGGAAACCCAACGCCATTTATTAAATTTGAATTAAAGCCCGAATCCCTGGATGCTTCGGCAAAAGAATTCCAACTGAGTATCGGAGGCAAAACCATTAAATATAGTCATGGCCGGTCTCGAACCCAAACATTTCAGTGGCCGGAATCGGGCGGTTCACCTGTGTCTGTGGTTGAGTGGGGGTTCAGAACCTTTGACGGCAACGTCTTCCAAGACCGGAAAGAAGGACCATGGGCTTGGTTCCGCGCCTTGGACAGTACAAGGATGACAAGGAAAAGTAAGAACCAATTTACCGTGACATTCACAGTGAATGGACATGACGCCAGTTACAGAATGGTTGCCGGAAGTGTTGTCAACCCGTTTGGGTCGACTGAACTGCAGTCGTTCCATTGCCCGGAGGCGTTGTGAAATTCGCCGAGGAGAGATTGGGAATGTATGGCAAAATTCCGATATTGGGAGATTTTGTTTCCCGGGGACTGCCTGCCGATTTTATACACGCGTGGGATGCATGGCTCCAGGATTCCATTGCGGCAAGCCAACAGGTTTTGGGGACAGAATGGTTGGATATTTTTTTGACCAGCCCCATTTGGAGATTTTGCCTCAGTTCCGGTGTTTGTGGCGAAAAGGCATGGGCCGGGGTGCTGATTCCCAGTGTTGACAGGGTGGGGCGGTATTTCCCTTTGACCCTGGCAGTATCAATATCAGAAAAAACGACTGTTTCCCGGCTGCTGATCCAGGCCGGAAAATGGTTTGAGCAGGTCGAAAATATTGCGCTTTCAGCGCTGCAGGATGATTTTGACATGTCACGGTTTGATGAAGAAAGGCATCATATCCACTTTCCTGTCATCAGGCCGTATGACGGCTGCCAAAATAATCCGGAGGGGGCGTTGTATGTTGACATGGAGACGATGGGGGGGACGGAACAAGCCCTGGCAGATTTAAGCAGTGGCCTTATGGATAAATTTATGACAGAATACAGTATCTGGACTACAGCCGGTTCCAAGGACGTCAGGCCATGTCTGCGGGTGTATGAGTTACTGCCGCCGGCATCCGCATTTTCAACTTTCTTGACGGATGGAACGAACACCATAAGGGAGAACCGCATTGAGCCGAATTGACCTGGAGAGTCTGCTGAAAGAAATCTCGCCTGAAGCGCCTTCGGGAGAGGAAGCATCCTCTGTCGATCTGTCCGAGCTTTCGCGAAATACAGAACCAAAGCAAGACCCGGATGGAAAGGTGTTGAGTAAGCCAAACTGGAAAGAGATCCAAAAAACGGCACTGGAACTGTTGGGAAATACCCATGACCTGAGACTTGCCGTTATTTTGGCCAGGGCTTTGATAGAAGTACAGGGGATTTCCGGCCTATATGATGGTTTGCGGTTGATTCGTGGATTCATTGAACAGTATTGGGATACTGTTTATCCTCTGCTTGATGTTGAGGATGACAACGATCCCACCGAACGGATTAATGTATTGTGGGAACTTAATGACGATAATCGTTTTATTTCCCCCATCATGAGGATACCCTTATGCGATTCCACGAAAATGGGGCGTTACGGGTTACGTGATATTCATATTGCCAACAAAATAATAAAACCTGTGGCCACAGATGAGGAGGCGGGGAAAGAACTCCCTGGAATACAATTAATTGATGCGGCGTTTAAGGATTCTGATCCCGAAATCCTGCAAAAAACACAGCGTGATGTTGATAATGCGTTAAAAGAGGTGAACGCCCTTAAAAAAGTATTGGATGAAAAAGTTGGGCCGGAGGATTCCGTTAAGTTTGAGCAACTTGTCAATGTTTTGGAAAATGTTAACAAAATTATGGCCGACCGGATCGGGCAGGCGCCCCAAATTTCAGATGAGCAAAACAGGGATGAAAATACCAATATTTCGCAACCGGATCAAATTGTCTCCGCACCTGTTTCCATGAATCCGGGGCCCATAACAAGCAGGCGTGACATTCACCGGATGCTGGACGTGATTTGCGAATACTATGCCGAGAATGAGCCGGCCAGTCCCGTCCCTTTACTGTTGAAGCGCGCCGGCAGGCTGGTGGAAAAAAATTTTATGGAAATTCTTGAGGATATGGCGCCTGACAGTGTGAAAAAGATACAAAGCCTTGTAGGAGTAACAGAGGCAGCAAAAGAAAAAAAATCAAAAGAATAGCCATGGGACGGACTGGCTTATCAGTTCCCAGACTCGGCCCACAAAAAACATGAAGTTAACTTAGAAACCTATTTAAGTATTAATATGACATAAATAAAATAGTAAACCCCGTTAGGCAAGGAGGAAAAGATATGGCCCAAAGCAGCCAGAAATTCATCGGTCGTAATCGGCCCCCGCGCGTCCAGATTGAGTACGATGTAGAACTTTACGGTGCTGAGAAAAAGATTCAAATTCCGTTTGTAATGGGAGTCATGGCGGATCTGGCAGGCAAACCCAGGCCTGATGAGCCGGTCACACCGGTCCCGGACCGAAAATTTTTAGATATTGATGCCGATAATTTTACGGACCGGCTTAAAGCCATGAGGCCTCACGCTGCTTTCAGGGTTCCCAATACCATTACCGGCGAAGGCGAAATCGCCGTTGATCTGACCTTCGAGAGCCTGGAAGATTTCTCTCCGGAGGCGATTGCCCGTAATGTAGATGGGTTGAAGCAATTGCTGGAGGCCCGTACTCAGCTGGACACCCTTTTAACGCAGATGGATGGAAAAACCGGTGCGGAGGATCTCATCGCAGATTTGATTCAGGATGAGACCCTGCAAAAGGCCCTGACATCGGCTCAGGGGCAGGATACTGCCGGTGAATCACCTGATAACGAATCTTCTGAATCCAAGGAGTAAAATCATGACCGAACAGGAAACCACCAGCGGGATCGAGAAAGAAGCACAGGTGCTTGAGCCCGATGATTTTGCATCTTTGCTGCAAAAGGAATTCAAACCAAAATCAGACCGGGCAAAGGATGAAGTGGAAAGTGCCGTACGAACCCTGGCCGAGTATGTGCTTAAAGATACAAAGCTTGTTTCTTCCAATGCCGTCAACACCATCGAAGCCATTAAGGCCGCTATTGACCAGAAGCTCACCGAGCAGATCAACCAGATTCTTCATCACCCGGATTTCCAGCAGCTGGAAGGCGCATGGCGCGGGCTTCATCACCTCATCAACAATACCGAAACAGATGAAATGTTGAAAATCCGGGTGTTGAACATCAGCAAAAATGAGCTTTCCAAGACCCTCAAAAAGTTTAAAGGGGTCCGGTGGGACCAGAGTCCCATCTTTAAAAAAATATACGGGGAAGGGCTGGATCTTCTCGGTGGTGAACCGTTTGGGTGTCTTGTTGGCGATTATTTTTTTGATCATAGTTCCCAGGATGTTGAGTTGCTGGGTGAAATGGCGAAAATTGCTGCCGCCAGCCATTCGCCCTTTATCAGCGGTGCTGCCGAGAGCGTCATGCAGATGAGCGACTGGAAAGAACTGATGGATCCGGCTGATTTGTCTAAACGCTTTGAGGGGGCTGATTATGCAGAATGGCGGGCCTTGAGGGAATCGGAAGATTCCCGATATATCGGGCTTGCCATGCCCAGGTTTCTGGCACGCCGCCCCTATGGTGCAAAAGCAGAGCCCGTTGAGAGATTTGATTTTGAAGAAGATACCGAAGGTGCAGACAGCGGTAAGTACTGTTGGGCCAATTCCGCCTATGCCATGGCCACCAATATTACCCGGTCCTTCAAGCTCTACGGATGGTGCTCTCGGATTCGAGGCGTGGAGGCCGGCGGTGCTGTGGAAAATCTGCCGGTGCACTCCTTTCCCACGGATGATGGCGGTGTGGATATGAAATGCCCTACGGAAATAGCCATTGGGCAGAGACGGGAGGCAGAACTTGCAAAATTGGGTTTTATGCCGTTGCTCCATAAGCAAAATTCAAATTTTGCTGCGTTCATTGGGGCCCAGTCCCTTCAAAAGCCCTTTGAGTACGACGATCCGGATGCCACAGCCAATGCAAATTTGTCCGCCCGTCTGCCCTATCTGTTTGCCTGCTGCCGTTTTGCCCATTACCTGAAAGCCATTGTCTATAACAAAGTGGGCACGTTCAAAGAAGCCGATGACATGCAGCGGTGGCTGAACAAATGGATTATGCAGTACGTGGTCGGTAACCCCGCCAGTGCAGGAGAAAGAGAAAAATGCCGTAAACCGTTGGCGGCTGCTGAAATCAAAGTCGAAGAGGTGGAGGGTAACCCGGGTTATTATACCTCGACCTTTCATTTAAGGCCTCACTACCAGTTAGAAGGTTTGACTGTTTCCCTGCGGCTGGTTTCCAAACTGCCGTCGGGAAAAGCATGATAGCGTTCGTAGTTAATTAAAAACGTAAACTAAGTAGGAGAAAAAAAATGGCTTTTGATTGTCTTTTAAAAATTAATGGTGTGGATGGCGAGTCCAAGATTGACGGACATGAAGATGAGATTGATGTCCTTGCCTGGAGCTGGGGAATGTCTCAATCCGGCACAATGCACTCGGGTGGTGGCGGCGGTGCCGGAAAAGTCAATATACAGGATATTTCACTGACAAAACATGTTGACAAGTCAACGCCTGAGTTGATGAGGGCTTGCTGCAACGGCGAGCATTTTGATGAAGCGATTCTGATTGTCCGGAAGGCCGGTAAGGAGCCTATTGACTATTTGAAAGTCACCATGACTAAGGTGCTGATAACCTCCCTGAGCACAGGCGGCAGCGGCGGTGAAGACCGGATTACAGAGAATGTCTCTTTGAATTTTGCCAAAATGGAGACCGCCTATACCCCCCAGAAAGACGATGGGACAGGCGATGCGGAAATTACGATGAATTGGGATATTGAAAAAAACATTGAGGAATAAACTGTGGGCGATTGCGTATGGTGATTCACCGTCCCACACGACAACTCCAACCGTTTATAATTCTCCTGTTTTCGATTAAAATTATTCTGCATAGGAATTTGAGCGAAAACAGGAGAAAACGGTAAACCTGTACCGGAAAGGCAAATGATGCTTGCAGAAGAGTATTTTCAAAAAGGTGACTTAGAAAGTGCCCTGGGAAAGCTGACAGAGCAGATCCGCAGCCGGCCGGAAAACAGCCGGGACCGTATTTTTCTTTTTCAACTGCTGGTTGTGAACGGTGAGTGGCAGCGCGCCCTGACTCAACTGGATGTCCTTGCCGACCTGGACCCGGGAACTTTGCCCATGGTACATCTTTACCGGCAGGCCATTGCATGTGAGAAATTAAGAACCGAAATTTTTGCCGGACGTTGTCAGCCGACCATCTTCGGTGAGCCGACCCAGTGGATGGCGTTGCTGCTGGAAGCCCTTAAGCTGACGGCTGAAAATCAATATGATCAAGCCCAATTGATGCGCAATGAAGCGTTTGAACTGGCCCGGGAAAGTTCAGGTGAAATTGACGGCAATTCGTTTAAATGGATAGCCGATGCAGATACCAGGATGGGGCCTGTCCTTGAAGTGATTGTCAAAGGCAATTATTATTGGGTGCCCTTTGAAAGAATCCAAAGCATCACGGTTGAGCCACCCGAAGATCTGCGCGACTTTGTATGGCTGCCGGCTTATTTTACATGGGAAAACAGCGGTCAAATCTATGGACTCATCCCGTCACGGTATCCCGGTTCGCAGCTCTCTGCTGATTCCGCCATCCGGCTGGCCAAAAAGACGGCGTGGGAAGAGGTGGCCGACGGGGTATATCACGGCAAAGGTCAGAGAATGCTGGCCACCGATCAGGCCGATTATCCCCTGCTGGATATCCGACAACTTAATACGGATGGGCAGGAGGTAAGCAAGGGCTGATCCATGGCTGATCACATTAAAAAAGAAATGCTGCAGCCCTCACTTTTAGAACGGCTCAAAGACAACGAGCCCGGCAAACAGACCGAGCCCCATGACAAAAGCATCATGTCTTTCCGCAGACTGAGAGCTTCGGTGCTGCAGGATTTGAACTGGCTTTTGAACGCCATCTGTTTTGAAACAGGAGAGGAAGAACTTAAAGCGTATCCTGAGGTCAGAAAATCTGTGTTCAATTTTGGGATCCGTAATTTTTCAGGTCTGACGGCCGGCAGTAAAAGTGACGAGGTGCTGGAGCGGGCCATTGAAGAGGCCATTCTCAATTTTGAACCCCGGATTATTCCCCAGTCCCTCAGGGTGCACGTGGTAGGTGAAGAAGAACTGGATTCGCCTGATTTTAAAGCCAGTCATTATGACGAGCACCGTTATCCCAATATTGTGGTTTTCAAAATCGAGGGAGATCTTTGGGCAGAGCCCATGCCTGAGCATCTTTACCTTAAATCTGTTCTGGATCTGGAATTGGGACAGATAGAAGTAAAGGACGACACCTAAACATTATGGATCCGAATCTTCTCAGATATTACAACCGTGAATTGCGGTACATCCGTGCAATGGGGGGGGAATTTGCAAAAGAATTTCCAAAGATTGCCGGACGATTAGGACTGGGCGAATTTGAATGCGAAGATCCTTATGTAGAACGTCTCCTGGAAGGGTTTGCTTTTCTGGCCGCCAGGGTCCGGTTGAAAGTTGACGCGCAATTCCCTAAGTTTACCCAGCATCTTCTGGAAATGGTTTATCCTCATTTCCTTTCGCCCTTACCGTCCATGGCTGTGGTCCGCATGGAACCGGATTTTGATGAAAGTGCCTTGAGCAGAGGCGAGGTGATTCCCCGGGGTGAAGAACTGCGCAGCCTGATCAGCAAAGAAGAACAGACTGCCTGCAAATACCGTACGGCCCATGAGGTGACCCTCTGGCCTTTGAAGCTGACGGAAGCGGAATATCTTGTTGGTGCCGGTGCCGTTGCCGGGTTGGGCGTTCCTATCCGCAAAGGGGTGAAAGGCGGGTTAAGGATCAAACTGGAAACAACGGCAGGTCTTTCGTTCAATGCGCTTTCCCTTGACCGGCTTCCCATATTTTTACAGGGGGAAGAGATTGCTTTTCAGCTGTATGAACACCTAGTGGCCAACCTTCTGGATGTGGTAGTCCGTCCGTCTTTGCGTCCGGTATCGTGGCAGAAAACCCTGCCGGCTTCTGCCGTAAACGGCATTGGATTTGAAGAAGCCCAGGCCATGCTGCCATATACAGCTCGTTCTTTTCGAGGATACCGGTTACTTCAGGAGTATTTCGCCTTGCCCCAGCGGTTCCTGTTTGTTGAGATTGCAGGTCTGGGAAAAGCGGTGAAACGTTGTGAGGGCAGGGAACTTGAACTGATTTTTCAGTTCGACCGAATTAATTTGGAGCTGTCCCGGGTGGTTTTGCCGTCCCATTTCGCGTTGTTTTGCACGCCGGTCATCAATTTGTTTCCCAAAACCACCGACCGCATTCATCTGACACACAAAACCAATGAATACCATATTGTTCCGGATCGCAACAAACCTCTGGATTTTGAGGTGTTCCAGGTGTCCAGTGTGAACGGCTATGGTACGCAAGCAGAAAGCCTGATGGAATTTCAGCCGTTTTATAAAATCAGGGACGCACAAGTCGGGCAGGAAAAACAAGCCTTTTACACGACCAATCGCGAACCGCGCCGGGTGTCTGACAGTGAACGGCGGTCCCGGCCCCGCTTCAGATATGTGGGCAGTGAAATGTTTATCTCGCTGGTGGATGCCGATGAAGCGCCGTTTGGTCACGACTTGAAACAAATCGGGCTTAAAGTGTTGTGCACCAACCGGGATTTACCCCTGCACATGCCCGTCGGCATCGGGCAGACCGATTTTTCCCTGGCATCCGGTGCGCCGGTTACATCGATCCGCTGCGTGGCAGGTCCGACATTCCCCAAAGCATCCCCGGCCCATCAGTCAACGTCCTGGAAACTGATCAGCCATCTGTCTCTCAATTATCTTTCACTGACCAATAACGACAGGGAGAAGGGGGCCGCCGCCCTGAGACAGATCCTTTCGCTGTACGGGGATATCAGCGGCTCTGAAATTAAAAAGCAGATTGAAGGGATACGCGCTGTAAAAACAGAACCGGTTACCCGGCGCCTTCCGGTTCCGGGACCCATATGCTTTGGCAGGGGGCTGGAAGTGACCATTGAATTTGACGAGTCCGCTTTCCAGGGCAGCGGTATCATCATTTTGGGGGCGGTTCTTAAACATTTTTTTGAACGCTATACCAGCATTAACTCTTTTACGGAAACAGTCATTACAACCATGGAACGGGGGCAGATCATTCGATGGCCGGCACGAATCGGAACACGCCATACGCTTTAGCGCAACTGCTTGAGAGCCTGAAAGACAAACCGTATGCTTACGGCTTTTTTCAGGCCATGCGGTTGATGGAATGTCTGCATCCTGACCGTCCGCGGCTTGGGATGTCACGCCAGCCGTGCGATGATCCTATCCGGCTGGGACAGGAACCATCCCCTGCTTTTGAAGCCGCAAGTCTGACCCGGTTTGAATCCGGGGACGCGGGCAAACCCCATCGGTTGATGGTCCGTTTTTTAGGGCTTTTCGGGCCCAACGGGCCGTTGCCCCTTCATTTGACGGAATATGCCTATAGCCGCTTGAAGCACCACCGGGATGAAACGTTTTCACGGTTTATGGATATTTTCCACCACCGGATGTTATGCCTGTTTTACCGGGCCTGGGCAAACAATGAGCCCACGGTCAGCTATGACCGGCCAAACGCAGATCCGTTTGCCGATTATGTCGGATCCCTGGCTGGGCTTGGCATGTCTGCTTTGCGTCAGCGTGATGAGATGCCGGATTCGGCAAAATTGTATTATATCGGGCGGCTGGCAAATCAGACTAAATCTGCTGACGGGCTGGAGTTCATGCTGAAAGATTTTTTCGGGCTGCCTGCCAGGATTGACGGATTTATCGGCGAGTGGGTGAAGCTGCCCCAACAAAACATCTGCCATTTGGGCCAAGATTCAGAAAACGCAATGCTGAATGATTCGATCGTACTTGGACAACGTTTCTGGTGCTGCCAGCACAAATTCAGAATCATTCTGGGGCCTTTGAATTTCAAGGACTATACCGGCCTTTTGCCTATTGGAAAAAGTATTCAGCGTTTAACCGACATGGTGCGTAATTATATCGGGGATGAACTGGCCTGGGATCTGAACCTGATATTGAAAAAAGAAGAGGTTCCGGTTGCCCGACTGAACCGGGGAAGCCTTCTGGGGTGGACCACATGGCTTGACAACCGGACTAAGGAAGAAGATGCCCAGGATTTAATATTGACGCCATCGCTATCATAACAAACAAAAAAGCAGGGAGCCCAGCATGACTGAAATCAGCCGGAATGCATTGTTTGGTAAATTAAACAGCCTGGCCTACCAGACTATTGAAAGCGCAACCGTATTCTGTAAGATGCGCGGCAATCCTTATGTGGAGTTGGTGCACTGGCTACACCAGATCCTTGAGCAGCCCGATTCGGATCTGCATCGGATTATTCGCCATTTTGCCCTTGACCACGGCCGGCTGGCCAAAGATTTAATCCAAGCCCTGGATCGTCTTCCCCGGGGAACGACCAGTATTCAGGATCTTTCATCTCACGTGGAAGAAACCGTTGAACGGGGCTGGGTGTATGGATCTCTCATGTTCGGGGAATTCCAGGTCCGAACGGGTTACCTGGTCATCGGTATTTTAAAAACACGGGGGCTCAGGCTGGCCCTGGAAGGCATTTCAAAAGAGTTCGCCAAAATCGGGATTGATGACCTGACCGGTCAGTTCCATCAAATACTGGAAGATTCTCCCGAAGATCAGCTTGCCCCCACAGACGGGTCCGGACCGGTTGAGGCCGGGACAGAATCTGGGTCGCCGGGGCTTGGTAAGCAAGAGGCGCTGAACCGGTTTTCCGTTGATTTGACAAAAAAAGCACATGACGGTGAGATTGATCCGGTGGTGGCCCGGGATAGCGAAATCCGGCAGATTGTGGATATCCTCATGCGTCGGCGCCAGAATAATCCCATCCTGACAGGCGAAGCCGGAGTCGGTAAAACCGCCGTGGTTGAAGGCTTTGCCCTGCGGATCTCTGCCGGAGATGTGCCGCCGCCCCTTGAAAATGTCACCTTGAGACTCCTGGATGTGGGACTGCTCCAAGCCGGAGCCAGCTACAAAGGCGAGTTTGAAAAAAGGCTGCGTCAGGTGATTGATGAGGTGCAGGCCTCGGAAAAGCCGATTATCCTGTTTATTGATGAAGCACATACCCTGATCGGTGCCGGTGGCTCAGCCGGAACAGGTGATGCGGCCAACCTGCTGAAACCGGCGTTGGCCCGGGGTTCACTTAGAACGATTGCCGCAACGACTTGGGCGGAATATAAAAAATATATTGAAAAAGATCCGGCCCTGACCCGCCGGTTCCAGGTGGTGCAGATCCATGAACCCGGAGAAGAGGACGCGGTTCGAATGATGCGCAGCCTGGCATCGGTAATGGAAGAACACCACCGGGTCAAAGTGCTTGACGAAGCCCTGACCGCCTCGGTAACCCTTTCCCGTCGGTATATTCCGGCCAGACAGCTGCCGGATAAATCCATCAGCCTGTTGGATACGGCCTGCGCCAGGGTGGCCATCAGCCAGCACGCGGTTCCGGCTGAAGTGGATGATTGCCGCAAAACCATAGCCCATTTTGAAACGGAATTAGAAATTGTCCAGCGGGAAGCGTCTGTCGGCATTGAAACCGGTGAGCGCGAGGCAGATGTGTTGGACCGGCTTGAAAAGGAAAAAGAACGCCTTGGCTCTCTTGAAGAACGTTGGCAGACCGAAAAAGAGATAGTGGAAGATATCCTTAGCCTCCAGCAAATGTTGCAGGAAGGCGCAGAGGAAACCGATGCTTTAGAAGACGAAAAGGAAGATACCGAGCCGGTTGAAATCGAAGAGGATGTCGAGGCGTTGAGAAACCAATTAGGCTCTTTGATAAATAAGATGCGTGAATTCCAGGGGGACAACCCCCTGATTTTGCCCACGGTGGATTTCCAGGCTGTGGCAGCCGTCGTGGGTGACTGGACCGGTATCCCGGTGGGCCGGATGATGAAAAATGAGATCAGCACCGTATTGGATCTTTCCGAAATTCTCGGCCGCCGTATCATCGGTCAGGACCATGCCCTGGAAATGATTGCCATGCGTATCCAGACCTCCCGGGCAAGTTTGGACAATCCCCAGAAGCCCATCGGCGTTTTCATGCTTGCCGGCCCTTCAGGGGTCGGAAAGACAGAAACCGCCCTGGCCCTGGCCGAAGCCCTCTACGGCGGCGAGCAGAATGTGGTGACCATCAATATGAGCGAATTCCAGGAATCCCATACGGTATCTACCCTTAAAGGTGCGCCTCCGGGATATGTCGGATACGGAGAAGGCGGGGTTCTGACCGAGGCCGTCCGGAGAAAACCGTACAGTGTGATCCTGCTGGATGAGGTGGAAAAAGCCCATCCCGATGTCCATGAGATCTTTTTCCAGGTGTTTGACAAAGGATGGATGGAAGACGGTGAAGGCCGGCTCATCGATTTTAAAAACACCTTGATCCTGCTGACCACCAATGTGGGCAGTGACCTGATCATGAACATGTGTAAAGATCCGGATCTAATGCCTCTACCGGAGGGCATGGCAAAAAGCTTGCGCAAGCCCATGCTGGATGTGTTCCCTGCCGCCCTGCTGGGACGCCTGATTACGATTCCCTACTATCCTCTGACAGATGAGGTGCTGGGACGCATCGTCCGTCTCCAGCTGGGACGCATTGAAACGCGTATCAAAGAAAACCACAACATCCCCTTCACCTATGATGAGGCTGTAATCGCCCATATCATCAGCCGCTGCACCGAGCTTGAAAGCGGCGGGCGGATGATTGATTCCATCCTGACCAATACGGTGCTCCCGAGCATCAGTCGTCGGATTCTGACTGGCATTCTTGACGGGGAACCCGTAGAAAGCGTGCAGATCAGTGAGCAGGATGGGGAGTTTGTATATGATTTTAACGAAGCGCAGGATGAGGCTCATCCACAGAAAGACAATTAAGAATATGAATAAGATGAATGGAGGAATAGGTATGCTGAAAAGAGTATTACTGACGTGTTGTATGCTGATGTTGTTTGTGGGGTGCGGCAAAACCCCTCCTCCCCCTCCGGAGCCAACCATTGTTGTTGTGGAATTTTCTGCTGATGAGGAACTCAATCCAGACAGTCAGGGCCGTCCCTCGCCCCTGGTGATCGGCATTTATCAGCTCAAATATTACGAAGCTTTTGAGAATGCGGACTACAATGCATTGTATGACGATGATGCCGGTTCCCTGGGCAAGGGGCTGATTGCCAAAAGGGAAATCATTCTCCAGCCCGGCGAGAAAAAGACCGAATTGCTCAGGGAGGTTTCCGATCAGGCCCAGGCCATCGGTTTCATGGGACAATTCAGAAACGAAAACGCCCAATGGCGGACCACAACAGGAATTCGGCCGCATAAAACCACGGTCATCCGGGTCCATGCCAGCGGGACGGCCATTATCAGTCAATTACAAGTAACCCAATAAGCAGGTAATTATGGCCCAGATGCAGACCAACCGGCATGTCGAATTAATCACCCCGCTGGGCGAGGATGTCCTCCTGTTCAGCCGCATGAGCGGAACAGAAGAGTTGGGACGGCTGTTTCAATTTGATCTTGAACTGCTCAGCAAAAAACCGGATATCAAATTCGAGGATCTTCTTGGCCAGAATGTTACCATCCGGCTTGACCTGCCTGACCGCAAAAACCGTTATTTCAACGGATTCGTCACCCGATTCAACCAGTCCGACGTGAATACCGAGGAGGATTATACCCCTTACAGCGCCACCATCAGCCCCTGGTTCTGGTTTCTGACCCGCACGGCCGACTGCCGTATTTTCCAGAACAAGACGGTGCCTGACATTATCAAGGAGATCTTCAGGGATCACGGATTTACGGACTTTGAGGACAAATTGACCGGAACCTATCGGAACTGGGAATATTGCGTGCAATACCGGGAAACAGATTTTAATTTTGTCAGCCGCCTCATGGAGCAGGAGGGGATATACTATTTTTTCAAACATGAGGAAAACAAGCACATGTTGGTCCTGGCGGATGATATCAGTGCCCATACGGTTTTCCCCGATTATGAGGAAATCCCTTATTATCCGCCGGATTCCGGTTTGCGCAGGGAAAAAGAGCATATCCACGATTGGAATATTTCCCAGGAGGTGAAACCCGGCGTTTATGCTCTCAATGAGTTCAATTTCAAAAAACCCAGGGCCAATATGGAGGTCAAAGCGGCGGTCAGCCGTGACCATGTCAGAAGCAATCTGGAAATTTTTGATTACCCTGGAGAATATGAAGAGGCCAATGATGGCGAATCCTATGTCCGGGCCCGGATAGAGGAGATTCATGCACAATACGAACAGATCAGCGGTCAGACCAATGCCAGAGGGTTTTGCGTGGGACATCTGTTTAAGCTTTCCGGCTATCCGAGAAAGGACCAGAACCGTGAATACCTGGTAGAGTCGGCAGCATATGAGATTGAATCCAATGCCTATGATACCTCTGGCCCAAGCGGAGAAACGTATTTTTCCAGTTTCACGGTCCTGGAAAGCAAAACCCCTTTCCGTCCCGCCCGGATCACGCCGAAACCCGTTGTTCAGGGACCTCAAACTGCGATTGTCGTGGGAAATCCGGGAGAGGAGATTACCACCGAGGAGTATGGCCAGGTAAAGATTCAGTTCCACTGGGATCGTTACGGCAAAAAAGATATTAACAGCTCCTGCTGGGTGCGGGTCTCCCATCCCTGGGCCGGTAAGAACTGGGGATCGGTCGCCATTCCACGGTATGGACAGGAAGTGATTGTGGAATTTCTTGAAGGCGATCCTGATCATCCCATCATTACCGGCCGGGTATATAACAAGGACACCATGCCCCCTTATGACCTGCCCGGCAGCGGTATGGTCAGCGGATTGAAATCCAATTCTACCCCCGGCGGCGGGGGATACAATGAAATGTCCATGGACGATACCAAGGGGAATGAAAAGATCACCGTCCATGCCCAGTATGACATGAATACGACTGTGGAGAATGACCAGACCCTGGTGGTCCACAACAACCGGACCGATACCATTGACGTGGATGATTCGGAAACGGTCAAGGGAAATCAGACCCTGTCCGTTAAGGGCAACCGGACGGAAACTGTGAACGGAACAGAGAACGTCACCATTGACGGGGCGACTACACATACCATTAAAGCGGATTATACCCGGAACGTCGCCGGCAATTATACCCTTTCGGCCGACAGCAACATCAAAAGCACAGCAAAAGGCAACTGGGACGGAATTGCAAAAGGAACACTTACATTGGATGCCCCGGAAATTAAACTGAACGCCGGCTCCAAGATCGAAATTGCTTGCGGGGGCAGTAGTATTGTCTTGGAAAAGGCAAAAATTACCATTTCGTCCGGTAGTGGCAATATTGATGTTCATGCGCCTGGGGTTGATGTAAAGGGAGGAAAAATTCAGTTAAACTGAAGCGATTGTAAAAATATAGCAAGGAGAACTGATCGTGCCGGACAAGGCAAAAAAAAATCCGGTTGAAGAACGTTTGATGTTATTGGCGGATCACTGGATCGCTTTTCGGGAGAATCCCGCCAAACGACTGCTGGTGTGGCAGGCTGAGGCCAATGCATTACGATTTTTTCAATGTTTTTTCGAAGTCCAAAAACATGAAACCGACTATACAGTGGGTGATATGTTTGTGGTTTTCGATACGCCTTTTGAAAATGTCATTCAATATTCCCGCGACCTTAAAACAGCTCTCAAAGGGCAATATGACGCCAGCCGTGATGATCTGATTCAACAGGGCATCACTCCTGACTGGCATTTCTCTCCGGAAAATTACCCCGACTCCGTCTCCGGTTTTATTAGGAGCCTGCAATCGTTCGGGTCCAGACACCATGAACGTATCGGTCATCTTGTGGCGGTTTTTATGCCGTCAGAGGTCTCTGATGATGAAGGTTTCACCACCTGGCTGAATTGTGCCATGCAAACACGCCCACCGGAACGTCTGCGCTTTGCAGTCATGGATCCGCTGGATGCCTCCCGGCTGGCATCTCTCAACGGTACTGCCAAAAATTTGATTCAAATCGATCGACCTAAAATTGACGCGCTCTCGACTGCCCAGGAAACATTTGCACAAGAGAGCGCAACCGGTCCTGCAGGTGTGTTCCGCAACCTGCTCATCGGTCTGATGACATTGGTTGAGAAAGGCACTGCCAAGCAAGTCAAAATCAAAGCCGCCGATGCCCTTCAATTCGCCCGTAAAGAAAAATGGGTTGACCAGGAGGTGGTGATCGGCATGTTGGTGGCAGGTGCCATGCTTAAGGAAAAGCGATTCGATGAGGCCGTGAAAGGGTATCAATTTGCACGTCAAAAAGCACAACAGGCCACAGCGGATGCACATCCCGCCGGGCGCCAGCTTGCGCTGCAGACCTGGTTCGGCGAAGCCGGTGCCCACCTGGCCGCAGGAGACCTCCCAAAGGCAGTTCAATGTTACGACGAAGCGGCAACATTGGCCCCGCAGATCCCAAACCCCATTCTCGGTATTGAAGCCTTTCGCATGGCGGCCTTCTGCCTTGGCCGCATGGATGAGCCGGAGCCCGCCATCCGCAAAGGGTTGCAGGCACTCAATTTGGGACAACGGCTCAAACCCGAAGCACGCGCCATGACCACACTGCCCGTTGCTGCCATCGACATGCTGCGCCTGATGGAACTCAAACGTGTCCAGGCCATGGAGCATATCAAGTATCAGCACAATACAGCCGTTGACACATCCCGCAAAAAGGCCACCCAACAGGCATTGGAACTTGAACAGAATAAAGATCCCCAGGCGCTTCACGCCGTAGAAGCAAACCTTGAAGAAGAAATCAGCCATGCCAAACAAGCCGCGTGCCGGGATATTGATACCCTTGCTGCAACCGGTGACAATCATTTTCAGCAAGTGTTTACCAAAGCGCGGGAGTTACTGGGCTCCCAATGGCCCATGGAAACCTTGAACGCTGTAGCGCAAAACGATCAAACGACCGGAGACATGGCGTCATGATGCCCGCATCCAAACATGGAGACCCTCAAATTGGTGTCGATGTCCACCTGTGTACGGTGCCGCCTTCGCCTTCGCCCGTGCCTCTGCCGACACCGCACACCTCGGTGGTCTTTGATCCTTTTGACTATGTGCCCATATTAGGCGCCACGGTCACCGTATGCGGCATGAAACGCGCTACGGCCGGCACCGGTGGTACAGCCATTCACATTCCACCAGGTTTTCCCTTTGCTCCCAAGCTGCCGGACAAAGATGACGAAATCTTTATGGGCAGTGCCACCGTAACGGCGGACGGCGAACCCTTTTCTTTCACCACCGTACCCACCCTGAGCTGCCAGGTCGTGGGAATGCCCAGTCCGCCGCGCATTAAAAAAAAGGGCCCGCCCAAGCTCATGCAACTGCCCACCACCGTCAACCTGGCCATTCCAACCAATGTGACCGTTGGCGGACCGCCTACCATCTCCCTGATGGGATTGGCATTCAAATTCGGGTTTGCTGCCCTTGGAAAATTTGCTAAATCCGGTCTGTTTCAAAAAATGCGTAAAGGAATCGCTGACAAACTCGGCTTGAAACAACCGGGTTTTTGGCGTTGTAAAGTATTTCGTGCAGAACCGGTTTGCATACTAAACGGCAGCGTAGATGTAAAGCAGCTGGATTTCAACCTCCCTGGACGTATTCCCATTGATTGGGTGCGCACCTACCGGTCGGACAATGCAAACATCGGCCTTTGTGGCCCAGGCTGGGAAACTTTGGCCGATACCCGCCTTACAATCAGCACGGAGGATGGATGTGTCCTTGTCCATTGTCCCGATTTTGGATTGTTGTCGTTTCAGCAACTGCCAATTGCTGAAGGGGAAGATGCAGCGGAGCTGGAATTGATGGACGGATCGCTTATGGTGGATCACGGTAGTGAGTACCGTGTGACAACCAAGGACGATCGAACTTACCATTTTCCCAAGAACCGCGGCTCGATTGATACACAAGGTCAACACTATTGGACAATTGGCCGCATCTCTGACCGTTGCGGCAATACCCTGGACTTTGAGTATCGTGCCGGCAAAGTCGTGGCAATCAATGAATCATCTGGGCGCAGGCTTTCACTGACCATTGAAAACGAACGCCTGACTGCCGTCGCTCTGGTTCATCCGGCCTCCGGCAAGGCGCACACATTTGTCCGATACGAATATGATGCCAATGGAGATTTGGTCGCGGTCATCGACGCTTTGGGTGCACCTTACCGCTTCGTCTATGACGCCCACCATATGGTGCGTCATACTGACCGAAACAACCTCTCTTTTTACTACGAGTATGAAAAAAACAACGATCAGGACTGGCGGGTGGTGCACGCCTGGGGCGACGACGGTCTTTATGACTATAGTTTTGAGTACCTGGATGAGATCAATGAACGACGCATCACCGATTCCCTTGGTCATGTCTCGGTGATAAAACTCAACGAAGATGGTTTGCCCATCAGCGAGATCGACCCGCTGGGGGGTATGACCATTTTTGAATACGACGAGGTTGGCCGCACCACAGCGGTTGTCGATCCGGGCGGACAACGTACCGAATACCTGTACGATGAGCGCGGCAACTTGCTGAAACTGACCCGTCCGGATGGTGAATCGGTTGAAACAACGTTCAGCGAAACCAACAAAGCAACAACGATCATTGATCCCAACGGCAACAGCTGGCAGCAGAGTTGGGACGAGCGTGGATTGCTGGTTGAGCAGACAACGCCTCTTGGCAATCTATCCCGCTATGCATATGACCATGCCGGGCAATTAACCGGTTTTATCAATCCACGTAACGCCCGTACGGAACTTACCTTTGATGGCGTTGGTAATCTTGCCTCCATCAAGGACGCTTTGGGACACAGCACACGGTTTAGCTATGATCTTCTCGCCAATGTCACGGGCAAAATTGATCCCCTGGGACATGAAACCCAGTACCGCTATGATGTCAAAAGCCGGTTAACCGCTGCACGGCTGCCTTCCGGGGCAACGATACGCTGTGCTTATGATGCGGAAGACAACCTCATCCGCTATGTGGATGAAAATGGCGGGGAAACCCGTCTGGAGTATTTCGGTATTGGTGAGATCAAGCGCCGTATCCAACCGGATGGTCATACGGTTGAGTACCACTACGATACCGAAGAGCGGCTTGTCGGCGTTACCAACCAGCGTGGGGAAACCTACCAACTGAAGCGCGATGCCCTGGGGCGTATTGTCGAAGAGGTGGACTATTGGGGGCAGGCGCGGCGTTATAATTACGACGCCTCTGGCTACCTTACTGCTGCCACTGACCCGCTTGGGCGCACCATCCATTACACCACTGATCTGCTGGGACGCCTCCTCAAGAAAATCCTGCCCGATGGCTTTGTCGAGGAGTTTGCCTACGACGCCAACGGCAACCTGACTGAAACAAAAAATCCCCACGCCGATGTCAACCGCCGGTTCGACGCCGAAGGCCGCCTGATTGAGGAAGTACAAGGCAGTTTTTGTATCACAAATACATATGACGCCACCGGCAACCGGATTGCCCGAGAGACGAGTATTGGCAACAACATCGCCTATGAATTCAATGCGCTTGATCAAGTTATCTCCATCGGTATCAACCAGGACGATCCCAAACATATCGGGCGGGATGCCGTTGGACGGATTGCCCATGAGCAGCTCTCCCCGCAGATTTCTCGCCACTTTAATTATAGTGCCGATGGCTACCTGACCGAGCAGGCGGTTTCGGCCAATGAATCCCCGCTCTTTGCCACCCGGTTTTCCTATGATGCCGCGGGCAATCTGACTGAACGCAATGACGATCAGTATGGTATCGACGTCTATCGTTATGACCCGATGGGACGAATTACCGAGCACCTGGATCCACGAGGGAAGATTACCACCTACCTCAATGATCCGGCGGGTGATCGGCTTAGGACGTGGATTGTGGAGACGGGCAAACAGCAGATCTCCGGTGGAGACGTTGAACAAAGCGAGTGGAGCCGGGAGGGTGAGTACGACGGGACCTATTACCGCTTTGACCGCGCAGGGAACCTGGTTGAGCGGCGGGATAGCGAGCGGGATTTGCATCTGATTTGGGACGCCAATCAGCGGTTGGTGGAGAGCTACACCAATGGAGTGGTGACCCGGTATGGGTATGATCCATTAGGGCGGCGGTTGTTCAAAGAGACCGGGGATAAGCGGACGCTGTTTTATTGGGATGGGGACACGCTAGTCGGGGAGGCGGTCGCCGGGGCCAATTTACCCAAGGAGCCTGGGCTTTCGGCTGAGGGCAATGTCGTTGAGCTTGCTGAGCGGCGAGAACGTGAGGATGGAGATGCTGTAAAGAAGGTTCGGGAATATGTTTATTATCCTGAAACTTTTGAGCCGTTGGTTTTGGTTGAAGGTGGCGACGGTGAGGGGGCTGTTTATCATTATCATAATAATCCGAATGGGTGTCCTACGCGATTGACGGATGTTGATGGGGAGGTGAAGTGGGCGGCTAGGTATACGGCTTGGGGTGGGATTGCTGAGATTTATGTTGAGAAGGTGGAGAATTTTATTCGGTTGCAGGGGCAGTATGAAGATGGGGAAACGGGGCTAAGTTATAATCGTTATCGGTACTTTGATGCGATAGTGGGACAGTTTGTTTCGGCTGATCCGTTGACCCTCCGAGCTGGGGAAAATGTTTATCAATTTGCAGCGAATGCGACGGGCTGGGTTGATCCTCTGGGGCTAGAATGTGTTCCAACCGATTTACATGCTTTTGGGAGTACAACTCGACCTCGACCACCTCGTCCAGGAAAAGATATAGAAGTCGATGTAAATGGAATGGTACGACCTAGTAAAGTGCCACAAGGCGCATCAACTGCAGGTGATGTATCAAAGGCACCATTAACCGGACACTACCATCGTGTAAAAAAAGGCAGTCCTGTTCCTGAAGGACTAACCATAACAGCAGACGGAAGTGATGTCGGGGGACCACACTTTCCAACCCATCATACAATTTCGCCGTCTCGTGAAATGAGTTATGAAGAATTTGCTAAAAAATTCCAACAATTAGAATGGGAATACGCAGGAAAGAAATAGTATTATTATAGTGAGGCAACAATGAAAGATGAACAATATTGGAATTCTTTAATCGAAGCTAGTAATTTATTTTATGCTTCGAGAAAAAACTTTATCTTGCAGGTAGAAAATAAAATTGAAGTTTTAAAAAAAGCAATAAAAAAGCCTTCTGAAAGAAGAGTCGCGCTAGAATTGCTATTGCTGCTTGATGATTCTATCAAAATATCACTTCTAAACCAGATATTATCACTTGCTACGGTTGGACATTCAGATATTGATAAAGTTAGAGAAGTTATTGTCACAATCCCTGAAAAAGTATTAGCAGACGCACTAAAAGAACAGTTTAGTGAGCTGCTACGTGATGGCACTGATGAAGAATTTAGAAGGTTAGCAGAATTATTTTCAACATTAAAAAACAAAGAATTCCTTGTTCGATTAGTTAAAGAAGCAAAACTTCACCCATCTCCAGATATTCAAGAAGTTGGGGATGATTTTTCTGAATATATAAAATAACTACCCGGGGTAAGCCCCCGGCTTTGCCGGGGAGACTCCCAGTATTAGTAGATCGTGGTCTATATCGTGGGTCGGGCTCATGTACGCTGGACTACGGGTCGGGCTCATGTAATTAATTGTAATCATAGTTTATTTTATGAGATAGTGTACTTTGTTTTGATGTTAAAATCACTTTTTTGGGGTAATAATTGCAGGTTTAAGAAACGAATAAATATATGGTAAATAAAAATGCCGCGTGCAAAAAGATTTTATATTCCCGGTTGTGTAACAGCCCTGTAAAGCCCTGCGGGTCGGGCTCACGAGCCCTGCGGGTCGGGCTCACGAGCCCTGCGGGTCGGGCTCACGAGCCCTGCGGGTCGGGCTCACGTAATTGCTTGTGATTATTGTTTATTTTATGAAATAAGATACCTTGTTTTGGTGTTAAAACCACTTTTTGGGGGTAAGAATAGTAGTTTTAAGAAACAAAGAAATACATGGTAAATAAGAATGCCGCGTGCAAAAAGATTTTATATTCCAGGTTGTGTATGGCACATAATCCATCGCTGTCACAAAAAAGAGTTTCTGCTGAAATTTGCTCGTGACAGGAATCGTTGGTTAGATTTGCTTTTCAGGGCCAAGCAGAAATACGGACTTGAAGTTTTAAATTACATTGTCACTTCTAACCATATCCATTTGTTGGTATCAGATAACGGTAACAGGGATACAATTCCAAAATCAATGCAGGTTATTGCCGGGCAGACGGCTCAAGAGTACAACATCAGAAAAAAACGGTGAGGTGCCTATTGGGAGGATCGTTACCATGCAACAGCAATCCAGGCCGATACCCATTTGGTCAGTTGTCTGATTTATATTGACATGAATATGGTACGAACAGGCGTCGTCTCTCATCCATCGGAATGGCGATGGAGCGGTTACAATGAAATCCAAAATCCCAAAAAGAGATATACCATATTAAATAACAGTCGGTTAATGGAGCTCCTTGGTTTTGAATCTTTAGATGCATTAAAAGCGGTCCACGGGCAATGGATTGAAAATAGTCTAAAAAAAGGGAAACTGGCCCGTGAAGAAAAGTGGTCCCGGAGCATTGCCGTTGGAAGCAGAGAATATATTGAAAACATACAGACGAAACTCAGCGTAAAAGCGATTCACCATAAAATACATGAAAGTAAAGGCAGTTTTGAACTTCGGGACGATCAAAGCCCTTACACGGCTGCTTTCGGTACTGAAAATGAAAAGCTAAGGCAGGTAACCACCTATAAATGGGCCTCTTTTTGACATTTTAATAGTTAATTACGTGAGTCCGACCCAATCTACCCACAGAAAAATACAGGAAGAGCATAACGAGACCAGCATTCAAAAAAATGTGGCATAAAACAACGTCAATACAACACAAGACAAGGAGAAAGCCATGAGTGCACTTGGTGTAAAATATAAGGTAAAGGAGGGAGATACGCTTTGGGGTATTGCCAAAAATGAATTGGGATCACCCCAGGAATGGCCGCGTATATATGCGTTTAACAACATGCCTGAGATAAATGCCACCGGCGTAAGAAAAATTGACGACCCTGATCTTATCTATGCGGGGGAAATCATCCGGCTGCCGATATTAAAAGGCATGCCGTCGGCGAACAGTACCGGACCGCTTAAGAGTCCTCCGCCCGGTGCTGTGCGAGCACCTCAGCCTTTTGCAGGACGTCCGCAGTCACTCAAAAATCTTTTACCCGACACAAACATCCCTCTTGCCGCAGCATATAACATTGAGTGGTCACATATTGAACCGGGTCCGGGGTATGTTGCCAAATTCATTATCTCTGGAAAATTAACTGTCCGGCTGGGAAAGAAAGTACCGGTGACCTATGTGGTAAATCAGGGATTGTCCGCAAGCCTTGCATCGGAAGCGGTGGGTGTTCATGATAAATTATTTACGCATATGGAATACAGCTATGATTCATTTAGCAAGAATATTGGTTTCAGCAACATGATGATCCTGGAGGCCAAGAATGTTCACGCCCCCAAAACGGCTGTCGGCTTTGCGATTAGTCCTACCAGCCCGCTGCCCGTTATAAGGGGAGAAATACTCTATCCAACTCTGGAAGGTAGCATTGGCGTTGACAGTTACCTTGCCACAGATGTTAAAATTACTATTGATATTGAGATGAAACCACCTTCACCAAGGCCTGCGCCTCTTCCAGTTCCGGTTCACCAGCCTGTTGCAGTTGCAGTCCGTGCTCCCCAGCCGGTTCAAAATAATGGTGTAAACTGGCATAGAGTCGGCGCCTACGTTGCCGCTGGTGCACTGACTGTAGGCTTTGCCGCCTGGGTTTATTGCAGCGGCGGTTTGGGAACCGTTAACACACCACAATACGCCTATGCCATGTCTGTTATTCTCGCTGTAGGGGTAACGGCACCAGCACTTAGCCAGGGTGGGAGGTTCACTGGAATTAGATGATGAAAAGTCTACCGCTTATTTTTACAGCACTTTTGCTTTTATCACTTTTTTGGCAGCCGATAAATGATGCATTTTTCAATGACCGCAATGCACGACAGGCGGTTCAGGCCCTGATTGAGGAGGTAAAGAAAAAACATAATATTGCTATATCAGTTGGTCCGTTACCGGCTAATATATATGATAAAACCCTCTCGGGTAAAGCGCCTGAACCAAAGCACGCCCATGCCGCCCTTGTAGAATTGGATCGGGCGCTTGGTGAATATCCCGAAGATTTGCTCGTCCGTGTTCTTGACAGGGTATTGATTGTCGGCAACCTGACCATCTCTGGATTTCGGGTAGGCGGTACGTACCAGTTTACGAACGGAAAAACCAGCATTATCATTGCAACAGACTATGATTTTTCCACTGAAAACAAAACTTTTGTCAGGCGAGCGTTTCATCATGAATTATCGAGCATTTTAATTACGAGATTCCCCTTTCAAAAAGAACAGTGGCAGTCTTTATGGCCTGATGATATCAGGCTCCCCACGGCTCACAATGAGATATTACAGTATAGTCAACAATACGCATCTCCTCAAGAAATTGAAACATTGTACGAAAAGGGGTTTGTTTCGGATTATGGACTGGCAGGCGTGGAAAATGACATTAATACCTATGCCGAGTTGCTGATGGATGCCCCAGCCCGGATGGCCGTGCTTGCCAACCGGTCTCCGACCATCAGAAAAAAGTTACATATCCTTCTTCTCTTTTATTCAGAATTACATCCGGCCATCAAGAAAAAAATCGAAAATGGGTCTCTTGTGGGTTTTCTCTCCACCCCATAATTCCCATTAAGCGGCTGGAGCATGAATGATGCTGAAAACAGTGGAAAGAACTGAAAGCAACTGCCATGCAGCAGTACCCACTCTCGTCATCAATGCGTCCCGCTGTCAATATGGCTAAGGCTTATTTTGCCTGACCGGCTGCGGGTCGGGCTCATGTAATCACTTGTAATCATAATGGATTATATGAAATGATATACCTTATTTGGGTGTTAAAGCCACTTTTGGGGGTAAGAATCGCAGTTTTAAGAAACTAATAATTAAACTAATAATTACCCTGCAAACTAATAATTACCCTGGGCCTGCGGGTCGGGCTCACGTAATTGCTTGTGATTATTGTTTATTTTATGAAATAAGATACCTTGTTTTGGTGTTAAAACCACTTTTTGGGGGTAAGAATAGTAGTTTTAAGAAACAAAGAAATACATGGTAAATAAAATGCCGCGTGCAAAAAGATTTTATATTCCAGGTTGTGTATGGCACATAACCCATCGCTGTCACAAAAAAGAGTTTCTGCTGAAATTTGCTCGTGACAGGAATCGTTGGTTAGATCTGCTTTTCAGGGCCAAGCAGAAATACGGACTTGAAGTTTTAAATTACATTGTCACTTCTAACCATATCCATTTGCTGGTATCAGATAACGGTAACAGGGATACAATTCCAAAATCAATGCAGCTTATTGCCGGGCAGACCGCTCAAGAGTACAACATCAGAAAAAAACGGCGAGGTGCCTATTGGGAGGATCGTTACCATGCAACGGCAATCCAGGTCGATACCCATTTAGCCAGTTGCCTGATTTATATTGACATGAATATGGTACGAACAGGCGTGGTTTCTCATCCATCGGAATGGCGATGGAGCGGTTACAATGAAATCCAAAATCCCAAAAAAAGATATGCCATATTAAATTACCGTCGGTTAATGGAGCTCCTTGGTTGTGAATCTTTAGATGCATTAAAAGAGGTCCATGGGCAATGGATTGAAGATAGTCTAAAAAAAGGGAAACCGGCCCGTGAAAAAAAGTGGTCCCGGGGCATTGCCGTTGGAAGCAGAGAATATATTGAAAACATACAAACGAAACTCGGCGTAAAAGCGATTCACCGTAAAATACATGAAAGTAAAGACAGTTCTGAACTTAGGGAGGATCAAAGCCCTTACACGGCTATTTTCGGTACTGAAAATGAAAGGCTAAGGCAGGAAAATACCTATAGATGGGGCCTTTTTTAACGTTTTAACAGGTGGTTACGTGAGCCCGACCCACAGAATACACACAGAATACACAGAATAACCCACAGAATAACAACAGAATACAAGTGACCCACAGAATACAACCCACAGAATACGCCCGACCCACAGAATACGCAGAATACCACAGAATATAACAGGGATAATTTAGCATGACCGCTAAAACAAAAATCATAATATTTTGCATTCTGATAGTACTGGTGATTATGCTGGTTGCTTGGGGCGGTGAAGAATATACTGCGATGGCGCGCAGTTTTTTAAGAAATTTATTTCGACATATTTTTTGATCTGATTGAAGTGGAGATTAACCCGGTTTTAGAGAAATATTTTCAGCATACTATTCATTTGCCAAATTTAGTTCATTAGTGAGAGGCATTGATCACAGGAGATTCAAATGAGTAATGGTACGCAGCCACAAAGAGTTGAGGTTAACATAAGTGGACTTGGTGACCCTTTATCGATTGATGAACGGAAAGTTCGTGTCGAACTCGTTACCCTTGATAGTTTTCAGCAGCTTCCCGGCCGAATTTCAGATATATCTTGCGGGGAAGCCACACCGGTAAAATCTCTTCCGGTCAACAATAACGTTTCCATGATCCTCCGCCCAAAAAACTTATCCACCGGCTCGTTATCACAAGAGGATCTCAAACAATTTGAGTTTGACCTGCGCCGTGCGGCTATATCGACGAACGAAAGGTTTCTTTTGGGAATGAACGCAACCCCTACCTTGGAGGCCAGTCCTGGAAATTTTGTATCACTTTACCAGCCCAGTTCCACTTTGGCTTCCACCCTTCCGGCCGTCGGTCGGGGCGGGATTTACCAACTGATGCAGTTTCCCATTGGCCGCCTGAACGGCGTAGCGTTGCCGACAGGGTCGAGCATCCGTTTTGCCGACCCAACCCGCTGGTTCAGCGGCGCGTTGGAGAGCCGCCTTTTCACGGTCTCGAAGGCGGGAAGCAATAAGTTTTATGCGTGGGATGCCCATCTGCCGGTCGGCAATCACCCACACAATTACTACCACGTGAATCAAGGTGGTATGCATTCTGTTTTTGGTCATTCGAATCATTCAAACCTTGGTGGTGCCCAACTAGTCCAGGCAAAACAGCTTCGCTATCTCAAGATCGGCGGACGAGTTTTCCTCGTGGTAGGTGTCCTTGTCGATACCTACCAGTTGACATCGGCAGCCGCGGATAGTGTGGAACAAGGCAACGCACGCCCACTGGTAGCCCAAACCGTTCGTACGACCGGTTCTTGGGCCATGGCCTGGGCGGGTGCCAAGGCTGGCGTGTTGATCGGTGGTGCCCTCGGGGTCGAGACAGGGCCCGGTATGGTATTAACCGCCATCGGTGGTGGTATTGTCGGTGGTTTCGCTGGATATCTGGGCGCCGACTGGATAGCAGATTTCATTTACGAGGACTGATGATGAAAATAAGAACTTGGCCGATTGCCCGATCGAACCAGAGTGGCGTGTACAGACTCTGCCTGCCCCAGCGATTGGGTAATGGCGAACTTTACACGGATAGCCGCTATCAGACATTCCCGTCCCTGGAAGAGGTTGTCGGTGAGGACTGGTATCCTGCGATTATAGCGAAACTAATAGATGATGTCGGCTTCGCCGCCTGGTGGACGAAAACAAAAATTTTGAAAAAGAGCGGTTTGCTGGGTTATTCGCCAGCGGCTCTTCCAGACCATCTTGATCTCTCTGATCCCGGCGGTCACCTTTTTTTGACTAAGAGTTTCATTCCTCGGGCCAAGAAACTGTTAGTTGCGGATCTGGCTGTTCCCGAGATCGTTGATTCGATTAGGCACTGGTTCGGCATTGACACGGAGTTTGATATCGAATTTTTTTTTGTGCCTCCCAATGGAAAGTCTTGGGATATGTCCCCGATCCAGGACTGGTGCAAGGAGAAAAAGCAATGGTCGTATCCAGAGAAACTTGTACCGGAACACGCCGAGCGAATTATAGCGATTTTTGATGGTGACATCTACTGTGTCATGTCGAAGGCTGCTGCAAAGGTCTCTATTCAGTTGTTGACCGCCCTTGCGGAGTCCTGGCAGCTCAATGTTATCCCTGGTCCTGAACGTTATAGCTGGCTACCCAACTTGCATTGAATCAGACAGATTGAGTTGAGGACACGGACTTCTTTAAATATGAAAATGCTGATTAACAGCCATGGACCGGCCTATTCTATTGATACCCAGGCAAAACCCACAACAAAATGCGAAAATAATTAAACAACTTATTTGTACTTGATATAAAAATTTGTGTCATTAGCGTTTTTTTCTCAAATGGATATTTTTTGGCAATTTCTTTCAAATTCCCGTAAAAACGATTCCATGAAACGCCCTGACTCAAACCATTTTTCGATTTTTTCAAATTTGTGCACATATTCATCGTAATATTTTGATTTTTTCATGGGGCTCAGCATAGATGCTCCGGCATCTTGGGCAATCGGGGTGTTGGTAGGTCGTGTTGGTAGCGTGTTGGTAGCGTGTTGGTAGGTCGGGCTCATTTAATTAATTGTAATCATGTCTGATTCTATGAAATACTATGCCTTATTTTGGTGTTAAAACCACTTTTTGGGGGTAAGAATCGCAGGTTTAAGAAACGAATAAATATGGTAAATAAAAATGCCGCGTGCAAAAAGATTTTTTATTCCAGGTTGTGTATGGCACATAACCCATCGCTGTGACAAAAAAGAGTTTCTGCTGAAATTTGCTCGTGACAGGAATCGTTGGTTAGATTTGCTTTTCAGGGCCAAGCAGAAATACGGCCTTGAAGTTTTAAATTACATTGTCACTTCTAACCATGTCCATTTGCTGGTATCAGATAACGGTAACAGGGATACAATTCCAAAATCAATGCAGGTTATTGCCGGGCAGACGGCTCAAGAGTACAACATCAGAAAAAAACGGCGAGGTGCCTATTGGGAGGATCGTTACCATGCAACAGCAATCCAGGCCGATACCCATTTGGTCAGTTGTCTGATTTATATAGACATGAATATGGTACGAACAGGCGTCGTCTCTCATCCATCGGAATGGAGATGGAGCGGTTACAATGAAATCCAAAATCCCAAAAAGAGATATGCCATATTAAATTACCGTCGGTTAATGGAGCTCCTTGGTTGTGAATCTTTAGATGCATTAAAAGAGGTCCATGGGCAATGGATTGAAGATAGTCTAAAAAAAGGGAAACTGGCCCGTGAAAAAAAGTGGTCCCGGAGCATTGCCGTTGGAAGCAGAGAATATATTGAAAACATACAAACGAAACTCGGCGTAAAAGCGATTCACCGTAAAATACATGAAACTCAGGGCAGTTTTGAACTTCGGGAAGATCAAAGCCCTTACACTGCTGCTTTCGGTGCTGAAAATGAAAGAATAAGGCAGGTAAATATGTTTAACTGGGACTCTTTCTAATTTTTTAACTGATAGTTTCTGAGCCTGACCCAAAACGAGAATTCAAAACGAGCAAAACGTTGAGACGACCTAAAACGCAAAACGCTGGCCAACACAAACAACTACAAACAGAAGAGGTAATCATAGTGGAAATTTCATTCAATATTACCCAAAATGATGTAAGTGAATCTCTCTTCGCAGTTACAGAGACATGGTTTGACAACTACAGAGCTTTGATGGGCACTGTGGAAAGGGATGCTTTGGCAGGCCAACCTAAAAAGGTTGCTCTGGTCTCGGCATTAAGTTTTGTTAAAGACACATCCAGCTTGGCAAAGGACCATTTTCCTAAGGAGGCCGTTAGGGCCTTTTTCGGTTCATCGAAGTTTGCAATCTCCCTTTTTGTAGTTGATGTCGCTTCGCAGGCATATGAGGCTCATTGGAAAAATCTTGAAGCCAGGGCTAAAAGTCAAAAAGAAGCGATGTACACAACGATTTTCGTAGATTATCTTCAAAAGTTGACCGAAATAGAGAACCGTATTACTTCTTTTAAATGGTATCAATCAATACTGGATCAAGCATATAAGTATCTGTCAAGTATTGATTTTTCTTCCCCTGCTGGAAAAAACGACGGACACATCAGAACCTTGATAAATCTTTTTCTGATCAATCTCGGCGTCGTTCCTAAGACTAAAGATTTGTATGCTGAAATGCGAAAGGGTTTCGGCCATACGATTCAGAAAGCAAAAGCAATTTTTGAATGTAGTTACCATCAGCCACAACGCCTTTTACGCGGCGCCCTGACGATAACGAATTTTATGCCCGCAATCGCGTTCTCTTCGACGGCAAGAGAAATTCCGGCCGATGCATTGAAGACGACTCAAGGCAAATTCGACTTTTTGGATAAATTTAGCAACTTGGGTTGGAAAATCGTCATCAGCCAAAGTGATATAACTGTAAGCGGTGTTTTAACCCCACTCAGCAAGGGACAGATTCAGAAATTTTTTCGTAACTACTCACCCATATCTGTAAGTTTACCTGTCAAAGCCATCTGAATAGCCACAAGCGGGTTGATACCCTGGCTTGCCATTGTTTGCAGATAGCTTGAAATTCGACAATAGGCATGAGCATAATGCCGGCGCCTAAAACATCCTGATATTTTCTGTTTCACCTTTGCCATGCGGAGATCACGCTCCGCCCGATTGTTGGTAAAGGGGACATACGATTCTCTGGCAAACAACAATACCGCTGTTTCATATTTTTTCAGCCTTTCCCAAAGATTATGAGCATCTGATTTGGCTATCTTTCCACGCTTACCTTTTGGCTTTGGCGGAATCTCCGGTAATTCTTTATCCCCACGTGTAAGAATGTTGCGGTAGCGTTTCTGCAAATTTGCATATTCTTTATCGGTAAGGCATTTATCCTCTCGCTTGGACACAATATGACAAGTCTCCTGCAATAACTTTTTCATATTAATGGCCCACTTGTATTGATTGGAATCAACAATAAAGGTCAGTTCCCGTAATAAGTGCGAACCACAAAGTCCATGTCCACAATGATCATATGATAAATATGATGCCCAGCAATCATGGATGATCACCCCACCATAGCGGGGAATGATATTCAAATCAACAATCGCCTCCTTGCCCCGCTTTCGATGAAGTAATTTTAGCGTGATTCCTCCTGAAGAATATACATGAATCCAATGATTTTTACCTTCCACCCGGAATGATGTCTCATCCACATGAATGGAAGGGGCATGAAGGATACTTTCAATGGATTTTGTCTCCCATTCCTCAAGAGATTGATAAAGCCTCCATACAAACTTGAGCAAAGTTGCCTCGGAGATAACAGTGCCGATCATGGCAGATATCTGTTTCTGAACCCGATTGAGAGCAACCATTTGACTGATTATCAAATGAATGGCAAAAGCTTTGAGTCCATTGCCGTACTGTAAACTTCCGGGCATGTCTTCGGGAAAATGCCCTTTTGCCGTCGCCTTGCAGTTGGGACATTCCTTTATCTCGGCATCAATGTGCTCTACAACTTTTTCAAAAACGATGTCTATCTTTGTCCGCCGTTCGAGCCCCTGGCAAGGAGTTTGATCCAAAGGTGTGCCGCAGACATCACAGGTTTCAGCTTTGGCAATGGTGACAGTTTCGTTAACACGGGTGTTACTGATTTCACCACTGACTTTTTTGCCCTTTCCCTTGCCGGTAGAAGTCGGTTTGGCAGTTTCATCTCTGTCCGTTTGAGAAGAAGGCAAACTTGAATTTTTGCTGTTTTTGCGAGTTTGCTTTTCGAGAAAAACAGACAGGATCAATTCCACAACGAGAAGCATGCTATTCATTAACACCTTTACCTCAGGAGTTACCTTGCCTGCCAAGCTCAGTTGCTCAAACTCTTGCTTCACACGATCGACTTCTTCTCGAACAGGAGTTTCGTGGTTAGACCTGCATGGCCCGGTGAAAGCCTTGCCTGGCGGGCGCAATTCAGGTAACAGGTTGTAAGACCCCACCTTCATTAATATGATGGCCAAAGGCCGATAGGACTTCGGCCTGGGTCTTACTCGGCGTCTCAAGGCGCCTGGTCGGTTTTCTTGCCCCTTTCGGCAAAGTCAGAATAGAATGTAGATGCTTCATATCATCCATGACGTTCTCTGCTGTCCGTTCAATTCCGGCGCTCTTTAGTTTTAATTCAATTCGACGCAGGTAAGCCATGGCGGCCACACATGTAAATAAATGACATTTAATTTTGCTGTCAGTCCAGTGCCGGATCGGCTGCACACCTACTAAGTCTTCATTCTTACTGAGACGGAAGCGGTCTTCAACTTGCCATCGATCTAAACTCGCTTCAATAATATCTTTTGTCGCCCAGTCCGTATTATCTGTGATGATAATATTTTTACCGAACATCAGCTTTTTTTGTTTCACTATATATGGATCTTTTCGGAAGCTCATATTCAAGCCGTTTGCTGATGTTTCAAAATTCAGAGTAAATAAATCGGGGGCCATGTGAAGCCTTTGACACAATCGGATATATCTGGCTTGTACGTCCTCAGCTTTCTTCCAGTGAGCTGCTCCTTCTTTAACCTTCGTTCTCATTGCAAGCAATTCCTGTCGGATCGTATCAAGCTTGCTCTCAAAGGTGTATGATTTCTTTCGGGCTGTCCTGGGATTATAAGTTATGATAACGCTCCGCTCCTTGCCCCAGTATTCTTTTTTAGTTCGATATGCCAATTGACACTCTTCCCGGCGCTCTTCATCAATCAGTCTTCTGTTGCGGGCAGTATCTGCAATTTCAAACCGGTCGAGTGGGGTAGCCGCAAGCTCCTGGGCAAAATAAGTGGAATATGTCGTAATAAAATGGACTCTGGAATGCTCGTCAATCCAGGTGTAATTCCCTTCAGAATTCATTCCTTTGTCAATAACGATTGTAAGTCGCTCTTTGGTATTGTTCAGGTCGCATGCCACCCTAAACATTTCTTCCATGATTGATTCAAAGTGCTTGCTATCATGAATATTGCCTGGGTAAATCGAATAAAATAAAGGGAGTCTGGTGTCTCGTGCAACCAAAAGGCCGAGGCCGATCTGTCTGAGATGATGCCTGCCTGCCTTCCTTGTTTTTACCTCTGCACGCAATTTTCGACAAAGTTTGGCTTCCCATGAAGGTATAATAATTAGTGGTATCAAATAACAGACAATCAGACGAAGGCTTTTCGACCTGCCATAATCGTCTGAAGAATTTCGATATGATCGTGTTTAAGGTTTTTTCATCAACTCGGTCCCACTTGTCCCAGTATCGTTTGCATGAGAGTTCGTTTAGGTCGACAGGGCGTATATGCTGGATCGCGGTTCTCTTATACCAATCCGATAATTTGTTTTTACTGACGGTCTCAATCATGCGATTCCAGACACAATAAAGGAAATATTCCCCTATTGAAGGTCCTTTTTCCCGATCGGCCGGTGGAATAATCTCATCAATCATAGAGCAAAGATCAAAGTCTTTATCTGCTTGCTGGGCCAACCACAGTGCACCGAATTCTTCAGCCTTTAAAGTGGTTATTTCCTGAGACTGGCCTTTTACAAGACTGGCTACCCGATCCGGTGAACCAATATAGGTTTGAGAAATAACCTTGGGCTTACCGTTTACCCGGGCGATCTCCCTGACATACAGGTAGGGTCTTCCTTTTTTCTTCTTGATATGGAAATGTGCCATGATTCATAATATTTAGTAGGGTCTTACATGTCAAGAAAAAAACAATAGAAAGACTGATTTGATAGGGTTTTGAGCATAGAAAGGTTGTGTGACTTGAGGGGTACTACAAGAGACAGGGTCGAAAACGCTTGTCAATAAAGGGATTCGACGATTCCGAACGGTTTATCTCCGAAACTCCTGTCGAACACTGGTTTTGTTCATCGTTGCCATGCTTGTATTATAACACAGCTTTTTTTGACCTCCTGAGTTGCCCTACAATCCATTTTCTCAACGAATCGGATAAAATTTCATTAAATTTTTGTGATTGTCAAATGCATGCCACATTATTATGTAGCACGAGGATATTTTGATTTTTCAAAAAAATACCTCCCAAAAACCTGTCAAGCTTTTTTTTAGTTTTTTGACATTTTTTTATGGGGGTGAGTAGTTACATTTTTTCTTTTTTCACATTATAGGGGAGCAACGCTTGAAAATCATCATTTGTCATTGCCTCAGGCAGATACTGAAACAGGTACTTGAGATACCAGTACGGTTCCAGTCCATTGGATTTTGCAGTCTCTATCAAACTGTAAATTGCCGCACTCGCCTTTGCACCTTGAACCGTATCAGAAAACAGCCAGTTTTTACGACCGATGACAAAAGGCCGGATGGCATTTTCAACCAAATTGTTGTCCGGTCGAATGAACCCTTCAGTTGTGTATTGGACCAATCGGGGCCATTGGCCGATGGTATAATTGATCGCCTTGCCAAGCAGGCTTTTGGGAGGAACCTTGTTTACTCTTTCATCAAGCCACTTCTTAAACTCGGTAAGAATTGGAATCGCCTGGGATTGTCTCTTATTGTACAATTGTTTCGCAGAAAACCCTTGTTCCCGTGCTTCTTTTTCAATTTTATAAAGCTTGCTGATATACAACAATGCCGAACCGGCATTTCCGGAAGAATTTGCCTTGTTGCCAAGCGCTTTGGTTACCTCTTTAAACTTCCGACGAGCATGAACCCAGCACCCAACATGAACAATATCTTTTTTGGTATCCAGGAAATCATACCCAGCATATCCGTCCGTCTGGACGATGCCCTTAAAACCGTTCAAAAATGTTGAAACCACATCCCCAGACCTTGTCGGGTGATATTCGAACAGGATAATCGGCTTGTCTGGTGGTCCACCCCTGAAAATCCACATATAAGATTTGGATTTCCGTGGTTCCTTTAACACTTGGAGAGGAGTTTCATCAATACCAATCATGGGGTTGGCCAGGATGTCGTCCTTCATCATGCCGATGATAATTTCACAGGCATCTGCCACCTTCATGCCCCATTTACACATGGTTGATCTGGCAAGCTCAATGCCGATTCTGGCAAACTGCTTTTCTTGACGATAAAACGGCAAAGCATCTGCAAATTTGGCGGTCAGGATATGGGCAAGCAGTCCCGGAGTGGCAATACTTTTTGGAATAATCTGATCCGGCATCCTGGCAATAGATACGGTAGGGCCTTCATCTTCAACCCCCTCGCAGTTTTTACAGGCGTATTTATACCGGATATTTCGAATCACCCGAACCTTGGCTGGGATGTAATCAAGCTGCTCAGAGGCTTCTTCACCGATTTTATCTTTCAAGCAGCCGCAATCGCATTTTCTGTCATTCTCACTGAGTTTATGAACAACATCGACACGGAGAAGATCTGCCGGCAGTGGTTTGCGGCCGCGTTTTTTGCGGGAATGCTCTGTAATGGTGACGGTATCATCTTCATTCAGAATCGGAAGATCAGGTTCCGGCATATCAAAAAGAGACATTTGCTCGCCATCTTTGGGCGTTTTTTCTGATTTGCGACCAAAAAGCCTGTCCTGGAGGGATTTAATCTGCTCTTGAAGAATTATGTTTTCATCAAACAAATTCAGAGCGATTTCTTTGACTTCATCCAGGCTTTCAGCATCTTTGAGAGTGTCTCTTGTCATGGGCTGTATATACCATAACCAAGGGTTTTTTCATAGTTTTTCGCCTAAAAAATCATAGAGTATTTTAGGGGTTTATGAGCCTGATTTATATTCAGTCCATCGACCAGCCAGGTCAGTTCCCGGCTTGTAATATTCATGACATCTTTTGGTGAATTCGGCCATTTGAACCGGTCTTTTTCAAGGCGCTTTTGCCACAGGCAAAAACCGTTTTTATCCCAGTATAAAATTTTTAAAATGGTTTGTGCCCGGTTGCAGAACACAAACAGGGATCCTGAAAATATATCCAACTGCATTCGTTCGCTTACGATAACGGAAAGGCCGTTAATCGCTTTGCGCATGTCAGTAGTACCCACAGCCAGATAGACTTTTGTGTCTGGTGAAAAGTTCATCATGAGATGGATCTCAAGGTTGCAAGAACCCTTTCAAGCGTCTCGCTGGTGAAACCGTCCGGGATTTCTATTTGTACACCCTGGCCAAGGTTCAACTTCAACCCGGTCGTATGAATATTGGCGGGTATCGGCAACTGGATAAATTCTACAGGAAGGTTTTGTCTTTTAAATTTTCTTTTCCAATATGTGAACCTGTCTTTGGACAGGTCATTGCGTCTGCAATATTCTGTCTGGGTCAGCCCTGATGTCGCCCAACGTTCGATGTTTGATTTCCAGTATCTGCTAAGTTTTTCATTTGTTGCTTTTCTTGATCTTGGCATGGGGTCGCCTCCTTTTAGTTTGGAGGCATTATATGGGCTCGCTGGGCGTGGCGGTAGATGGGGTTTAAATATCGCTTACATATAACTAAACAAGAAAAACAGTTTCAAGATTCTGTGCTGGCACTCTCCGGCATGGCAAATGTCAAAGTGATCGATTACACAATTGTCTCAAATCCCTGGATGGGAAGTCAAATGGCCGAAATAAAGGTGTGCTGGGTTTGGAAAGACCAGAAAAGCAAATCGATTGCTGTTAATAAAGATTCAACGCCTCCTCCAATCAGTGAGGTTGAATTCAGTGCCGCGCTCAATACCGCTGTTAATGAACTTAAGAGCTTTGGGTATGATGTCACAGCAAAACCAAAATCCAAGCCATGATGCTTTGAGGCAATTGTTTAATAGTGTTGCATTGCTTATTTTGTTGCTTTAATAGAATTTGAAAATAATTGCATATGCTTATGCGAAACTAACAACCTTTTATTGGACAAGGACTATGAAAACGCTGATTACAATTATTGCATGTCTGTTGATTGCGTCAACCGCCTGTACCAAGGATGTGACCTTTTCTTTACTCCAAAAAGAATTTCAGGAGAAAGTCATCACCTTGGTTTCTGAAACAGCCCTTTCTGAAGGTGAGTTGCTTACGAAAATTGAAATTTTTGGTCAGGAAACTTTCGGGAAGTTTCCAAAAGTCGTAAAGAAGGAGGCACAAAAGCGATTCAATGAATTGCCCCTATTTTCAGAATCAGACTTAGAGCGGTACAAAGTAAAAGCAACTATCAATCAATCCACACTTTCTGACCCTGATTCGGCACAGCTATGGATTCTGATTGGTTGGGCTCCCGACAAACTCGCCGAATGGGCGAAACAGACTATCTTGGCCCGAAATCTTGGCCCGTCAGAATATGGACGCTTTGTGGTCATCAACAGGTTTCACCCAGACAACACCTATCGGTTTGGAACAGATAACTTCCCAAAGCTCGTTGTAGAGTCGTTGGATGATATTTTCATTGTAGAGTTGTCATTAACAGAATATGGGGTCTTTAAGCCCCTTTCGATCCAATGGATGAAAAAAAAATGAAAATTCTCTCATTCCATGTTTAGCAAACAATGGGAGATACCTATAATCGGAATTGCAAAAGAGATATGCTATTATAAATTACGGTCGGGCCCACCCCACAGAACTTACCTGTGTCTGTGGGTCGGGCTCATGAAATAACTTGTAATCATAATGGATTATATGAAATGATATACCTTATTTGGGTGTTAAAATCACTTTTTGGCGGTTAGAATCGCAATTTTAACCCATTTTTTCGATGGTAACATTGGATTGTTTATGATTTCATAGACTTACGATTTCTGAATGGTGCTTTATGGCACTACATTTGTTTGTTTTAATCATAACTCATTGAAAATAAAATAGGATTTCTATTTACACCAAATCATAAAAAATTCCAACTCTTTTTAACATAAGATTTTATTACAAAAAATGTAGTGCCATATAAAAAAATAACTGCCTGATATTATATGTCTTTTTGTTTTCGCTCGAAAAGATGGGTTAAGAAACAAATAACTATATGGTAAATAAAAATGCCGCGCGCAAAAAGATTTTATATTCCAGGTTGCGTATGACACATAACCCATCGCTGTCACAAAAAAGAGTTTCTGCTGAAATTTGCTCGTGACAGGAATCGTTGGTTAGATTTGCTTTTCAGGGCCAAGCAGAAATACGGACTTGAAGTTTTAAATTACATTGTCACTTCTATCCATATCCGCTTACATGGCCCCCGAAATATGAACAATATTTGATTAGGACCTATATGTAATTGTTAATAGAGCAGGAAGGTTTGTTGTTATAAAAGCCAGGAGTATAGAATTATGATAAAAACTCTTGATATTATCGATTTTAAAAGATCTCTGGATGGCAAGGCTATTGACTTGACTGCGGCTAGGGCTGATCGAAGATTCGCCGGGATAGATCTTGCCAAGGTAGATTTGAATGGGGATGGCAAGATTTCTAACGGTAGTGAGTTCAGCGCTTTGTTTCGAGCTATTGATCGATTTGATCGCAATGGAAGATCAAGATCTGTGAGCCTCACTCAACCGAAAGTATTTGAGATGATCAATGCGGTCAGTGACCTTTCGGGGGTGAATGTCATCAATAATAGCAAACGGGATCATATTCTGTTGATAGGTATGAATCCGTCATCCTCGTATGAATCAACGCAGCTTCGACTTCTCGGCAATAAGGTTGAATATATAGGTGATTCTCCCAGTGATGATGTCGTTATAAAGAGCGGGAGAACTTTTAATCTTCGTAACGACACCCACCTTAAGGAGTTTGTTGATTTGATGGGCCTGCCACCGGGACAAGCTGACGATGTCCGGAAGGTTATAAAATCAGCTGGTACAGATGCGCAAGATGAATTGGCAAATATTGCCTGGGTGTGGGCCGCAGCAGAGAGGGCCGACCCGGATCCAATCCCAAAGCGTTTGATTATTTCGGGTCACAATGTTGGTGTTGCGTTTTGGGGAGATCTCAACGGTGAACTGGATATCACAATTTTCGGAAAACTGGCCAGGGCTCTACCAAAGGCTTCAAAACAAATTGAGGATCTTCACCTCTCCGCCTGTTACAGCTCCAGTGAGAATTTTATGCAGCAATGGCGTAAAGTTTTCCCTGGCGTCAAGACGATCTGGGCCTATTCTGGATCGGCACCCGGTAGCTACAGCGGTGCTACCAGGCATATGGCGTTGTGGGACAATGCTACCCGTGGAGATAGCGCCGCGCTTGATCGACTTCTCGCCAAAGGAACACGTAAAGGAAATAACGTGGCGGTTTGGTCGCAAATACACGGTTATCTGGCAGCACCACAAATCGCATTTAGGGACCTGGACGCTATGGTGATCCGTCAAGAGCCTCTCTACAACGACTATTTTTCAGGTGCGAGAGAAGTTGTCGATACGCAAACAGGGCCATTGCGTGAATATTACAATCATGTTCAGGCTATGCTACAGCATCCGGATCTGCCTGGAGGCCGAAGTTTGGCCTTAAAATACAGAAGAGACGCCACAATTCGCCTGATATATTACAATAAGTCCATCAAGAAAAATTTTGCCAGTAACAATAGGTTGTTGATCGAGAAAGGCTATCAAGCTGTGAGCAAGCCTATTCCCGATTTTGCTCTTCTGAGCAGGAAGGATGCATTAATAGCGATCGGGGTGTTTGAGAGAATCATTGCTGGTGGAATGAGTCATCCAGATGCGAGAAATTTGCTACCTCATCTGACAGAGGGGTTGCGGGATCTTAAAGCGACTCACATTCCATCAAGTTGGATCTAATTGTAAGTATAATGGACCCCAGAATTTGAACCAGTTGCTAAGCTACACATAAGGTGTTAAAAGCCCGGTTCAAATTTTTACCGAAAAAGGAGGTTCATGAGGAAAAACTACACCGGAAAGTTCAAAGCTAAAATTGCAATTCAAATGATTCGAGAACAGGACACAGTAGCTGAGTTATCATCTAAATATGAAGTTCACAGATCCTTGCTGACAAGGTGGAAGAAAGAAGCCTTAGAAGGATTACCAGGTGTATTTTCAACTGCAAAAAAGAAAACCGAAAATGATAATCAAAAATTGATAGACGAATTGTATAAGCAAATAGGTCAGCTCAAAGTTGAGAATGACTGGTTAAAAAAAAAGGGTGATACAATCAATCTCTGATAGAAGGGAACTAATAGATAGAAATCACTCAGGAATCAGTATTAACAGGCAATGTGAGTTACTCAAGGTTTCAAAAGGGGCCTTGTATTACAAGCCCAAAACATTGGATTCGTATACGCTCTCCCTTATGGATTTATTGGATGAGCAGCATACCAAAACTCCCTTTTACGGAAGCCGGAGGCTCACGGCCTACCTGAACAGCCAGGGGCATTTGGTAAACAGGAAGCGGGTACAACGCCTGATGAGGCTGATGCGGATCGAAGCCATTTACCCGAAACCAAAGACAACAAGGAGAAATGAAAACCATAAAATCTACCCTTATTTGCTGAAAGATATCGTAATTGATAAGCCGAATCAGGTGTGGAGCACCGACATCACATATATCAGAATTGGTAATGGATTTATGTATTTAACCGCCGTAATGGATTGGTTCAGCAGGTATGTCCTGTCATGGCGCCTCAGTAACACAATGGAAGGGCGCATTCCCATTTTCCCGGTTTTTAAAACGGACTATCCTCTTTAGCAAAAAGAAGTTATGCTTCCCCTCGATTATCAACTGATGAGGAAGAAAATAGTATGAAACTCAAAAAGGCTGAATCCTGCGAAACGGTAGAAGAAATATATGAATTATTGAAACAGCTGGACAAAGAGAAACGGCTAATTCGCAGTCCGGAAGAACTCATTCAGGTTGAACAAGAAATTTTAAGCTATACCAATCGTTTAGCCGCGTTGATGCTAAAAAAAAAAGTCCAAACCAGTATAAACTCTCCGGAGCATAACGAACAAGAAAGAGAGTTGGTGCGTAGCTGGCCTGGCCGAATGAAAAGTGAAGGGTTTGAGACAGTTCAAATTCAAACCAGCTCAGGTTGCACGATCCCAATCCATGTTCGATACTATCGAAGAGCCTGTGACCGTCGAAATGGCAAAAGATATAAGGGCTTGTATGCTGCTTTGGCTTTGCTCGGGATTCATGATCGATGTACACCAATCTTGGCGGCGATGGTCAGCGCCTGGTCCGCGTTACTGAGCTCATTTGAGGAAGTACGTCAGGTCCTTTGTGATCATGGCACTATCCTGGATGTTAAGGTGATCCGGAAACTGGCCTACCGCTACGCAGAACGAGCACGGGTGGTACAGCAAATGGGTCTGCTCCCCTTAAATGAAGAGGACAACCTTCAAGGTCGTCGGGTTGTCATAAGCACCGATGGTGGCCGGACTCGATTGCGGGAAAAAAAGCGAGGTCCCCGGACAGCCAAAGGAAGAACCAGATATCATGGGGCCTGGAGAGAACCCAAGCTGTTGATTATTTATGTCGTCGATGCCCATGGGAAACAGGAAAAAAGCTTTGCCCCATTTATTGATGGCGGTTTTAATGGGCCTGATGGCTTGTTTCTGCTGCTGAAGGGCTATTTGAAGTCTCTTTGCATCCAAAAAGCAGACAAGGTGTTGTTTGTTGCGGACGGGGCTCATTGGATATGGAATCGAGTCCCTGGTCTGATCAAGGCACTGGGGTTGAATCCGGAGAGTGTGCATGAACTCCTTGATTTTTATCATGCAGTAGAGCATCTGGGAAAGGTTGCAGGATTACGAAAAAACTGGTCAGCCAAAAAACGTAAAGCCTGGGTCTCAAAACAGCGACGGTTTTTGCTAAAAGGTGAATCGGCAACGGTCGTACAAGAAGTACAGGCTCTTTGTCGAGGCCGGAACAGCAAAGCCATAAAGACAGAACGGGATTATTTTGTACGTAATAGGCACCGTCTTGCTTTCCCAACGGTAAAGGCATTGAATTTGCCGATTGGCAGTGGTGCGATTGAAAGTTCGATTCGAAGAGTTGTCAATTTGAGACTCAAGGGTCCCTGCATTTTTTGGTATAAAGAAAATGCGGAGAAAATGCTCATGCTGCGCTCATACTATAAATCGGGACGATGGAACTGTCTGAAACAAATGGCCAATTCACATATCTCATTGTTAGCTGCATAACCGTGAAAATGGGAATGCGCCCCAATGGAAAACACATTCTGCATTGAGGCCCTTGAGGAAGCATTACGGTTCTCGACACCTGGCATTTTTAACACAGATCAGGGAAGTCAATTTACTTCTCTGAAATATTTGAAAATACTGCAAGATAAAAATGTCAAAATCAGCATGGATTCAAAAGGCAGGGCCCTTGACAATGTTTTTGTAGAACGACTGTGGCGAACCATAAAATACGAGGAAATCTATCTGAAGGATTACCGTACAATGAATGAAGCCTACCAATCGTTGAAAGCATTTATAAGGTTTTACAATCAGGAAAGGCTCCACCAGGCCCTGGGATATAAGGTGCCAATGGCAATCTACCATGCGGTTTAAAGGATGAAGGCCAAATGCCTCCGGCGGACCCTACGGGGTATTAATTTCGCGCTAAGGCGCGAGGATTTTACGCATTAAGGACAAAAACATGGGGGAAGGACAGCATACATCGGAGTGCATACTGTCCCCCATGTTCTCGTCACCAGTCACGGCGCTCGGGTTGCTTCCCAGCATTTCCCTATCCTCCGAACTGGCGGTGGCCACAGTATCATGATTTTATGAAATAGCAATAGAAATCTGGTAAGGAAGGAGGGCGTCACCGCCAGATCTGACAAGGAATTCCAGAAAAATGTAGCTTAAAAAAAGTCAAAATCGGTCTTGACATTGGGTCCACTTCAAAGGATGAAATAAAAATATGAGGTCTTTCCAAATAATTATAACTACAACGGTTTTTCTGCTTATGGCGAACTGCGCTATTGCCGGGGGCAATCAAACGTGTGAAGAGTGGCTCCAGATTATGTACTACAAAATGGAGGGATCTCCAATGTCCAGTAAGCTTGAAGTAATTCTCAAGCAGATTAGTCGAGGATGCCCTGAAATCCCTTACGACCTGCGCCATGTGTCCGGACAAGTATGGCAAGCGGACCGTATTTCAAGGGCAACAGCTTTGGGTAAAGTCGCTCTGAGCTACTTACCTGCGCAGTGTCAATTGGCGGACCCTAACGAACCTGCAACTGCTTTATCTTACAGCTGTCCGCTTCCCAATCAGCATACTATTTCTCCTTACTTGCTTGCTAATGTTGACGCTGGTACCTATGGGTATATCTGGGCATTGTCTATAGTTTTTGGTGAACTTGGGTTGTATGATTCGACTAAAAAAATATCCGGTCATCAAGTGATTAAAAATCTTCTCTTGGCAACAGCTAAATCCAATGAGGCTACCTCAGATAGGCAAGCGCAGTAAGGGATAACGTAACTGCCTAAGAAACGAATGCGGCTCTGCGGGTTATGCGGCTCTGTGCGGCTCTGCGGGTCGGGTTCATGTAATTGTGGCTCTGCGGGGCTCTGCGGGGCGGGCTCATGTAATTGTCTATAATTATGGGTTATCCCCACAACGTTACTTATGTTATAAATAACTTGAATTTATTCAATATATCTGTCATGTTTTGGAGAAAAATCCAAAAGGAGGCAGATGATGTTGCCCAATATTCGCCAAAACGACTATTTGTACTCGATTCCAAAATTTGGTGGTGGGTCAAACATGTTGATTAAGCAGCTTCCAGGAAAGAACCAGTAGAGAAATAATACCGGTTGATGTACATGCCAATAACATTGTCATGAATATTTTCGTTCTTTGAAAAGCAGATAGTTTTTCGATTCAATCGCTTGATATGGGTTCTGAAATTCAGATTACGCCTTTCAATCCTCCATGTGTTATCTTTCCCAATGATGTGCTTTTCAGCCGGAATGAATTTACTATAACTCTGCCAATTGTCTGTATGGAAATACCTTATTGGGAAATCAGCCAATTTTTCCATCAGACGGGCACAACTTTCATCCGTCCGTTTGCCATTATGCCAGGCGAGAATAATCCCTGTCTCTCTTTCGATAACGTACCATGTCCAACGCTGGTTTTTCTTATTACTGACATAGCTCCAGAATTCATCGCCTTCGACGCTCAGCTGAATTTCAACATCCATGGGCGGAGCCGTTTCATCGGACGGGTAATACGGATTCACTTCCGCCGGCGTTTTTTTTTGAGCTCGGAAATAACAGTTCCTTTTGCGATGCCCAAATTCCTGCTGATATCCCTCACCCCGCTACTGTTCAGAGTTTGTTTCTCTATCTGCTCTTTGACGCCGGGACGCCAGGCATTATAGGAATAGTCGAGTTGGAAGCATTTTTTACAGTTTTTGCATAGGTATCGTTGTGCGCCATTTTTACTGTGTCCGTTTTTCATCAGATCGTCTTTTCCACATCTGGGGCATTTTATTTCGGCATATTGTTTCATGCTGCTGTATTAACCTAAAACAAATCCTTTTTCAACTTATCTGACCCACTACCCAAAATTTGACCTTAACGCCCAAGATATTGAAAAGTTCAATCATGAGCTTAGCTGCTTCCATTCTGAGTTTCACGACTATTTCAAAAGAAGCGAATCAAGAGAGCATTTTTTGAATTACATGAGTGGATAATTCAGCGAGCTTGAAAGAAAATCCATTGAGTCAATTGCTCTGAATGTCAAAGGCGGCAATGTACGAGCTATGCAGCGGTTTGTGAGCGATGCGCCATGGGAGGATGATAAAATAATGGTTAAGTATCGTAATCTTGTTGCATCTGATCTCCAAAGTCCAGATGGCGCTCTGATTTTTGATGAATCCGGATTTGCAAAAAAAGGAAACGAATCTATAGGCGTTTCAAAACAATATTGCGGTAATCTTGGTAAGGTTGATAACTGCCAAGTTGGGGTGTTTGCCGCTTACGCCTCTGAAGCAGGATATTCCTTGGTTGATAAACGCCTTTTCATTCCGGAAAAATGGTTTGGCGATGACTTTGAATCTCGTAGAAAAAAATATAAATATAAAGGCGAACAACACACAAAAACCGTTCTTTTTGACACTGAAAAAAAGCCCATATCTTTGTCTGCTCTTGCTAAAAATACGAATTCCTATTTCTGGTACCGACGAAAAGTATCTGAGGGGACCAAAGGACCAATTGTTTATGAATTCACTCGCCGGCGAGTGACACTTTCAGGCGAAGGGCTCCCCCAACGAGAAGTATGGGTGGTCATACGCAGGTCCATCGGTAAAAATCCTGAATACAGCTACTATATCAGCAATGCTTCAAGCAGCGTCCGGCTGCCGCTATTTGTTTGGCTGAGTGGTATGCGCTGGGCAATCGAGCAATGTTTTGAGGAAACAAAATCAGAACTGGGCATGGATCAATATGAGGTTAGAAAATTTCCAGGCTGGCATCACCATATAATAACATGCATGCTTGGACATTTTTTCCTCTGGCACCTGAAAATCAGGCTGGGGAAAAAAAGCTCCATCTATTACGCTGGCCCTGCTGAGATTCTTGTTTCAAGCCCTTTTACCGATAAGGGAGAATGATTTGGATACTTTGATTGACCAAGCTCTATGGATTCAAAATCGAAATCACAAATCCTATCTATCACATCGAAAACGTAAAATTATTATGACTGGGGGCTTTTGTTAAATAACGTTGTAGGGTTAATGCAGATTTTAGGATAATTCAATTTCGTGTGGATGATCCGTTGATGTATTTGTTAACTATTTTTGATGAAAGCATAATCAGAGAGTGAAATATAATAAAAATCATAAATGATAAAAAATACCAGATAGAAAAAAAAACGGCTGCGTATTTAATATCAAGAATGCAGTCACCGGAAAGTTCCGGATCGTATCGGCAAAATTCCATCATTGCATTATGTGATATACCAATGTAAAGCATCAGCGATGGTGGAATTAATGAAAGAATAAGTATTATAAGTATATTTCTCCACCTCATTTATATTAATATCCTCCAAATATGCGATTGAGAATTTTGATTTGATCCATGGGTGAAAGTCTTTCAAATCTATTAAGCTCCATATTAATTTTTTCCAACATCCCGGGCTCGGGAATCCATGGTTTTTTATCGTAAATTTGTTTCACTCTTGCACCATACTCCGTAACTTTGGTAGCGCCCAGATCTTGATAAAGTGATGCAAGCCGTTCTATGGAATATGGATGGACTCTTTCCGACAATTGCTTGATTAAAAATATTCCCGCTGTAATATTTTTCTTGATGGTTTTTAATTCATTACGCGAAAATCCTATCTCTTTCCAATAATTACTCCTGACATTCATGGGCAGAATGCTTTTATTCATATATGAATGATTTTTGATTGTAAATAAGTACATACTGGGCCGGAATAATGGTTTTGTCCCCAATAGTTTAATCTGTCCGAATCAAAAGCGGCGGGAGATACGGGATTCAAACCGAACACTTCATTTTGTTTATATGCTGTCATGTTATGTTCAAATATAAATGCTTATTATCAGTCTACCTTCATAACTATCACACTTTTTCCCACTCAAACCGGATGATGTTTCTGCTCTCTCTACTGAATTCTACATCAATTAAGATAGGTTCCATGACCGTTCAAATGTATCGCCTGCAATGATTGAGTAGTGTGGTTTTGCTAACCTAAAATTGACCCCTTTGAGGGCCAAATGACAACCTAAAATTGACCCCCCACTTTGCATCAGTACTCTGGTATTGAATGGAGATTTTTAACCCATTACCGGAGACGAAAAGGAGAATGCTTAAAGTGGATCAGTATGATTACATCCGAACAGCTCACCGTGTTTATGGAAAGGCCATTAAAGAGCTTGCCAGAGAAACCGGCCATTCAAAAAACACCATAAAAAAAATTTTAAAGCAGGAATACATTGGCTACAAGCAACGATCTAAACAGCCATATCCCGTTCTTGGTCCTTATATCCAGGAGATAGACCGCTGGCTTGGCGATGACAAGGACAAGCCATACAAACAGCGACATACAGCAACCCGGATATACCATCGTCTGAAATCGGAACTCGAGTATTCCGGTGGAGAGACGACGGTTCGCCGTTATGTGCGTGAGGCAAAGCTGAGGCTGGGTTTAACGAATCAGCAGGCATTTATCCCATCAGATCCGACGACTGCCCAGGAAGCCGAGGTAGACTGGGGAAACTGTCAGGCAGTTATTGCCGGCGAACCCGTGAAGCTGAAATTATTTTGCATACGTTCAAAATGTTCGGGCAAACACTTTGTTCGCTGTTATCCCTGTGAAAGGCAGCAAGCTTTATTTGACGCTCATATCCAGGCCTTTTCATTTTTTGGAGGCGTGTTCCCAGTTCTTATCTATGACAATCTGACAACAGTCGTACAAAAGGTATTTAAAGGAAAAAAACGTCATCTTCAGGAATCTTATAATCGGTTCAAGGCCTATTACAACTTCGATCCAAGGTTTTGCAATCCCGGCCAGGGCCATGAAAAAGGTGGGATTGAAGGCCTGGTCGGCTACGCTCGAAGAAATTATATGGTTCCTATCCCACATGCTGACAGCCTGGACGAATTGAACACGCGCCTCCTCGATGATTGCATGGCCTATGGAGAGCATCGCATCGCCGGTCAAACACAAAGCGTCAATGAATTGTTTGAATCAGAAAAGCAGGTATTGCTGCCATTGCCGACAACATCGTTCAGTAACGTTGAGACGTTCATGGTCAGGGTAAACAAATATGCCACCGTTATTATTGACAAGAACCGGTATTCTGTCCCGACGCGCTATGCTTACATGAGAGTGCAGGCGATGGTAGAGATAGACCAGGTGATCATTTATTGGAGCGGCAGAAAAATAAGCACCCATCATCGGTTATATGGAAATAATAAGTGGAGTTTAAAACCGGAACATTATCTGGAGTTGATTCGTCAGCGTCCACAATCATTTGATACCGCCCGGCCAATTTTACAATGGCGTGATCAATGGCCGGATTGCCTGGAAAAGTTATTAGAACATTTTCGCCGGAAAAACGGTGTAACCAAAGGTACCCGGGAATTTGTCACCGTGCTGATGCTGTACGAAAAATATGCTGTCGACAAGATCGAAGCAGCCGTAAAGGAAGCACTGAAAAGCAATGTCGGCTGCAGCAATGCTCTCAAGCAGATTTTACACAGTCAAAACATCTCTATGGAGTCCCAATTTGATCCTTTGTCGAACTGGGAGACACTGCCCCCTGCTGACATCTCGGCATACGAACAGCTTGGAGGTATCTTATGAACCCAGCAGTCCAGGCAGTCCTCACACAGCACTTAAAAACGCTGAAGCTCTCGACGATGGAAAAAGAGTTGGAAGGTCAGATCCGGCAGGCGCATGAGGCGGCCTGCGGCTACGATGAGTTTTTATTGAATCTTGTTGAAGCGGAAGTTCAAATACGGCAGGAAAACGGTCGCAAGCGACGTCTCAAGGAAGCCAGGTTCCCGATGCAGAAACCGCTTGAAACATTTGATTTTGAGGCTGCCCCTGATTTGGACGCCCGGTTGATCAAAGAACTTTCAACAGGGACATTCATTAAAGAAGCCCGGAATATAATTTTGATAGGTAAAAGCGGAGCCGGTAAAACCCATCTGGCAACCAGCATCGGGATGGAAGCCTGCCGGTATGGACATCGAGTTCGTTTTATTACTGGTTGTGGGCTTGCAAACGAACTGACGGAGGCCAGGGAACAACAGGCTCTGGGTAGAATGATAAAACGATATGCCGGTTATGGGCTGTTGATTCTTGATGAATTGGGGTACGTCCCGTTCAGTAAAATCGGCGCTGAATTATTGTTCCAAGTCCTTACCGAGCGCCATGAAAGACGTTCGATCATCATCACTACCAATCTTGGTTTTGGTGATTGGACGCAGGTGTTTGGCGATGCAAATCTTACCGCTGCTCTGCTGGATCGTGTCACTCACCGGGCTCACATTATTCAATGTAACTGGGACAGTTATCGACTTAAACAGACTTTAAAATCGAGAGGATAAAGAATGAAAGAACTGGATGTATATAATCCCCTGAAAGGTCGAAATGAAACGATAAGGATCGAGATCTCCGAAGACTGTACGACCTATTTTGAAGAGGCGGAGAAGAATGATGATATCCTGAGCATTACAGACACAGATGCCGGTTTGTTAATACAAGAGTGTGGGTGCACAAAACCGATTCTCATAGCTGTAGAATCACGGGAATCAATTAATTACAGCCAAAAAGGAGCGTTGAAGGCAATAGCCGACTACTGCGTTGGGTAGCCCGTCCGGCCAGGGCCAGGGGATCGGCCCGGCGCCGGGCCGATCCCCTGGCCCTGGCCGTTACCCAAACCGGAACTATATAAAAAGCGATAAGAGAATGATTTTAACAACAGGGGGGGGGTCAAAATTGGGTTGTCGAGAGGGGTCAATTTTGTGTTGCAATTCCGAGTAGTGGTATTATCCGGGAAAGCTTCTTGTCTTTCAAGGTTTTTTATATGTAAATTAGGGTTCTCTATACTATCGGAGTGGAAAATATGCCATATTAAATTACAATCGATTAATTGAGCTCCTTGGTTTTGAATCTTTAGATGTATTAAAAGAGGTCAATAAGCAATGGATTGAAGATAGTCTAAAAAAAGGAGATTTGGCCCGTGAAGAAAGGTGGTCCCGGAGCATTGCAGTTGGAAGCAGAGAATCTATTGAAAACATACAAACGAAACTCGGCGTAAAAGCGATTCACCGTAAAATACATGAAACTCAGGACAGTTTTGAACTTTGGGAGGATAAAAGTCCTTATACTGTTGCTTTCGGTACTGAAAATGAAAAGCTAAGGCAGGAAAATACCTATAACTGGGACTCTTTTTGAGATTTTAACAGGTAGTTTCCTGAGCCAGACCCAGAATGAAGACAGAATGAACCCAGAATGACCTATAACGCCCCCAGAACGCATATTTTCGATATTAAATATCCAGGAGGAAGAGAATGCCACGACACCCTTTGAACTTTGATTTTAAGTCGGATAGCAGGAGGGCATTTAAACAAAAGAGTAAAATTTTTAAAAATGTGCAGGATGCCCTCGATAAATATGTTGACCGAAGCACTATGGAAAATCTCCAGAATCTGATCGATAAGCTGGGTGTATGGAAGAGATCGAAAGTTGATGGAACCAACAATTGGAAAAACAGTATTCGCTACAAACAAGTCAACCTGCTCAGTGAATGGATTGTTAAAGAAGCCACCGGCCCGATATTTCCGGTGTCGAGAGATGTGTGGGAGAAGAATACCCAATTGGTTAACTGTTATGCATATGCCATGAACTGCATGTTGCCGGTTGTCCAAGGCAATAACTCCTGGCCCGGTCGTTTTGCAGGCGAACCGGCGAAGACTCCGGCACGAATTGGCTATGATTTTGCTGACGGGGTAATTGCAGATGCCAAGAAACAGGGAAAGAAGGTTATAGCTTTACGCCGTGGCGGCCAGCCAGGGCCGGTACCGATCGTATGTCCTGATGGGAAGTATCTTGTTGCGATGGTATCAACGCCGTACGGATACCATTTCCTGCGCCGTAATGAATCCACCGGATTGTGGTCACATAAGAATGGTGCCTGGAACGAAGTGGAAACCTATTTTTACGACCGCGAATTGGAGCAACCTATGCCTATTACCAATGATGTGGTATTGAAACTGTTGAAAAATCCCCGGCTCATGGAGTGTGATATGAGTTTCGACTCGTATCTTGCTGTCCCTCCGGAAGGCTTGATGGTTACAGGCAAAGCTTGAAGTGATTTTCAGGAATTCTGAGAGACACGAAACGAGATTGTCCAAAGTTTTTATAAGAAAATCTGCGGTTCGGTGCTGCGGTTCGGTGGGCCGGGCTTATGTAATAATCTGTAATCATAATTGATTTAGTGAAAAATATGCCTTGTTTTGATGTTAAATCCACTTTCTGGGAGTTAGAATCGCAATTTTAAGAAACAAATAACTACATGGTAAATAAAAATGCCACGTGCAAAAAGATTTTATATTCCAGGTTGTGTATGGCACATAACCCATCGCTGCCACAAAAAAAGTTCTGCTAAAATTTGTTCGTGACAGGAATCGTTGGTTAGATTTGCTTTTCAGGGCCAAGCAGAAATACGGACTTGAAGTTTTAAATTACATTGTCACTTCTAACCATACCCATTTGGCAAGTTGCCTGATTTATATTGACATGAATATGGTACGAACAGGCGTCGTCTCTCATCCATCGGAATGGAGATGGAGCGGTTACAATGAAATCCAAAATCCCAAAAAGAGATATACCATATTCAATTACAGTCGGTTAATGGAACTCCTTGGTTTTGAATCTTTAGATGTATTAAAAGAGGTCCATGGGCAATGGATTGAAGATAGTCTAAAAAAGGGGAAACTGGCCCGTGAAGAAAGGTGGTCCCGGAGCATTGCCGTTGGAAGCAGAGAATATATTGAAAACATACAAACGAAACTCGGCGTAAAAGTGATTCACTGTAAAATACATGAAACTCAAGGCAGTTTTGAACTTCGGGAGGATCAAATACCTTATACTGTTGCTTTTGGTACTGAAAATGAAAAGCTAAGGCGGATAAATACCTACGAATTGGGTTCTTTTTGATATTTAACAGGTAGTTACGTGTGCCCGACCCAGAACGCCTATCACAAAAGCAATTAAATAGTGCCCGACCGAAAACCGTAAATTTTGCCGATTACTTCGTTGGTCCCAAATTTTAATCCTCAAAATACTCTATGTATTCCTCCGGTTAAAATTTGTGCCCGCCTTGTACTCAACAAAATTTCCAGGTTTTCGGTCAGACACTAAATAGATATTTTTTGACAATTTCTTTCAAATTCCCGTAAAAATGATTCCATGAAGCGCCCTGATTCAAACCATTTTTCGATTTTTTCAAATTTGTGCACATACTCATCGTAATATTTTGATTTTTTCATTGGGCTGAGCCTGGATGCTCCGGCATCTTGGGCAATTTTTTCGGGGCTTAGTTGGTTGAGAATTTCTTCGACTTTTGCATGGGCGGTCTGCTTGCTTGCCTGCTGGGATTCGTGAAAGGCTTGGCCGATCTGGTTGATATAGACATCCAATGGCTGTCCGTTACTTGCCCCTTCAAGGTGGTAGCCAATGACCTGGCGGAGGTGCTGGTCTGAATCCTGGTTTCCGACAAGAATGGTGTTAATGGTGCTGCTCAACTGGTTCAAGGCTTCAAGAACCTTGTTAATGGCTTCTGTCAAGCTTTCCAGAAGCTCATCGGAATTCATTTCTTCCTGGGATGCGTTTCGTCCGAGCAGCAGTTTTATAATCCGTGCCAAAAGATGGTCGTCAATTGCCATATTCTCTTGGATGGTACGCTCTGCGTCAACAGGTGGGTGAGGCTTGGCCGAGGTGTCAGGCTCAAATTCCTGGATCAGTTTGTCAAGAATCTTCCGGCGACTGCTTGTATCCAGATTTGCCAGTACTTCATTCAAGTGTGTTTCAATGGCACCTGCGTCGGCATTTTTTGCGTAAAGAGCTTTAAGCTGTTCTTTTAATGACTGGTATGAAATATTGAAATTGTCCATATCTCTTTGTTTCCCGGTATCTATTTTTTGGGGGGAAGTATGACGGTTTTATCAAGCTCGTCATTTTCATCAAAAAAATCATCACTGTTTTCAAACGTGGTTTTTGCTGTCAACCGGTTGCCGGGGGATACAATAACAGTCTTTTCCTGGTTGCTGAAATTTTTTTCTGGTTCCGGTGTTTCCGGTTTTTGATGTGTGTTCATAACAATGGTTTTCTGGTCATCTTCAAAATCACTGGGTGGCGGATTAATATTGTCCTCTCTGTTAATAACTATTGTTTTCTGGGTCTGTTCAAATTCATGTTGATTTGCCATGGGGGATGGGGTGATGGACTTATCCTCCTCGCATTTGTTCTTTTTTTCAATCAAATCCGTCGATGGTTTGATTCCCTCCTGGGTAGAGGAGAGCACAAGGGTTTCCATGACATCTTCATCCTGGGATGGTTCGGGTGATGCCTTTTTTCCCCATTTTATTTTAAGTTGTTTTAGAATGGTGGTAATGGCTTGATTCGCCTGGGTGGCCTCGTGTAAGGCTTCGGGAGTAACTGGTGGGATTGTTTCCGGCTCCTTCTGCCCGGGTGCACCGGCAACCGGCATAACAGGTTCTTGTTTTATCCGGAGATCTTTGCTGAAAAGCTCTGATTTTACAGTATTTGATATTTCATTTACCTGCCGGATGCAGTGTTTGATAAAAGCGGAAAAATCTAAGCTCTCTTTTTCTTTAATTAGAGACCCTGCAAAATGAATCGTCTGAATCCATAAGTCATGCCAAGATTCCGCCATGGCCACAGGCGCCGGTTCCCAGAAAATATTTTCCGGTTTAAAGATCGGATGTGATTCAAAAATTGCCTGGACGTTATTTGTCCATTCGTTTTCATCTGTGCTCTGTAGCAGATCCGCTCCGGACTCAAAAATAGTTTTTTCGTCATGTTTATAGTTTACAAAAAAAATGTAAAGGTACAATTGTGCAATGAAATTTGTGTGCCGGTTATTTGTCATGGAAGTCTGGAAGAGATCCATGGGCCGAGTGGTGACAAGGTCAATTAGATAAAGGTCGTAATCCCAGAAAAACGGCATCATACCCGCATCTGATTTTGTGTTGACCCAGATGCTGTCCATATTCAGGTTGAAAACAGGCTTAATTGGGTCGTTTAATCTTTGTTCAATTGATGTAAGGATTTTTTTAAAAAACGCATATTTTAAAAATAAAATTTCAAGCCAGAATCTGGAGTCAGTTTTGAATAGATATTTAGATGGCTCTTGGCCGGGTAATGCCAATCCAGGGGATTCCGGGGCATTGGACAATTGTCGTAAAAATTGAGCCCCGTTTATGGCGCAGGCATTAAATACCAGCATGTAAAATGGATAAAAAGAGAGAAATCCAATGCGGGACAAGGCTTTTTGCTCAGTCAAGTAGCAGGCACTATGTTCGGGACAGTCCGCGCATGGAAATCCATTGGGTATGTTTGTTTTTATTTTGCTGAAGTGCTTGATTAATCCGTGTCGATCCAGAACACCAGTCGGGTCGTCGGCCTGGCGGGCATAGGCATAAAAAAAATGAGTTGAATTTGATTCATAACATTCCGGGCAGAAAAGATAGCGGTTAAGGCTGCTATGAAATGGCATCAGGCCTGCTTCTTCCAGAATTGTGTCGTGTTTGCAGAGTATCAGTTCCCGGCCGCAGTCCGGGCATGGGGGATGAAAATAGCGATGTTTGAAGTTGCAGTAAAATAGCGGTTTGAGCTGGGCCGGTGGGTGGCCGGGGGGGGCGGGAATCGTAAATGTACCGGGATCTTGGGAAAAAAATTGAATGGTATCCAGCCAGGCCTGCTCCAGTGTTGTATTGGTTTGGAGCCCAAAGGGCTCGTCGTTAAAAACATGGGTGTCTTTTTGGAGCAGCATGAAAACAGGCTGGAAAGCCTGGTTGGAACCATCACACTTGAGCCCGCCTTTAATCAGATGCCTGAAAGGCTTTGGGACCCCAGCCGTTTCAAAGGGGAACGCAGATGAATCCTCTTGTCGGCTCTCTTGGTGTGATACATGGATATCGAGTAAAATTCCACTGCGGCCCGATTCCAGGTATGGAAGCAACGATAATGTATTGTCCATGTCTGCCCGCCTTGGTCCAAATTAGTGCCCGACCGAAAACCGTAAATTTTGCCGATTACTTCGTTGGCCGCAAATTTTAATCCTCGAAATATTCAATATATGCCTGCGGTTAAATTTTAAGGTCCGCCTTGTACTCAACAAAATTTCCAGGTTTTCGGTCAGACACTACTTAATAATCAAAAATTAATATTACCGACAAGTGATCCGCCAGCACCGGTGGATTTGTTTTTTTTTGGAAACATAATCCTCCGGAATTGTTTCCCGGGTAATCTCTTTAATGTCATCAGCGTCAAGCTTGTTTTCATCCATGGAGAAATTTTGGTGATTGGTAGAAAAAAATACTGTGCTTGCCGGACGCATTAGCTTGAACACCTGGTTGAGCAAAAAAGGATAATCTTTTGCAATATCAAAGTGTTTGTTATTCATGCGTGTGGTGGAATAGGAGGGTGGATCCACAACAGCCAGGTCGTATCTGTGTTTCAGTCGAACCGCTTTTTTCAGAAAATCCAAGGTATCCATCTGAACTTGGGTATGGCAGGGGGTCGAAAGCTTATTCAGGTCCAGATTTTCTTTGACCCAGGTGATGGCGGTTTCAGACCGGTCCACGGACAGGGTGGAGGCTGCTCCGCCCTTGGCCGCATAACAGGTGAATGCCCCTGTGTAGCAGTACAGATTTAGAAAATTTTTATCCTGGGCCATCTGTCTGACCATCATCCGGGTGTTTCTGTGATCGGAAAACAGGCCGGTATCCACATAGTCGCTGGGGTTGACCAGAAACTGAAGGTCTCGTTCCCACATGGGGATTTTTTTGTTTTTTGTATTAATTCTTTGGTATCGCTCCCCGTCCTTGATGCCTGCCTTGCGTATTTTAAGATGCAGGTTTGACTGAGGAACCTCAAGGGCCTGGGCCACAGCCTTACCCATCAGGGGCAGCCAGTCCGGCGTGGACTGTTTTCTGGCATATTCTCCCACCACAAGGTGGCCTGCATACCAATCCACCACTGCCCTGATTTCCGGGATATCCCAGTCATACAGCCGGAACACTTCCAGATTTTGTTTTTGATATCGCTTATACAGGTGTTTGAATCTTTTTTTTACCCGGTTGGCCAGCATCTGGGCCTGGGCTTGGTATTTTTCACTGGTTTCCATGGCAAAGGTCATACATTATTCAAGGGTGAATGGCAATAAAGCCAACCGTCGGGTTTTCGCAAAACTCTAAAACTGTTTATTAGCGTTTTTAATTCGTTAAGAGGCTAATTCAGCAATTTGTCGACGGGCGTATGGGCCAGACCAAAAGCCTCGGCCACGGCTTTATATGTCACCTTGCCGTGGATGATGTTGGCACCAAGTTTGATCTCCTTGTTGGTCTGCATCGATCCTTTCCAACCCTGGTCGGCAATCTGCAACGCATAGGGCAATGTGGCATTGGTCAGTGCCAGCGTCGAGGTTTTGGCCACCGCTCCGGGTATGTTGGCTACACAGTAGTGCACCACGCCGTCGATGATAAATGTAGGATTGCCGTGGGTGGTGGCCTTGGAGGTTTCAAAGCATCCCCCCTGGTCGATGGCTACGTCCACCAGCACAGCGCCGTTCTTCATGGTTTTGAGCATGTCTCGGGTCACCAGTTTGGGTGCCTTGGCACCGGGAATCAGCACCGCCCCGATCACCACATCGGCCTTTTTGACCAGCTTGCGAATCGTTGCCGGGCTGGACATCAGAGTGAAACAGTTGGCCGGCATCACATCACTCAGGTAGCGCAATCGGTTCAGGTTCATATCCAAAAGATAGACCTTGGCACCCAGGCCGCAGGCCATCTTGGCTGCGTTAACGCCGACCACGCCACCGCCGATCACCACTACCGTGGCGGGTTCCACCCCGGGCACCCCGCCCAGAAGAACGCCTTGGCCGCCCTGAGGCATCTCCAAAAACCTTGCGCCTTCCTGGATGGCCATGCGTCCGGCCACCTCGCTCATGGGGGTTAACAGCGGCAGACTGCTGTCGGCTTTCTGGATGGTTTCATAGGCAATACATACGGCCTTGCTTTTGATCAATGTACGGGTCAGGGGCTCATTGGCGGCCAGGTGCAAGTAGGTAAAAACGATTTGTCCTTCCCGGATTAAGTCGTATTCCGGCGGCAAGGGCTCTTTAACGTGCATGACCATGTCAGCTTCTTCATAGATTTGTTTGGGTGTATCGACTATTTTGGCACCGGCCCGGATGTAAGCATCGTCGGTAAATCCGCTGCCCACCCCGGCGCTTTTTTCCACCAGCAGTTCGTGTCGGTTTTTTACCATAACTTCCACCCCTGCCGGAGTCATGCTCACACGGTTTTCCTCAGATTTGATCTCCTTGAGTATTCCTACAATCATCTATTCCCCCTCTTACGCGCATGCAGTTAGTGCCCGATCGAAAACTGTAAATTTTGCCGATTACGGCGTTGGTCTCAAATTTTAATCCTTGAAATACGCCTTGTATTCCTCCGGTTAAAATTTATGTCCGCCTTGTACTCAACACAATTTCCAGGTTTTTGTTCAGACACTAGTTATGAATACTTAGGCTCCAATTGAAACAAACAAACTCTTTTGGCCTTTCCTTTCAATTTTACATCGTCTAGTCGGCTCACCTCTTTTAAGTTAGACAGGTCGTCCACATGCGGCTCAATTTGTTTCCACACCGCATCGGAAACCAGTATCCGATTGGGGTCGGCAAGGGATTCAATCCGTTGGGCCACATTTACGGTATCTCCCACCACCGTATAATTTAAATGCGCTTCCGATCCCATGAAGCCTGCAACCAGCTCCCCGTAATTAATACCCACACTCATTTCCAGCTGCCTAAAGTTTTCTTTGATTTCACGGTTAAGGGCATGAAGCTCTGAAAACATTTCAAGGGCTGTACGTACGGCATTCAGACAGCTGTCAGGGTCCTCCAGAGGGGTTCCGAACACAGCCAGAATGCCGTCCCCCAGCAGTTTATCCAGAGTGCCCCTGTGCTTGAAAATTAAGGGAATCATACGAGAAAAGAAGTGGTTTAGCAAAGTGACCACCTCTTCGGGTTCCATGGTTTCGGAAAAACTTGTAAATCCAATTAAATCAACAAAAACGACAGCAGCCTGTTTTTTTTCCCCCCCAAGCCTTAATTTTCCCTGTTTGAATATTTCTCCAATAACATTTTTTGAGAAAAAACGGCTTAGCTGAAGCATCTGCTTCTCTTCATCCAGCTTACCGTAGTAAAGCCGTAAAAAAACCATGTTGTTGTGCAAATGATCACACACTATATTGTAAAAAAGAAAGTGGGACGGCCCAAACATATTGTTGTTTTCCCCGAAAAGCATGAGAATCGCAATGGTTTTTCCTTTGGAAACTATTGATTGGCCATAAAAAGCGTAATCCTCATCGGAAAACAGATGTGTTTGTTTAGTCACCCGTTCGGTACATTTTTTTTCCACATCTTTGAGGCTGGCGATGAGAACGTTTGTTTTTTCTCCAAGAAGCGCCTTAAAAAAAGGAAGATTTTTTATGGCTCTGAAATTAAACGTCTTCTCCGTTTTTGTATGGAAGAAATGGTCTTTTTTGATTTCATTGTCCGGGGAAAAATACAATGCGGCAGCGGCAAGCCCTTTATATTTTTTTAAGCACTCCAAATGTCGAATCCATATCAAATCTTGATCGATAAAATCGATTTGCTGCATGGTGCTGTTCATCTCTTTGATAATGGAGAGCTCATTAATTTTTTCATCATATTTTTTTTGGATTGAGAGAAAATTTTTTCTAAATTCCTCAAACCGCTCTTCCACGCTCTTGTCTTTACTCATGGGTTTTCCTGTATTAGCACGTCATCTATAGCTATTTCAGTTTTATAAAAAGTCCGGGTAAGTTACCAATATCGTTCAACCTTTGTTGTCGGTTGGCCTGGCAGTTGATATGTCAAGTCGCTCCATGGTCATTATGTCAATCGGCGAGATCCAACAAATGGGAATTTTCCTTTAGCATGTCGGACACATCCGCCAAAGAACGTTCGATAAATTGGGTATTGAAATTAGAAAATAATTTTTTCATAGAGATCATATGGTCCACCTTAAATTGCTGATTTACCTTCTGCATTGACCTTTCATCTGCATCAGGGGTGCCTTTTAGGGTAACCATATTGGAAAGATAATCCGAGAAACCAATCAAGGCGGCAAATAGGGAATACTCCCCGGCTGCAGACGGTTGATGGTGAAAGGCCGCCGCATGAATCAGAGGATCAGGCAGATTCCAGGTTTCTCCAATGCTTTGTCCGATCCTGCCATGGTCCATCCCCATAATCTCCTGTTCAACTGCACTGATGGAAACAGTATTTTCCGCCGCACGCGATAGAACTGTCGTATATAACTGCGAAAAATTTTCAATAAGATAGATTTTTCCTAGATCATGAATGAGTCCGGCAGTAAAAATTCCCATATCTTTAAATTGGGGCAGATCCCGGCAGAGATACTTAGCGATTAAGGCGGTTCCCATGGAGTGATGCCACAGGGTTTTGGGGTCCATCAAGCCTTTTAGATCCGCATTCAAAAACGATTCTGATAATGAGAGGCCAAAGGCCATGTTAACCACTTCATCAGTCCCCATCAGTACAACCGCATCTTTTATGGAGCTGATTTTATGGCTTAATCCGTAAAAGGGTGAATTGACAACTTTTAATATTTTTATGGTTAGCGCGGGTGCCAGCAGTATTTTCTCCACAATATCATCCATCGTCGATTCGGGATCGGACGCCACACTGTATGCCTGCATAGCGATGGTCGGCATGGTGAAAATAGAGTCTACCCGGTTTAGGTGTAACATTACTTTTTCCATGTTCACCTGCCTGTTTTTGAGACTTTCATCAAGCTTCATCCGGTTGATGATTTCGTGAACGATCTTTTTTGCGGCAGCAATATCTCTCGGCGCGGATTGTTTTTTTATTTTTTCCGCCAGATAATAAGTCAAGTGGGAATCGTGGGGGAGTTGTAGAAAAAATTTTTTTTGATCAGATATAGAAATGGTACTCAGTGCGTCCCATAACACATCAGAGGGCATTGCCGTAAGTTCATTATAAAAATCTCCCTTTGCTTTATTAAAACAAAAGGTTAGCTGCTGAAAATCAGAAAGAGCGCCATTGGTTTGCCGGGTGCTATCGGTTCGGAGGGAAATCGTCTCCTTTTTTTGCTGATCGCCATTTATGCTTTTCTTGTGGCAAACCGGATTGTTTTTGGCAATGGACATCAGTTCATAAAAGGATTTTCCATCATCGGGTATCACTGCAAAGCCGATATGGACCAAAATATTTTTTTGGATATGTTTTTCTAAACAATACACGATTTTTTTGAACACAACATCGCAAGAAGCTCCATCCGTGGCAAAACCCAGTAGCACAAAGGTGGTGTCATCAATCACAAAAACAGAATCACTAAACCGGAACATATTCTCCAGTTCTTCTTGTTTTCCCAGAAGGGAGGGCAGGAATAAATCTTCGTTATCCGGTTCCACCGTCACATAGAAAAGGGATGTTTCAACACCGGCACGCAGGGTTTTACTGAATTCTTTGGATATCCATTTCAATTGCCGGGGGTCAATGGCAAAGGGAAGCCTTTTATCCTTAATGACAGTGATTACGTCACACTCTACATCAAGGTTGAACAGATATTTACGGGCAACCTCCACATTTTCCTTTGTGTTGAAATCTCCCAGAACTGCCGGGGGGTGCCGGAGGATGTGCGCCACTTTTTCAAGGGAAAGTTTGAATTCTTTTGTCAAAAAACGGGGTAATTCAACGTGATGGCCTCCGGTACTGCACTTTTTTAAAATCACCCTGTAGGACGTTTCCATCATGATTAGTCGTTCCCGAATTGTGTATCAAAATAATTATTCACTAGTGAAATCGTCTGATCGTATTGATTTTCAATAACACAGCCACAGTATTGACGCAACTGGAATACCCAAATTCACCTGCTATTCTATCTTATAATATCTGTTTTCTCAAGTTCGGCACACAGCCGGCTGAACCATTTTCCGCTGGGGAAAAATTCAAGGTGCTCATAGGTTTGAGGGGTAAATATTACCGAAAAAAAACGGGTATGACTGGGCATGGCCACAAACAAAACGGCGATGAGCATATAAATGGCGATGGTTTCTTTGAGGTGTTTCATGCTTCCGAATTTAAATGCCGTGCCTGAAGATTTTTTCGCTTTCAACGTTAAAAAGTTAAGGCCACACAGTTCGTCAAGTATGAGATGTAAAATTGAACCGCCAAAAACAAATCCCCCGGCCATCCAGGATACAAAGTCATTGAAATGAAACACGCGGTTCAGGCCGATTGCAGCCATGCATCCAAAGGCCACCGACGCCGGTATGGAATGGATAATGCCTCGGTGAACCGTCAACTTTGTAAACAAAGAAAAAATAAAAATTTTTATAAAAATAAAACTTGCAGCCCATATGATGAGCAGCTCCATCACCGTGTTATCCGCCCGCTGTTTGAACATGACTAAAAACGATATTAAGGTCGCAATAAATGTAAACAGCAACCGGACCGTTAGAGAACTGTCTGAATCAATGTCCGGCAACAGTCCGCCCACCACGCCCATAATAAAGTAAAGCAACACTTCCAGGGGAGATGCAACCGTCGCTGCAAACAGCATTGTTGCGGCAATACTGCTTGTTATGCTTGACACGGTGAGGTGTGTTTTGAAATCTGCCACGGTTTAAACCCGGTTATTATCCTTGAAATAAATGTTTTTAATGCCATCTAAAAATTATATTGCATTTAGAATGCAATCGTACATTAATCGCATGTATTACTTCCAATTTTTGCTGTGGGAATGCCTACGTTCAGGATCAAGGCAACCCTTAACTGTTATAACATATTAGGCGTCAAATTAGTAATTCCACTTTGTGTTATTAAACCCCAACAATGCACAAATTTTATGCATCATTGGGGGCTGTCTTTCATTGCCTTGACATACCCGCTTCAATAATTTAATCACTAAGCAGTGATGTTAGGCCATTTCTTGAAAAGGAGTCTTTATGGATAATTTGCTTGATCATCCATTAATTGAACAGCGATATTTCTTTCCTCGCAAGGGATTTTTCGCTGACCCGTTTTGGGTGGATGTTGATGGTGCCAGATTGGCATGCAGCTATCATGAAATTAATTCCGGGGCGAAAACGCTGGTACATTTTCACGGCAATGGTGAGATTGTTGATGACTGGCGCGGTGATTTTGTTACTTTGATTCATCAGATGGGCTGTAATTGTCTGCTGGCAGAACTGCGCGGTTATGGACAATCAAGCGGTCGGGCACAATTGGGTAAAATGATCAGCGATGTTCGTCCAACCATCGAAGCATTAAAATGCAGCCCCAAGGATTTGATTTTTTTCGGCCGCAGTGTTGGTTCTATTTTTGCTCTGGAGGCCGCAGCTTGTTTTCCTGAAGCTGCCGGTTTGGTCCTTGAGAGTGCTGTTGCTGACGTGCTTGAGCGTTTGCTGCTGCGCGTCCACCCCGATGAACTCAATGTTGATTTGTCTGATTTACAGACTGCCGTGGAACAGCAGCTTAATCATCATCAAAAAATCGCTTCATTTAAAGGCGATGTGCTGGTAATGCACACAGTGAATGATGGCTTGATTGATGTAAGTCATGGGCAGCGGCTCTATGACTGGGCAACAACAGCAGGGAAAACAATTAAACTGTTTGACCGGGGCGATCACAACAGTATCATGATGCTGAATGCCAGAGAATATTTTGCTTGCCTGCAAGATTTTATTCAAAGCTTGGACTGATTTTGATTGTCAGTATTACTTGCCGATCCGGCCTATGGCGGTATAAAGATCCAGTCCGCCATGGAAAAGAGGCATGGTGGATAGACCCAGGTTCAGTGCCTGGAATTCTTTTTTACCCGGGCTGATAATTGCTGCCCGCCATCCTTTGAAATCGGCAATCAACTTGTGTCCGATCTCTTTGTAAAGGGCTGAGATATCATTTTTTTTGTCCAGGCGGATGCCATAGGGCGGATTCAGGACCACCACGCCCTGGCTGTCTTTAATGGGTGGGGGTGTCATATTGAAAAAATCGTCACAAACGGGGGTGATGCGCTGAAAAACCCTGTGGCCTGAACAGGTCTGTTTTAGATGATCAATGGCTGTTTGGCTCAAATCCTGTGCCAGAATGGGAGGCAGATTCGGGGTATTTATGTGCGTTCCGGCAGCGTCCATAAGCCTGTGACGGGCATGGGCGAAACTTTTTTTTTCAAATCCCGGCCAGGTTTCAAAGGCAAAGGATCTGAATACTCCCGGGGGCAGTGCACACTGCATCATGGCACCCTCCAGACTGAAGGTGCCGGAGCCGCACATGGGGTCAACAAGCGTGTCTTTTTTCGACAGGCCCAGCCGGGTCAGAATGGCAAAGGCCAGGGTTTCACGCAATGGGGCTTTGGCAACTTTTTCTTTGATGCCCCGTTTGTATAAAGGGGTTCCGGACATGTCCAGAGAGAGTTCAAATCGGTCATTTTCTCCCCGGACCATCAGGGTTTGGGATATACCCGGCCCTGTATTATGGTGCCGGGAGGCATCCTTTAAAGAAAGTCGGTCATGTAAGATGGGGCTGATCCGGTCTGAAATGGCTTTGGAGTGATACAGACGTGACTTGCGGGTGGTGACCCTGATATCGGGCAGGGTTTCAGCCGGCAGGTATAATTCCCAGTCAACGGCTTTAATCTGTTCTTCAAGCCGTCTGAACCCGTCTGCCTTGAATGATGCAAAACGCATGAGTAGCCGGGTGGCCGATCCCATCAACATATTGGCCAGGCAGGCGGTTTTCAGCCGGGTTTTAAATTCAATTCCCCCGGGAAGCACCTTAATATCACTGATTTTATCGTGATTTGAGAATATCTCTTGTGCTTTTGGGGATACCTGTGACACCTCGTGTTCACAAACGCCGCCAAGGCCCGGTGGGCATACGGCGAAAAAAACATGGGGTCTTGCTGAAATACGGCGTTTTACCCGTTTTTCAAAGGCTGAAGTGTTCTGCAAAATAGTCTTAAAAGGTCCTGCCGCAACAGGAACCGGGTCCTGCACATCCGCTTTTTTCCCCAGGCCTGGAACCGCAGCAGGCCGTGTCATTGGGACCGGGTCGGGAATTGCCGGATTTGCCCGAAAGGCTTGAGTGTGCTGCCATGAGTTTCTCAAGACGGGTAGAGCCGCACTCAGGGCAAACCACCTGGTCATCCCTGCTGGTCATAAGCAGTTCAACGATCCGATTGCATTCCGGACAATGAAAGTCATATAAAGGCATAAATCCTCCTTTTATATAAAAATAGCGCACACCCTGTGCTGGTGACACCTTCTTAAATGAGACGGGGGTAAGATAGGGGTAAAAAAAGATGCCACCAGGACAGGATGCGCGCCATGTCAATTATATTTTACCAGTGCCCTTCGGCATTGGCACCGTCGGCAAACGTGAATTTACCGGCGTTATAGTCTTCAATCGTACTTCTGATAGTACCTGCGGCATCATTTGCTACTTTGACGCCTGCGCTGTCAAGAGTCTTGAATGCATTGGGACCGCAGAACCCTGTGATCAACACCTGAGCACCTTTGTCACAGATGGACGAGGCCGCTGTGATGCCTGCACCTTTAAATGCATTTTTATTTTCAGAGTTGTCAATAACCTCAAAATCCAGGGTTTCTGTGTCCACCACAATGATGTAGGCCGCCCTGCCGAATCTGGGGTCCACCTGGGCATCAAGATCTTTGCCTGCTGATGTGATCGCTATTTTCATTTTTTATCCTATAAATTATTGTGCGCCGCCGCCACCACCGCCGCATACCTGATCATTCCTGATCTGCTCAAGCTTGCCGGCAATCAGGTCCATGACCACAGGCTCAATATCCGGGCGCTGGTCATCATGATACACATCAATGCCCACCTGACGGAAACCCATGAGGGGTCGCATGCCGATGCCGCCCACGATCAGGGCGTTCACCCGATGATCAGCCAGAAGGTTGACAGGTACCATGCAGCCGCCCTGGGCATGTTCCTGGTTGGCAATGGTGGATACCGTTTCAATTTTTCCGTCTTTGACATCCACAAAGGTGAATACGTCACAATGTCCGAAATGACCTGCACGGGTACCGGAAAGTCCTCCTTCACCATTGGAGGGGATTGCAATTCTACCGTTTTCCATAATTTTAACTACTCCTTTACTTATGTCTATTGAACCTTAAAAGTTTTTTTAACAAAGTCTGTCCATCTTCATCGCTGGATGCGCCATAACCCGGCTCCAGATCTCTTTGATTTGTGCGGCGGCAGGACTGTCACCATGAGTTTCCATGATGGATTTGCCCTGGATCATGGCTTTTGTAAATGCCGGATCAAAGGGAATCTTCCCCACAAATTCCATGCTTCTTTTTTGTGCTATGGACTCAATGGCCTTGGCCTGATCCGGATTTAAATCGTATTTATTGATGCAGATCATGGCCGGTAATTTAAAATGGGCTGCCAGCTGGGCCACACGTTCCAAGTCATGAATGCCTGAAACCGTGGGTTCTGTCACGATGAGGACTGCGTTGGCCTGGCCGATGGACGCAATCACCGGACACCCAATGCCCGGAGGGCCGTCCGTGAGCAGAAGGTCCACGCGGTTCGCAAGTACGCGTTTTCTTGCCTCATCCCTGACCAGGGCCACCAATCTGCCTGAGTTTTCTTCGGCAATGCCCAAGCGGGCATGGATCATCTCCCCGAACCGGGTCTTTGATGCAAACCATTGACCGCAGATTTTTTCCTCAAATTTAATGGCCGATTCAGGGCATAGATCTGCACAGACCCCGCAACCTTCACAGTCAAGGCCATCGATGTGAAATATCCCCTGGTCCTCCACCGGTTTAACTGCGTCAAACCTGCAAAGTTCCATACACTGGCCGCAGCCGGTGCACTTTTCGGGGATAATTTCTGCCTCATAGCCGCCTGCAAAATCATGGGTTTCTTGAATATCCGGATCCATAATCAGGTGCAGATCTGCTGCATCCACATCCGCATCACACAACATCATATTTTCGGCAAGGCTTGCAAATGCCGATGTTAAGCTGGTTTTGCCTGTTCCGCCTTTGCCGCTTAAAATAACAAGTTCTTTCATCAGGCAGCCCCCTTCCGGTTCACGATTGCCTCAATGGATGTGTAAAGACCTTTAAATACCTCTTTGTATTCCGGCAATGCATGGACAAGCAATTCGCCTTTTGAATAGGCCGAAGCAATGCGCTTATCAAATGGAATTTCAAGTAATACCGGTATGCTTTCATTTTGAGCATAGTCTTTCACATCGTCATTGCCAAGACCTGCCCGGTTGATTACAAGACCGCAGGGGATGCCTAACAGTTTGACCGCTTCCACGGCCAGGGTCAGATCATGCAGGCCAAAAGGAGTGGGTTCGGTAACCAGAATCACAAAATCCGTTCCCTTCATGGATGCAATTACAGGACAGGAGGTGCCCGGCGGGGCATCGATAATGGTCAGCTTTTTTTCTCCTTCAAGCTGCCGCACCTGTCTGATGACCGGTGGCGCCATAACCTGCCCGATATCCAGGAGACCCCGGCCGAATGATGGGGTCTGGGGCAGACTCAGGCTGCCTATTTCAACCGTGCCGATAAATCGGTCTATTTCAGTGATGGCTTTTTCCGGACAAACGACTGCACATCCGCCACAGGAGTGACAAAGTTCCGGAAAGGTGATCACGGTTTTTCCGGCTACGGCAATGGCGCCGTACCGGCAGATCTCCATGCATTTTTTACAATAATTGCATCGGCTTTTGTCCACTTGGGGCACAGGTGCATTGACCTTTTGGGTGTCGGTAATGTCTGGATTTAAGAAAAGATGGGCATTGGGTTCTTCCACGTCGCAGTCTAAAAGCATAAGGTCTGCATCAAGGCTTGCGCAAAGATTGGTGGCTACGGTGGTTTTGCCTGTGCCGCCTTTACCGCTTGCTATGCTGATAATCATATAATTTGTCTCCTTGCCGTCCGGCGTTTCCCATTATCCCAAAAATCTGATTTTTTTTAATTGGTTTTCCAGGTTTGCGGCATCTTCTTGTCCCGGTTGAACAGGCAACTGCATCAGTACGCCGTAGCCTTCATAAAAATCATGGAACTGTTTTTTATCCATTGTGCCGGTAATCGCACAATTGGTCATGGGGCTTTGAGCGGTGACGGCCTCCACCAGGGCTTTGGCATTCATATCCGGCAACTCTTCTTCCATTATTACCAGATCAATCCATTGCCCTTTAGGGGTATTGGTCATCAGGGATAAAAGTTCTTTGCCGGTTGCGCACCATTTTATTTCAATGCTGTGTTGACCCAGCATCTGTTCAAGTTCTTTAAATTGAGCCTCGTCCCTGCTTACAAATACCGCCTGTTTCATTTTGTATATCTCCAGTGTCGTTAAATCTAAGTTGCTTAAGATCCCTGGTTCCAGGAATCTCCGGGTTAAAACATAGCAAAGTGTGTGCCATTGCATGGTTAATTTTGAACTTACATGCAATGAGTTGAAAAGTAAGGCGTATTATATCTTTGGCAAGGGGGGGGTGAAAAAAGACCGTTAAGGTGTAGGTGCAAAAATGCGACCCTGTGTTGGAGGTGCGACGATATGGGCGCAAAAATGCAATCGGCGAGGCTGTTGCAATTTATTTCTAACCACGGAAAGCACTGAACGGTTAGATGGCCGACAATGGCGCCTGTTTTTTAAAAAACAAATTAATCCCCTCGTTTCCCGTGGTTTATCCTAATGCTGATGAATCCGTAAAAATCCAACCGATGGCTAAGTAAAAATCTTCGCCTACAAAGCATGGGGACTGGCCAGGCGCGAAGGCATACTATAGTATGTCGAGTGTCTGGTCAGGCGCCATAACGCAGTAGGCGGAGACTTTTTACGACGCCATCAATGTTTAAGGCAACTTGTCAAACGCGTTATGGATAAGTTCTTCCGTGGTTTCCCATGATATGCATTCATCCGTAATGGAAACCCCATACTTAAGATTGTCTGCATCCCCGTCACACTTGCATTTTTGATTGCCTTCATTAAGATTGCTTTCCAGCATCAGGCCGACAATCCTGTCATTGCCGTCAAGTCTTTGGTCCACAGCGCTTTTAAATACAAAAGCCTGGCCTGTGTATTTCTGGCCGGAGTTGTCATGGGAGCAGTCAATGATCACTGCATCCAAAAGGTCTTTTTCTCTGAGCCGGGCCTGGGCTTTGCCCACGGATACGGGGTCGTAGTTGGGAGAGGCACCGCCGCGCAGGACAATGTGGCAAAACCGGTTGCCCCGGGTAGTGACAACAGCTGTTTTGCCGGCCGGATCAATGCCCAGAAAATGCTGGGGGGCCTTTGCCGCTTGGGTGGCGTTGACCGCTGCCGTCAGGCTGCCGTCGGTACCGTTTTTAAAGCCCACCGGCATGGACAGGCCCGAAGCCATCTCCCTGTGCGTCTGGGACTCTGTGGTGCGTGCGCCAATGGCTACCCAGCTTAAAAGGCCGGCAATGTACTGGGGGGTTATGGGATCTAAAATTTCCGTGGCGGCAGGCAGGCCTAAGGCGTTGATGTCTATCAACAGGGATCTGGCCCTTCTGAGTCCTTCTTCCATGTTATGAGAGGAATCCAGAAATGGATCATTGATCAGTCCCTTCCAGCCCACTGTGGTTCTGGGTTTTTCAAAATAGACCCGCATAATCAAGCTGATTTTATCTTTTACGTCTTCGCGCAGGGACTTCATCCGATGGGCATACTCCATGGCTGCATCCATGTCATGGATGGAGCAGGGGCCTGCAATAACCATCAATCGCTTGTCTTTGCCTGTCAGAATGTCCTGAACTTCCCGGCGACCGGCAAGTACATTATCCGCCGTTTGGTCGGGTACAGGCAGCTCTGTTCGTATGACTTCCGGAGAGGTTAAAGTGAAAAATGACTCTACATTTACATCGTTGATCAGTTTCATGACAATTCCTTTCGCGGGCTTTTGTCGCCTGAAACTTCAAATAAAAAAGCCGCAGGCGGTGTCTGCCTGCGGCTTTAAAAAAAATGATTTATTTAGCGCAATACAGGCAGGCAGGTATAAAAATAATACCTGTAATAAAAATAATAATTGTCTGTGTTGCGGATGGTCATCTGAAAGTCCTTATTTATGTATAACAAATTGTATAGTCTTGTTTTTTCGGCGAGTCAAGCATTTAATTGTTAATTAACAAACATCTAAAAAAAAGTCCGTTTTGGGGTGTCTCTATGCTTTTGTTCCACCAATGGCCTGCGGGGCATTGTGCTTTACATGCGCAATGATGTCTGTTAATAAATTTTATAATTATCGCGTTCTTTAAGAGAACTACATTAAAATCAAAATCTGGGATTGATTCAAAAAATCACGCAGGTCAATATTAAATCTGAGCGCATGTCTGCATTCAGCCGGGTTGGCGGTTACCGGTAAATGGAAGAAGCAACAGTAAAAACGGCCGGCGACATGGAAAGGAGAACATGATATGAGTATGGCACCGGAATATTTTGACGACGGCAGTTCCTTTTTTGCCGTTGATCCTTTGTCCATAAATCCGGCGACCTTGGCCGACTTCTCTTTGTTTGAACGGTATCCTGCTCAGAACGGTGTTTTTCGGTTTCGTTGTCTGCTTACGGATACCGATGCCGTTGCGGTTGACCGTTTAAAGGAAATGCTGGGGAGCTGGGATACGATTTACATCCATAACACCGAAGCCCAGGATTATAAATCCTACATAAAAGAGAATCTTGGGTTTATCCTCAATAATGACGCTATTTCTACTTCGAAAAAAACAAGTATACTAGTTAATTTGTCCACGGATGCAATCAAAGAGACGTTTGCCGCTCCTTTTGTGCCCCAGGCTAAAATCAGTGAAACCGTGGAGCATCTTGAAAAATTTGTTTCCAAGGCACTTGATTTTCTGTCTGGTATAGAATCCTTAAAAGGCATCGCCACCATGATCGGGCATGACTATGACACCCACACCCATTCGGTTAAGGTGGGGTGGTTATGTGCTGTTTTCATCAAGGCCAATTCAGATCTTTTCGGCAATCCCGGTCGGGAACAGTTAAAACAGCTTCTTCTTCAGGCGACCGTTGCCGGGTGTCTTCATGATTTGGGCAAGGTGAAAATTCCTGAAAATGTAATCAACAAACCTGGACGACTGGACAACCTTGAGTATGTCCTGATGCAGTCACATCCAGCTTTTGCAATGGCGCTGTTGTTCGAAAAAAAATTGCCCAATGATACGCTCCAGGCTATTTTGTATCATCATGAAAATGAAGATGGCAGCGGCTATCCCTGTGGCTTGGCTGGTGATGAAATTCCCCTGCCGGCCAAAATCTGTCATATTGCCGATGTGTTTGACGCGCTGACTTCGGCAAGACCCTATAAGAAAGGGAAAACCCCTGCTGAGGCTTTGAAAATCATGGCAGGTAAAAATCCGTATCTGGATACATTAAAGATTTTTGAAGCCGAAGTGACTAAAAATGCCCGACCGCCGGTGACGGCCATTGTGCGGGATGAGCAAGACCCTAAGTTGCGGCGCTTAAAAGAACAGCAGATGATTGAAGAAGAGGCGGCTAAGCGGGTGGACGCCAGGGTCAAATTGCGGGACCAGGGCATGTCCCATTGTTTTGACAGTGATTTGCTTAAGCGATTCATTGTTACATTGAGCAAATCTGACAGCTTTGACCTTTCCGGCCTTCTGTGACGCCTTCCTGATAGGGCCCTTCAACCGGTGGACTCGTTTTTATGTCCACTGATTTTCTTGAAATTATATTCGATTCCGGCAGCGCGCGACGCATCTGGTTAAACCGGGGGGTGTATCCACAATCTTTGGATTATGATAATATGATTGACCTGAAAGATGAATTTTAATTTAAGGATTGAACGTGACACAACTTACCGGCGCACAGCGCAAATATCTAAGGGGCCTTGCCCATAACTTAAACCCTTCCGCCTTTGTGGGGGCAAAGGGAGTGACAACAGCCTTGACCCAAGAGGTGGACAACGCCCTGAACGCGTCTGAACTGATCAAGATTAAATTTATTGATCACAAAGAAAAAGATGTAAAAGCTGCTTTGCTTGATGAAATTACAGCACGGCTTAAATGCCATGTTGCCGGAACCATAGGCCATGTGGCTGTTCTTTATCGCCCCCATCCGGATCCGGAAAAACAAAAAATTACTTTGGTTTAAATCGTATCTAAATTAAAACCAAAAAAATTTAGGACCAACAAAGTAATCGGCAAAATTTACGGGTTTCGGTCGGGATCTATTTCTAATCAACGACCCAAAGGAAGTTGTCATGATGCAGGAAACTTCATTTATTGTTCTAAGGGGCAACAGTATGCGGCTGGACGGCGGTACTATGTTCGGCAACGCTGCCAAAGCCCTGTGGCAGAAATGGATGCCGGCAGATGAAAACGGCATGATTGATATTGCTTCAAACTGTCTGCTGGTAAAAACCGGGAATCACAATATATTATTTGAAACCGGGTGCGGCGCATATCTCTCCCCTGACATGAAACAACGCTTTGCCGTTAAAGAAGAATCGCATATATTGATGCAATCCCTGGCAGAGCAGGGTTTAACTGATGCTGACATTAGTCATGTGGTTTTGACTCATCTTCATTTTGATCATGCCGGTGGGCTTTTAAACGCCTGGGAACCGGACCGGGAACCGCAGTTGCTTTTTCCCAAGGCTCTTTTTGTGGTGGGAGAGGAACATTTTAAACGATCCAAATCCCCACATTTTCGCGACCGGGCGTCATTTATTCCGGGCCTTGCTGAAAAACTGCAGGCCACAGGACGTCTCGTGCTCAAGCAGGGTGGGGACCGTCTGGTTGTGGATGACTTGGTGGTTGAATTTTCCCTAAGTCAGGGACATACCCCGGGGATGCTGGTTCCCTGGATTCAGGCACAAAAGGGTACCGTGATTTATACCGCTGATCTTATTCCGGGACTGCCCTGGGTAAATTTGCCCATCACCATGGGGTATGACCGGTTTGCTGAAAGGCTGGTGGACGAGAAAAAACAGATGCTTGACCGGGCCGTTGATGAAAAGGCCCTGCTGGTCTTTCCCCATGATCCTTCCTATGCGGCGATCTACGTTGAAATGGATCCTGTGAAAAAAAGGGTGATGCCGTCACAGCGCTTTGAAACTTTAAATATAACGCTTTAAATTAAAAATAAGGACAATCATAAAATATGAAGGTAGGCATTATCGGACTTCCCCAGACAGGGAAGAAAACATTGTTTCAGATTTTGACCGGCAACGAGATTACGGATCCGGCTAAGGCATTCAAGCCGGTGCCGGGCACCGCAGACATTCTGGATTCCAGATTTGACCGCTTGGTGGAGATGTATAACCCCAAAAAAGATGTCAAGGCTCGTCTTGATTTGGTGCTTTTGCCCAAAATGGAGGCAGAGACCATTTCCAAAGGAGATATATTCAAAGATATATCCGACATGGACGCCATTTGCCATGTGGTCCGCGCCTTTGAGGATGAGGCGGTTTACCATGCCGAAGGCAGTGTAGACGCCCTGCGCGATTTTGACATGGTGAATTCAGAGCTTGTGATGCATGATCAGATTTTTGTGGAGAAGCGCATTGAGCGCCTTTCTGCTATGGTCAAGAAAATCAAAGATGAAGACCAGAAAAAAGAGTTGGTCCTGATGGAAAAGATGCTGGCCCATCTGGAACAGGAACTGCCGCTTCGCCTGCTTGAAATATCCGAGGATGAGGATAAGCTGATTCGTTCTTATCCATTTATAACGTTGAAAAAACTGGTGGTCGCGGTCAATGTGGCCGAAGATGATCTCGGCAATACGGATATTCTGGATGCCTTTAAAGCCAGTTGCGATGCCCTGGCCATAGAGGCGATGCTCGTATCAGCAAAGGTCGAGGCGGAAATTGCCATGCTGGACAGTGCCGAAGAAAAGCAGGAGTTTCTTGAGGATTTAGGAATTACGTCCACAGCTTTAGAAACGTTGACAGCCCTTTGCCTGAAATCATTGAACCTGATTTCATTTTTTACTGTGGGCGAAGATGAGGTCCGGCAATGGCTGGTGAGAAAAGAAGCCAAAGCCCCCACAGCCGCAGGTGTTATTCATTCCGACCTTGAGCGCGGATTTATCCGGGCCGAGGTGTTCAAGTATGATGAACTTATGGAACTTGGCTCTGAAGCAGAGCTGAAAAAGAACGGAAAGTTTTATGTGGAAGGCAAGGATTACGTGGTCCAGGACGGGGATATTCTAAACATCCGTTTTTCAGTATAGTCCATTTACTTATGGGTATGTCGGACTATGTCTGTGTTTGGACGCAAAGTTGCCCATATGCAAGGCGCAGATGGGTGACTTTGCGTTCAAACATTATTCAGGAGCGTTGCTGTGTGCTTCGGTAAGTTTCTCTTTGAGAAACGCTACTTCCTGAGCATCATATTCATACATGTCAAAGCAGCATGCATCTTCGCCCAGAAGTCCTTCGGGTACATGGTCGCCTTCCTCATCGGGGTCGCTGACAAGATCTGCATAAAAACAGACGGATAACCAACGATCCCCCGGGTCATCATCAATGACATCCACCATGGCAAACAGCGGACGTTTGGCCTGGGCCGTATGCTTGGGGCGGAAGGAGTAGCTCACGCCGGGCCGGCTGACAAAATCAAGGGTGATGTCGGACAGCGTGTTTACGTGATCCACAAGTTCGGTAAATGCCTTGCGGGTCTGGTTGTCATTATCTTTCCAGTCATCTAATAACGCGTCGAGTTCTTTCATAATCTATTCCTTTGATGAATCCGTAACAAATCAAACCGATGGCGAATATTTTTACGACGCCATCATTCCTTTGCATGTTTAATCAAATGTCCAAGTTCCGGGAAAATCAGATTGTTGCAGGCCAGTTTGCAGGCATTAAGGCTGCCGGGCATACAGAATACGACGGTGCCTTTTATAAAGCCTGCCGTGGCCCGGGATAAAATGGCGGCAGAATCAATCTCTTCAAAACTGAGCTGGGCAAATACAGGGCCAAAGGCTGTCAGCTCTTTGTCGAACAGCGGGTGGACTGCCTCTATGGTAACATCTTTGGGGCTGATGCCGGTTCCTCCGGTCATGATGACGGCATGGGGGACTATACGCTCGATAATATGCCCAAGCGCATCTGTGATGGCATTTGCATCATCCGGCAGCACCTGGTGAATGACCACTTCATGCCCTTCTTTTTTTGCTTGTTTTTTTATCCATAACCCGCTTTTGTCGTTTCCCAAAGTTCGGGTGGAGGACATGGATAATACAGCAATTTTTAGGTGCTTGGGTAAGGATGTCCGATGGGGATGGACGCTCATGTTAAACCTTTTTATTAAAAAAATTATAGTCTACGGCAGTTCCCTGTAAACGCAGTCTTCCTGATCCTGTTCAAGGACATGGACATGGATCATGTCGTCCGGCTCCGTGTCTGCAAAAATACCTTGGTAATCCGCTTGGATGGGCAGTTCTCTGTGGCCTCGGTCTACCAGGATTGCAAGCTCAATGCGGGCGGGTCTGCCAAAATCCATTAATGCCTCCATGGCCGCCCGGACGGTCCTCCCGGTGAACAGTACGTCATCCACCAGAATAATTTCTTTATCATCCACGGAAAAGGGAATGTTCGATGGTCTTACCGAAGGTTGGTGGCTGATTTTTGTCCAGTCGTCCCGGTACATGTTGATGTCCATGGACCCCACAGGCAGTGTTGTACCCTCAATGTTTGCTATCTGTTCTGCCAGGCGTTTTGCAAGAAAATCCCCCCGGGTTTGAATCCCCACCAGGGCCAAATTTTTTACACCTTTATGTTTTTCAATGATTTCGTAGGCAATGCGGGTGATGATCCGTTTGTAATCCTGATCATTGAGAATGCTCTTTTTTTTTGTCATGGTAAGCCTTTTTTACTGTTCGGGTATGCCCTAAAAGTTTTTTCTACCATCTTTTTTTTAGCACGGCAACACCTTGATTTCTTATCCGTGTTCATATAATCATCAAATAAAGATAAAAGTATTAAATTCTGAAAAAACATACCAATTAAAAATCATTGAAGTAGAAGGCATTTAAAGCATTGGAAAAAATAGACTGTACGGGGGTGATCCTGGCCGGCGGCTGCAACCGCCGATTCCCCGGCACAAACAAAGCATTTCATACGGTTGGAGAAAATACCATGCTGGATAAGGTTTATACCCTGTTCTCCAGGATGTTTAAAGAAGTGATTCTGGTCGTTAATGAGCCGGCTCTTTTTTTGGATATAGAGAGTCTGATTGTAACGGATATTGACCCATCCCAATGTTCTTTGTCCGGGCTTCATGCCGGTTTATTTCATGCCGAATTTGACTGGAGCTATGTATCGGCCTGTGACGTTCCGTTTATCAGTGAGAAGGTCATCCGATATCTTTTTGGACAAAGGAGTCCGGGCAAGCAAGTGATCATACCCAAAACCTGGGAGGGTCTGGAACCGCTTTCTGCCCTGTATCATAAATCCTGTCTGCCAAGAATTGAGACCAATCTTGCAAAAAAAGTATTTATGGTTAAAAAATTTTTTAAACCTGAACGGGTCAAGCAGATTCCGCCCCAAACCCTTGAAACCCTGGACCCGGATCTGCGTTTTAAGTTTAATGTAAACTCGCCTGCGGACCTTGAAACTGCCAGGGGGATGGCACAGGTACCGGATTCGGAACATGGACGGGGGCAAAGAGAAGATATATAATAGGCTTTTATGAAAAATAAGATAGAAGGAGGGCGCATGGATTTGCCTGCAATGATAAACGAGATGAAAAACCACCCCGATTTTTCCAAAGCCGGGATGGTGCTTTACCATAACGGGGTAGTGCGGGACAGTTCTCGGGACGGTCGGTCTGTCACAGGTCTGACCATCACCGTAAACCAGGAAAAATTGAATGAGATTTTAGACCAGACCAGGGCCATGCCCGGCATTGTGGAAGTGTTGGTGCAGATCAATTCGGATGTACCGCTGATGGTAGGCGATGATGTCATGTTTCTGGCCGTGGCAGGCGATATCCGGGAGCATGTGATTGATGCCTTAACCTCTGCCCTGAACCGGATAAAAACAGAAGCCACGGCCAAAACCCAGGTATTTGCCTGATTTTGATGTAATTTTAAAGGAGTTGCAGTGAACGAATTTACCCATGTTGACGGCCAGGGCCGTGTCAGGATGGTGGATGTGGGGCAAAAGTCACCCACAAAACGGGTTGCCGTGGCAAAGGGGACTGTTTTCATGTCCATGGAGACTTTGGCAGCCATTGTTGATGAAAAAGTTAAAAAAGGAAATGTGCTGGAAACGGCACGTATTGCAGGGGTCATGGCGGCCAAGCAGACCTGGGCCCTGATTCCCATGTGTCATCCGCTGAACATCACCCATGCCCGGGTGGATTTTGAAGGAGATAAGGAAAACAGCTGTATTCATATCGAGGCCGAAGTGTCGCTGACCGAAAAGACCGGGGTGGAGATGGAAGCCATGACCGCAGTCAGTGTTGCGGCCCTGACCATTTATGATATGTGCAAAGCCTATGACAAGGGCATGAAAATTTCCAATATTCATCTGTCCTTTAAATCCGGTGGAAAAAGCGGTACCTACACAGCGCCTGAAGCCTCCTTGTGACCGAGCTGACCCACATGAGTATGAGCACGGATAATCTGGCATTTTTATGTGCCGGGTTTGTTATTGGCCTGTTGACCGCCCTGATTCTTGTTAAACTGGTCATGCATTTTTTTTCAGGCCGGTTCAAGGTGTTGTCCGATAAGGCGCTGTATGAAAATTCCCGACAGTTCATGGACATGGCCCAGTCCCATTTCAATGGGTATGTTCAGCAGGCCCATCAGGATTTCAAGGTCAAAGAGGAGGCCTTCACCCGGGCCGTTGACCCGGTGCATCGCATGCTGGACCGGTATGAACAGCGGCTTGGGACCATGGAAAAAGATAGAAGTCAGGCCTTTGGAGCCATCAGCCAGTATTTGTCGGATATGGCAAAAACCCAGCACCAGCTTGCCAAAGAAACGGATAATCTGGTCAAGGCCCTGCGGGTGCCCCATGTCCGGGGCAGATGGGGGGAAGTCACCTTAAAACGGGCCGTGGAACTGGCCGGTATGGTTGACCATTGCGATTTTATTGAGCAGGCGGTGCAGACATCCGGCAAAGGGGCGCTTCGGCCGGATATGGTGGTACAACTGCCCGGCAACCGCCAGGTGGTGGTGGATGCCAAAGTGCCGCTTATGGCGTATCTGGATGCTCTGGAAACAACAGATGAGCAGCGGCAGAAAGAACGGCTTGATGATCATGCCCGCCAGGTCATGGCTCATATTCTCCAGTTGGGGTCAAAAAATTATTCAGCCGCCTTTAGCCCAAGCCCTGAGTTCGTGGTCCTGTTTATTCCCGGGGAAAACTTTTTTTCGGCCGCCCTGGCCGCCCGGCCTGATCTCATTGAAAAGGGCGTTGCCCATGGCGTAATTCTGGCTACGCCCACCACCTTGATCGCCCTGCTTAAAACCGTGGCCTATGTGTGGATGCAACAGGCCGGTTATGAAAATGCCCGGGCGATCCGGGAATTGGGTAAGGAGCTTTTTGAACGGCTGTCCACGATGGCCGGCCACATGAATCGTCTGGGGAAAGATATTGGCCGCACCGTCGCAACGTTTAACCGCACCGTGGGCGCCATGGAGAAAAGGGTGCTGGTTTCGGCCCGGAAATTTGAAAATTTAGGCGTTTCCAGCGCTGGCCTGTCTGTGTGTGAACCTGTACCTGAAGCTGCCGCTGTGCTTAAGCGGATGACTGAGACATGTTCGGAAGATGAGATAAATGAATAGACTTGTACAAACACCTGTTCTGTTTTATCTGTTGCTGATGCTGTTGCTTGCCGGACCCTTGGGGTGCCGGAATCAGAAAAAAGTGGAATCTCTCAGGGTAAATCCGTTGGTGAAAGTGCCCGAGTCGGATTTGCCCGAATTTACGGACGCATTTTTTTTGCAGGATCTTGGGAGGTCTATTGACCAGAGCCTTGTCTATTTTAAACGGGTGCCGGCCACCCGGACCTATGCATATGGCCGGGACGTCTACACGGCGGCCCATATGATTTTATCCCTCGAGACGTTTAAGAATTTTCTTGAAACCAAGCCGTCGACCAAAAATTTGAACCGGTTTATCCGGGAAAGGTATACCGTCTACAAAAGCGTGGGTGGATCTAAAAAAGATGTGCTTTTCACCGGTTATTTTGAACCCACCTATCCGGGCAGCCGCACCCCGGGCCCTGAATTCCCCTGGCCGGTCTACCCCATGCCCGATGATCTGTTCCAGGTTGATCTGTCTGAGTTTTCCGATGCGTATAAAGGGCACAAACGGCTCATGGCCCGGGTTGATCCGAAATCCCGCAGGGTGAGACCCTACTACACCCGAAAGCAGATCAACCGGCAATCAGATTTTCAACAAAAAGCCCCGCCCGTGGTTTGGCTGGCCAACCGTATTGACCGGTTTTTTTTGGAAATACAGGGATCGGGCAGGGTGGCGCTTCCCCATGGAGAGATTGTGCGTCTGCACTATGCCGGCGTCAATGGCCGTAAATACAGTGCTGTGGGGAGATATCTCATTGATCAAAACGAGGTGCCGAAAGAAAAGATGTCCATGCAGACGATCCGGAAATGGCTTACCGCCCACCCGGAGCGTATGGACGAGGTGCTTTTTACCAACGAAAGCTTTGTGTTTTTTAAGGAAGGCGAGGGCGGCCCATTTGGCTGTATCAATGTCGCCGTAACGCCTGTGCGCTCCATTGCCACGGATACCAAGCTTTTCCCTAAAGGGGGGCTTGCCTTCATCCAGACGGCGCTTCCGGTCGCTGTCGGCCAGCCGAAAGAGGCATGGCCCAGGGCGTCGTTATTCGTGCTTAACCAGGATACCGGCGGTGCCATCAACGGACCGGGGCGGGTAGACCTGTTTTGCGGTGCCGGTGACTGGGCGGATTACACAGCCGGGCACATGGTGGCCCGGGGCCAGCTCTATTTTTTGGTACTCACCCGGCAAAATTGATAAGCCCCTAAAAATCCCAACCGACGGCAACGCCGTCATAATTAACGGTCTTTTAAAAATAGACTGTGATACTCATCTTCTGAGATGTGGTTTTTCAGGTATGTGTTGATCCAATTATAGATATCTTCAAGTTCCCGCTCGGAAAGCCTTGGCAAAAGGGCTTTCATAAAGGTGTCCTCACTGAATTTCTGCAGATAGAACATGATGGTTTCCTCATCAGTTGTCCTGTCCATGCCAAAGGCTGCAAGACCTCTATATTCCTGGATAAATTGATGGGTGTCTTTTTTTTTCATAGGCTTTATATTGTCTCGGGTTTAATAAGGGCTGTGGCCGACCTGGTTTTTCACCGGGGTTGTGCAACGACAAAGCGTAAAAGATCTGAGCAACTGACCCAGACTTTCTTATACAACACCTTTTTTGAAGACAAAGGTCAATCTGTTTTTTCTGGGTTTGGTTCTACTTTCGTCCATTCCGTAAAAAAATATATAAGATACATTTGGCATGCTTTCTGCTGATTTAACTCTGTATGAGTATTTATTCAGATAAAATTTGATACGAAAAGGGGATATTCAAGCATGAAAATCGTATTGCATGCCGAAAAAAACGATGGACACAGATCTCGCTTGGAAACTATAATTAAAAATACGTTTCCAAAGAGTGAAATTCTTTTAACAGACGATAACCAGCAGTTGTCTGAAGTGTTGTGTAGACCGTTACACAATGTTGCCGTCCTAATTGCCTTTATAACCGATTCAGAGAGTGTTGAGCTTTTGTTTCCCCTAAGACCTTTATTTGAAAACGTAAAAACGATTTTGATTTTTTGTAAGAGAGTTGATGAAATCCAAAAATCTATGCTCATGCTGGAACCATTGTATACCAGCCATTGTGAGGATAATTTTCAGGATATTATTTCGGTCTTGAAACGTATAGAACAAAAAACGATGCGTCCTAATTAATTCGCAGGAATTAGATACATGCAACCTATTTTTGATTTTAGACATAAATTCCAATTTCTTGGAAACAAGAATGCGCACCGTTCTCGTTTTCAAGAATTTAAGTTGAATCAGGTGGGTCAGAATACATTAAAAGTAGATAACATATTGTTTTATAAGGATTTAATTGTGGCTTTGCCCGATGGCATACCTTTCGCATATGATGACATGCATACATTAAAAATTGCGAAAACAAGAAGGAACTAAAAGAGGGGAGATAATAATGAGAAAATTGACATTAAAAACAAAATTAATCATTGGTGGTGTGGTAGCGGCGATTCTTCCATTGATCGTCGTTGGGATATTTGCAATATTTGAATCTTCTACTGCATTGGTCAGTCTTGCCGAGGGACAGGCTGAGCTCACTGCGAAAAATCTTGCAACCATGGTGAACCTTTCTATGGAACAGGAAGTTGAGAAGGCCCAGGCCATGGCATCGGAGTCCTTTATCCAGGAAATTGCCAAAAAACCTGGAAACAACGAAACCTTGGCTTCTGTAGAGAAGTATTTGGCTGCGGTTTATGAAAGGATCGGAGAAAAATATGTGTTCTTTTTTGTCACCGATTCCTCTGGTCAGGTTATTGCCGACAGTGATCACGGCAAATACAGGCAACAAAATATGAATTTGGCGGACAGGAAATATTTTCAGGCTGCTAAATCGGGCAAAAGTATTGTCAGTGAGCCTGTTCTTTCCAAGGCAAGCGGGCTGCACATCTTTGTGGTTGCCGTTCCTTTGCAGGATAGCTCCGGTGCATTTGCCGGTATCCTGGGCGTGTCTGTTAAACTTTCATTTCTGTCTGATGAATTTATAAGTATAAAAATGGGAAAAACCGGCTATCCGTTTATGGTGGGGAATGACGGCGTTTTTATCGCCCATCCTGTAAAAGATTATATATTCAAGCTCAATGTGTCCAAACTTGAAGGGATGGAGGAGATTGCCAGAAGATCATTAGGCGGGGAATCAGGCGTTGAAAAATATCGTTTTAAAGGGACCGATAAGATTGCCGGGTTCGCCCATGTGGCTGCCACCGGCTGGAGCCTTATGGTCACCCAGAATGAATCGGAGTTTTTAGCGCCTGTGGTTTCCATCCGGAATATGGTTCTTGCCGCCGGCGTCGTCTTCCTGGTTCTGACGGTCGTAGCCGTGCTGTGGTTTGTCAAAGGTATCATGGCGCTGTTGGGCCATGATCCGGCTGAAATTGCCAATGTGGCCAATCAGATTGCCCAAGGCGATTTGACCTATCAATTTCCAACAACCGGAAAAGCGCTTACTGGGGTGTACGCCAATATGCAGAAGATGACAGACAATTTGAAAAATATGTTTATGGACATTTCCCAGGGCGTTCAGACATTGACCTCTTCTGCCACGGAATTGTCGGCTGTGTCCGAGCAGGTGAAATTCGGGGCGGAACAGTCATCCCAAAAGGCCAATAATGTTTCCTCTGCTGCAGAAGAGATGGCAACAGCAATGAACAGTGTGGCTGCTGCCACAGAACAGGCCAGTGCCAATCTGCAGATGATTGTTGCCGCTTCAGAAGAGATGACTGCGACGATCAACGAGATTTCATCAAATACCGCCAAGGGAAGCCATACAACGACCCAGGCTGTTGAAAGAGCGGAACATATTTCCCAGAGAGTGGATGCGTTGGGCCGGGCAGCTAGTGAGATCAGTAAAGTGACTGAAACCATCGCCGATATTTCCGAGCAGACAAATCTTCTGGCGCTGAATGCGACCATAGAGGCCGCAAGGGCCGGTGAGGCCGGTAAGGGCTTTGCGGTGGTGGCCGGTGAAATCAAAGAACTTGCAAAACAGACTGCCCATGCCACTGACGAAATTGGCGAGAGAATAGGTGAAGTGCAGTCAACAACCACGGAATCCGTTAGTGCAATAAAGGAAATTGTTGAGATTATAGACGATATAAACTCTATTGTTACGTCGGTTGCAACGGCCATTGAAGAGCAGTCTGCCACAACCCAGGAAATTTCAAATAATGTCAGCCAGGCCGCTATCGGTGTTCAGGAAGCCAATGAAAACGTCAACCAGACGTCCACTGTGGCTGCAGAGGTCACCGAAGATGTCCACCAGGTGAGCCAGGCTGCTGACGATATCACGGCCGGAAGCGCACAGATAAATGACAGTGCTTTGGAATTATCCAAACTGTCCGAAAGCCTTAATGAGATGGTCAGCCGGTTTAAGCTGTAAGCATTTGACATTGGCCTGCCTGCTTTTGAGCGGCAGGCCTTTTTGAAAGCGTTTGTCAAAAATTCTGGAGCCGGGTGATACTTGGAAAAAACGGCAAGAATATCATGCTTGATGGAACGATTCTTGACGCCATCCGGCATCCGTTACATGCATTTGTTGACAGGTTCGTCAAATTTGATGCAAGTGCCGAAATAGAGAATTCCGATGACGATAAAATTTTGCTGAAGGCGTTTCAGGATGCGGGACAGGTTAATATTGTCGTTCCCCAGACCAATTTTAAGTGAACTTTTAAGAATCCCGGCTGCAGATACCAAAAATAAGATTCAAAAAGTTGGGGAGACAGACGTCATAAGACTTCGCGGTGAGCTTTTGCCTTTGCTTAACCTGTCGGACCTGCTTGATATTGAACGAAGTTACATATGCCCTGAAAGTGGCGAACCTAAGGCTGAACGCAGAAAAAATATAGCAGACCGCCGTTCAAAAAAATACGATGCGGACGGTCGTGTGATCGGCATTGAAAAAACAGAAGATACACAGGAAAGGGTCGAAACGGACAGGCGGTTGAATCGAACCGGTGTCACCAATATTGCAATTGTTTTTGCAGGCGATTTTAAGTACGGACTTGTTGTAGACCAATTTTTTGATTCTGAACAGATTGTGGTTAAACCGGTTGGGCGCCATTTGAAAAAATGTAAGGCAGGGTAAGCGCATTTATATTAAAAAGTCCTCGCTATCGGGATCGGGATCGAAAACAATGGACATTTCGATCCCGATAGCGAGAGCGATTGTGAAGTTAAAATAGCGGGCAAAATTATAAATGCGGTCACCCTGGGTCCATGGGTTAATTCTTTACAAGGATGTTGAGATCTCTTATAGTTCTGTGCACTGTGCGTTTCTTTTTATAGCGTAATTACATTACAGGTAATCTCATGGATTTTCGTAATATTGAGTCGTTCCTAAACGTTGATACAAATGAAGCCAAAGCACTGGGAAGCCTTCTGGTCAAAACCTTGGCGTTTGATTTGGAAAAGATCCGCCGTGGTCTGAAAGATAGTGATGCCGAATCCATCAGCTTTGCGGCGCATTCCATAAAGGGTGCTTCCGGTAATCTGGGATTTGATAGACTATCTCAAGTGGCTGCGAATCTGGAAACCCGTGCCCGGGGGGGGCGGCTTGATGGTTTGGAGGAATTGCTCTTAAACATGCAGGGTTTTTTAGAAAAACTTGAAAGCAGTCTGGCAGGATCGTAGGATGGCAGACGCTTATTCCATACTTGTGGTTGATGATAACCAGGTGAATCTTAAGCTCATTGAAAAAGTGCTGACCAAGGAGGGATATGTAGCCCTTTTGGCAAACAATGGCCCTGATGCAAGGCATATAGCGGCACAAGACCATCCGGACCTTATCCTGTTGGACATTGAAATGCCCGGCGAAGATGGATTTGAGGTTATACGAAAGCTTAAGCATGATATGGCCACCGCCTCCATCCCAGTGATTTTTTTAACGGGTGTGTCCGAGGTGGATGTCAAGTTAAAGGGGTTTGAACTCGGGGCTGTGGATTATATAGTCAAGCCCTTTCATTCCCAGGAAGTCCTGGCCCGGGTACGTATTCACCTTAAACTTTCCATTGCCACCAACTCCTTGGTGCAGGATCAGGCCAGAAAGCTGCGACAGGTAACCCAGGCCCAGAATGCCATGTTGCCAAGGCCTGAAGACTTTCCCGATGCCAGGTTCAGTGCTTTTTATTTGCCCTTGGAAGAGGCCGGCGGGGATTTTTATGATATTTTAAATATTTCAAATCAGATCACCGGATATTTTCTGGCGGATTACGCCGGGCATGACATTGAAACCTCGTATGCGACGGCATCCGTCAAAGCGCTTTTGGCCCAGAACTGTACCCCCGTGTATTCTCCCACGGAGAGCATGAAAATGATTAATGATGTGCTTGTGGAGATTTTGCCCTGGGAAAAATATCTCACCGCATCCTACCTGCATCTGAATCGCGGAACCCGGATCATGAATCTGGTGAATGCAGGGCATCCCCCTGTGGTTTATATGCCCAAAGGTAAAAAGCCTTTTTTTATTAACGTCCAGGGGGATATTCTGGGCATGTTTGCCGATGCGACATTCGGCATAAAAAAAATTGCAGTAAATGACGGAGATCGATTTTTTGTTTATTCAGATGGCCTGGTGGAATCCACAGAAAAAAAAATCTCATGGCCGACAGGAATGAACGAGCTTTTATGCATCCTTGAGGGGTTGGGAAATGTTGATCTTGCCGATGTCCCGACCATGCTTATTTCCCGTCTTTTTAACGGCGAGCCTGTACCCGAGGATGATATTGTCCTTTTATGCATTGAGGTTTAACGATGTCTGAAATTCTGGATGTTTATGAAATCAAAGAGGAGGAAGATCGTGTACACATACGTTTTTCTTCTGCTATGGGACATATTGATACGGCCTGTGCTGCGGTGCTTCTTTTTCTTAGATCCAAGGGGCCAAAGTTTTTCCCCCATTTGTTTGCGGTGAATTTGGGCATGCGTGAGGCCATGGCAAATGCCGTGCGCCATGGGAATAAATACGATTCAAACAAGCTTGTTTACATGGAATTGGACGTAAGCCGGGAGCCGTGGCTTCGTTTGAAGATTTCCGATCAGGGGCCGGGGTTTGAATGGATGAAAGTTCAGAATGAGGTGGCACCTGATGAAGCAGATCACGGCAGGGGCATGAGTATCATGCGCACCTATTTTGATCGTTTCAAATATAATGAAAAGGGTAACATCCTCTATCTTGAAAAATATATCGTGTAACAGTTGCCATTGGCCCTTCTTGGTCTATCTACACCCAGGATTATACCCACAACAAAGAGTGAAAGATCTGGGTCGCTTGCCCAGGCTTTCATATAAAAATTAATTCCTCGTTAATACAATCCTAACTAAGCTCTAATGATTTCAGGGTAAAAAACTAACATTAGTTATCTTTGAAATAACAGCCATGAGCCGACTTGGTCCATCAGCACCCAGGCCCGGCCCATAACAAAACATGAAGGCAACTCAACAACTTGTTGGTACTCTAGGGGTTGACATGGCCTATTGACACCCAGACGTGACCCATTACAAGATATGAAAGTAGTTGAGCAACCTATTGAAATTTTTATATTAAAATTATGAAGGACATTCATGAGCAGTCAGCTTACACGGGCCATGCACAAGATCAAAAAGGAGATTTTATCCCTTGGTGCCATGGTGGAGGACCGGTTTAAAAAAACTATATATGCTGTTAAAACAAACGATCTTGAGCAGGCTAACCAGATCATTGAAACCGATTACCTGGTGGATGCCCAGGAGGTTGAGGTCGAAGAGGAGTGCCTCAAAACCCTTGCGCTGTATCATCCGGTGGCAACGGATTTGAGACTGATTACCGCTGTGATCAAGATCAACAATGACCTTGAACGAATTGCCGACTATGCAGCGAACATTGCCCGGCGGTTTAAGGCAAGCGGCCAGCGTTCAAATCCCTTTCAATATGATTACACCCCCATGGCCGAACAGGCGGCAAAAATGCTTAAACTCAGTTTGGATGCCCTTGTTACTCTGGATGGCAATCTTGCTTATAGAGTCAGGGAGATGGACCAAGAGGTTAATACGATGCGTAATGAAGCCTACAATGTCATGAAGGATGCCATACGAAAAAGTCCGGAAAAGGTTGATGAAATTATCAATATGTATCTTATTTCAAGACATATTGAACGGGTGGGCGATCACACTAAAAATATTGCAGAGGAAGTCATTTATCTGATAGATGGTGAGATTATCCGTCACTCTTGATTTTAACAATAACGTAACACGGGAAAAAAAATGTCCAAAGAGACCATATTGATTGTTGATGATGAGGAAGACATTCTAGAATTTATAAAATTCAATCTTAAGGGCGAGGGCTACAATATACTTCAGGCCATGACCGGGGAAGAGGCCATCAAAATTGCGAAGCAGTCCGGCCCTGATCTCATGGTGTTGGATCTTATGCTGCCTGGTATTGACGGGCTTGAGGTGACCAGGTATTTGAAAAAGAACGATGCCACCACAGATATTCCCATTGTGATGCTCACGGCTAAAGGTGAGGAATCCGATATTATTACCGGTTTGGAACTTGGGGCCAACGATTATATTTCCAAGCCTTTTAGCCCAAGGGAGCTTACGGCCCGGATTCGCGCCATTTTGCGTCGCCGGCAGAAAAATAATACCGATGCTCCGGTCCGCGTTCGTCAGGAAGGGGATATGGTCATTGACCGGGCCAAGCACCGGGTCACCATTGAAGGTAAATTGATCGAACTGACGTTGTCAGAGTTTGAACTGCTCTCTTTTTTGGCAGAAAAAAAGGGATGGGTGTTTACCCGGGGGCAGATCGTGGATGCCATCCACGGTGAAAATTATGCCGTGACCGAGCGCAGCATTGATGTTATAATTGTTGGTTTGCGTAAAAAATTGGGTGCGTATTCATCCTGTATTGAAACTGTTCGGGGCGTGGGGTATCGTTTTAAGGAATAGGTATCCACCCATTCCCTGCCCTTTAACCACATAAATAAAATTTGGGCAACACATCTCCATGTATCGAAAAAAAACTAAGCTTATCTGGCGGATTTTTCCGTCATTTCTTATTATTATTCTTGTGTCTCTGAGCGTGGAGGCCTGGTATTCCACCAGTTATTTCAAAAGTTATTTTCTTGAAACCGCCCAGAAAGAACTTTTGGTCAGGGCATCTTTGATGCAAGACCAGATTGCCCATGCCCTGTCTGTAGATGGCGTGGCTTCACAGCAAATTGATACCCTGTGCAAAAATCTGGGAGAAAAAATTCAGACCCGTATTACGGTCATCCTGCATTCAGGTGAAGTGATCGGCGACTCCCTGGCCAAAGTCGATACCATGGAAAATCATAGGGAACGGCCTGAAATTAAGACGGCATTTTCCGGTGAAAAGGGTATGGCTGTGCGCTACAGTCCCACCCTTGATCAAAAGATGATGTACATTGCCCTTCCCATTGATCAGAACAGCTCTGATCCGCTTGTGGTCCGGACAGCCATCTCAATTTCGCATATTGATGCCAAGGTTGAGAGTATGCGTAATTCAATTGCCCTGGTTCTATTGTTGACCACGGTGATTGCAGCTCTGGCAAGCCTCTATGTGTCAAGACGCATCACCAGACCCGTGGAACTGATGCGTCGGGGGGCCCGGGAATTTTCCAAAGGAAATCTAACCAACCGACTCTCTTATCCGGATACCGAAGAGCTTTCCCAACTGGCCAAGGCCATGAACTATATGGCCGCAGAACTTAATAAAAAGATCATGGATGTCAAAAATCACAGCCGGGAGCTTGAGGCGGTCCACACCAGTATGGAAGAAGGTGTCATTGCCATTAACGCCCAGGAGCAGATTATTACCATCAATAAAGCTGCTGCCAAAATCTTTGATTTTCCGCCCGAAACACTGAAAGAAAAGCATGTGCTGGAAGTGGCCAGAAATTATGATTTTCAGGTGTTTTTGAAAAAAGCCCTTGCTACCGCGGAGCCTGTGGAAGATGATATTGTTATTGATTCAGACGAGCGTATGGTGCTCAATATTCACTCAACTGTCTTGTATGACACCCATGACGAGCGCATGGGCACCCTGGTCATTTTCCGTGACATCACCCGGATCCGGCTGCTTGAAACCATGCATAAGGATTTTGCGGCAAATGTTTCCCATGAATTAAAAACTCCTTTAACGACGATCAAAGGGTTTATTGAGACCCTGATTCAGATGACCCAGGAGAGTTCGGGTGCGCCGGACCAGGCATCGGCGGCCCAGTACAGCCGCTTTCTGGGGATCATTGAAAAAAACGTTAACCGCATGGTTCGCCTGATTGATGATCTTCTATCCCTTTCAAGACTGGAGCGCCTTAAAGGAACCGATATTCAGCTTGAGACCCACTCCTTGGCCGATTCAATTTACAAGGTTGTCAGGTTCTGTGCGGACAGGGCCCAGTCCCGGGGGATCACCATGGAAGTTCATTGCCCGGAAACCATTGTGGGTATGGTGGACCCCACGCTCATTGAGCAAGCCGTGTATAATTTGGTGGATAATGCCCTAAAATACAGTGGTGAGGGAACATCCATTACCATTGATGCAGCGCTCAAAGAGGACAATATAGAAATTCAGGTCAAAGATACGGGTCAGGGCATTGATACGACGCACCTGCCAAAAATATTCAACCGGTTTTATAGGGTAGACAAAGGTAGAAGCCGGGACCAGGGGGGCACAGGGCTGGGACTGGCCATTGTGAAGCATATTGTTCAGTACCACAACGGCCGCATTGAAGTAGAAAGCCGACGGGGGAAGGGAACATGTTTTACCATCACGCTTCCCGGGGGCACTGACGTTTGAACGAAGCGTCACCCAACTGTAGTCCCGGAATTGTGACTCCCCTTCTTTTTTCTTTTCATTTTAATATACCATTGTTCTTTGCCGTAAAGCGCCTCTAAACACTCTGGGCACATGCCATGGCTAAAAGAAGCATCAGAGTGTTTCTCGATATACGATTCGAGGTTATTCCAATACCCTTTATCATCACGAATTTTTTTACAATTGGCACAAATTGGGACAATGCCTTTTAAGGTCTTAATTTCGTCCAGGGCTATTTCAAGATCCTCAATCACTTTTTGTTTTTCTTTTTGAAGCTGCTTTTTTTGTATGATTTCAAGTTCAAGTTTACCCTTGGATACTGTTACCTTTTCAAGGTTTTGGCTCATGTTGTTGATCTCTTGGGCCAGAATACCAAACTCATCATTGGAAGGCACTGAGATCCGAGTTTGAAAATCGCCCTTCCCGATATTCCTCGTGCCTTCTATCAGTGATTTGAGGGAGCTGTTAAGGAACACTGAAATGATAAAAGAGAGCAGAAAGGAAAGGATAACACTGCAAAGTATTAAGGCAACGCAAATCCATTTTAATTTCAACAGTTTGTTCAACTCAGCCCCAACGGAATAATCTACACCCAGCATGGCAATTGTTTCGTTATTTTTGTCTAATATGGGAAAACTTCCTGATAAGGATTTGTAAAAAGCGTCGGTTATCAATTCATTGTGAATATATGTTTTATGTCTGAATTTTGAAAATGGAACAAAAGATCGAAACAAAGTACCAATGGGATTTCCCGGCCACCCGTCATCCGTTGCCCAAGGGTCCGTAGATACAAGGTACATACCCATATTGGGGGACAGGCTCTCCACGCCAACTATAAGGTATGCACCGATCATGCCTTTTGCAAAACCCTCATGACCGGTGCCCGGGTATTCATCCAACAAAGGTACTGCGCCTTTATAACTCGCATGATTTATCATTTTAAGACGGTGCAGAATCGTTAGAAAATCATTTGATGATTGAATACTATTTACTTTTTCTGGCGGAATGCTTCTGGTGCTTCCACCTAACGGAAGCGAATCAATCACCTGCAAGTTAAATTCAGCTTCTTCAAACGCTTTTTTTTTTAACCGTTTGATGGCGTCTCTAATGTCGTGGTCGAGCAGCATTGCACCGACACTGCTGACATCTCTAAGGTTTTTTTGTAACAAGCTGAAAATAGTTTGATAGCTTGCTACATAAAAATAATAGACACCAAGGCTGGTGAGACCAACAGACAATAGACAAAATGTAATTCGAATTTTCCATTGAAATGATAATTTAGCTTTTGGCTTTCGCATACAGCCCTTTCGTTAACGGTGGTCCTAAAAGATCGCCACCCCAGAGAGATATTCGATGGCGTTCCCGATAGAGATTGTAGGGCCGGTGTAAACCAGGGAACGCTTAAAAAATAATTAGAACGGTATCTTTACTGTATGTCCGGGAACAATGCCCGGGCATTTTCGCCGAGCACCATCCGTTTTTGTTCTAACGTCAGTTGTGATTGGTCAAGGTCTTTGTAATACCTGTCCGGGGTAAGCAGGGGGTAATCGGTACCCAGCAACACTTTTTTCAACACCCCGGCCGTGACCGCCATATCGTAGATTTTCGGGTCATAAAGAAATACGGAGGCTGCCGTATCATACCAGATGTTTTTAAGCCGCTCTTTCATCTGTTTTTTCATGGTGTGGTAAAAAAATATGCCGCCGCCCCAGTGGGCAAGAATGATTTTATTGTCTGAAAAGGTTTGGGCCAGATTATCAATCTGGCCAAGGGTGACCGGAGATTTCCCCGGATAGTGATGCCCCACAGGCTCGTTGGTATGGATCATACACGGTAAATTGCCCTTGTGTTTGAGAACCTCCATCACAGGTTCCAAAAGCCGGATGGCCCGGTCATCAATGCCGGACATGTAAAAGGCAAGTTCCCCCACACCGGAAAGCCCTGCATCAATACAGCGTTCTGCCTCTTTTGCAGCACCCTCCCAGGACAGATCAAAACAGGCCAGACCCCGCAATCGTTTGGGGTGGGTGTTGACCGCCGCTATGATCGCATCATTGTTTCTTTGTGCGTATTCAGGATTGCGCCACGGAAATCCGAAAATAATGGAGACATCCACCCCATGTTGATCCATGGTCTCTATCAGTTGGGATGCTGTTGCAATTTTTGACTTTGGAGAATCATATAAAAGCATAAATTCAGGTTCGTTGTCAAAAAACGGGGTCCTGTTGTCTACAACGTCCTGGAAAAAAAGATGGGTATGGGCATCGATAATCACGTCATGACCTTATGTTAGGAAAATTTTGTTTACGCTGCAAGGTTCTTTCAACTTTTGTTGTGGGTTAAGTCCGGGTGTTCATAGACCAGATCAGCCCATGGCTGTTAAAAGGATAAACATTGAAAAAAACTAAGAGGCAATATATATTAAACCCCCTGCTCAAACAAGGGCGAATAAGGGATGAGGTGATGGATTACTATCCGATTTTTTTAGATGTTAAAGATAGATGCTGCCTTGTGGTCGGCGGTGGTGCAGTGGGAACAAGAAAGGCGTTGGGTCTTGCCCGGGCAGGTGCCCGGGTTACCGTGGTCAGCCTTGGCTTTTCAGATGAATTGTTGGGTATGCCGTTGTCTGCCATCTCCTTAAAAGAAAAAGAATTTGAAGATTCGGATCTGGTCGGCATGAGCCTGGCTTTTGCCGCCACAGATAATATGCAGTTAAATGCCAGGATACGGCAGGCTGCACAAAAGAAAAATATATTGTGCAATATTGCTGACGGCCGGGACAAAGGTGATTTTATCCTGCCGGCCGTGGTGGACAGAGGCGAGCTGTTGTTTGCCGTATCCACCTGCGGGGCAAGTCCGGCACTTTCAAGACGTCTGCGCATGGCCCTTGAAGCACATTTTGGCCCTGAATATGGTATTCTTGCAACCCTTTTAGGCCGCATCAGAGCCATTTTGCTGGAACAGGGACATGATCCCAAGGGGCACCGCAAGATTTTTCGTGCCCTGCTTGATGCTGATTTGCCTGAAAAAATTGCCGCAGGACACACCCGGCAGATTGATGCCGTGCTTGCCAAGGTCCTGGATGATGGCTTCAGCCTGGAACGGCTGATGCCCGATTTCGGTACCAGGGAGTTTTGATATTTATGAATATTCCTTTTATCCTTTTGCAGTGCGCAACCTTTTTTTACCTGATCAGCACCGCCGGATATTTTTGCTATCTTTTTCACCAGAAAGACCGGATACAGCAGACCGCCTTTGGCGCTGTGGGTATCGGGGCCATCGCTCATCTGTTTGCCATTGTTCTGCAAAGCGCGGCACTTGGGGGCCTGCCCATCTATACCCTTGGCCAGAGCCTGTCCATGGCAGGCCTGTCTCTTGCTGCCATGTTTATTTACACCCAGTACCGGTTTCGTTTAAAAATTCTTGGTGTCTATGCCACGGCCATGATCAGTGTTCTGATGATTGCATCTATTTTACTGCCCGAGGCAGCCAAGGCCCCGGACAAGATATATAAGGGCATTTTCTTTTTCGGGCATATTATACTCATTTTCAGTGGGGAGGCCATGCTTGCCCTGGCCTGCGGTGCCGGGATCCTTTATCTGCTTCAAGAGCAGGGAATTAAAGGCAAAAGTCCGGGGTTCTTTTTCAGGCGGCTGCCCTCTTTGGATTTTTTGGATGCCGTGTCTTATACTTGTATTACCACAGGGTTTGCCTTGTTGACTTTTGGGCTTGTCACCGGCTTTATTTATGCCAGATCCGTATGGGGCAGTTTCTGGCGATGGGATGTAAAAGAGGTGTTTTCCCTGGGTGCCTGGCTGGTGTATGCGGCCCTTTTGCATCTTCGGCTCTATTCGGGCTGGCGGGGACGCAATTCCGCGGTCATGTCCGTGATTGCTTTTGTGATATTAATTTTTACCTTCCTGGGGGTGAATTTTTTCCTTGGCGGGCATCACCAGGGGTTTACCCAATAAGAACAGGACGCAGATTTACCCATTATGTCAAAGATAATTCTGATTGGTGCCAGCCATAAAACCGCGCCTGTGGAGCTCCGGGAGAAACTGTCTTTCTCCCAGGAACAGATTGAAACGGCTCTGGACTTTATAAAACAGGATTCAGGTATCAAAGAAGGCCTGGTGTTTTCCACCTGCAATCGTCTGGAATTTTTATATATTCCCAAAGCCGGAGATGAGGAGCATAACGACAGAATTGATGCCGTTTTGGCATTTATTTCTGAACTCAAGCAGTTACCTGTTTCAGACTTCAAGTCATCCTTGTACATCCACACCGATGATGATGCCGTCCGCCATTTGTTTTGTGTAGCGGCAAGCCTTGATTCAATGGTGGTTGGGGAACCCCAGATTCTGGGACAGGTGAAAAAGGCGTATAAAACAGCCATAAGTGTCGGAACCACAGGGGTTTTGCTCAACCGCCTGATGCATAAGTCTTTTTCCGTGGCAAAGCGGGTGAGAAAACACACCGGCATCGGGGATAATGCCGTGTCAATCTCCTATGCCGCCATTGAACTTGCCCATAAAATTTTTGCAGATCTTGCCACCAAAAGTGTTATGCTGATCGGGGCCGGTGAGATGGCCGAACTGGCTGTTGAACACCTTCTGGCCCACCAGGTCAAACAGATCGTGGTGGCCAACCGCACATTTAAAAACGCTTTGGAACTGGCCCGTAAATTCAACGGACAGGCGGTTCAGTACGAGGAACGGGAAGCGGCATTGGCAGATGTGGATATCATTATCAGTTCCACCGGGGCCACGGATTATGTGCTGACCCGTGACCAGGTGAAGGGCATCATGAAAAAAAGACAGCATAAAACTTTATTTTTCATTGATATTGCCGTACCTAGAGATATTGATCCCCGGATCAATAAAATTTCCAATGCCTATGTGTATGATATTGACGATTTGAGAAATATTGTTGAAACAAATATCAGCCAGCGGGAACAGGAGACCATAAGGGCCCAGCGGTTTGTGGAAGAGGCGTTGCTGGCTTTCCGCCGGTGGCTGGATGAACTGGCCGTGGTGCCGACCATCAAGGCTATCAACCAGAAAATGACGGACATTGTGAATCTGGAATGTGAGAAAACCCTGGCCGGGTTGCCTCATTTGTCAAAGGGTGATGCCGAATCCATCCGCAGGATGACCCGGGCTATTGCGTCCCGTGCCATTCATGATCCCATTTTATTTTTGCGTAACACCGGTGATCACCGGGACGATTCTTTGTATTTGAATATAGCCCGGCAATTGTTCAATCTGGACATCCCGGATCACAATTATTGAAGGTGATCTAAATGAAACTATTGAGACGGCTGGTCATTTTATTATTGTTGTGTGCATGCTTGGCTGTCTTTGGCTATGCTTATCTGATCAACCATCAGGTGGCCGAGCGGTTCAAAGACCGGTTGTGGGATATACCGGCCAAAGTATATGCACGGCCTATGACCCTGTATCCGGGGTTGCTGCTGTCCGCCAAATCCCTTGGGCAGGAATTGGATCTGATGGGATACCGCAAGGTATCAACCCTGGCGCAGCTGACAGTTCCAGCTACGTATACCCGTTACCAGGGACGATTTGTTCTCAATTGCAGACCCTTTGATTTCGGCACCCAGCGCCGACCTATGCGCCGCATTGAGCTTACCATCTCCGGCGGCCGCATTGCCCAACTTGAATCCAAAGGTCGTACCACGGACATGGCACAGCTGGATCCTGTGCTGATTGGGCAGTTTTACCCTTCTTCCATGGAAGACCGTGTCCTTGTAAGCACTGAAGATATTCCGGCGTTACTTAAAAAGACCATCGTGGCCGTGGAGGATAAAAATTTTTATTCCCATTACGGGATTGATTTTAAGTCGATTTTCAGAGCCATTGTGGTCAATATCCGGGAGGGCCGGTTTACCCAGGGCGCCAGTACCCTGACCCAGCAACTGGCGAAAAATTTTTTCCTTTCCCCTGAAAAAACACTGAAACGAAAGATCAGCGAAGCCTTTGTCGCAGCCGCCATTGAGCGCCAATACACTAAAGAGGAAATTCTTGAAGCCTATATCAATGAGGTTTACCTGGGACAGGATGGTGCCAGGGCCATACACGGGTTTGGGCTGGCAGCGCAGTTTTACTTCGGCAAGTCTTTGGAACTGCTTTCTGTCGAAGAAACGGCTTTGTTGGTAGGCATGCTTAAAGGACCGTCTGTCTACAATCCAAGGGTTCGGCCGGACCGTGCCACGGCCCGGCGAAATACCGTACTTGGCCTTATGGCAGACCAGGGTTTGATTTCTGATTCCCAGCTGACAAAATCACTTGGCAGCCCCCTTGGTGTTATACCGGTACCCCGGCAATGGAGGTTTCCTTTTTACCTGGATTTGGTGAAGCGCAGGCTGCTGCAAGAATACCGTGAAAAAGATTTGAAAACCATGGGATTGCGCATTTTTACCCCGTTTGATCCTTTGGTGCAACTGGCTGCGGAAAAAGGGGTGGCGGATTTCATGGCGGGCAGAAGTTCAAAGCTTGAGGCCGGTGTGGTGGTAACCGCCTGTGCCACCAATGAGATCCAGGCGCTTTTGGGGGGCAAGGAACCTAAATATGAAGGGTTTAACCGTGCCTTAGATGCAAAGCGTCTTATTGGGTCGCTGGCGAAGCCCGCGGTATATCTTTCGGCATTGGAACAGCCTGAAAAATATACCCTGGTGACACAGATTAATGACGGACCTGTGTCATTGAAAAGTGGCGGCCGCCGTTGGAAGCCCATGAATTATGACAGAAAATTTCATGGGCAGTTGCCCCTGTACCAGGCCCTGGTCCACTCATACAATACGTCCACGGTCAGGCTGGGCATGGATATTGGGCTGGAAACGGTTTTTGAAACCATGGGGCAGTTGGGATTTAAACCTTCTGCCCCGCTTGTACCTGCAATGCTTCTGGGCAGTTTTGAGATGACCCCGGTTCAGGTGGCCCAGGTTTATCACACCCTGGCCTCGGGAGGTTTTTACACCCCGGCCAGGGTCATAAACACCGTGTACACCCCTGATGGGGAAACGCTTCAGCGCTATCCTTTGCAGATTGAACAGCACCTGGATCCGGGTGCCGTCTTTCTGGTGGATAAAACACTACAGGCCGTGGTCCGGGAAGGTACGGGAAGAGGTTTGGCCAGATGGCTTTCCCCGAATCTGGGCATTGCCGGAAAAACCGGTACCACAAATGATCTGCGGGATTCCTGGTTTGCCGGATTTTCCGGGAATCGTCTGGCCGTGGTCTGGGTAGGCAGGGATGACAATAAGTCCACAGGGCTCACCGGATCTTCCGGTGCCATGCAGGTTTTTGGGCGGCTGATGGCCCAGATTCCCAACACGCCACTGGTTCTGACCCCGCCGGAAAATATTGAGTGGGCGGTTATCAATCCGCAAACCGGACTTCGTACCAACAACAATGCGCCCGGTGCACTTGCCGTGCCTTTTATCCGCGGGTCAGCCCCTGTTGATTCTGATCCCGACCCAAATCCTGATGTCGTTGAGCCGACTCCGTCGGATCCTCAGCCCGGCAGACAACCAGTGCAGAAAAAAAAGCCGCGATATCTTATTGACTGGTTCAAGGATGTGTTCAAATGAAAAAATTTTGTTTTTATCTTCTTTTTATCTCTCTTTTTGTTTTATCTGCCTGTGCTCAGAAAAGACCCGTTTCAATGCCCCAGTCCCATCTACCCCCTCAATCCGTGCCTGAAATCGGCGGGGCTGTACCGGATCAAAACAGTGTGCCAGATGATTCAACAGTTGGGGGGAAAGGTGAAGATCAGAATCCGCTTTTGTCTGCTGTCCGGCCTGTTCAACGTCCCCGCCCCAAGGCACTGACCCGGATGATTAAAAATGCTGAAAATCAACTTAAAAACAAGCAACCCCAGCGCGCCTTTTCCATTCTGGAGCAGGCATTGTACATTGACGGTCAGGACCCGTTGGTCTGGCACTTGATGGCAAAGGCCCAGTATGACCAGGGAAATGTCGTTCAGGCGATTTCCCTGGCCAAAAAATCCAACAGCCTGGCCGCAGCGTATCCGGACGTAAAGGCAAAAAACGCAGCACTTCTAAGAAAAGCCCAAGGCAACTAAAACTAAAAATATGAATTAGGGCTTTTAATTTATGCTTTAATCCTGTATAAATATCGGCTTGTTTTTTTAAACCGTTAAATGGTCCGGGTATTGCCGGGCACTCTCAGGAAAGCGTATGTCCCCTATATTTGGCATTGATTTTGGTACCTCCAACTCTGCCCTGGCTGCAAGCGTTGACGGCCGGGTCCAACTCTTAGATATCGATCCGGGTAATCCCCTTTCAAACTCTTTGAAATCCATTCTCTATTTTATTAAAGAAGAAGGACAACATCTCTCCTTTGTGGGCTATGAAGGGGTCAAACAATATATCGACAACGGAGCCGAAGGCCGGTACATGCAGTCGATTAAATCTTTTTTGTCGGACACGTCCTTTCAAAAAACAAATGTTTACGGTAAAAATTACACCATAGAAGAGCTGATTGCTTATCTGCTCAAGACCATGAAAGAGCGAGGGGAGAAAATTATCGGCCGGGATGTGGACCAGGTTGTACTGGGACGTCCGGTTGTATTTTCCACAGACGAAGAACGGGAAGAAACCGCAACCCGCCGACTGATCAAAGCAGCCGAACTTGCGGGTTTCAAGGAGATTTCCCTACAAATGGAGCCGGTTGCCGCTGCCCGGGCCTATGAACACAGCCTGGGTTCAAAACAGGAACAGATTGTGCTGGTGGGCGACTTTGGTGCAGGCAGTTCTGATTTCACCGTGCTCAGGGTGGGCAATCCCCCACATGCCGGAGACAGGCAAAAGGACATTCTTTCCGTTGGCGGGCTTTATATTGGCGGGGACAATTTTGATGCCCTGATCATGCGCCACAAGGTGGCAAAACACTATGGTACGGATGTGAAAGTCAAATCCATGTTCAGTGACAATCTTACGGGATTGTCTCCCTTGGTTTTGAGCCATCTGATGCAATGGCACCGCATCCCATGGCTTCGGCGACCCCAAACCCTTGGGAGTATAAAAGAACTCAAAGTCTGTGCCGGGCTTAGAGACAAGCGCCTGCTGGAAAACCTGGAACGTTTGATCAGTGATAATTATGGGTATCTGTTATTCCGGGCCATCGAATCGGCCAAGTGCCGACTGTCGGACCATGATGACGCCACGGTCAATTTCAAGGATTACGGCATCGTCATTGAAGAGTCTGTCGCAAAAACGGCGTTTGAAGATATGATCCAGGATTTGGTTGCGCAGATAGACGACTGCGTGGCAGATACCCTTGCCAATGCCGGTGTTACGCCTGAACAGCTTAATGCCGTGTTTTTGACCGGGGGATCTTCATATATCCCCCTGATCAGGGCCATCTTTGAGTCCCGCTTGGGTGCAGATAAGATTAAAACCGCTGATGCGTTTACCAGTGTGGCCTATGGGCTTGGCCTTGAAGCAGGTTTGATGAAATAATTCACAATGCCTTAAGTCTCCTGATCATCTTTCCGCTTTACCGGTGCTGAAAACCCACTATGATAGGGTATGGAAATTTTATTATCTTCAATGATGTTTACCCTGGACCTGGTGTTTCGAATGGGTTCGGTCATGTTTATCAGTCTTTTTGGTGTAGAGCTGTTCATGCAGATGGGGCTGATGCGCTATTTGGAACCCGTTGGCAAGCCTGTGGCAAGGGCGGCCAGGCTGCCGGCTGAAACGGCGTTCTGTTTTCTGGCCGCCATAGGCTCCATGATTGCAGCCCACACCATGGCCGCCCAATTTCATGCGGACAAGCGCTTAGACGATCGTGAGCTGAGACTGACCGGCATCCTCAACACGGTGCCTTTTCATCTAAAGGAGACCCTGACCTTTCAGCTTCCCATTGTTTTACCTTTGCTCGGGGGGCGTCTGGCCATGATTTACATCACCGCCTTCTGGCTTACCGGGGTGCTGAAATTTTGCTATGTACTGGTCCGGGGCCGCGCCTGGGGCAATGGCAGGGAACTGTCAGAGAACGGGGAGGATCCGTTTTCAGCCTATGAATGCACACCGGACGATCCAAATTGTCTTCACCGCAGTTTTACCCGGCTTTTAAAAGACGCCTGGGATGCCCGGAAAAAAATGTTTTTCAAAATGATAGGTGTGCTGGCCGTTGTGACCCTGCTCGTTCAGGTGCTGACTGAGTCGGGAATGCTCTCCTGGGTAGAGACGGGGATTGCCCCTTTGACATCCGTCCTTGGGCTCTCCCCGGCCGTAATCGGTCCGCTCACCACCTACATATTCAGTCCGGTTGCGGGGATCAGTTATATGTCGACTCTTTTGACCCAAAACAGCATAACCGGCTATGAGGCGATTACAGCCCTGATCGCGGGCGGTCTTCTCATGATACCCGTCACCCGCTTGAGACGGACGTTGCCTCGGTACATCGCCATTTACGGTGGCCGCAACGGCTCTGTCATTTGTGTGTTGACCATGGTGTTTGGTCTTTTGTCCAGAATACTGGTTCTGGGCTGGATTCTTATTTTTTATTAGTTTTTTTGGGGTAAGAATCAAAAGAAATTGTGACATAGAATGGTCATCATGGCAGGATTTTTTGGTCCTGTTCAATAAACTCAGCTGTTTCAATCAGTTCCATGGGAAAGACAATCCCCATGCGTTTGGCCAACTTCATGTTTAAAATTAGCTTTGAATATTTAGTGGCGGCCACAGGGATGGCGGATGGCTGTGTGCCGTTCAGGATTTTCAAAGCGGTTTTTCCGGCCCACCAACCCTGTTCTTCAGCCATTTTGATCCTACCCAAAAGGACGTATGGAATCTCGTAGTCACCGACGCTTCCAGTGATAATTTTGGTGTTTTTAAGGACAAATTTTTCCGCCTCTTCAGGGTTCCAGCCTTTGACACTGATACATTCATTCAAGATCAGCATATCCACCTTATCCTGGAGCTTGAGATAGGCTGTTTTCCATTGATGAAAATTGGAAACCAGACGCAGGCGCCAGTTTCTCATATCCATTTTTTTTTTAAATGGGCGACCTCCTTCTGGTTGGACAGAGAGTCTGCGCCGATAAATCCAATTCGGTTCCCCCGGGAGAACTGTTTCATCAGGGCGATGGTTTCCTCATAAGGGCCTTCTTCCACCATGCCGGTGATGTTGGGGGTGGGAAAGCCATACATTGAGGCATCAAAGTTGACCCCGCAAAACACAACAGGCAGGTCTGAATCGATATAATAGGGTGCGATCAGATATTTGCATGCATTGTCATCGCTGGCTACCACAATGTCAGGTTTCCAGGTTTCAATCACGGTCTTGGCCCTGAGTGCCGCCTTTTCTTTGAATGCCTCTTCCTGGTGTCGTTTGGTATCCATGCGCACTATTTTTATTTGAACCGGGCCAAGGGAAGTGTCCATAGTATTGGTGTCCGGGTCAATGTCTATGCCAAGGGCCTTGAGCAGCCCTTTTTCAATGCCGTCACTCCACCGATATCCCTTGTGGTAGGAGTTGATATAAAGTAGTTTTTTTTGCTCTGTGGAGACCAGTTGGCCGTAATCTATCAGGGCCATGGGAAATTTGATGCCAAGCTTTTTAGCCAGAGTCATGTTCAGGTAAATTTTTACTTTTTTGTTTGTGGTGACTGGGATGTCGCCCGGAGACCGTCCATCCAGAATTTGAAGAGCGGTGCGGGCGGCATATTCCCCCTGCTCTTCACCGCTTTTGGCATAGGTGATCAGGGCGTAATCAACCATATAAGGCGCTGTTGCCAGTGTGGGCGCCCTTGTATGGGTATTGACAAAGGCCTTCATGGCCTCGTGGTTGAATCCCTTGACGGACCGGAATTCTTGAATAATGACCATGTCGCATTCTTCCTGGAGATCAAGAAAGTTCTGTTTGAGCTGCTCAAAGGTCCTTGCAGGCCGGACATCTAACTGAACCTTGAACCGTTGGGTTAGCTGACTTACGATTTTTTCCTGGGTTTCTGCGGCCGAGGACAAAAATCCGATCCTATTTCCTTTTGCGAACTGTTTCAGGGTGGCCAGGCCGGTTTCAAAAAAGGAGGTTTCCACCATGCCGGTGACGTTGGATGCCGGGAAACCATAAACCGAGGCATCCCAATTGATGCCGCAGAACACAAAAGGAAGATTCGAGTTGAGATAATAGGGCACAATCAGGTATTTTGCGGCATTGTCGTCCGAGGCGATCACCACGTCCGGTTTAAATAGTTCAATCTTTTGTTTGGCCTTGAGTGCAGCAGCCTTTTTACCTTCTATGGAGTTGTTTTTTTTGGTATCCATCCTGAATATGTCAAGTTCAATATCAGGTGTGGCATCCAGGATGGTTTGGATACCCCGGGTGATTTGTTCGCTCCACAAATACCCGGGATGATAGGAATCCACATAAAGGATTTTTTTTTTCTGGGCCGCGCAGGGCATTACCGCTGTAAACATGCTCCAGCACACAATTAAGATAATGGCCGTCTGTTTTTTCATGACATTTTTTATCATATTCCCACGGGAAGGCATATAATAAATGCTGTACCGTTCCCAGGACTGGACTCCACTCTGATATCCCCGTCATGATTCTCTTTGATAATAAAGTAGGATACAGACAGCCCTAATCCTGTTCCTACGCCCACCGGCTTGGTGGTATAAAACGGCTCGAAAACGCGTTTGCGTATCGTTTCGTCCATGCCCGGACCATTGTCCCGGATTTCCATGCATACCTGATTTTTCTTTGGTTGAAACCAGGTGCGAATAATGAATTGAGGTTCTTTTTCTCCGAATTCTTGCATGGCTTGCGCCCCGTTTCTGAAAATATTGAGCAGGACCTGCTGGATTTTGCTGCTTTCACAGGGCACCTTGGGGGTGCCCCCCGCCTGGTATTCTCTGATGATCCTGATCTGTTTAAAATCATACTCTTTTTTTAAATTGTAATCGGTAGCTGCAAGATCCAGGGTTTTATCCAGCAAATGTTCCAATTCTGTCAAAGAAATTTTGGATTCCTCTTTGCGGGCAAAGGAAAGCATGTTGTCCACAATATTCGCTACCCTGCGGCCGGACTGGTTAATGGTGCTGATCATCCGGAAAATCCTCCGGGATTCCATAAAAGTCTGGACCGCTTCCATTGATGTGCCGGCTTGCTCAGCCGCCCGGATATTGGCATTGATTTTTGAGTCCTTTGACAATCTGCTTTCCATGACGTCGGCTGTCTGGAGCATGCTGGCCAATGGATTGTTTATTTCATGTGCCATACCGGCGGCAAGTCCGCCCACGGATAGCATTTTTTCCGACTGGACCATCATCTCTTCAAGACGGACCTTTTCTGTTACGTCGTCCAGTCGGATTACCGCACCTTCCACACCATTATCAATCAAAGGATAAATGGTGATGTCTTCGTATTGGATCCCATTCTCCGAGTGCCTGGGGTTTTTTCGCTTCTGGCGAACTTCCCGGGTCTGGATGCTTTCAATGATCTGCGGCATCTGTGACGTCATCCTTGGCAGTATTTTTAAAAGCGATTGTCCCTGGGCTGTGAGAGCCTCAATCCCTGTGGTCTGTTCCGCAGTCTTGTTCCACTGGGTAACCTTGCCATGGTTATCCACGCCGATGAGCATTGAAGGCATTGAGTCAATGATATTGGACAGATAATTCTGCAGACTACTTAACCGGGATATTTTTTCCTTGATGGAGTCCCGCATGAGTTCAAAGGAATGGGCCAGTACCCCTATTTCATCTTTTCCGTAAAGATCTATTCTTTGATCCAGATCTCCTTTGGCCATTCGTGCGGAAATCGCTGTCAGCCGGGTAATGGGGTATGTAAACTGGGTCACGACACATGAGAGAAGGATGGTGGCCGTAAGACTGATGCCGACCATAATAAGGAGCATAAAGTTGAAAAAGGTTTTCGCGTCGCTGTACTTGTAATCCAGTGGCAGGGTGTAGGCGATGCGCCACTTCCAGGGTGCAAACTGCTTAAAAATGCACCAGTTGTCCACACCGTTTAATCTATAGTCAAAACTTCCCCGGTCCGATTTTAGAATTTTTCCGTTTGATATGTCGGCGAGGGGGCCCGGAGTACCGGGCAGCAGGCGAGGGCTGAAAACCAGGTTACCCTCATGGTCAAGGATGAGTAGTTCAACCCCGTATTTTTGATTTTGTATAACTTGGGTTATGTTTTCTATCGCTTTTTTTTTAAAGTCCTGCTCATAGACGTCGATCAGTTCGGTCTTTTTCAGTCGCTGATGGTATGAGCCTAAAAGGCCGAGGATCCCGTCGATCTTTTCCTCATAAATAGATGCCTGGCTTTTATCTATCACTCGCCGTAACTGAATGTCCGACAAGACAAGCACGGAAACGGTTGTCAGGATAAAGGCACAGACGATGAAAAAAAGAAGCTTAAACGTTATAGAATGGTATTTCATTGCAGGCTTTCCTCGTCATTGTCTACAAAACCGGCTTCTTCGATCAGTTCCATGGGAAAGACAATCCCCATGCGTTTGGCCAGCTTCATATTCAAAATCAGCTTTGAGTATTTGTTCGTGGCGACAGGAATGGCATCGGGGGGCGTGCCGTTCAGGATTTTCAAGGCGGTTTTCCCGGCCCACCATCCCTGTTCTTCGCCCATTTTGATTCGACCCAAAAGCGCGTTCACAATATCGTTGTCACTGACGCCGCCAGTAATGATTTTGGTGTTTTCAAGGATAAAATTTCCCACCTCTTTACTATTCCAGCCTTTGATATAGCTGCAATCCGTCAATCATTATCGTCGCTGGTCACCACGATGTCGGGTTGCCAGGTTTCAATCACGGCTTTGGCCTTGAGTGCCTCCTTTTTTTTGAATGCTTCTTCCTTGTTAAGCTTGGTGTCCATGCGCACTATTTTTATTTGAACCGGACCAAGGGATGTGTCAATGGGGTTGCTGTCCGGGTCAAATTCTATGCCAAGGGCCTTGAGCAGCCCTTTTTCAATACTGTCACTCCATTGATATCCCTTGTGATAGGAGTTGATATAAAGCAGCTTTTTTCTCTCTGCGGTGACCAGTTGGGCGTAGTCCATCAGGGTCATGGGAAATTTAATGCCAAGTTTTTTTGCCAGTGTCATGTTCAGGTAGATTTTCACCGTTTTGTTTGAGCTGATCGAAGGTCTTCGCGGTTCGGACAGTTAAGTGCTCCTTGACTCTTTGGATCAGCCCGTCTATGTTTTTTTTCTGGGATTCCATGTCCGAGGATAAAAATCCGATTCGGTCCCCTTTCGCGAATTGCTTCAAGGTGGCCAATCCGGTTTCAAAAAAGGATGTTTCCACCATGCCGGTGACGTTGGATGCCGGGAATCCATAGGCTGAGGCATCCCAGTTGATGCCGCAGAACACAAAGGGTAGATTCGTGTTTAGATAATAAGGCACAATCAGATATTTTGCGGCATTGTCGTCCGAGGCAATCACTACGTCCGGCCTGAAGGTTTCAATTTTTTTTTTGGCCCTGAGTGCGGCAGCCTTTTTAAACTCCTGGGATTTGTTCCTTTTGGTATCCATCCTGAATATGTCAAGCTCAATATCAGGATTGTCATCTATGACTGCCTGGATACCCCGGGTGATTTGGGCGCTCCACAAATAACCGGGATGATAGGAGTCCACATAGAGGATCCTTCTTTTCTGGGCCGCGCAGGGCATCGCTACTGCAAAGACGGCCCCGCACATAATTAAGATGATGGCTGCCTGTTTTTTCATGACGGTTTTTCCATATGAATATCGCCCTTTGGGCGGCTTTTCGTTCATAGCGATGAATTATGGGCTATAGGAAAATGAACTACCTGATTATATTTGTAAGGGCATCAAGAGGCAAGAACAATTCTTGAGGAATGGGACTTTCTTTAACCCATAAACTGCCGGACCCAGTCATTCACCGGGTGTTGTGAAAGATCTTCGGGGGTGCCGGATTGGACAATGCAACCTTGGTTCATTAGGATAATTTGATCGCCTGCGGCAAATGCTTCTTCGTGGTCATGGGTGACAAAGATGGTCGTGATGTGCAGCTGGGAAAAAATCTGCGTAAGCTGAGCCAGCAGGTGTTTTCGCAAGACCCGGTCCAGTGCGCTTAACGGTTCGTCCAGCATGAGCAGCCTGGGGCCCGGGGCAAGGGTTCTTGCCAGGGCCACCCGCTGGCGCTCGCCCCCGGACAGTTCATCTATTTTGCGATGTCCAAAGCCCTCAAGATTGGTCAGGGTCAGCATCTGTTTTACAATTGGGATCTGCTTCTGTCTGGGGATACCCTTCATTTTTAGGCCGAATGCAATATTGGCAGATACATTCATATGGGGGAACAATGCATAGTCCTGGAACATCATGCCGAAGTTGCGCTTGTATGGGGGCAGATCCAGGATAGAAGCGCCGCTGAATCGGATATCGCCTGAACTCGGTGTGTCAAGCCCTGCAATCATGCGCAATAGTGTGGTTTTTCCGCTGCCCGAAGGGCCTAACACAGACAGGCGGCTGCCCCGGGGCAGGGTAAGATTGATGTTGTTTAGCAAATAGCTGCCTGTCGCGTCGGTTTTGTTTAGGTTGTGTATGATGAGTTCATGTTCCATTAAAAGTGTTGTGCCCCTTTTAAATTGGTTTTTTCAATGAGGATAAAACCAACCGCTGTAATAATCATGAGAAGGGTGGAGATGGCCATGGCCTGACCGTAATTCATGGCGCCCGGCTGGCCTAAAAATCGGTAAATGGCTATGGGGATGGTGGGCGTGCGTGGTCCTGCCGTAAAGATTGTGGCGCCGAATTCTCCCATGCTGATGGTAAAAGCAAACACGGCGCCTGCTGTCAGCGCACCGGATATTAGTGGCAGGTCAATGCTTCGGAGTGTTGTCCCAGGGGAGGCGCCTAATGTGGCGGCGGCCTCCCTGATGTCATTGGGTATACTTTTCAGGGCAGGCAGCACCGACCGAAGTACAAAGGGAAATCCAACCAGGGCATGAACCAAAGGAACAAGCAGCGCTGATGTCCGCAGGTTAAGCGGTGGCCGGTCCAGGGTGATGATAATACCGAACCCTAACGTAACTGCCGAAGTGGACAGGGGCAGCATAAACAACGGGTCAAAAAATGCGGCAGGACCTTTTGCTTTTATCCGGTCCAGATGATTCAGGCAAAGGGCGGCGCACAGACCTGTGACAACGGCGATAACGAGGGCTGCACCCGCAAAGATAAAAGAGAATTGTATCGCAGTAAAGGGCGGGACATGGAAAATAGAGTTTGCAGGATTTTCAAAAATGGCACGGTAATAAATCAGGGACAATTGTCCTTCATGGACCAGGGACTTTCCGGCAAGGGCTGCAAGGGGGAAAAGGCATAACAGGATAATAAAAATGCTGCTGCCTGTGACGGCTGCCTTTTCCCGGAATCTTTTCGGCTGTTTAAAATGGGTGTGGCAGGTTGTTGGCGCAAAACGGACAGCCTTTCGGGAAAAGGCGGTGTAGCAGCCCATGAGCAATAAGGTAAAACCGATTTGAAGCAATGAGAGAAAAGATGCCACCGGCAGGTTGAACATATAGGCGGCCTGGCGGTATATTTCTGCTTCTATGGTTGAATAGGCAGGCCCCCCAAGAATCAGAATGATGCCGAAACTTGAAAAACAAAAGATGAATACCAGAAAACAAGCCGCCCATATGGCAGGCATGAGAAGGGGCAACGTAATATAGATAAACGTCTGAAACGGCCCAGCCCCGAGCATGGCTGCCGCTTCCTGGGATTTGCCCCGCAACCCTGTCCAGAAGCTGGTCAAAATTCTGAGCATCACCGAAAAATTGTAAAATACATGGGCCATGAAAATCAGACCCAGGGGGTGGCGGATATTTAACATGCCCAGCCATCCGTTTTTGCCGAAACTTGCATCAAGGGCTGCGGCGACAACTACGGCAGGCAGGACAAAGGGGATAGAGGCGCACAGGATTAAAAATTGTTTTCCCTTAAACTGGTAATGGGACATGACAAAGGCGCAAGGAAAGGCAAACAGCAGGGTCAGGCCCGTGGATACGGCAGCCTGCCAGAAGGTGAACCAAATGATGTGGTGAAGACGTTGTGATCCGGTAATCTGATTCAAAAAGGAAAGATCGATATGAAGGTTTTGGGGAAAATCCGGTACAAAGCTTCTAAGAAAGATCCCGGCCAGTGGATAAAAATAAAAAATAAGAAAAAATAGAAGGGGGAGAAGTCCCGCTAATACATAAGGATGGGTATATATTCTTGTTTTCACCGCAACAGGTTTTCCGTCCATTCCCGGAGCCATTTATCCCGGTTTTGGTTGATGTCGTCGATGGGTAAATATGCCGGTGTATCCGTGATTTTTGCATGCTTTAAAAACACGTCAGGCAGTTTTGCTTTGGTGTTGGCCGGGAACACAAACATCTGCAAAGGGATATCTTCCTGGAATGTTTTGCTTAAGATAAAGTCCATGGCTTTTTTGGCAAGATCGGGGTTTTTACTGTTTTTTAAAATGCCTGCAAATTCAATCTGCCGGAAGGCCGATTGATTTTCAATTACAATGCCGGTGGGCGCCGTGGTGGGTTTTTGTTCGGCGTAGAATACTTCTGCCGCAGGGCTTGATGCGTAGGAGACCACAATAGGTCGATCTCCCTTTGAGGCTGCCGTAAACTGGCCCCAGTAGGCATCCTGCCAGCCGTTGACCACCATGACCCCGTTGGCTTTAAGTTTCTGCCAGAAAGAGATGTATCCATCTTCCCCGAAACGGCTGATGGTGGCCATAAGAAAGGCAAGGCCCGGGGATGATGTGGCCGGATTCTGGACAACGGTGAGGTTTTTGTATGCCGGACGGATCAGATATTCAAGGCCGTTCGGGGGAGCAAGGTGTTTTGCTTTGAACCATTGGATATCGTAATTGAGGCATACATCTCCAAAATCTACAGGTATCAGACGCTTTTTGTCATCCAGTAAGAGGGTGGCGTTGATATCGTCAAATCCTTTGGGTGTATAGGCAATGAACAGATCATGGTCCAGGGCTCTGCCGATAAAGGTGTTGTCCACGCCAAAAAAAAGGTCTGCCATGGGATTGTTTTTTGACAAAATTGCTTTGTTCAATGCCTGGCCGGCATCCCCGGAACGTAGGATCGTGATGTCCGCACCCACAGCGGTTTTAAAATCTTCAAGCACGGATTTGGACAGACTGAAGCTGTCATGGGTCATGAGGGTTAACTCCCGGCACAGGGCTTGGCCGGTAAGCATGGGTGCGGCAACAATCAAGCAGATAATGGCAGTGGTAACAGCGGCAGATATTCGCATTTTTTTCTTTTTTTAAATTGTGTTTTTTTGCAGATCATCCTTCGGATGAAAATCATAAAGGACATAAAGATGGGTATTTTTTTGATAGGTGCTTTATGTCCTTTATGATGAGATACGCAATGTTAATATTGATTGCTTAACGTCTTTCCGGCCATATATCTTCGGACATTTCCGTCAATTTGTATTTCTGAATTTTGCCCGAAGCCGTCATTGGATATTGCTTAATAAAATGGACATACCTGGGAATTTTGTACCGGCTGATTTTTCCACGGCAGAAGTCCTGGATATCACTGGGCTCAAGATTTGCCCCCTCATTGAGAATAACAAAGGCACCGACCTCTTCACCATATTTTCTACTGGGAACTGCAGCCACCTGGATATCCCGGATGCCGTCCATACGGTATAGGAATTCTTCGATCTCCCTGGGATAGATATTCTCTCCCCCCCGGATAATCATGTCCTTGTGCCGGCCTGTGATGGACAAATTGAGCTCTTCATCCATGACCCCGAGATCTCCTGAATGCAGCCAGTCGTCCTCATCAATGGTTTGGGCTGTGGCTTCAGGATTGTTGTAATATCCTTTCATGACACTGTATCCCCTGACGCATACCTCACCCTGTTGGCCCGGAGGTAGTTCTTCTCCTGTTGCAATATCAACGACCTTGACTTCAAGGTGAGGCAAGGCCCGTCCCACGGTTTCTGTCCGCACCCGGATGTCGTCGTGCTGCCGGGTCTGGGTTATAACCGGAGAGGCTTCGGTCAGGCCGTAGCAGATAGTGATTTCCGACATGTTCATCTTGTTGATGACCTGCTCCATGGTATGGATGGGGCAGTTGGAGCCGGCCATGATACCGGTGCGCAGGGATGAAAAGTCAAACTTGTTGAAAAGGGGGTGGTCCAGTACGGCAATGAACATGGTGGGCACCCCGTAGAGCCCTGTACACTTTTCCTGTTCCACCGAAGCCATGACCAACAGCGGGTCAAATCCTTCCAGGATCACCATACATGAACCATGGTTTACGAAGGCCAGTACCCCGAGCACACAGCCAAAACAGTGGAACAGGGGCACGGGCAGGCAGATTCGGTCATCCGGCCCCAGGTTCTGGTTGGCGCCGATCCAGAATCCGTTATTGTCGATATTGTAATGGGTGAGCATAACACCTTTGGGAAAACCCGTGGTTCCCGAGGTATACTGCATGTTCACCACATCATGGCAATCCAGGCTATCCTGCCTATCCTGGTATTCTTCTTCGGAAATCATGACGGCCAGAGCACGGATTTCAGGGATGGTATACATCCCCCTGTGTTTTTCCGGACCAAGAAATGCCACACGCTTCAAATGTGGGAATTTTTCTGATTTCAGGGCGCCGCGCTGGGAGGTTTTCAGCTCCGGCACAAGTTCATAGACTGTGGATATGTAATCCGTATCCTGATACCCGTCGATGAGAAACAGGTTCTCACATTCCGATTGGGTTAGCAGGTATTCGAGTTCCGCTGTTTTATAGTTGGTGTTCACTGTGAGCAGCACCGCCCCAATTTTGGCTGTGGCAAACTGCAAGATAACCCAGTATGGTACATTGGTGGCCCATATACCTACCTTTTCACCTTTTTTAACACCCAGGGCCATCAGGCCCTTGGCTATTTCATCAACACAGGTGGCAAATTGGCGGTACGTCAGGCGAAAATCCCTGTCCACATACACAACGGCTGGGTTGTCCGGGTACTTTTCAACTGTTTTGTCAAGGATTTGGCCTAAAGTCAGGGATTGCAATGGCAAAGTTTCGTCCATATGATGCTCGATTCCTCTCTGGCTTGGGGTTGCAGGTGGCCGGCCCAAAATATTTACTTTCGGATGCCTATAGGCGCGGCCATGGCTGTTTTTTTATCTAAAAGTCCCAATACGTTATTAAATCATTTTTTGTTTTGCTATGGGGGTGCCTGGGCGTTAATACTGCCTATGGCTGCCCATGGCCGTTATTCGGGAATATAAACCACGGCGTGAAGTTCGGCCTTTTCTTCTCCTATACATGATACATAGTGGGGAACCACAGAATTGTAATAGATGGAGTCGCCGGGCTTGAGTTCATAGGTCTCCTTGCCGTAAATGACCTCCACAACACCTGAAACAACAACAATAAATTCTTCGCCCTCATGGGAAGACAGCGTTTTTTTCTTTGCGGATTCAGGCAGGACTTCAACAAAAAACGGCTCCATGTGCCGGTCTGATTTTCCTTTACCCAGGGCATAGAAATTCAAGGCAGGGGCTTTGTTGGTACCGTCGAGAACGGAAAAACCGTCTGCTCTTTCGGCCTTGCGGACAATGTAGGGGTCGCTGCTGTCCTGGTCATCCAGAAATGTGCCTAAACGTACACCAAGGGCCCGGGCAATTTTCATTAGAGGACCCAGGGGGGGGTAGGCATCTTCCTCAAGCATGGTCTTGATAAACTCAGGGTCAAGGCCGGCTGCCTCGGACAGGGCCGGGATATCCATGTCCCGCTTTTTCATGAATGATAAAATCCGCTGGTTAACTTTTCCTGTTTGCATCTATCCTCCCAGATTATAGTTTATAAAAAGTATATTGATATAATATATCATAAAATCTTTGTCAAAAAATTCATTCATTTATCCGGTATACTTAAATAAAAATCAAAAATGTTGTCGTCGATTTCGTATGATCTGCGAATTTTATATAGCAGTTTTGGGTTGCTCCGGTTGATTAAAGCCCAAGCTTAATCCAGGATAAAAGTTTAGATATCCATGTGGGTTACACAGGCTTTGTTTGGAAATATACGGTGTCCGGGTGTAGATTTAATTACTAAAATACTATTTTTCTGAAGAAAGAAGTGTCATTTTAGTTTATAACGATTCGATTGAATCTTAAGCGCTGATTTGTAATTATATGAAAACCGGACGTACGGTTTCGACCATGGAAAAATTGAAAATGGAAACGACAAAAGAAAACCAACTGTATAGCAATAAGATCCTGGATACTTATGTTGCCTTGATTCGTGAAAAATATCCTGACATTGAAATCGAGGACCTCATGGACGACGCCGGAATCGGGAATTACAGTAAAACCGGTAATAACGCCATCGTGCTCTGCCAGGCACAGATCAACCGGTTTCATGAACGTTTGTGCATGCTTACCGACAATATGAAGATTGCGCAACAGGCAGGTCGTTACGCTGTGTCCTCCCAATGCCTGGGGATGATTCGAAGCCTGGTGCTGCCCTTTGTCGGGATCCGGCGGGCCTGTAAGATGATGGTCGAATATGCCAAGAGCCTGACCCGGTCTGCACGCTATACTATCCGATATATAAGAAAAAATAACATCGAGATCGTCGTCTCTCCATATAAAGGGATAACAGAAGAACCCTTTCAGTGCGAGATTCGGCAGGGCTATTTTCAGGGCCTTGCAGATGTTTTTCTTCATAATGAACTGACTGTGAGCCATTCGGAATGTATGTTTAGAGACGGAAAAGCTTGCCGGTATGAGCTCTCCTGGCGGAGTTCGGCATTTCCCTTACTTGCCGGGCTTTCCTGGCTTGTCGGTGCTGCTGCTATCGTAATGTTCATTGCGGTTTGTCTGCCCCCTTTTGATGATGTGTTCAACCCGTTGTGGCCGGTTCTATTATTTCTGGGGCTGGGGTGGGCCGGTCAGAGGGTGAAATCAAAGGCGTATTTAAGGTCTTTACAGGGGATACATACGGCCAGAGAAGAGATTCGTCATCAGACTGAAGTCAATGTTGAAAATTCAAGGGCCATTGCCGACATTGGACAGGCCTTGGGGGTTGAGGATCCGGATGCTTGTATCTTTGACCGGGCTGCAAATATCGTGGGTAAAAAACTTCGGTATGACCGCGTGATGATCATGATTGCCAATGATGAAAAAACTTTTTTGTCCTATCGCGGCGGATATGGATTTACAGCGGTCGAAAATATTTACATTACCGAATATCGCATCTGCCTTGAGGGGTCATCCGAAGGGGTGTTTTATGAGTCCTTTCAGCACAACAAAACCATGCTTGTGAATGATATTGCATGGCTTAAGCGAAAATTTTCCCAGAGCAGGGAACTGGTCGATCGTATCAAACCCCGCTCTTTTATTATCTGTCCCATCGAAGTGGACGGTGCACCCATCGGCCACTTGATTGCCGGAAATACGGTGACCCTGAGAAAACTGGACAAAAGTGACACCAATCTGGCCATGGCTGTGGCCCATCAGATCGGTTGCGTCTACAGAAGGCAGAAGTGTGAAAAGCAGCAGGTTGAGTTCAAGCGTCAGATTGTGCAGCTTCAGAAAATGGAGGCCCTTGGTGTTCTGGCCGGCGGTATTGCCCATGATTTTAATAATATTTTGTCCCCCATCATAGGGTATACGGATCTGTGCCTGGCAATGCGCCCGAAAAATGAGAAAATGTTCGAATACCTTCGTCGGGTGAAAAACGCATCCGGCCGGGCCCAGGACCTGGTGGCACAGATTCTGGCATTCAGTCGCCAGGGGGAAAAAGAGTATATCCGCTGCCATCCCGGCCCTATTATCAAGGAGAGCTTAAAACTGTTGAGAGCCTCTGTCCCTCAAAACATAAAGATCGAAACGTTGATCACATCGGGCCTTGCACCTGTTATGGCGGATCCCACCCAGATCCATCAACTTATTATGAATCTTTGCACCAATGCCCATCATGCCATGATGGACAAAGGCGGAATTCTTACTGTCCGTCTGGATGAAATTCAGGTTAAAGAAGGTTCCCTTGAAGAGACGCACCGGTTATTCCCTGGTTCTTATATTCATTTACAGGTGGTGGATACGGGACACGGGATGAGCCGCGCTGTCATGGACAATATATTTGAGCCTTATTTTACAACAAAAATAAAGGGGCGGGGGGCAGGTATGGGTCTTCCTATTATTAAAGGGATTGTGGCCCGGCTTAAGGGTCATATATTTGTGGACAGTATTGAAGGTGAAGGCAGTTGTTTTGATATTTATCTGCCCCAGACTGCTGAAAAAAAATCCGAGCAACAGGGATAGACGAAATGAAAAAGGAACAGGTCATGACTTTTCTGGTTATCGGCGGTGATGCCGCCGGCATGAGTGCGGCAAGCAAGTTGAAAAGGATGAACAAAAATGCGACGGTCACGGTGCTGGAGATGACCGAAGATGTCTCTTACTCCGCCTGCGGCATGCCATACAATATCGCTGATCCGGACAGGGATATGGACCTACTTGTGGTCAGGACAGCCGATGTGTTCAGGCAGAAAAATCAAATCAATCTTCTCACGGGCCACAGAGCGGAAAAAGTCAGCCCTAAAGAGAAAAAGGTTTTCGGTACCACTCTGTCCGGGCAGTCCTTTGAATTCGCCTATGACAAACTGCTAATTGCCACAGGTGCCCGGCCCGTGATGCCAAACATTCCAGGAATTGACCTTGATTGCGTCCTGCCCCTAAAAAATTTATCCCAGGGGCGGCTGATCAAATCCTTTATCTCAGAAAAAAAAGTAAAAAAAGCTGTGATCATCGGTATGGGATACATTGCCCTTGAGATGTGTGAGGCATTTGGAAAAAGAGGGGTTGCGGTTTCCATGGTCAAACCGGGAGAAACGTTTCTACCCTGGATGCAGGCTGACCTTTCACAAATGATTCAAGATGAGCTTGTGCAGAACAAGGTGGCCCTGTATGCAGGGAAAACTGTGGAATGTATTGAATCCTCTCAAATTGGCGCGCGGGTGGTTTTAGATGATTTGACCTTGGACGCCGACATCGTACTTGTGGCTGCAGGTGTGGTGCCCTGCAGTGAACTTGCCGAAGACGCCGGGCTTGAACTTGGTGCCGGCGGGGCCATTGCCGTGGATCGTATGCTTAAAACCAGTGATCCCGATATTTATGCAGCAGGAGACTGTGCCGATGCATATCATGTGGTTTCCGGCGAAAAATGCTGGATTCCCCTTGCCCTGCGTGCCAATCGGGCCGGGTGGGCCGTGGCGGACAATATCTGTGGGGTAAAAACCGAATTGAAAGGCGTGGCCGGCACGTCGGTGTTCAAGGTGTTTGATCTGCAGGTCGCCAGGACCGGGCTGACCGTCCAGGAGGCAAACACGGCAGGGTTTAGCCCGGTGGAAAATATGATTACAGCCCGGTCCCGGGCCCATGGCCATCCCGGATCTACGCCGATTTTAGTAAATATGGTTGGCGATAAAGCCAGCGGCCGTCTGCTGGGTGTGCAGATGACGGGAACCGAAGGCGTTGCGCACAGAATCAATGCTGCCGCCGTTGCCCTGCAAACGTCCATGACGGTGTCCGAATTTTTTCAGTCCGATTTGGCCTATGCGCCGCCGTTCGGGCCGGTATGGGATCCGCTTTTGACCGCAGCCGGTCAGTTATTGAAAAAAATGTAAGGCCCATGGTCTGTTTGTTGTTTCTTTGCTAGTTTTTTTAGAAAAATTGTTTAAAATACAGGGGCAATAGTATAATAAACTTAGGAATGGCAACGATAATTTTTGCTCAATCGTGTTCATAGTCAAGTAGGGTAAAGATGTAGGTATTTAGTATTTTTTGTGTAAATTTGTGCCCATCCGTAACTATTTTTCGTTTCCCAACCCCAACGGCCTGTTGCGCCCCGGCCAGTTTGGCAAGATCAAGGCCATGATCGACAGCGTTAAAGGTGGGGTTCTTGTGCCCCAGCGTTGCATCACCGACCTGCAGGGGCTTAAAAAGGTGTTTATGGTGGGTGAAGATGGCACCATCAAGGAGCAGGATGTTACCCTGGGGCCGGAGGTTGATAATTTTGTTCTGATTACAAAAGGCCTCTCTGGGGGTGAGTCCATCGTCTACGAAGGCTTGCAGAAAGTTGCCGACGGAACAAAGGTGACGGCCAAAGCGGTGAAAGCGGAACGTATAGCACAGGAAGAAAGCTAATGGGCGCTTTTTTTGTCCGGCGACCTGTTGTCGCCATGGTTATTGCGATTGTGACGATCATCCTGGGTGTTTTGTCCGCGATGCAGCTGCCCATGGAGCAGTATCCCAATATTACCCCGCCCATCGTTCAGGTGCGGGCTAGCTATACCGGTGCCAATGCAATCAATGTGGAAGCCTCGGTGGCTACTCCGCTTGAACAGCAGATCAACGGCGTTGACAACATGATTTACATGAAGTCGGTAAATGCCAATGACGGCACCATGACCATTAACGTCTCTTTTGACATCGGTACTGATCCGGATATGAACACCGTATTTGTGCAGAATCGTGTGTCGGCCGCTACAGCCAAACTTCCCGAGGAGGTAAAGCGACTCGGGGTTTCCACGCAAAAATCTTTGCCCAACATCCTGATGCTGGTGGCACTCAACAACTATGCCCTGATCAATATAAAAGATTCTCTGGCCCGATTGAAAGGCATCGGCCGCGTGGATGTTTTGGGGGGTTCAGACTACTCCATGCGTATTTGGATCAAGCCGGATCGCCTGGCTCAGCTTGATATGACCGTGTCTGAAATCACCAGTGCCATCAAGGCCCAGAATATTATTGTTCCGGGCGGCAAGTTCGGGGCGGAACCCGCGCCTAAAGGAACAGAATTTACCTACACCGTCCGGCTACCTGACCGCCTGGCGTCCAAAGAGGCCTTTGGTGATATCGTGATCCGCACCACAGACACCGGGGCGCAGGTTAAGATTAGGGATGTGGCCCGGGTGGAGCTGGGTGTGGAGTCCTATAATGTCTTTTCTCGTATGAACGGCAAACCCTGTTCCATTATTGCCCTGTACCAGGCGCCGGGATCCAATGCCGTAAACCTGGCCAAGGAAATCCGGTCCGTGATGTCCCAGTTGTCCAAATCCTTTCCCAAGGGCATGCAGTATGATGTCTCTTTGGATGCCACGCTACCCATCACCAAAGGCATTAACGAAATTATTGAAACCCTTGTGATTGCCCTGGCTTTGGTGGTTTTTGTGGTGTTTATTTTTATCCAGGATTGGCGGGCCACCCTGATCCCCACCATAGCTATTCCGGTCTCTCTGCTTGGGGCCTTTGGGGCTGTTTTTTTCTGCATTTAATAAAGCCTTTGATGCATCCACCAACGTCTATACCAGTATTTCCAAAATGGTGGCGCGAAAGATGATTCTGGGTATTCTTTTCATTGTTGCCGTGTGCTGCGGAACAGGTGTTGTGGGCAAACTTTTGCCCGGCGGGTTTATCCCCACAGAAGACATGGGATATTTCATGGTGAATATGCAGCTGCCCGATGCCGCGTCACTGCAGCGTTCGGATGCCGTGGCCAAGCAGGTGGAAAAGATTCTCGCCAAACACCCGGAAGTGGCGTATGTGGCCAATGCCACCGGATTTTCCATGCTCTCCTCTTCCATGGGACCCAATTACGGCTTCTTGTTTGTTTCCCTTAAAGACTGGGATGAGCGCGAAAAGACAGCCGACGATCTGGTCAATGAGGTCAATAAAGAGTTTTATTTTGGGGTAAACCAGGCCCAGGTCTTTGCCTTTTCACCACCGGCCATCCCAGGTCTTGGTACGGGCTCGGGCTTTACCTTCATGCTCCAGGACCGTGTGGGCAATACTCCGGCCTATCTGGGGCATCAGGCCACACAGTTTATTGCGGCGGCCAAAAAACGCCCGGAGATCGGGTCGATCCGCACCACATTCAGTCCCAACGTGCCCCAGAAGCTTATTGAAGTGAATCGGGACAAAGCATTGAAGGCCGGTGTCGGTCTTAATGACATTTACACGGCCATCGGCACGTTTTTAGGCGGTTCCTATGTCAACGACTTCAACCGCTTTGGGCGTTTATACCGGGCCTATATCCAGGCAGAACCCGACTATCGGCGCAACGCCAAAAAACTGGGCCAGTTTTTCGTGAAAAACAAGGCCGGCAAAACCGTACCGTTGTCTGCATTTATTAAAGTAAAAGAGGTATACGGCCCTGATTACACCAATCGGTTCAACCTGATGCGGGCCGCAGAAATATCCGGGACCCCTGCCCAGGGATATACATCGGTCCAGGCTATGACGGCCCTGGAAGAGGTGGGTGCCCAAGTGCTGCCTGATGACATGACCTATGCCTGGAGTGATATGTCCTACCAGGAAAAGGCAGCTTCCGGTACCGGGTCCATGATCTTTATCTTTTCACTTATTTTTGTATTCCTGATCCTGGCCGCCCAATATGAAAGCTGGTCTCTGCCCTTCAGCATTCTATTGGGAACACCCTTTGCTTTGTTCGGGGCATTAGGTCTTGTTTATTTGGCACGGTTTTTTGATCTGACCTATGAAAACAACGTATTTGCCCAGATTTCTCTTGTGATGCTTATTGGTATGGCTGCCAAAAATGCCATTTTGATTGTGGAGTTTGCCAATATCAAATTCAACGAGGGAATGAGCCTGTTTGATGCGGCCATTGAGTCGGCAAAAATACGGTTCCGCCCCATTCTAATGACGGCATTTTCTTTTATTCTTGGGATTTTACCCCTGGTGGTGGCCACGGGCGCCGGTGCTTTGTCGCGTAAAGTCATGGGCGTGGCGCTTTTAGGCGGCATGTGTCTGGCCACGCTGCTCGGGGTCTTTTTATATCCCATGCTTTTCGTGGTGATCGGCAAATTGTGCCGGTATGAGAAAAAACGGGATTTGGCCAATAAGAAGGCGTAAGAAAAAATTATGGTTATGAATAGATTATCTTCAATTCGCGCATTGTTTGTCCTACTGGTCCTTTTGTCTGGATTCGGACTGTCCGGTTGTCTCACCCTAGGACCTGATTTTGAAGCCCCGGTGGTGGATGTACCGGCAGCCTACCGGTTTGCACCGGACGATGCCGGCCAGGATCAGGATTTAAAATGGTGGGAGCTGTTCAAAGATCCCGTGCTCTATGAGCTTGTGACCACAGCACTTGAAAACAACCAGGATCTGAAAACGGCATTAAGCCGGATTGAAGAGGCTCGGTTTTCTTTCGGGATGACCCGGGCCGACAGGTTCCCGGCTCTCAATCTTGGGGGCGGAGGCTTTGTGGGCAACTATTCGGGAACCCGATCTACGTTTACCAATAAGAATTTGTATATATCACCCACATTGTCCTGGGAATTGGATTTCTGGGGGAAATTCAAACGGGCCACAACTGCGGCCTATGCCCAGATTCTGGCGTCAGCCTATGGGGCCTGGGCGGTACGCACCTCGCTTATTGCCGATGTGGTCTCTGCTTATTATCAGCTCCTGGACTATCGTCAGCGTCTGGAGATGTCCAAAGAAACCCTTACCTCACGCCAGGATGGCCTGGACATAATTACCAAACGATTTGACAAGGGAATTATTCCGAAAATTGATGTGAACCAGGCCCAGATTCAGCTGGAAGTGGCCGCAGGTGCCATCCCCTCCTATGAACGCCTGATTGCCAAAACCGAGCATCGATTGAAACTGCTCATGGGGTCTTTGCCCGGGGCGGTGCGAACGGTGGTTGCTTTAGATAAGGAGCCTTTGCCCCCTATGATCCCTGTGGGTATGCCTGCCTCCCTTTTGGCGCGTCGACCTGAGATCAAAAGCGCCCTGGCACTTGTGCATGCAGCTAACGAAAAAATCGGCGTGGCTGTGGCTCAGCGGTTTCCGGCCATCAGTCTGACCGGTGTTCTGGGGCTTGCCTCGTCCGAGGTGTCCGATATCACCAATCACGGCGGGATATGGAACCTGAGCGGCAGCCTTTTGGGGCCCTTATTTGATTTTAATAAAAGTAAGTTCAGAGTAGAGGTGGCCAAAGAGCAGACCCGTCAGGCACTGTTCAACTACCAGGAAGTAGTGCTCACTGCCTTTAAGGAAGTGGAGGATGCCTTGGTGGAAGTGGATACCTACAGAAGAGAAAGTGACGCATCCCAGCGCAAGGTGGCTGCGGCTGAAAATGCGTATAAACTTTCGTTTGAGCGGTATGACAAGGGCGTCAGTTCCTATCTTGAAGTACTGGATTCCCAGCGCACCCTGTTTTCCGCCCAGCTTGAGTATTCCCAGAACCGGCAGCTCTATTTCAATGCTTATGTTAATCTTTATAAAGCCCTGGGCGGGGGGTGGCTTTCCAAGCGGAGTGACGCTGTGGAAAACACAGCTTTGCCTGTACAATGATTTATAACCACGGAAAACACTGAAAGACAGAGCGCATAGCGCTCAAGTCCATTTCCGTGTTTTTCCGTGTCTTCCGTGGTTTGTTAAGGGGCAGTAGACAGAATTTGGATTTTTCTGTTATAAGATTAGGATTATGGACGCTGCAAAATCCACATTACCTTCCTTTGAAGGCAACAAGAAGATCCAGGCTGCCAAGGCCTTTGTCAGGGATACCCTATCTCATATCTATCTCACCGGTAAGGCCGGCACTGGTAAAACCACATTCCTGAAATCTTTACAGGATTTTTGCCCCAAGCAGTTTATGGTTGCCGCACCCACAGGCGTTGCCGCCGTAAATGCCGGTGGCGTGACCCTGCACTCTTTTTTTCAAATACCGTTGGGGCCTTTTTTGCCCGGCCAAAGTGACCGGCCCCAAGACAACCGCCGGTTTTTCAGATTCTCTAAGGTAAAAAAACAGATTATCAACGGCCTTGATTTGCTGGTAATTGATGAAATTTCCATGGTCCGGGCGGATCTGCTGGACGCCCTGGATGCGGTATTGCGGCGGCTGCGCCGGGATGAACGGCCTTTTGGCGGGGTTCAACTGCTGCTCATTGGCGACCTGTTCCAGCTGCCACCGGTGACCAAACCTGATGAGTGGGAACTTTTGTCCAACTATTATGCATCCCCCTATTTTTTCTCCAGTCAGGCGTTAAGCCGTTCCGAGTTGGTGACCATAGAGCTTGAGACCGTTTACCGTCAAAGCGACCCTGATTTCATCCGCCTGCTTAATGCCGTACGCGAAAACCGCATGGACAGCCACTGTACTGAAATCCTTAACCGGCAGGTGAAACCTGATCTCCCGGATCAAGGGTATATTACCCTGACCACGCACAATCGTAAAGCCGAATCTATTAATAGCCTGAAACTTGCCCGGCTTGGGGAGAAGGCACACACTCTGGCTGCAAAAGTGACCGGAGATTTTCCATCCCATGCCTTTCCCACAGGCGAACAGCTCACCCTTAAACCCGGTGCCCAGGTGATGTTTCTGCGCAATGACGCCTCCCCGGATAAAAATTATTTCAACGGTACCATCGGTGAGGTTACCCATGTGGGGACCGATATTATAACCGTGGCCTGCCGGGGCAGTGCCGGAAGATCGGCCGGGGAGAGTGCGTCTGATTCCAAGGACGGGCCGGTTGTGGAAGTCAAGCCGGTGGACTGGGAAAATGTCACGTACAAGGTAAACGAGGAAGATAAAACCATCCAGCAGGAGGTGGTGGGGACATTCAAGCAGTTCCCGTTAAAACTTGCCTGGGCGGTCACCATTCACAAAAGCCAGGGCTTAACCTTTGACCGGGCCATTGTGGATGCCCAAAACGCCTTTGCCCACGGTCAGGTCTATGTGGCCTTAAGCCGCTGTACCGGTCTTGAAGGGCTGGTGCTGACTGCGCCTGTGCCGCCCAACGCTTTGGGGACCGACCCGGTGGTAGTGGAGTTCATGAACCGGACGGCGCCGCCGGACCAGGACCTTGCCGGGATTTTCAGATCCGCCCGGGCCGCCTGTCAGCAGGCTCTGGTGCTTAAATGTTTTGACTGTTCATCTTTCAGGCGGTTGTTTTTTTATTTTTTGCGCTTGGCAAGGGACAACCGCAATGTACTGCGTATCCCCGGTCTTGGCGAGCCTGACCAATTGGAAGCCGGTGCCCGGGATCAGGTGTTCCAGGTGAGCGATAAATTTAAGATTCAATTGAAACAGTTGATGGCAAATGAGCCGTTACCGGAGAAAAGTGCTGTTATACAGGAGCGGGTGCAAAAGGCCAGTGCCTGGTTCGGCAATACCCTGGATCAGGTGTTTGGCCGTCTGCTGGAAAAAGGTGCTGTGGATACTGACAATGCAGCTCTGGCCAAGCAGGTGACAAATGCCCTGGATAATTTAAAACGCGAAGTCCGTGTTAAACGGGCCGGGATTTTATCCTGTGCCGACGGCTTTTCCACAACTGCTTATCTTAAGGCCGTATCATCCCAAGCCATGGCGGATGCGCCGGGAACCCTGTCAAAAAAGAGTGCTGCGTCATCCACCACGGATTACACTGAACTTGACATTGCCCATCCCGACATGTTTCAGGCCTTGAAGGAATGGCGAACCCGCACCGCAGCTGCCCAGAATGTCAAAGCGTTCCAGGTGGCCCACCAGAAAGTTCTGGTTCAGATCGCCGTCTGCCTGCCCCGGTCCCCAAAAAGCCTCAAGGCCCTGAAAGGCGTAGGGCCGGCCACCGTAGAAAGCTATGGCGAGGAGCTGCTGGCCATGGTGGATACCTATTGCAATGAAAAGAAAATTCCGGGCGATGAATCCCCAGAGCCGCGTCCCGCAGAACAGAACCCAAAGAAAGAGCAGGGAACCGGCAGCAACAAAGTCAAAGACGCGGATAAGGCCGCCCCCCAAGCCAACACCCGGGACATCAGTTTGATGATGTTTAAAGACGGTCTGTCCGTTGAAAAGATTGCCGAGGAGCGCGGGCTGGCCGCTACCACTATCCAAGGGCACTTATGTTCTTTTGTTGCCAAGGGCGAACTGGCTGTGGACCAGTTGGTGGAAGATAAAGAAAAACAAGCGGCCATTGGGGCCGTCGTGGATTCAGACAAAAATTTGAGCCAGATGAAAGAGGAATTGGGTGACGATTATTCCTACGGTGAAATCAGGGCGGTCGTGGCTCATTTGGAACATCTTGAATCTATGAACGACTAACAGCAAGGTTCTGTATTTACGTTAGTGGTTTTTGAACGATTGGATTGCCTGCAATGCTTGGGGGATCGGGAATGTTTAATGTATTCACAAAAGCTAACCCCGCTTCATCAACGCCGATGGCGACTTTCAAGTCTTTTAAATGCAAGGTGAAATAGGCAAGGGGGATATCAACGGCCACCTTTGAAGAAAGGGTCGGGTACTCTTTGATGGATCTTAAAAGATTCAGATTGAATCCCACCTGGTGTCTCGTAAGAAACCGTTCTTTAAAGTTCGGGTCCAGCCAAAGTATATTCTGTTCTTCGTCAAAGGCCAGCCTGCGGGCCTTAAAGTATTTCGTGATAAAATAGAGTTGCATTTTTCTACGCTCCACCGTTCAATCGTTTTTGAAAGTATCCTGTCATTTATCACAATTTTTAAGTTCTGTCATTTTAGGGACTCATTATATTTATATATAGAATACGAAGTATAATATTGCCGGATAAAAAGTGTTAGATTTCGCACCCCGGAACAGATCCAACATCAAGATATGGCAAGTTCCATGAATTTCATGCAGCAGCAGGGCAGGGTGGTCAAACCTGCCCGAGGAGAGCAGGGCGCCGGGATTAGTGTGGATATCAGTGAACCCGGGGAACTTGAAACCGCCATAGAACGTGCCGGGGTTATTTGCTCGGATATTCTCATCCTATGTTAAAGGCCGGGATTTAAGAATTATTGTGATCAATCATGAAGTTGTGGCAGCTGCCGTGCGAAAGCCGCCAGCCATTACCGGTACGGGTAGCCACACCATTCGCGAGCTGATCGCAAAACACAATCGGCGGCGGATGGCGGCCACCGGCGGGGAAAGCTTCATTCCCGATGACGCAGAAACCCTTCGCTGCCTGAACAAAGAGGGCCTGAATTATGAATCTGTCCTTGAGAAGGGCCGCACTGTGGTGGTGCGCAAAACTGCCAACCTCCATACCGGCGGGACCATCCATGATGTGACTGATGAGATATCGCCTGCCTTGAAACAGGCAGCCGTGACCGTAAGCCAGGCATTGGATATCCTAAATATCCCTTATAATGTCACCCGCCGCGGCGCCATCCGGGCCACGCTGTCCGGTGACGGTGATGCCCTGGACCGGGCCGTATGCGTACATCTCGACACCCTGGGTGCCATGGTCAGCCGGTTGAAATCCAACGGGCGGCTGGCTGTAAGGCCCATTGGGACCTGGTCCAGCCGATTTGCCGAAGGGGCCCGGGTGACTGTGTTCACCCAGGGCCAAAAATACAGAGGGCGAATCATTCCTTTGAAGGCTTCCGGCCATGTGTACGGGGATGCCGTGGATACCCAGCCGGTCTCATGGGACCAGGTTGAAGTCCGGGTAGATGCCAGGTGCCATAATAAAGCTGACCTTGAAGACAAAGGATTTTGCGCAGGCGATTTTATTGCCGTGGACCCTTTTCCGGAAATTGATGAGCAGGAAGGCTTTATCAATGCCCGCCATCTGGACGATAAGGCCGGGGCTGCCGTGCTGTTATCCGTAGCCCGGACGATTCGTCGTTCCGGCTTAAAACTGCCTGTGGACTGCCATTTGTTGTTTACCATCAATGAGGAGGTCGGGGTGGGCGCCACGGAAGTTCTCTACAACGATATCACGGAAATGATTGTCATTGATTCAGCCATGACCGCGCCCGGGCAGAATTCCACCGAGTATGACGCCACCCTGGTGATGATGGATCAATCCGGCCCTTTTGACTATCATCTGAACCGGAAACTTGTCCGCTTGTGCCGGGAAAACGAGATATTTTTTAAGAAAGATTTGTTTGAATTTTACCGGTCGGATGCGGCCTCGGCCATTGAAGCGGGCAGCGATATCAGAACAGCGTTGGTGGGATTTGGCGTGGATGCCTCCCATGGGTACGAACGTACAAATATCAGCAGTCTCAAACAGGTGGAAAACCTTATTCTTGCATATGTCCGGAGCAATCCCACCTTTAACCGGGATAAAGACAAAATGGGCTCAATCACCGGCTTTCCCCATCAACCCACCCGTGATCCCATTAATATTGAGACCTGATCGTGTTGCAGCGCCACAAGATTTAAAACGTTTTTTTATGCGTCCTGCGTTCATGGGTATAGGCATCGCCCGACATCGTCACAAGGCGGGGTAACAGTGCTTCGGGATTTCAGTTTTTGGATAATCAGGGTCCATGATCCGGGGGGGATATCATCGACAGCGAAGGCCTCGATGATATCAGCCGGGTTTTCAAGGCATAGCAAAGACATAAGGACTATCGGTCAGCCTCATGGACTGAAGTCCTTGCCCTGTCTTTTTGTTTTTTCAGGGTATATCCGCCCCAGGTTTGCTGGGATACCCCGACCACCATGAATGCATCAGGATCGATCCGGTTAACGATGAATTTTACATCATACACCCGGGAACGCAGTACGGTGAGATATAAAAGGGTACGTTCTTCTCCGGAATACCCGCCTTTTCCCTGCCACATGGTTACACTGCGCTTCAATTCGTTGATAATGGCATACCGCAGAGGTTCGGGATTTTTTGTAATAATCATAAGGGTGCGCATCTGGCTGGTTCCTTCCAGGGCGAAATCTGCGCTCATGCCTGCGATGAGAATCGCAAGAAAAGCCAGTAGAGAGGTCTCCCAGCTGAATACAAATCCGGCAACGGCAATAATGATTACATCCACGTACAAACCGGACTGGGACATGGGAAATCCGGTTTTATTGTAAATGATCCTGGAAATGATGGATGTGCCGCCGATGGTGCCCCCGAACCGGTAGATAATACCCGTACCGATACCAACGAGCAGTCCGCTGTAAATGGTTGCCAGAAGTTTGTTCTCTGTGATGGGAAATTGAGAAAACACCGTTGGCATATGAACAATAAGATATTCCGTGGCTCCGGAAAACACGATAACGGCCAATGTGGAATTGAATATAAACCGCCACCTGCCCAAGGTGAAAAAGCCAAGGACGAACAATGGGATGTTTGCTGTAAAATAAAATAACCCTGGGGAAAATCCGGTCAGATGATTTACAATAATACCCAATCCGGATACCCCGCCTGCAGCCAGGTTGTAGGGCATTTGAAACAATACATAGGCAAAGGCGTTGAGCGCCGCACCTATGGTAATGGCCAACTGTTGGTTGGAAATCCGCAACAGTTTTTGCCAGCCGGGGGATTCAAGTTTTTGTTTAACTGCTTCTTTCAGTTTTCTTCGTGCCAAGTAAAACTCCTTTTTTGATACCAATGCTCATACCTTCAGATGACCAAAATAACAGTCATGGACCGGCCTGGTTGTTCACCGGAGTTCAGCCCACAACGAAAGTTAAAAAATGTTTGGGTTACACAGACTTTCTTAAAGAAATGGATGTAAACTGAACGCTTGACGTAAACCGGGCCGGAGTCTAATGTTTTTCTGGCCGTACCCATTTGTAAATGCCCCTTGATACCCGTTCCAGCTTACCTTTTTTGACAAGATTAGACAGAATATTTCTGACCTTTTGCGGGTCCATGTCTGATTTCTCAATGACTTCGGCAACCGTTGTATGGCGTTTTGTTCGTCGCTTAAACAGGGTTTCAATGCCTGCGGCATTTTTGATCTTTGAAGAATCTGTTTTGTTTGTGGTGGAGGCCTTGCTCTTGCCCCTTACCGCCTTTGGCCGACCTGGTTTTGATTTCCCTTCCCTTGATTTGTGGGATTTGACAGATGCTTTACCGGCAGGCTTGGTTTTTGCCGAAGGCAAGGGTGGGGCTTCGTCCATATCAATGTCGATACCGAACATATCCGACAGATTCTGGCTTTTTTCATCAATGATTCTTGAGGATTTTTTCCCGGACCTGTTCAGGAGGTCTTTTTTGCTCTCTTGGACGGTTTCGGCCACCAGGTCGTCGACCTTTGCCTTTCTTAAAATAAAGAACAGGGCCGGATCCTGGTCCAGGCGAGCCCCTATCCCGTACAGAACGGCGGCCACATGTTTGCACATGACTGCCCAGTCCGGGCAGGAACAATCCAGTTCAATCTCTTTGGGAGAAGGGAAAAGACCTTTGCCTTTCTGGGTAAACAGGCTTTCAAGGGCCTTGGGAAACTTGCCGGTCATCAGTTGCTTGATGCTATCCATTTTTCCCCTGCACTGATTTTTGATGTGCTGCCATTGTTTTTGGGGGATAGGTTTAATGGTGACGGTGATCCGGTAGGGGGTGCTGGTGCTTCCCATGACCAGGCCTGAGACCTTGCCGGGCTGAATTTTAAGATCCAGAACTGCCCCGTGCCGGACATAACTGCGACCTCGGCCGATCCGGTTGGCATAATCGGCGTATCGTTCCAGGTTTTTGTTCCAGGCTTTGCCCCACCAGGTTTTTGCCAGTGCCTGACCCTCAAGGACCACGGGTTGAATATCAGGGTTTTTCTTTTTTAGGGCTGCAAGCTTTTTTTCGGCCTTTGCCCGTTTTTCGGCCACGCTCACGTATTTGCCATACCCGTAATACATTGTTGGATTCCTTTTGCCTTTAGATCTTAAACTATTGACTTATTCCGGCAAAGAGAGCCGAAACAGGTCGAGCAGATCTTGATCATCCATTTCCGTGATCAGTCCTTCGGCGGAGGCGGTTACCACCTGGTCGGCAAGTGCCTGTTTTTCACTGATCATCAAATCAATCTTTTCCTCAATGGTGCCCCGGGTTACAAATTTATGCACCAACACTTTTTTGGTCTGCCCGATGCGAAATGCCCGGTCCGTGGCCTGGTTTTCCACAGCCGGATTCCACCATCTGTCAAAATGGACCACATGGTTGGCCCGGGTCAGGTTCAGGCCCACCCCCCCGGCTTTTAACGACAGCACCATAAAGGGACAATAGGCGTTCTCCTGGAACGTTTGTATCAGTTTTTTGCGTTTTGCGACAGGCACAGATCCGTGGAGTACAAGTCCCGGGTGGTGGAAAATGGTTTCGAGAAAGGCCCGCAACGGCTCTGTCATCTCCTTGAACTGTGTGAACACGAGCACCCGCTCCCGTTTTTCATACACGGTTTCGCAGATACTGCCCAGGCGCATGAATTTCCCGCTGTGGCTGGCCTTAAAATCCCCTGAGCCTGTGATCTGATCCGGATGGTTGCACAATTGTTTGAACCGGAGCAGAAAGGAGAGCACCAGGCCCTTTCTTTGGATACCCTCGGCGGTTTGAATGGCCCGTTTCAAATCTTTGATCGATTTTTTGTACAGCACCACTTGTTTGGGGCTTAAATCGGCAAAGATCTTCATCTCCACCTTGTCAGGCAAATCTTTGATCACAGTCTTGTCTGTTTTGAGGCGGCGCAGGATATAGGGAAAGATCATTTGCCGCAGTCTGGCATATCCGTTGGGATCGTCTTTCAGGGTTTTGGCAAAGTCGGAAAATTCTTTCTTGTTGCCCAAAAGCCCGGGATTCAAAAAATCAAACAAGGACCACAGGTCCGACAGCCGGTTTTCCACAGGTGTGCCGGTCATGATGACCCGGTGGGCGGCAGGCAGGGATTTGATCGCCCGGGTCTGCTGGGTACCGGGATTTTTAATGGCCTGGGCCTCATCCAGAATCAGGCAGCGCCAGGAATATGTGGCAAGCCAGTCGTATTTTTTTACCAGGGTGTAGCTGGTAATGACCAGGTCCAGGCGATTCAGCTGGGTTTTGGTCAGTTTGAATTCTTTGTTTTTCTTCGCCTTGTTGGGTTGTGAATTCGATGATGTAAATCCTGGGTGGGCCACACAGACTTTGAGGCCGGGCAAAAATCGGTTAATTTCCGACTCCCAGTTTGAAATCAGGGAGGCTGGCACCACCAAAAGCGTTGCCGGGCGTTTCTGGCTTGAGGGCAATGTACTCAGCCATGCCAGGATCTGGACGGTTTTTCCCAACCCCATATCATCGGCCAGGCAGGCCCCGAATCCGTATGACGCCAGAAAGTTCAGCCAGTCTACACCCTTGGATTGGTAGGGACGCAGTGCCGCCTTGAAGCCTTTGCCTGGTACCACCGGGTCCACCTGTTCCGGGTGGGTCATCTTTTCCAGTACGGATGTCAGCCATGTGCCGTTGGTGATACTGACATCCACCTGGCCGTCATCATCTCGGCCAAGCATTTTTTCCGGGGACAACCGGGTTCGCATGGCGGTTCCCAGGGACATGCCCGAGGCGGCCAGGTCTTCAATGCGGTCGCAGGCTTTCAGGGCCTGCCTCAGCTTTTCCGGGTCCACGGCCACCCATTTGTTTTTGATAAACGCCAGGCCCTGGGTTTGTTCCAGTATGGTTTCAACCTCTTGCCTTGACAATTCCAGATGGCCTAAGCCCACTTTAACGTTGCAGTCAAGCATGGCATCCAGGCCGGCCATGGCCGGTTGTTTGTCTCCCAGGGAGATGGTTACCCGGGGAGGCGTTGCGGTTTGTTTCCACCAATCCGGAATCCGGCAGAGTACCCCACAGGCCTCATAATCCGGGATCTCCTTTAAAAATGCAAACGCCTCATCCCCGTCCCAGGCCAGGGGATGGAACAATTCGCCGGAGTCAATGAGGTCCGTCACGATTCGGCTTTGTTCCGCCGCCTTGTACACTGTGGATAAAAGGGTCAAAAGCGCATCATCGTCATGGGTTTCAATGGCATGTTTCAGGGGCAGATGCTTAGGCTTCCCATTGGTCCCCATGCCTGCGGAATAGGTAGCCATAAAAGCAAAGGGCAGGTCGGAATTTTTATTTTCCACCAGATGGAAAAACACCCGGCCCGCCGGGTGAAGATCAGGATTCTTCCTCCGAAAATAGTCACTGACAGGCCCCTCGAATTTCTCGATGTCACGGGAATAAGCTGCATTAAATACCTTCCACAGCCTTTCAAGCATCCCTGCATTTACATATTCGGACCCGGCCATCAGGGGGCAGGCTGAAATAAAATCGCCGACAAGCCCCGGCGGTACGCCGATGACAGCGTCCTGCCTCAAGGTTTCAAGTTCGGCCGTTTTGAACAACTCCCGGACAAAACAGCGGGAAAATCGTAGGAAATAGTCCAGGGAGGCTGAAAACTCCAACGGAAATTGCTTAAATCCCAGGTCATACAACCAGTCGTCTTTTCGGGTTTCAACCGTTTTGGTAACTTCCTTCAGGTGCTGTATCTGGTCCGGGTGGCTCGTGCCTTTTACCGTTTCCCATTCAAGCACCAACGCCTGGTCCGGCATGACCGAAACGACCGGTTGTTCTTTAGTTTTTTCCGCCAATTAATCTTATCTCCGCCATCGTCATTCTCCGATGCAGATATATCAAATCTGTGGATTAACAACAAGGGATGCAGTAGATTGGGCAATCGCCCAATATTCCGGCCAAGAGTTTGCAATATATTAAGAACTTTTAAATGGAAGCCTTTGCGAATTATCGTTAATAGTGGTAAAAGTTTTCCCGCTGATATCATATAATCTCTATAGAGCGCTGGATATTTTTGCTTTTCGTATGTTATTTATTTAGATAAATGAGTGCGAGATATAAATAAAAATTAAAGGGCAACTTGTTGAAGCAACCTAATAAGATGAAGCTTGTTGGAAAAGTGGCTGTGGCAAAGGATGTATTCTCAATGCTGGCTGCAATTTGCGTTGCTGTTTGGGCCGTGTATGGAACTTGGATCAAGAATGAAGAATATATCGCGGATTTGCAAGTGTTAGAGCTGCAGCAAAAAACAAGCATGCATTCTCGCATACTATCAGAAATGAGTATACAAAAATTACATATCAAAGGGGAAGGTACAGTTTTTTCAATTTCGGTACAATTGAAAAATATCGGAAATGAAGATGTTCGGGTTTCACTAAATGATAAAACGATCCTAATCTCAAAGATTGATTTTGAAGATGGTCGGCCTATCTATGGAACGCCTATTTATATTGGCAGTTCTCGGTACCGGGGATTCGAAAAGGTCGTTTGGGATTTTATTGATATCGGGCCAAGTGAGAAATACGAAATATCTTATGTTTCAAGGATAAATGGGCCAGGGATATATTTAGTCAGATTTTTATCCAGAATGCGCAGCAGTAGTGTTAAAACGGATCTATCAAATAATTTTGGCAATAATTCAATAGTTGAATACAACACCGGTGTCGATAGAATTATCAATGTTGAGTAATGCTTAAAAATGATGTTAAACGATCGTTGGATCGCACTTACTCGGACGCTTAGCCTACTATGAGTGGGGCACATCCTGATCAGTGATCAAAGGGTCCTGATCTTTAATCAAGATGTAACACCATTTTTTTCTCAGAAAGCTAAAAATTCTATTTATAAATTAAGCAGCGATTATGTCCAAGAAGCCGGGTCCGATTATGCAATATGATAGAGTTGCATTTTATGGCTCTATGATTTGTCCTCTTCAAATAGTCGTGCAGCCTCCAGGGGCAAATCCGGCAGCTCCAGGGTGATGGTCCTGCCCTTATCCTGGAACTTGAGGAAATAGGACTGTAGGCCCATGGATTCAAACTGCTTTTGGTTTTTTAAGAATTCAAGGGCTCTGGGCGATCCGTACCGGGGATCGCCCACCACCGGGTGTCCTGCTAGTTTGGCGTGGCGCCGGATCTGGTGTTTGCGCCCGGTGAACAATTCAATGTCCAGAAGGGTATAATGGATGGACCGGTCCAAAACCGTGTAGCCGGTCAAGGCCTTGACCCGTTTTCCCCGGCCCCGGGGATCGGTTCTGCCGCCGGCGGATTTGGTTAGAGGAGTATCCCAGGATCCCCGGTCCTGGTCAAAATGTCCGTGGACCAGGGCTTTATAGCGTTTTGTCACTTTCCTTGCTGCAAAAAGGGCCGATAGGTCGGTCAGGGTCTCTTGGGTCGTGGCTACAAGGAGCAGTCCCGAGGTCTCCTTATCCAGGCGGTGTGCGGGCTGGAGTTTCTCCACACTGCCACGGCCCAGGCTTTTTTGAAGGATCGATATCATATCCTTGCCAGGATCGTTATGGACACTCATTCCCCCGGGTTTTTCCAGGCAGATCCAACCTTGGCCGTGTTCTATAATTCTGATTTTTTCTTTCATGGCTGTCTATTTTATCCCATCCTTTGCCGGGGGTCAAAAGCCAATAGCCTGCATGGGCCTCTTCATTGCCGGTCCTTTTAAAATAAACCAATTTGTTGTATTCCTGTGTAAAATTTGTGAATGTTTGCTTTTTTATGCGGGCATCCGGCACATGACAAATCTGTGCGCAATTGGGAGGATTCGATCCGAATAAAATTGGCGCAGGCCTTATTTGATGATGGAACTTATCCTAACGTTGCATAAAAAATTTTTAAAAAAGAATGAATACGCTAAAATCCACATGATTTCTGCAACGATGGGGTTAAAATGAACATTTTATGGAAAGGCTGTTGCTGATTGATAACTGAACAGAAAAGGACAAGTGATGACCCTGAAAGCAAATTAGTGGCCCAAGGCGGCCACTATTAAGGGCGATTGACAACAGCTAAAGCATCCCTATAGTTGGGTCTTGTTTGAACACTATTAGTAGGATGATGTAAAGATGATCGATCCAGATGACATAGGCCGCCTCAAAGAAATCGTGGGCACGGATAGATGCTATGATTCCCCCGAACAACTGGCCTGTTATTGTTATGATGCTTATTTTGAGGAGGCTATGCCCGACCTGGTTTTGTTTCCCTGTACCAGGGATGAGGTGTCCGGCATTTTAAAAATATGTTCTGCACATAAAATCCCGGTGACGGCTCGGGGAGCGGGTACTTCGGTATGCGGGGCCAGCATACCGGCCAAGGGTGGTGTGGTGCTGTGCTTTTCAAAAATGAACCGGATTCTTGAGATCAACACCAAAGACCGGTACGTAATTGTTGAACCCGGTGTGATCAATGCCGATCTTCAAAAGGCCCTGGCTCCGTTCGGTTTCTTTTATCCTCCTGATCCCGGCTCTATGGCCGTGTCCACAATCGGCGGCAATGTGGCCCAGAATGCCGGTGGTCCCCGGTGTCTTAAATACGGGGTGACGGTGGATTATGTTTTGGGCATGGAGGTGGTGCTGGCATCGGGCAAGGTCGTGCGCTTTGGCAGCCGCAATGTCAAGGATGTTACCGGCTACCGGCTCTCCAGCCTGTTCTGCGGGTCCGAAGGAACTTTGGGTATGGTTACCTCGGTGATTCTTAAAGTTCTGCCCCAGCCTGAAAGTGTGTCCACATTGCTTGTTACCTTTGATGACCTGGATAACACGGCAAACGCCGTGGCCGATATCATTGGTGCCGGTATCCTGCCGGTGGCATTGGAGCTGATGGACAAAACCACCATCCGGACCGTTGAAGAAAATGCCCATATCGGGCTGCCGGTGGATGCCGAAGGCTCTTTGCTCATCGAAGTGGACGGGATAAAAGAGGCGTGTGACAAAGAGATACAAAAAATTTCTGAAAAGCTTAAAGCCAATGGAGCAGTGAGCATTGAGATCGCCAAGACCGAAGAGGATCGCGAAAAACTCTGGGAAGCCAGACGGTCTGTCTATGGCGTTTTTGCCAAGCTTTCTGCCAGTCTGTACACCGAAGATATTGTGGTGCCCGCCGGTAAAATTCCGGAAATGACCCGTAGGATCGTGGATATAGCAGATAAATACAACTTGCTCGTGGGGGTGATGGCCCATGCCGGCGACGGCAACATGCACCCCATGATTCCGGGGAATAAGGCCAATAAAGAGGAGTGGGCCCGGGTAAAAAAAGCCTTTGACGAAATTATGGCTGCAGCCGCCTCACTGAACGGCTCCTTGTCCGGTGAGCACGGAATCGGTCTTGCCAAGACTGAATATCTGCCGCTGGTCATGGATGAAGATAGCGTTGAGTTCATGGGTGTGATTAAAAAAGCAGTGGATCCGGCCGGCATTCTGAATCCCGGGAAGTTTGTGTAATATGGCGGATTCATACGGACAAAATTGCAACCGGTGCGGGTTCTGCCTATCGGTGTGTCCGACATACCAAGCCCAGGGTGCAGAGGACGCTTCTCCCAGAGCCCGGATTCAGCTCATTGATTTTTTTTCAGACAATAAAATTGAGTCATCTGAAAAGCTTAAGGATATTATTTCCAAATGCCTGATGTGCGGCAGCTGCGCCAATATCTGCCCTTCGGGTATCAATCATCCCGAACGATATATACGTATGCGCGAAAAGATGATTCGGGACCACGGGGACAGACCTGAGATTAAAAGTCTGGTCTATCTTCTGGCAAAGGAGTCTCGTATCAGGATGGCGGCGGGTGCGGCCAAAATGGCCCAGAAAATTGTACCTGATCTGTTTGCTTTAAAATACAAGTTGGGCAACATTGCATTAAAGCAGTTTCCTGTATTAAATAAAGTGCCGTTCAGATCTGCGGCCCGGACAGAGTTGGAACGAACACCCGGGCAGAACTCAAAAGGCGCATCCGATTTGAAATACGGCCGGGTGGCTTATTTTACAGGCTGTGCCACCAACTATCTTTTTGACGACACGGGCTTTGCCGTCCTGGACATTCTGCGCCATCTGGGGCTTGAGGTGATCATCCCTGATACCCAGACCTGCTGCGGCATCCCCATGCTTTACCACGGCGGACGGGAAAAGATAAAAAACAATGTCACCACCAATCTGGCCTGCCTTGGTGCCCAAGGGATTGATGCCGTCATCGTTGACTGCCCCACCTGCGGCGCTGCGTTGAAAAATGACTATCCAGGCCTTGCAAAAGAGTTTGGACTGGATCAGGATCGGGCGAATCGTGTGGCGGAAAAAGTGGTGGATATCAGCACCTTTATCATGAACCATGCCCGGCCCGAAGTCTTTGCCCAAAACCATGAAGCGGTTCGTGTTACCTATCATCAGCCCTGCCATCTGCGAAATCATATGCCCACCCCGGGAAGCGCCCAGGCGCTTTTGAACGCGCTCAAGGGCGTTGAATATATCCCGGCGTTGGATATGGATTCCTGCTGCGGTGGCGGCGGCACCTTTTTCTATGAATATCCAGAGGTGTCAAAGGGCATTGCAGAAAATAAGGTGGCCAATGCAAAAGCAACCGGTGCGGATCTTTGGGTGACCGACTGCCCGGTATGCCGGATAAACCTGGGCGGTTACCTTGATGACACCGCAGATTTAACCGTGGTGCATCCAGCACGCCTTGCCGCCCAATTCCTGTCGGCTTTGAAGGGCCAAAAAGGATAATGAAAAAAATTCCCTTGATTTTCCTCATAGATCTTTTCAAGGGACTTTTTCATTAATCAATTTTATTCTAAATTGTAATGTGTTAGAAATATTTAATACACGCCAATTACTTTTGTTCTGTCTGCGTTCATTTTATTATTCATTTTTTTCTGTGTGACTTGATCCAGATCAAGGTTTTTATCCTTTTTAGATCGTATATTGTACCTGCGACGTAAGCAATCATTTAGCCGTCAGTTAAAGGCCATGGGCCGACCTGGCTTATTAACAACCAGGCACGACCCACAACAAAGCATGAAAGAACTCAGCTACTTATTGGTACTTTCATATAAAATAATAAGGAGGTCAGTACATGTTCTGTTTTCAATGTCAGGAAACCGCGAAAAATCAGGGATGTACCATTAATGGTATGTGTGGGAAAAAGGGAAACACGGCAAATCTTCAGGATCTATTGATTTATAATTTAAAAGGGATTGCTGTTCTTGCACAAAAAGCAAAGGACGCCGGTATGGATGTACCAACGGCTAATGCTGAATTTATCGCCGAAGGGCTGTTTACAACGATCACGGATTTTCATGGTACGCTAAGAAACCCTACTTTCAGAAAATAATTTTGCCAAAATCCACACTCAAGTTGTGCTGTCCCCAATAACAGAGAACGTTTTATTTTCAAAAAATCTGAGCCTCATTTTTTTAAATTTTTGCATTGTTGTGAGCAGTAAGGGTAGGTTTCTTTTTTTCTTAATTTTGATTGTTACCTGATCAGCTTCAATTTGTACATTCCCAGTCATTGCAAGAAATTTTTTATAGAGAGAATAATCACTGATATGCGAATAACCAGGTAAATCCATAGCAAAGAGTCGTAGCAAATTGTGTGTAAGTATGGACATTGTAAGATCAAAATCTACTTTAATAACCATTGATGATGATACTTTGTTTAGATGAAAGAATTCAATTTGTTCTGAAATGCCTTTTTCAACCAACCATCTTCTTGTATATTTTCTAATCAACTTGTCGCAGGGTTTATCGAAATCGTTTGTTATTAATAGAGCTGGTTTAATCTTACCATGCCCTGTTATTGCTATTTGCCGCACCTCACCACCATAATCTTTTAGAAATATCTTTTCATCATTAACTCTTAAGTTTCGGCCTTTGCCATTTGCCATTGTGACTCTAACTTTTTTCCATGATGAAGGCGACTTTTGGCTAAGTTCTTCGACTATCTTTTTTCCCCTTCTTCGGATGGTAAGAAATTTTATTTCTTTGCCAAGCTTGGCAAGATTTTCATAAGTGGTGAATTTGCTATCGAAAACCAAGTATTTCAGATCGTTGCCGCTGTTAGCATTATAAAAATCAAGGAACTCAATTGCGACTTGATTTTTTTGCTGATGCCTGACATTAGTGTCGCCATATGTAATGATACCGGAATCTGGATCTTGTGCTAATACAGCAGCTATGCTTGCCAACGCTTTATTCCGTGTTCCTGACCAATTATTTTCAAGGTGGGAATCGTCTCCCCAATACGGAATTGTTGTAAAATCAATATTGGACGTATCTGAAAGCAATCCTTCGTGAAGCAATATTTGATGCAGCCCTTTGAGAAATTCTTTATTCATTTCACTGGTGATTCGATGAGAGTAAGAGGTGTACCAACTAGTTTTTGGAAGAACATTCAAACCGGCAAATAACCCCAATCCTCTATCCATACACCAAATATCATCAGCAGAGTATCTGCGGACATTAGACAATTTAAGGGCAACGAAACACAGGATTGATGATAGTCTGTTTATTGTGCCTGTTTCCGGATAATTTGAATTTTGGATAAGCCTGTCAATGCTATATTGTTGCAGGTATGGCAGTAGACACAACACACCAAAACTATTTTGCCCGGTAAATGACTCAGGCGCAAAATCCAACATATAACTTTTCGGTGCTTCTATTTTCAATGAAGCGCTTGTCTTTTCACGAGTAGTGCTTTTTCGGCGGGGAAGTCGGGCGAATCCTTCTTTTTTGAGTAGATTGTAAATGTATCCTTCAGAAACAGTTTCTCCCTGAGCATCAAGAGCGGCCTTGATGTCAGGCACTGAAAGATGATTTTTCCGAGAATCAATAATGTATTGATTGGTTTCGCTGGTATCGTCTTTAGGTCTACGGCCAGCTGGTTTGGAAATAAAAAAATGCTGATCAGGATTTTCCTGCGACAGATTTTTCTTAAAATCACGGGTTAAAGAATAGAATGAACTCAACTTATAGCCAAATTGTTTGGCAACGTCTTCGGCTTGACGTTTTTCGACATAAAAAGCACGAAGAGCTTCGTACTTTTTTTGAGCGGTATTTTGTGGTCGACAAAAAAAATGTTCGGGTTCCATACGGCACCAAAATTAGGGTCAATTAATGTCATGATACGCATTTGTTAAAATTGATTAAAATCACAAAATTTGAAAAAATTCAAGAAAAACACTGCAATATCACCTAAAAACCGTCATTTTGTGCATCACGATAAACATTTTTCCAATCAATATCAAGATACTAGTAGTATAAAATAGCCCTAATTTTTGAACAAATTTAGCGTAGATCTATAGCAATACGTCTGTTTTTATTGGGTTTACACAGAAGTGGTTGAAAATTACGACATAAATTTTAGGGTTTTAGCATGACATGAAAATCCGTGACGATTACAAATGCCAATTTTAATGATGACGACCTGATTTCCTGGATTACCCGTGCCCAGGCCGTTAAAAAGAAATTGTTTGAGGATGTTAAAGACAAAGTCGGGTCGGATCTTCATGATTGTGCCACCTGGTTTTCGGATGATACCTCGGCATTTGAAGCCAAAGCAGAAGCCGTCGGTGTGCTTTCAACTGCAAATGAAGATGTCAGATCTCTTCGGGAACTTTTGGTCATAGGCCTGAAAGGTATCTGTGCCTATGCAGATCATGCCGCGGTTCTCGGTGTCACCAAAGATGAGATCTGGGACTTTTTGTATGAGGCATTGACCTCCACTACTCAGGATCTAAGTGTCGATCAGATGGTGGCCTTGGTGATGAAAGCCGGTGAAACCGCAGTAACCACAATGGCAGCCCTGGATCAGGCCAACACCCAGGCCTACGGTAATCCGGAGATCACAGACGTCAATCTCGGTGTGGGGGCAAACCCCGGCATTTTGATTTCCGGCCACGATCTGAAAGACATGGAAGAATTGCTGGAGCAAACAAAAGGTTCGGGCGTTGATGTCTACACCCACGGCGAAATGCTGCCAGCCAATTATTATCCTGCATTTAAAAAATACGATCACCTGAAAGGCAATTACGGTGGGTCCTGGTGGCATCAGAATGAAGATTTCGAAACCTTTAACGGGCCTATCCTGATGACAACAAACTGCATTATCCCCATTAAGAAGAAGAATACATATCAGGACAGACTTTTTACGACCGGTGTTGTTTCTTATCCGGACACCCCTCATATTCCGAACAGAACAGATGGCGGTACTAAAGATTTTTCAAAGATTGTGGCACTTGCAAAAACCTGTCAACCGCCGACTGAAATAGAAACAGGTAAAATCGTTGGGGGATTTGCACATAATCAGGTGCTGGCGTTGGCAGACAAGGTTGTGGAAGCCGTTAAGTCCGGTGCGATTAAGCGTTTTATCGTCATGGCCGGATGCGATGGGCGCCAAAAAGACAGAAACTATTTCACCGAAGTGGCTGAAAAATTGCCCAAAGATACGGTGATCCTCACCGCCGGGTGTGCAAAATACCGGTACAATAAACTTGATCTGGGCGATATCGGGGGGATACCAAGGGTGCTGGACGCGGGACAATGCAACGATTCTTACTCTCTTGCTGTGATTGCCATGAAATTGCGGGATGCATTCGGGTTGGAGCACATTAATGACCTGCCGATCTCCTTTGATATTGGCTGGTATGAACAAAAGGCTGTGGCTGTCCTGTTGGCATTACTGCACCTGGGTGTTAAGGGAATTCGTTTAGGTCCCACGCTGCCCGCCTTTGTTTCACCGACTGTGCTGAATGTGCTGGTTGAAACGTTTGATATTAAGCCCATTGGCGACGCTGACGAAGATATTCAAGCCATGATGGCTGGTAAATAAATAAAAATAGTTCAGATAAAAAAGCAGCCGTCAGAATAAATCTTGACGGCTGCTTTTCCAGCTTTCCACGGTCCCCGGCATTTTTCCTATGTGACACTCAATACATTGCAGTGCTTCCTTGGTAAACCCCCGGTTAATCTTGATTTCCTTTGGGAGATTGGGATACTCCGCTGCGCAGACCTGAACAGCCAAGGCCGTGCAAATCATGGCACAGGTCAGTATTCCGATCCTGCCTAACGACATTTTCATACCATCCTCCTTATTATATTTGCATTATTACAGTATCTGCCGGCTGAAATACCGATCAACCATGTCGGCCAGGTCCTTGTGCACAACATGGGGGTGGCATTCAGCGCATTTTTTAGTTGTTTCGCCGCGAAGATAGGTGCGGTGGGCCAGAAAGCCGCCTCTGGGCATGCCCGGCGCTGCATCCAGCTGCTGGTGGCAGCGGCGGCAGGCTGAATCATAGGTGAATTTGAGGCGATTTTTTTCCGAATTGGCCATCCCGTCAAAGGTATTGACATCAATAATCATGTTCTGGATCACGTCTCCGGTTCCGGTGACCGCCTTTGCCGTGACATATTCTACGAAATCGCCGTGGGGCAGATGGCAATCCACGCATTGGGCCCGGAATCCCCGGGGATTGTTGCCACCATGAGCTGAGAATTTCCAGGCATCCCTGAACGGATTCATGGCATGGCAACTGACACAGAAGGTATCCGTGTTTGTGGTTTCGATCATGAAACCCGATGCCAGTACCACAACACAAGTCAGTACAATGCCGATACCAAGGCCGAACTCCCAGCCTTTTCTACTGCCGGACCGGGTCGGGGCTTTGTAAGGTGCCATAGTCTCCTGTTCTCTTTTTCGTTGCAGACCGTACCCCTGAGAGGAGCGTAGCCGTTAGTTGATGTTAAAATGCAATAGGTTTTGAATTGTTTTTATGAATTTTATAAGAAATTAAATAGCTTATTCTTCAACACCATAAGAATCGTATGAGATTCAATGAAAAATAGAGTCTGTGCCCGACCGAAAATCGTAAATTGGGACGATTACTTCGTTGGGGAAAAATTTTAATCTTCGAAATATTCTATATATCGTATTTTCCGCACCTTCAATCGACAAAACACATACAATTTTAAATAATATAAAATCAACATGTTAACCTGATTTTCAAACACTTCACAAAAGTATAATAAATAAAAAAAGTTTGTCTAGACAAACACCAATTATTTAGTTTATGGTGCTCCCCAAAAAAAACTCAAAACGAAGAGGGAGCAAAATATGAACATCCCAGGTACCGAGGAATGGAATTTCACAGATGTAAAATTTCTTCCGATTTTCAAAGAGTACGCCAAACGTATCAATCTGGTTGAAACGATCAATACCATGACAGATAGCAAAATGGATCTATCGCCAGGTGATGCGGTGCTTGGGATGATTATGGATACGGTCTCCGGAAGGACTCCTTTGTACAGACTTGAAGAAGCTTTCGACGAAATGGATACCGAGTTGCTTTTTGGCAAACCCATCAGCCCCGATAAATTTAACGACACAAATCTGGGGCGGGTATTGGACAAACTTTTTGAGACTGGAACTCAAAAGATATTTTCCCAGATTTCCCAAAACGCCATTGGTTGTTTTAAACTGGATACGCGCCACCACCACTTTGATACGACCTCTGTCTCCGTCTTTGGCGCTTACGAAGATCACCCCGATACGCAATTGAATATCACCTACGGTTACAGCAAGGATAAACGTCCGGATTTGAAGCAGTTCATGGTGTCCATGTTGTGTGTAGACCGAAATATTCCGATCATAGGAAAAACCCAGGACGGGAATGCTTCAGACAAGACCCTGAACAATGAGCTTTTATCTCATATCTCATCACACATGGCCGAACATGGGTTCAAGCCCGGTGCCTCCATTTATGTTGCAGATTCAGCCTTTGTGACCACAGATAATCTTATAGCTGCGGAGGGAAACGGCATCCGTTTTTTAAGCCGATTGCCAGCTAATTTCAATGAATGTAAGCATGCCATTGCCCAGGCTGTTGCAGCCGACAACTGGGTTGATATTGGGGCTTTGGCCGAAAGCCAAAGCGAAAAGAAACCGCCCGCATCCTATCGTTATTATGAAACAACCGCTACCATTGGTGATGGGGCCTACCGGGCCATTGTATATCACTCCAGTGCCCATGATAAAAGGCGTCAGAAACGCATCGACCGAATATTAAAAACCAGCAAAGACCAGCTGGAAAAGAAAATCAAAGAGGCGACTCTCCAACCCTTCAAATGTCGCCCGGATGCAGAGGTGGCAGCCGGCACTTTGGTCAAAGCAGCAGACAAAAGCCTTTACAACTTGCGAGCAGAGATCATTGACGTACCCAAATACGGCAAAGGACGTCCCAAAAAAGGGGAAGCCAGGAAGCCGAAATCCATTGAATATGAACTGAAGGCAACTGTCGAAGAAGATCCAGAAAAAACAGAAAAGATCAGACTTGAAGCGGGCTGTTTTGTACTCATAACCAACGTTCCGGCCCAGGCTGACGAACAGGAGTGGCCAGGAGTCGAGCTCCTCAGGCTTTACAAAGAACAGGATGGGATCGAAAAAAATTTCGGGTTCCTGAAAGATCCAGCCATTGTGAATGCCATCTTTCTGAAGAAGCCGAAACGGGTGGAAGCGCTTGGGCTAATTCTCCTGCTTTCTTTGTTGCTCTGGCGGCTAATAGAACGAAACTTGAAGCTGCATGTAAAAAAGACGGGGAAACGGTTGCCTGGCTGGAAAAAAAAGCCCACAAATAGTCCGACGGCCTTTATGATGACTACGAAGTTTCTTAGCATATTAGTTATAACCGTTGGAAGACAACGAAAATTAGCAAAGCCGCTAAATGATACTCAAGTGCAGTACCTTAGAGCCTTGGACGTCCCGCCGGAATGCTTTTTTGTTCCGTAAGAGCTGTGCAAACGCTGAATAAATTGTCAAAGAACCATAAAATTGAGTGCGGAATGTACGATATATGCCTGAAGCTGGAAAAATAAAAGCGGTAACAATGCTTGGTATCAAACATTTTGACCGCTTTTTAATTTGAAAATAATAATTTTTACAGGCGGATGATATGGGGCGTTTGGCCTATGTGTTCCAGGTATTTAACCAGATTATTAGCGGTAATGGTGGTGGTGGCAGTATTGGTCAGGGGATGGAAATTGAGCAGCTCGTTTTCCATTAATTCTTCGTCCAGCACAATTTTTACCTCATGGTCGCCGATGTTTGCCGCGGCAAAGGGGGTGACGGAGCCGGGAGGCACGCCTAAAACCTCCATAAGCAGGTCCGGTTTGCCAAAGGACATATTGCTGGCCCCGATTAGTTTGCCCACATCCTTGATTCTGATGGGTTTGTCTGCCAGGGTGACCACCAGGAACAGCCTCTTTTTTTTATCTTTGAAAAACAGATTTTTGGAGTGGGCCCCTTCGATGCCTTCACTGTGCTGGGCCGCTTCTTCAACCGTGAATACGGCAGGGTGCTCATGGTTGGTATAGTTGATGTTCAGCTCATCCAGAATATTGAGCAGTTCTTCCTGGGTCTGCAGCATGAATAATTCCTTTTTGTTTACGAGATGTAGTTTACATAAATCAGTCTTACAATGGTTAAAAACACCATGGTCAGAAAAATGGGCCGGATAAAGGGTGCGCCGCGTTTGATGGCCATGCCCGAGCCGATGTTGGCTCCGATGATCTGGCCCGCTGCCATAATCAGCCCTGCGGTGTACAGTACATTGCCCCCTGCGATAAACAGGGCCAATGCCGTTATGTTTGAAACAAAATTCATGATCCGGGTGGTTCCGGTGGCTTTTGTCATGTCCATGCCCATGAAAATGAGCAGGGCTCCGGTCCAGAACGCGCCGGTACCGGGGCCGAAAAATCCGTCATAAAATCCTAACCCAAAGCCGAAGATCAGGAAGAAAGTCGTTTTCTGCATCCTGGCTTTTACCTGGACCACGCCCAGATTTTTTGCCATGAGGGTGTAAAAAAAGACAAACAGGAGCATAAAAGGCACCAGGTGCTTGATAAAGTCTGCATGGATCTGCTGGATGGCCCAAGCGCCTGTGCCCGCCCCGATAAAAGTGAAGGCAATGCCCTTCAGGTTGTCGGATAGTTTTACCTTGCCCTTGCGGATGAAGCTGGCCGCTGCCGATAATGTGCCGAAGCTGCCTTGGAATTTGTTGGTGCCTAAGGCAAGCTGGGGCGGTAGTCCCACTGACAGCAATGCCGGCAGGGAGATAAGTCCGCCGCCGCCGGCAATGGCGTCCACAAAACCTGCTAACAGACCTGAAACAAATAAAATCAAATAGGATGGATAAGTCAGTTCCATTACTTTATTTTATCTGTGGTCCTAAGTTGTGGTGAGTCTGTTGAATTTATAATTTCGTCGCTTCGGGTATTATGCACACCGGAATCGGTTCCATTTTATGCCGGTTGGCCCGGTTGAATTTACGATATACTTCCAGAACATTTTTTTGATGATCTGTTATATCCTGATTTTTGTCACCGGCCTCATACCCCATTGCCCACTCTAATTCGGCATAGGATGCGCCAATCTGGCTTTCGTCCGTACGGTTGTCATCCCAGAGTCCGTCAGTTGGCCGGGCTGACAGGATATCCTGACTTACACCAAGATAGCGGCCCAATTCATACACTTCAGTTTTCATCAGGTCTGCAATGGGAGAGATGTCCACACCGCCGTCCCCGTATTTGGTGTAAAATCCCACGCCGAAATCCTCCACCTTATTGCCGGTGCCGGCTACAAGCATGCGGTGGTGGGAGGCAAATGAATACAGGGTGATCATCCGCAGCCTGGAGCGGGTGTTGGCCATGGTCAAGCCGTCCTGGATATCATCGGGCAATGTGGTTTTGACCTGTTCAAATACCGGGGTCAAGTTAACATCGTGCCCTGTTACATTGTCATAGGTTGTGGACAGCCAGGCAATGTGTTCGCTTGATCGGGAAACCTGGTCCGGTGCCTGGTGGATGGGCATGTTCAGGGCGATTACGGGATAACCGGTTTTTGCACATAATGTTGATGTGACCGCGGAATCAATTCCGCCGGATACGCCGACGGTGAATCCTTTTAATCCGGATGTTTGTACATAATTTTTCAGCCAGTCGATAATGTGGACAGCCGTTTTTTCTGCGTTCATACTCTTTCCTTGCATGGAGGGGGTGCTTGGGGGTCCAAATTCCGGCAGGCATACTGCCGGGTATATTCGTACAAAATAATGGAAGCGGCAACACTGACATTCAGGCTTTGACAGCGTCCGTACTGGGGAATGGTCAGTCGTTCCACTTCCGGGAACAGATCCGGTTCAAAGCTGATACCGAACTCCTCGTGGCCAAATACAAAAGCGCTTTTTTTCGGCAGGTCCGCATCCATCACCGGTTCTCCCAGGCCTGGTTCAAGTATAAAGGGGGTATATCCCCTTTCAAGAAGTTCGGCGTAACAGGAGATGAATCGGCTGTGGAATTTTGCAGGTACGTGTTTAAATGCCCCCCTGGCTGGTGCCGGGTCAAAGAAATCTGTGCCGATCAGATGAACCTCATGGCAGCCAAAGGCTTCTGCGCTTCTGAATATTTTGCCGATGTTAAAGGAGGGTTTCAGCCCGTCCAGAACAATGATGCATCGATGAATGCCCGGCGTGGCCAGGCGGTTCTTATTCCGGTGGCGGCGGAATTGGCACTTTGCTTCTTCCTTTGCCTTCTTGATGATCATTCTTGCTTTATAGGAACCCATTGCTTTTTTCCCGGTTAAGTTTCAACTCTTTTGTATACACCGTTAGCGCATGAATTGCAAAATTGTTTCGCTGTGTTTTTTTTGCGTTTTTAAAACAGCCATTGTCAGGCGGGATGCGCAAATCAGTTCTCCGTTATCGTTTTTAATGTCTATATCCCATACGTGGGTGGTTCGACCTAAATGTAACGGGGTGGTGCGGCCCGTAACCCGGCCCTGGGAGATACTTTTGATATGATTGGCTTTGATTTCAAGGCCCACGCTGTAATATCCCTTTTCAAGGGTCATCTGGGAGGCGCAACTGCCAAGGGTCTCGGCAAGAACCACCGATGCCCCGCCGTGTAGGATGCCCATGGGTTGATGGGTCCGGGCGTCCACGGGCATGGATGCGGTCAAAAAGTTTTCCCCTTTTTCTTCAAAAGTAATATCCAGATGCCCCAGCATTGAATTGGCCTTGAACCGGTTCATGTCGTCAACAGTGAACTCTTTTTTCCAGATCATATTTTCCCCCTTATTTTTGAGTGAAGCCTGACCGTAGTTTTGTCAGGTCAGCCCATGGCTGTTATTACATATTGGATTTGAATGAACTTTGCAATAATGGCTTGTTGTGTCTTGACGGGCGATAGGGTCAAAAAAGGTGATTTTCAAATTCCTTTGAATAGGGTATGGTTTGATATCCGAATTGCATTTGGAAAATTACATTTTTCTTTTCATCTTTCGGTATTTAAGATAAAGCAATATCAGTCTTGTTGCTTTATGCCTTTTCCTGATGCAATCCTGACAATCTCATGAAAAAGATAATTATAAAAGGTGTTCAACAATCCACTTAAACTAAGGAGATGCATTATGCCAATCGTTAATTATCAACAATATTGCAGGATGCTGGATAACGCCAAACAAAACAAGTTTGCATATCCGGCCATTAATACCACCTCAAGCGAAACCATTAATGCCGCCCTTCTGGCATTTAAAGAAGCAAACAGCGACGGTATTATCCAGGTCTCCACAGGCGGCGGCAGTTTTGCTTCGGGCCTGGGAGTGGGAGAATCGTATAAAGGGGCCATTGCCCTGGCTGAATTTGCCCACGCCATGGCCGCCTATTACGATGTTAATATTGCCCTGCATACGGATCACTGCCACCCTGAATATGTAGATTCTTTTTTAATGCCCCTGATTCAGGAGACCGCGAGCCGACGTGCCAAGGGGCTGCCTAATCTATTTAGTTCCCACATGTACGATGGATCGGCCTTGCCCATGAATGAGAATATCCAGGCATCAAAGAAAATCATGGGTCTGTGCGTGGCCAACGACCTGATTCTGGAAATTGAAACCGGCGTAGTCGGGGGTGAGGAAGACGGCCATGATACGTCGGGCGTGGCAAAAGAAAAATTGTATACAACCCCCGAAGACATGGTGCTGGCTGCCAGGGAATTAGGTTCCATGGGAAGGTTTCTTTTAGCCGCCACCTTTGGTAATGTGCATGGGGTGTATAAGCCGGGTAATGTGGTGCTCAAACCCGCAATTCTAAAAGAGGGGCAGGAGGCCGTAGCCAAGGCGCTTGGTGACCAGACCCGGTTGGACCTGGTATTTCATGGCGGCTCCGGTTCCGAATTAAAGGATATCCACGAGGCCCTTGATTACGGGGTTGTGAAAATGAATGTAGACACCGACACCCAGTATGCCTATACCCGGCCCGTGGCAGACCATATGATGAAAAATTATGATGGTGTGCTCAAAATCGAAGGGGAAGTGGGCAACAAAAAAGTGTACGATCCACGCTCCTGGGGCAAAAAAGCGGAACGGGGCATGGCCGACCGGATCATGCAGGCCTGCCGTGACCTAAGATCCGAGGGCACGTCCCTTGGAAAAAATATTTGAGGGAGGAAAACGTGAAAAAGCTGCTCCTGGTTGTTGTTGCGCTGTCCTTATTGTTGATACAGACCGTACAGGCGTCTACCCCGAAAGACACCCTTGTCATGGCGTTTAATATTGATGAGATTATCTCCCTGGATCCTGCTGAGATTTTTGAATTTGCCAATGCTGAATATGCCGCCAATGCATACGACCGCCTGATTAACTATGATGTTGATCATGTAAGTGAGATATATCCTGGCATTGCTGAACGATGGGAGATTTCAGATGACGGTTTGACATACATATTTAAAATCAGGAAAGGGGTCTCCTTTGCCTCGGGCAACACGCTGTCGGCGGACGATGTCGTCTTTTCCCTTCGCCGTGTTGTTCTGCTTGACAAGTCGCCGGCCTTTATTCTGACCCAGTTTGGATTTACGCCTGAAAACGTGAAGCGGACCATCAGCAAGGTAGATGAGTATACGGTAAAAATTATAGTGGATAAGGCTTACGCTCCCACTTTTTTTCTTTACTGTCTGACCTCAACAGCCGGGTCTGTTGTAGATAAAAAAGAGGTCTTGGCACATGAAAAGGACGGTGATCTTGGATATGGCTGGCTTAAGACTGGGTATGCCGGTTCCGGACCCTATAGACTGAGAACTTGGAAGGCATCGGAACTTATCATACTGGACGCCAATAAACATTACTGGGGGGGCGCTCCAAAATTGAACCGAATTGTTATCCGGCATATTGTCGGGTCTGCCGGCCAGCGCATGTTGCTTGAAAAAGGCGATATTGATATGGCAAGAAACCTGACTGTGGATGATTTGAAAAGTCTGGAGACAAATAAAGATATAAAAATTCAGACAAGGGCTAAAGGAGCGATCTATTACCTGGGGCTGAACCAGAAAAATAAGTATCTCAGAATACCTGAGGTGCGCCAGGCATTTAAATATCTGATTGATTATAAAGGTATTGAACAGACCATTCTCAGCGGCAAGGCTACTGTACATCAGGCTTTTTTGCCAAAGGGCTTCCTGGGCGCGTTGGAAGAAACGCCTTTTTTTCTTGATATTGAGAAAGCCAAAGCGCTTTTGAAAAAGGTGGGTCTTGAAAACGGCTTCACCGTTACCATGGACACAAGGAATACCGAACCCGTCACCTCCATAGCCCTTTCCATCCAGTCCACCTTTGCCAAAGCAGGCATAAAACTTGAAATTATTCCCGGGGACGGCAAACAGACGTTGACCAAATACCGCGCCCGGAATCATGATATTTTTATTATAGACTGGGGACCGGATTATATGGATCCGCACACCAATGCAAGCACCTTTGCCCGGAATCCGGACAACAGTGACGATGCAAAGTTTAAAACCCTGGCCTGGAGAAATGCCTGGGATATCCCTCAGATGACCCAAAAGGCCGACGCCGCTGTCCTGGAACGGGATACGGCCAAACGTGTCCAAATGTACCAGGATCTCCAGCGGGAACACCAGCAGACCTCTCCTTTTGTTATTATGTTTCAGAATATTGAAGTTGTGGCTGAAAGAGCCAATGTTGAACATTTCATTTTGGGCCCAAGTTTTGACAGTAACTTTTACCGGTATACAACCAAATAACACGCGCAGATTTTTAACCAGAACCAGATTAATCAAAACCCTGAAGCAGGCGGTCCGGGTATTGGTGATGTTGGCAATTACCTTTCTATGCCTTTTGCTGATTACTTTTCTCATCGGCCGGGTGGTTCCCATTGATCCGGTACTGGCCGTGGTTGGAGACAAGGCCTCCCCCCAGGTGTACGAAAAGGCGCGCATTGCCATGGGGCTGCATCTGCCGCTGTGGAAACAGTTTTTGATTTATATTGCCAATGTGTTCACAGGGAATTTAGGAACCTCCGTTTTGACGGCCAATCCTGTGATTGATGATATCTTACGGGTTTTTCCCGCCACCTTTGAACTGGCCGTCACAGCCACGGTCATCGGCATTGTGCTGGGCATTCCCCTCGGCATCTTTTCAGCGGTAAAGCAGGGAAGTTTTTGGGATCATGCCGTGCGTGTCATTGGCCTGTTTGGCCATTCTCTGCCCATTTTCTGGCTCGGACTCATGGGGTTGATGGTTTTTTATGTCCGGCTTGATCTGCTGCCGGGACCCGGCCGGGTGGACATCTTTTATGAGGGCATTGTGCCGCCCGTTACCGGCTTTTTGGTGGTCGACAGTATTGTTGCCGGGGAGTGGGATATTTTCAGAAGCGCATTGCATCATCTGATTCTTCCGGCATCTCTTCTTGGGTATTATTCCATGGCATATCTGTTGAGAATGACCCGATCCTTCATGATCGAACAGCTTGGCCAGGAGTATATTCTGACTGCCCGGGTCAAAGGCGTTAAGGAGTGGAAGGTGATATGGGGGCATGCGTTGGGAAACTGTGCAATTTCGTTGATTACCGTTATTGCTTTAAGTTTTGGCACCCTGCTTGAAGGCTCGGTGTTGACGGAAACCGTTTTTGCCTGGCCAGGCCTGGGGCTGTATTTGACCAATTCTCTGCTTAATGCCGACATGAATGCGGTTTTAGGTTGCACCATTGTTGTGGGCGCTATTTTTCTTGGGGTTAATCTGTTTTCCGATTTTTTATATAAAGTGGTGGACCCAAGGGCCCGCTAAGTTGCCCAATGGTATTTAAATGGCGATAGGCAAAATATTAAAAACAGGCGGCATGAGACAGTGGCTTCTGGCTGATACACCGAAGTCAGCTTTCCAGGCCTGGGCCGGCAGAGCCTATCTGGGTCTTCTGGCCTTCTTGAAAAACCGGCTGGCGGTTCTGGGGTTGTTGGTTATTGCAGCTTTAGTTGTCATTGCCATGTTTGCCCCTGTCATTGCCCCATATGATCCGGTTGAACCAAACATTGCTAATCGCCTTCAGCCATTGTCTTCGACTCACTATTTCGGCACCGATGAGATGGGCCGTGATATTTTTTCCCGGGTGATATGGGGGGCTCGCCTGACCCTTTACGTTATCTGCCTTGTGGGTGTCATTGCGGCACCTGTGGGGATTCTTGTGGGAACGGTTGCCGGATATCTGGGGGGAATCATTGATACGGTGCTCATGCGTATTACGGATATCTTCCTTGCATTTCCCAAGCTTATTTTGGCCCTGGCCTTTGTTGCCGCTCTTGGCCCGGGCATTGAAAACGCCATCATTGCCATTTCCATTACCTCCTGGCCGCCCTACGCCAGGATTGCCCGGGCAGAGACCCTCACCATTAGAAATGCCGATTTTATTAAAGCCATCAGGCTGCAGGGCGCAAGTGCCTTCAGGATTATTATCGGCCATATTATGCCCCTTTGCCTGCCGTCTCTGATTATCCGGGTTACCCTGGATATGGCGGGGATCATCCTCACGGCTGCAGGCTTGGGATTTTTAGGGATGGGGGCCCAGCCGCCCACCCCGGAGTGGGGGGCCATGACCGCCGGTGGCAGAACGTATATCATTGACCATTGGTGGGTAATCACCATGCCCGGGGCCGCTATCTTTATTGTCAGCCTTGCATTCAACCTTCTGGGGGACGGGCTTCGTGATGTCCTTGATCCAAGGAGTGACCGGTGATGAAAGAAAATAGCCCTTTGCTGACGGTCGCTGATCTGTCCGTGACCTTTCCTTCTCCCAAGGGGGATGTTTGTGCGGTTAACAACGTAAGCTTTTCCATGGGCAGGGAAAAAATTGGGATTGTGGGAGAGTCTGGTTCCGGAAAGTCCGTGACCGGACGGGCTGTTTTGCGTCTGCTGCCGCCCTATGCAAGGGTACGGGCATCCAGGATCTCTTTTAAAAGACAAAATCTGATCGATTTTAGCGAAAAGCAGATGAGAAAAATTCGAGGCATGGAGATCTCCATGGTCATGCAGGATCCAAAGTACTCCTTAAATCCGGTGAGAACCGTGGGCGAACAGATTTGCGAGGCCTATACCATTCACCATAAAGCCGGGAAAAAGCAGGCCCGGCAGAAAACATTGGAAATGCTCAAAGACGTCAGGATCAGGAATCCTGAGCAGGTCTACTGCCTTTACCCCCATGAGGTGTCCGGGGGGATGGGCCAGAGAATCATGATTGCCATGATGCTGATTCCTGATCCCAGCTTGCTCATTGCCGATGAACCCACCTCCGCCCTTGATGTTACGGTGCAGCTCCAGATTCTTGCCATCCTGGATGATTTGGTCAGTGAACGGGGCATGGGTCTTATCTTTATCTCCCATGATCTTGAGCTTGTCTCCTCATTCTGCGACAGGGTTATTATTATGTACGGCGGGCAAATTATGGAGGTGGTAGCGGCCGGTGATCTTCATAAATCAAATCATCCGTACACAAAAGGGTTGCTCGCCTGTCTGCCTAAAATCGACGGCACCCAGGATCATCTGCCCACACTTGTCCGGGATAATGCCTGGCTTAAGCCGGTTTCCGGATGTGCCGACAAAGGGGCTGCGTCATGATTTCCGTTGAACACCTCAATGTTTTTTTCGGTCATGGACAGGCCCGAAACCATGCGGTAAAGGATGTTGGCTTTGCCGTGGAAAAGGGCGAAAGCTTTGGCCTGGTAGGCGAGTCTGGGTCCGGTAAATCAACGGTGCTTAACTGTCTTTCCGGCCTTTTGACCCATTGGACAGGGTATATGGAAATTAACGGCGTCAGGTTAACAAAGAAAAGAGACATGGCCTTTTGCCGCAAAGTCCAGATGGTTTTCCAGGATCCCTATGGTTCCCTTCATCCCCGGCACACCATTGACCGGACATTAAAGGAACCGGTGAAGATACACCGGCTTGGGGATGCCAACCGGCGGGTTGCGCGTGTGCTTGACGAAGTTGGGCTGGGGGCGAAATTCAGGTTCCGCTTTCCCCATCAACTCTCCGGCGGTCAGCGTCAGCGGGTGGCTGTGGCCCGGGCTCTGATCCTTGATCCTGAAATTATTTTGCTTGATGAACCCACGTCTGCCTTGGATGTCTCGATCCAGGCAGAGGTGCTTAATATGCTCCAGGATCTGAGAAGAAAGAAAAACTTGACCTATATCCTTGTCAGTCATGATCTTGCCGTTGTCTCCCATATGTGCAATAAACTGCTGGTGATGAACCGGGGTCAAGCGGTGGAAACCATAACCCGCAGCCGGCTTAAAATTGGTGCGATCAGTGAAAAGTACACAAAACAGCTTCTGGTTGCCGGCAAGGGGTATGACCGAACAGCCATTGATCAGTTTGAGGATTTTTAAGATTTACGGTTTTATTGATGAAAAAAGAGTATCTTTGGGGCCTGATGACAGTGCTGTTCTGGTCCACTTCGGCCACGGCGTTTGAACTTACCCTTCGATACCTGGATGTGTTCCAGGTGTTATTTTACGGTATTATTACCTCTACGGTCATCCTTCGTATATTTAAAGATTACCGGCAAGTTTGACAATGTATTTGGCTTTGCCTCTATTACCTGGATCACTGCCCTGAGGCTGTCTGGAAACACCGGCCGGGTTGCCAACCTTGTGTTTTTGACCCCGTTTATCTCATTGATATTCATTTGTTTTGTGCTTGGTGAAAGCATTGAAGCCCGGACATGGGTGGGGTTGTTTCTTATTGTAACCGGAATTGGTATTCAAAAATATCAAGAGGTTAAGAAAAATTGATGCATCTTTTAAAAGAACAGGCCGGGATAATTTTGCAGACTGCATTGTCTTAAAAATTATGATAACATAAGCCCTGGAATTTGATGGTTTGAGTGTCTTCAGGCGGTGTGCTTTTTGCGTACTCTCCTGTTCTGGTGCTTATTTACGTTTAATTGCGTGGACGTGTCGCCGGAATTAAAAAAAACAATGTTTAACCCGAAGGGGTTAATCGGGAGGATAAAATGAAAAAGCAATATTTAAAGTTTCCAACCCTGATCATTTTTTTGTGTTTTGGTTTGATGTCCATCATGCCAGCCGCAACGTTGGCGGAGTCTTGGCACAATTCTGATCATCGGCGGGACTGGGACGGTCATGGTTATAGAAGACATCACGACAGTGGAAGACGGCACGTGCCGGTTTTTACGCATGTGCCGCCCGGCAGCCAAAAGGTCCGGCACCGGGGAGATAACTATTATTTCCACAGAGGCCGTTTTTACAGGCATGGATCCAACGGTTATTTCTGGGTGCGTCCACCCATCGGTATCATTTCGTACAGTCTTCCCGCTGCTGCCGTAACGGTGTTGATAGGGGGGGTAACCTATTATCAGTATGATGATGTGTATTACAGAAGAGTGTCTGCCGGATATCAGGTGGTCCAAGTGCCCACCCGGACGACAATTGTTCATACACCCCCTGATGCACCAGTCGATTCTGCGGAGTCCGGAACCCAGGTTGTGGTCACCACCAAAATTCTTAATGTCCGGTCCGGCCCGGGAATCAACCATGGTGTTTTGACCCAGACTTATATGGGCAATGTTCTGATCGTCCAGGGCAGTTCGGCCGATTGGTATTATGTCCGGCTTCCCGACAATACTTATGGCTGGGTTATGAAGTCGTTTGTATCCATGAGTGGCAACGGTGCCCAGGGATAAGAAAAATAAAGGAACCGGTTATGTCTCTACCATTTGTTGATAAAGTTCAGGAATGTGCTCGATTTATACAAGCGCGCATGACGGTCCAGCCTGTTGTCGGCATGATAACGGGAACAGGCCTTTCGGACACCTTAACGGACCTGCAGGTTCTTCAGGTGTTTCCCTATGCTGGGTTGCCCCATTTCCCCCGGGCCACAGTGGACAGCCATAAGGGGTGTCTTGTCCAGGGTACACTTAACGGCCGGAATATCCTTGTTTTCCAAGGGCGGATACATCTGTATGAGGGGTATTCCTCTCAGCTTGTTACATTTCCTGTAAGGTTGCTTCAGGCCCTTGGGGTGCCGATGCTTATCCTTACCAATGCAGCCGGCGGCATTAATCTGGATTTCAGTGCCGGAGATATTATGCTCATTCAGGACCATATCAACCTCACCGGTCAAAACCCTCTTGTCGGGCCGAACGAGGATGCCTTTGGCCTTCGGTTTCCTGATATGACCCGGGTGTATGTCCCTGATTTAAGGGCGTGTGCCGTTGGGGTTGCGGCCCAGGAAAACATCCAATTGCACGCCGGGGTGTATGCCGGTCTTTTGGGGCCAAGCCTTGAGACACCTGCGGAAACTCGATATCTAAAAAATATCGGTGCTGATGCCGTGGGGTTTTCCACGGTCATGGAGGCTATCGCCGGTGTTCACGCCGGCATGAAAATTTTGGGGCTTTCCCTGATTACCAATATCAATAATCCTTACGCACCCGAGCAAACCACTTTAGAGGCTGTGGTGGGGACCGCAGCAAAGGCTTCTGAAAAATTAAACCGGATTATTGCCGGTGTGGTTGAACAAATAGATTAAAAAAGGAATCATCATGAGAATCGTCACCCGTCCTGATTTTGACGGTATTGTCTGCGCAGTACTTCTGCGCCAAGCCCTGGAACCGTCCTTACCGATATACTGGATAGAGCCCAATGATATTCAATCGGGCACCGCTGATATCCGGGACGGAGACATCCTTGCCAATCTGCCATGGCATCCCAATGCCCGTTTGTGGTTTGATCACCATATTTCCAACAAACCCGCGAAAGAGGTACCCGGAGCCTTTGAGATTGCACCATCCGCCGCCGGTGTTATCTATAAATATTATAAAGAACAAAATCTTCTGGATAGCCGGTTTGATGAGTTGGTGGATCAAACCGATATGATTGATTCTGCCGATCTGACACGAGAACAGGTCAAGGCGCCCGAAGACTATCCTTACTTGATTTTGTCCATGACCCTTAAAAATAATGATTTCCAGGATATTCCCTATTGGAACCGCCTGGTAGAGATGCTTGGCAAAAAGAATGTTGATGCCATATTAGATGATCCCGATGTGGATCGCAGGTGCCGGGAAGTGATCGAGGAAAACAGAGCATTTAAGCATCACCTGGAAACCCATACCACCATGGTGGACCGCATTTCCGTCACCGATTTCAGAAGCCTTGATAACGTTCCTTCGGGTAACCGTTTTTTAACCTATTCCCTGTTTGCCGACTCCATTGCAAGTGTAAAGATCCGGTATGCCGGGCAGGATAAAAAACAGGTGCTTCTAAGTGTCGGGCACAGCATTTTTAACCCTGAATGCCGGGTGAATGTGGGATCAATGCTTGCCCGTTACGGTGGCGGAGGGCATTTCGGTGCAGGCGGATGCACTTTGGATGCCAAGGATGCCCAGGAAAAAATGGACGAGATTTTAAATATTTTAAAGGCCAACCAGGATCTGGGATAATTCTTCATTAATCAAATTTTTTGACTTTGTTTTTGATGGATCCGCTTTCCGCAGCTTCCATGAATTCGTACCCCAATACCTTGCACATCTCCGCAGCTTTGTTCCACGCCTGAATCCTTTCATTGTCCCTGCCCATAAGCCGGATAAAATCCCGACGATCCGGGATGCGGCCAAAGGGCAGGGTACAGACAAATTCAGGAGACGGGGCCAGAAGGATCATCCTGTCCACCGCCTTGCCTTTAAGCCTTCGGTTGGAAAATTTTTTATCAAACCATCCAGGGGTCAGTTGCGTGTAGAAGTGGGGATATAAAATAAAACCGGTTTGTTCCGGGTTCAATGAAAATGCCGGATGGTAATCCAGAAGGCCTCCGTCCCGGTATGTGCCTTCCGGTGCTCCCGCAATATGGGTCACGCCCGCCATGACCATGGGGATGGACCCGGATGCCAGAATTGCCTGGGAAAAATTTTTCCGGTCAAGGGGGATAGGTGTTGTGGAAAAAATGTTTTCTTCCAGAAGCCCGGTGTCATATTGGGGATGGTGGAAAAGCACGCGTTCAAAACAAAACCGCTGAAGTTTTCTGGAGATTGCATTCAGGGCAAACGCCTGCCCAACGCCCATGGCCTGTACCGAACTGTGTTTTGAACCGATGAGTCCTTTGCACCGGGCTGATGAAAACCCAATTCGGATCCATGGATGGTTCAAGATTTCATCAATGGCCTGGTGGGTAAGAAATTCATTCATGATCCGCCGGGTTTCCCTGGCGATCTCAACTGCCAAAACCCTGCCTTTATAATGCTGATGGATATACGCGTGTTTGAGGCGGTCAAAGGCCTCTTGGCAATTGTTCTGGGCTGCTGCGGCAAATTTCCAGGCCCCGATGGAGGTGCCGAACAAATGCAACGGGCGGGTCCGGCCTGAAAACCATTGGGAAAAAATTGCGGAGTCAATTCCGTAAATACTCAGCCATTTGGCTGCGCCCGATGCTCCGAGCATCGCATCTATATCGTCAGATGAAAGACCGTTTTCTTTGATATGCCGGTAAGCTGTGCGTCCGGCAAGAATAGTGAGATTGTCTGACATTGAGGGTGCCTTATTCTATGGGGTTTTGTTCAGAAGGTCGACAGCACAATGGATGTCCGGGTTTTACCATAAGTGCCAAGGGACTTCACAAGCGCCTCTAATTCTTCCATCCCTTTCACGGTCACCTTGATCATCAATGAGTCTTCACCGCTGAGATGGTGGCATTCCAATGTGCCGGGATGGGCCTCAAGTATTTGTTTGATTTTTTTGTAGTGTTGGGAAAGGGTTGTCATGACAATAAATGCCATGATCTTCCCGGTATCCTCTCCCTTATCAATGACCGTTTTATAGCCTTTGATAATGCCTGCTTCTTCCATCTTTTTTACCCGTTCCGTGACAGCCGGGCTGGACAGGCCCACTTTTCTGCCTAATTCACTGAAACTGATCCGGGCATTTTCGGATAGTTCCTGAAGGATCTGTTCTCCTATATTGTCCAGCAGACTTTCAAATTTAAGGTCCATGTCGGGTTTTTCCTGGAAATATTAAATTGGGGTGCCGCAAAAACAGCAAATGCCTATGTGCGTTCCTAACATGTATCTCTAAAATAGCTTCTGGACAATAGCATAAGGATATACATATGGAAATTAAATACCTGCTTAATGGCATTGCCATTGGCGTGACCATTGCCGCGCCGGTCGGGCCTATTGCCGTTTTATGTATCAAAAGAAGTTTGAGCCACACTGTTTCTTACCCTGAGCAACCCCCTGACCATCATGACGTTTATGGGTATATTTTCCGGTTTTGGTGTTGGTTTTGCGAATAAAGGGTATGCGGTATCTGCCACGCTTGTATGCGGTATGTTTTTAGGCTCTGGCCTGTGGTGGCTGGCCCTTGCATCTGCCACCGCAACGGCAGGCAGACACCTCAATTATAGATTTACTGCAAAGATAAATATTGTGACGGGCACTGTTTTGAGCCTTTTCGGGATTTGGGCCCTGGGCAGTGGGCTATATTGCATAGGGTAGTATGGGGGGAGAAAAACGAAACATCTTGACTTTATATTATCGGTTAGATAGGAACACGTCAAAATAACGGTAGAAGCCGTTGACAAATTTTTGAGAAGAGCAGCATCCTATTTGGCCTGACAAAATTATGGCGTCGGGCACTGGTAAATTGCGGCCATGAAGGTCCATGTAAACCCATAAATTGGGGATGGATACGCATGGCTTTTTTTCATGAATCACTTCCCCTTTACGCTGAGACTGCACTAAACATTGAAAAAGGAGAAGAGAGAACATGGAGAGAAAACTTTACCGGCCGTTATGGCCGGGTTTTGCCCTGCTTTTTACTTTGTGCCTGGTTTATCCGGTGTGGGCCCAAGAGGAAAATTTTGATGTAAGTCAGATCGAAGAGATTACCGTAACCGCCACAAAAACCAGTGTAAGTGAGGAATTGTCACCGGTCACAGCCTATAGCGTAGACCGGGAGGATCTGGATTGTCAGCCTTCCCATTACATGAATAACTTTGGCGAGTTTATCCGGGATTTGCCAGGGGTCAGTGTGGGACAGTATTACCCCTGGGGGCCGCCTTGGGTTCAGCTGAGGGGCACGGGGCATTTTTTGCAGCGCACCGCCTATCTAATTGACGGCATTCCGGTTCATGCTTTTTTATCACCGACCATAAATCCAAATGATATCGAACAGGTGGATGTCGTGTTAGGGCCTTCTTCGGCCCTTTACGGTCCCAGCGCGGCAGGCGGTGCCGTAAATATCATCACCCGTAACGGACAGGCACATGAGGGTATCAGCGCCCAGGTAGGGTACGGCGGAAATAACACCTTTAAACCCAGCCTTTCCATTGGCGATCGCAAAGATAATTTCACCTACCGGTTTTCCTATTCCGGGGAGATTTCAGACGGCTACAAGATGAAGCCGGTTGACGGGATGGTGAAATTATACAATCTTGGTACAACCAATTATGTCAGCGGGGCTTCCGTAGAGGATAATGATTACAGCTACCAGTGGGTGGGTGGAAAGATGGAGTGGAATAACCATGAAGATACCACGGTGACCCTGGCACTGAACTATATGGACCGGTACCTTTACGGAGGCCAGGAAAATGCTATCACCAACGATCATGGCGATTCAGTGGTTTCAAGCCTGAGAGTGGCGCATAAGTTTACGGATCAGGTGAAACTGACGGCCACAACCGGATACCAGTATCAATCCATTCCTTCCCAGTCCAATGGCGGTGCAAGCCTGGTCAATGGTGTGGTTGTTGTGGATGATACCATCACTGAAACTGAGGACTGGGACCGCAAACGGATACCCTTTGAACTCCAGGGTGATTTTATCCTCCTGCCCAACAATGTGTTGACCGGCGGGGTTTATTTTGCAAGGGAAGAAGAGACCTTATATGATTACGATTCGGCCGGCACCCGGACCTACCGGTATGAACTGACCACGGATCAGACCGCCGTATATCTCCAGGACCAGATGTTTTTCATGGATGATCGGTTAAGCCTTCTGGGCGGAATCCGGTATGATAAATGGGAATATAAGGATATTTATGACTCCGGTTCTTCGGACAGCACACCGGATGATGTGGATAAAGATAAAATTACTTACAGGGGCGGCATCAAGTTCCGTGTCAACGATATCCTGGCCTTGCACTCGTCTGCCGGCACAGCATTTTGGCCCGGCAATCCCAAATGGCTGTTCCAGAATAAGAATACCGGTGCCACCTGGCGTGAGGCCAATACCGATCTGGAACCCGAAGAGACCTGGATGGTGGATCTTGGGGCAGACATTACCATACCTAACTGGAATACATTAATCAAAATCACGGCCTATCACGGTGTCATTGAAAACATTATGGCGTATACCTATGAGCCCAATGCCCCCTTTTCAACCACCCTGATAAAAACCCGGAATATCGGCGAAGCGGAAATCAATGGGATTGAATTGTACATCAAACAGCCGATTACCGAACATCTGGCGTTTACCGGTTCTTTAACCTTAAACAATTCAGAGATCACCAAAGATGAAACCAATCCTGACAATGTGGGTAATGAGTTGAGGAACTCCCCGGACTACTTCGGCAGCTTAGGATTGAGGTATTTGAACCCCAAGCTGTTTAACTGGGAGCTTTTGTTCCGGTTTTCCGATGATCGATATTACACGGATAACAACGAAGATCTTCCCTATTTTCATATGGAATCCTTTGAAACATTTGATGTGAAAGTGTGGCGGGACTGGGCCTTGTCCGAAAAGGTTACCCTGCATACCCAGGTTTCCGTGGTGAATCTTTTGGATGAGGAGTATGCCACCGAGATTGTCTATGTGAACCCCGGCCGGTATGTAGAGTGTATGATGGGTATTCGTTACGCATTTTGATTCTTTTATTTTTAAAAAAAATTAGGGGCCGGTATCTGGTTCTCCTGGTGCCGGTCATGATTTGGTTGTTTCTATTACCGGATTTCTCCGTTGCCGGGGAGGTGCCTGACAGGAAAGAGACGCTAATTATCGGGGTGGGCCGGGATTTTTTGGACGGCCCGGCCAGCCGAACCTATTTGCATGGCTCCACCCATACCTGGGAGGCACTGACCTATCTTGATGAAAATCTCAATGCCTCTCCCTGGTTGGCCAAATCATGGGAATCAGGGGATGGGAACCGGACCTGGCTTTTTCATTTAAGAGAGAATGTCCGGTTCCATGACAATACCCCTTTGACGGCAGATCTTGCCCGGCAGTCCATTCTGCGTATTGCATCCAGTCCGCGCTATGATCCTTCGGGGGTTTTCAAAGATCTGGATCATTTGGAGGTCCGGGGTAACCTTGATCTTATTTTTTATCTTAAGGCGCCTTGTCCCGCCTTTGCCAACCGGATCTCCTATTATCAAAGCCCAGTGCTTCATCCCAAGGATTTTGAACCGGACGGCCGCCTTAAAACCGTGACCGGAACCGGCCCTTTTTATTTAAAACAGGCGATTCCCGGAGATCGTATCGTTTTAGAGGTGTTTAATGGATATTGGGGGGGGACGCCCCATTTTCGCCGGGTGATTTTTCGGGAACTGGCCGATGCCCAGACCCGGGCCATGGCCCTGATGGCCCGTGAGGTGGATGCTGTGGCCGATGTGGGCGCCATATTGCCCCAGCAGGTAGATACGTTAAAGCGTGTGCCTGGCCTTATCCTGAAACATGTTGAAGTGGCGACCACCCATTATCTGGTCTTCAATTGTGCCAACCCCCCTTTCAAGGAAAATAGCGCCCGCCGATGGTTGGCCTCGATCATTGACCGGGACACCATTGTTGATACCCTGGTGGCCGGCTGCGGCCGGGTGGCCCATGATCCGTTTACTCCCCTGGCCGGGGATTGGTGCTTCGGGGATCTTGACGGCAAGTGGGAGCCGGTGCATAAACCGCCAACGGCGCCTGTGGATATTCTTCTTCACGCCGGTACCGTTGAACGGTGGCCCTACCTGGATATTGCCCAGTTCATTCAGATGCAGCTGGCAGAATACGGGTTTAAAGCTGTAATTCACATCAGGGAGCCGGGCGCATATTATAAAGAGATGAAAGCGGGGAAGTTCAGTATGGCGCTACAGCCCAATACGCTTATGACAGGGGAACCTGATTTTTTTTATTCATACTATCTGGCCTCTGACGGACCCAGAAGCTATGGTTGTGCAAGTGCCGGGACAGATAGTTTGATTGCCCGGGGCAGGCACAGCGAAACAATAGCGGAACAAAGGGAGAGTTACCGGCTTCTGTCTAAGATGTTTGCCCGGCAATTGCCTTTATTGCCGCTGTACCACGATATTTCTTTTTTCGCTTACACCAACCGGTTGTCATTTTTCGGGATGGATCATAATTTCAGGCCTTTACTGGTTCAGGCAACGCCTGCGGCCACCGCTCAACGTGCAGGCCGGGGAGATTAGACGATGACGGATTCGGACTGGGGCAGGCGATGGGAAGATTTTGGCAAAAGATCCTTTTTAAAGCAAACCCAGCAGGATCATCCCGAAAAATGGCGTGATTTTTATGATCGGGTTGCCGGGCTATGGGAACAGATGGCAGGACTTTCTTTTGGGGCTGCTAAGGTTATGGCAGGAACATTGGCTGACCAGGGCTTTGCGCCGGCCGGCAATTCCGTCCTTGAGATCGGCTGCGGCCCGGGAAATCTTTCCCTGGCCCTGGCGGCCTATGGTTGCCGGGTGACGGCTATGGATCAGTCCTTGGGCATGATCCGGGTATTGAAAGATAAAATCAGGGCCACGGGTAGTTCTAATGTCGTTCCTTTGGCCGCTGACTGGAGTACCCTTGATGCGGTCCGGAACCATGATCTGGCCATTGCTGCGTTTTTTCCTGAAGCGTGTTGTCCCCAGGGCGTATCGCGTATGGAAAAATTGGCGAAGCATGCTTGCGTGCTGGTGGTGGGTAACGGCTCGCCTGCGTTTCCCTTTCATCGTCAAATATGGAAGAAAGTTATGGATGCCCCCTGCCCGGTAGCCGGGGACCATCTAACCTGTGCCCAAAATTTTTTGGAACAAACCGGCAGGGCTCCTATCGTGCTTTCATTGGATTTGCCTGTAGTTCTGGATGTATCATTTCTCCGGGCCCGGGAATATTTCACGGCTTATTTCAGCATGTTCAGATGCCCGTTAGCGCTCTTAAACAAAACAATAGACCAGGTTCTTGCCCCCCACGCAAAGAACGGCCACATCTATTTTGAGGGGCAATTTGCTGTGGTCATGGTCTGTTGGGACGTGCCTGCAGATTCGTCCCTTTCAGGCGGATAACATGATCACTGCTCCCAAATGTATCACATGTTGTGTCTATGGCGGTTTTGTTTTGTGGGGCATCACTCTTTTTACGTTTGTTCTCTTTGCCCTGAGCCCGGGCGATCCTGCTGAAATCATTTTGTCCAACCAGAGCCTGGCGCCGGGACAGGAACAGATCGAGGCATTACAACATACCCTGGCCCTGGACCAGCCTTGGCCTGTGCGGTATATGTGCTGGATGGGCAGCGTGTTCACCGGGGATCTGGGCATAAGCTGGCAGACCGGCCGTCCGGTTTTAGCGCAGATCATGATGTGTCTGGTACCAACTCTGGAACTGGCCCTGACTGCCTTTGTGATGGTGGTGATGCTGTCCGGGTTTTCCGGTATGATGGCCGCAGTGTTTCGTCACCGGTTTGCCGATCACCTGATCGGGGTGCTGACCGTTCTGGCCTCTGCCATGCCGCCGTTCTGGCTGGGGATCATGCTGGCCTGGGCCTTCTCTTTAAAGTTGGGACTTTTGCCGGTCAGCGGCCAGGGCTCTTTTGCCCATGTTATTTTACCTGCATTATCTTTAGCCTTGGGGATCGGCCTGCTTCAGGGCAGCATGCTGCGGTCGGCCCTGGTCAAAACCATGGATGCTGATTTTATTGGTTTTGCCAGGACCCGTGGGCTTGGTTCTTTTAAAATATTTTTCCGACACATCCTGCCCCACGCCCTGGTGCCCATGATTTCCCTTTGGGGCGTATGTTTGGGCCAGCTTTTGGGTGGTGCCATGATTGTGGAGTCCGTATTTGCCCGTCCAGGCTTGGGGCGCCTTACGGTCCAGGCGGTTATGGCAAGGGATATTCCCATGGTCCAAGCCCTTGTCCTGCTGATCTGCCTGACGTTTGTCATCGTCAACGGATTGACGGACTATCTCCAGCGGCAGTTGGATCCTGTGATGGGGGCGAAACCGTGAAAAAATACTGGGATTTGATATTTAGCCCTGGGGGCTTGGGTCTTATGTTTTGCCTCTTTTTCGGGATTACGGCAATTGGGGCTCCATATCTTGCCCCCCGGGATCCCCTGGCAGGCGATCTGGTTTGCCGGCTGAAAGCGCCGTGCCCGGCATACCCCCTGGGAACCGATCAGCTTGGTCGATGTGTTTTGTCCCGTATGATCTGGGGATTGCGCTTGTCACTTGGCGGGGCCTTGGTTGCCTCCGGTCTGGCTGTGGCCATCGGGGCCGCAATCGGTGTTGGGGCGGCCCTGGCCAAGGGCTGGACCCAAATATTGTTCCGGGGCGTTATCGATATGGGCTTGGCTATGCCCGGATTGGTGTTGGCCATTGTATTTGCCGGGCTTGCCGGGGGCTCCATGCAGGGATTGATTATGGGGCTTGCTGCTGCCAACTGGCCCTGGTGGGCCAGGCTGATCCGGGGGCTTGCATTGTCCGCGGCACACAAGGAGTTTGTCCTGGCGGGCAGGGCCGCAGGCCTAAAGCCCTTACGACTCGTTTTTGCCTATATTCTGCCCCAGTTTAAAAATCCCATTCTGGCCGGGGCATCCTTAAAAACAGGGCGGATGATTTTGGCCTTTGCCGGGTTGAGTTACCTGGGACTCGGCCCGCCCCCGCCTGCACCGGAACTTGGCCGAATGCTTCAAGAGGCGGGTATCTACATGGATCGGGCCCCGTGGTTGGTATTTGTTCCGGGCGTTGCCATTACCCTGGTGGTTACGGTCCTGAATATGGTCGGTAAACTTTTTCAAAAAGAGGTGGGTGGTGTCTGATCGCGACCTTTTATATGTAAAGGATCTTTGTATCGGTATTCCCGGCGAACAATTCAATACATGCCTGGTCGACAATGTCAGTTTCAGCTTGAATCCCGGAGAAGTCTTAGGCATTACCGGACAGAGCGGGTCCGGCAAAACCTTGACTGCCATGGCACTGGCCGGAATTTTACCCCGGTCTTTGGCCGTGCTTGGTGGCCATGTCCGGTTCATGGGAAAACCGATTTTGCCGGAAAAGGGGGCACAAAAAAACCTGGTCCCGGGCCGGGATGTTTTGATGCTGTCCCAAAGTCCGGCCCGGGCCCTTGATCCCTGGGTGAAAATCGGCATTCATTTGATTGACGCCGTAAAGGCAGCCATAAAAAAAGGCTCGAGAATCCGGGAAAAAAATCCGGAAAACACGGCAATTTATGCCCTGGAAACGGTAGGATTAGGTGCCTGGACGCTTGACCGTTATCCCTTTGAGCTCAGTGGGGGGCAGTGTCGGCGGTGTCTAATGGCTTTGGCTATGGCCGTCAGGCCCCGTATTCTCATTGCTGACGAGCCTGCCACAGGTCAAGATGATGATAACAGGGCGCTTGTGGAGCGCTGCATCCTGAATTTGACAAGAAATGCGGGTACGGCGGTGATTGTTATTTCCCATGATTTAAGGGGGCTTCAAAAACTTGCTTCTGAACTGATTGTTATTTTCAACGGAAGTCAGATAGAGGCGGGTCCTGTCCGGGATATGATTGACAATCCCTGCCATGTCCATACCCGGGATCTGGTTTATGCCATGAAATTTTTAGAAGGTGCATAGATATGCATGAAAACCTGCTTCATATGACCGGCATCTGTAAGGCATATACCGGCCGGGGCAGGGAGAGCGTTTCTGTGCTGTCCGATTTTTATCTTGGTATCCGGGCCGGCGAAGCGGTGGGGCTTTCTGGGCCCAGCGGTTTCGGGAAAAGTACGGTGGCACGAATTATCATGGGGATTGAAGTACCGGATGCCGGACATGTTTTCTGGCGGGATCAGATTGTATGCGATGCAACGACGCAACCGGACCGCGAGTTTTTTCGCAAGGTCCAGATGGTATGGCAGGATCCCTTTATATATCTGAATCCTTTTTTGTCCGTTCGTTCTTCAATCGTTGAACCCATGGCCGCTTTTGGCATAGGCTCGAAGCGGGAACGCCGGGAACGGGCTGATTCATTGATGCAAACCATGGGCCTTGACCCGAACCTTGGACGGTATCGGCCGGGAATGCTCTCCGGTGGGCAGTGCCAGCGGGCTGCCATTGCCAGGGCCCTGGCAGTATCACCGGAACTTTTGATCTGCGATGAAGCGCTGTGCGGTTTGGATTTACCTTTGCAGGTTGATATTATGGCACATCTGACATCCGTTCAGGAGAAATCCAATATGGCGCTTCTTTTTATTTCCCATGACCGGGACTGCATTTCCCGAGTGTGCTCCAGGACTATTTATTTGGACAGGCAAACAAATTCTTTATTTCCTGATTGATGTGTTCGGCAAAAAAAGGTATTTCTTCCAAAGCATTTAATATTCATTATCTTTGAAACTATGAGAGGTTCAATGGAAACTAAAAAGTTAAGCGATCGTTTTTCAGGAAAAGATAGAGAATCAATGTCAAATCTCGGCTTCAATGCCATGACACTGTTCATGAAGCTGATGGATATAGTGGGCGGGCATTCGCGAAAAAACTTTCAATCGCTGGGTTTAAAAGCCGGTCAGACAGTTATTGATTATGGCTGTGGTCCGGCCAGATACATTGGATTTGCATCCAATGCCGTGGGAGAAAAGGGTAAGGTTTTTGCAGTGGACATACATCCTCTTGCCATTGCCAAAGTAAAAGAAAAAATTGAGAAACTTTCGCTGACAAACGTCGAAGCCGTTTTCGCAGAAAATTATACAACACCCCTCAACTCTGAAACCGCTGATGTCGTTTACGCGCTGGACATGTTTCATATGGTGGAGAAACCGGAAGATTTTCTGAACGAATTGAGCCGATTGGTTAAAAAAGAGGGCGTTATAATTATTGAAGACGGGCATCAGCCACGAACGACGACGATTCAGAAAATTGAACAATCCGGATGCTTGAAAATAATCCAGGAAACAAAGTCTCATATTAAATGCCAAAAATAATGGGGAGGTCGCAACATGCTTGAAATTGAAAATGTTGTGTTGTTAATAGTTGATATTCAAGGAAAATTAGCTCACTTGGTGGATAGAAAAGCGCTTTTGTTCAAGAACGTGCAAATGCTTATCAAAGGGATTCAAATTTTAGACATTCCCATTCTCTGGGTAGAGCAAAATCCCAAGGGGATAGGGCCGACAATTCCCGAGATTGCCGCCCTGTTGTCTGATATTCAACCCATAAGTAAAATGAGCTTTAGCAGTTGCCGAAATGACCGCTTTATGCAGGCACTGAGCGCTCTGAATCGTAAACAAATTTTGATTTCAGGTATTGAGGCACATATCTGCGTCTATCAGACAGCCGCAGAACTCGTGGATATGGGGTATGAGGTCCAGGCTGTGGCTGATGCCGTATCTTCGAGGTGTTTGGAAAATAAAGAGATCGGTTTGCAACGAATGAAAGATTCCGGTGTCAGTTTGACGAGTGTTGAAACTGCACTGTTTGAGCTGCTTAAAGAGGCGCAAGGAGATCAATTTAAAAAGATTATCAGTATTATAAAATAACCTGGTTCACCCAGTACGCCGGATGCATTGAATCCCTATAATCTTTTTAGATCCGGTACTTATCAGTTAGATATTAAAAAATAATACAATGAAAATTGTTTGCTAATTTTTGAGTTATAGAATAACGTCTTATGGGGTTTATTTTTTTCACGGGGTCATCAATACTCTTGGCATGATCAGTGTATATATGTTAGGCTACCATTCATCTTGAATAGTCTATGGTCTAACCTAACCAAGGATCGATATATTAGAATATTAATTGTCAAGGAGGTGATGCAATAGGAAAATAAATGATTGAGGTGTAATCTGCCGGTTGTAGTTGCTTTAATTCAGAATTTATATTTAGGAGCAAAGGGAAAATGAAAAAGAGAGTTTCAGGGTTTATAATCGGGCTTTTTTTAATTGCTGGGTTAACGCAATCCGGATATGCAGCAAGTTGGATTTTTGATACAACTGCTGATGGCGATCAATCCGATGCGTTAGCTATAATTGAGTGGATTGATATTACTTCAACTAATTTGGTTCTTGGCAATGCGGATCCTGCAGTAGCAGGATCTTTTTCGTTTAACAATAGTGGCACAGTCAGCGCAGTAAAGGTAGATAATTCTACTACGGAGATTGATGAATTGTTCAAGATTTGGCAACTAGGCGCTTACTATTCATTTACCGGAACGGGTGATACGCAAGAGGGTTCAATTGCATTTGACCCAGGGGGAACACTCACCTTAACTGTAGGTTCTGTAGATGTAGCAACACTTACTGTGATATCAGGTTCAGGTTCAATTGATTCAGAAGCAGTCTCTAACGGGGATATCACCATTTCTTATAGCCTTGAAGTGTTAGCAGAGAACTACCTTTTCTGGGAAGACGGGACTGCCATGACAAACGCCATTGCGTACACAACCACAAATGCTAACCGGATTACTAATGAGACTTTAAAAACTGCCCTTTTAGAAAAGCAGGGAGTCACCCAAGATCAGGCAGACAGCTATGATATTGTATTTTATTTGTCTTCAAATGGGCAGTTCCGACTTGAGCCCGTGCCTGTACCGACCGCATTCCTTCTCCTCGGCTCTGGACTTATAGGGCTTGTCGGGTTTAGACGGAAAATCGGCTAAAACCAACGGTTGTACCTTTTCCGCAGCACTCTGATTTCAGGGTGCTGCTTTTTTGATTTTATAAAAAACTCTCTGTAAGCCATAGAGATGTTTCAATGTTCGTTGTGGGCCGAACCACGGTCAAAGACCAAGGACGGTCCGTGACCGTTTATATAATAGCGCCTTAGGATGCAATCAGATAAAAGAACATATCAAAAATCGTTTATCCTTGACATGGATGGTGTCATCTACACAGGGTCAAAATTGATTCCTGGTGCTGCGAATTTTGTGCGCCGTCTCAAGCAGAGCAATTTTAAATTTCTGTTTTTGACCAATAATTCTTATCATACCCCCACGCAGCTCAAAGGCCGATTGTCTAAAATGGGAATTAATGTAACCAAGGATTGCTTTTATACTTCGGCCATGGCCACAGCAAGTTTTTTATCAACTCAAAAACCAGTGGATTGTTCCGCTTATGTTATCGGTGGACAGGGGGTTCTTGAAGAATTTGAAAAACACAACATTGCGGTTACATCTGAAAATCCCGATTATGTGGTGCTTGCCGAAACCGAGGAGTATGATTACAAAAAAATTATTGAAGCCACACATCTGATCCGGGAAGGGGCGAAATTTATTGCAACGAATCCGGATTTGACCGGGCCTACGCTTCGGGGGCCGGTGCCTGCCTGCGGGGCCTTGGTTGCTCCAATCGAAAAAGTGACCGGCATCGCGCCTTATTTTCTTGGGAAACCCAATCCCACAATGATGTACTGGGCCCGGAAAAAAATGGGTGTCCATTCAGCCAATTGCTTTATGATCGGGGATAGAATGGATACTGATATTATTGGGGGGCTGGAATCGGGAATGACGACCTGTCTGGTTCTAACAGGCGTGACCTCACGAAAGAATATGGTCCGTTTTCCTTATCAGCCGGATTATATTTATAATAATGTAGGTGAAATTGATCCTGATACGATATTGTCTAAAAGAGATCGGGTAGAGAAGGACCTGTGAAGGCCGGTTATACTGCCGTTATTTTTTTTTAAATTTCGCCTTCCCTTTCTTCATTACCATTTGGGGCGTCGTTTTCAGCCTTTTTTCCGCATTTATAATCAAGTGTTCAAAAGAACTACGCGCATCTTCGCCCTCTTTCGCCTGCAGTTGGATATAACTGCCGTCGCTTTGCATCTGCCAGCAACTGTGCCTGTCGTTTAACTGGATATCGAGCATCTCCCGTAATAAGGCCTGCAGGCGGGGCGATTCCACCGGTGTGCAGACTTCAACACGGCTTTCAAGGTTGCGTTTCATCAGGTCGGCCGAAGATATGAAGTATTCTTCGTTGCCGCCATTGCGAAAGTAAAAAATCCTTGAATGTTCAAGAAACCGGCCGACGATGGAAATAACGCGGACATTCTCAGAAAGTCCGGAAATGCCCGGCCGAAGCCGGCAAGAATCGCGAATGATGAGGTCAATGTGAACACCAGCCTGGGAGGCTTTGTACAATGCCCTTGTGATATCCTTATCTTCAAGGGCGTTGGTTTTTAATTGGATGAGTCCTTCCTCTCCTTCAGCCTGCAACTTGGCTTCCCGGCATATTTTTTCCATCAGCTTTTTTTTCAAAATGGTGGGGCAGGGCAACAGCTTTTTGTACTTACGGGCGACCGTATATCCGGTTGTCAGATAATTAAACAGCTCTGTGAGGTCGGAACCGATGACGGCGTCACAGGTGAACAGACCTAAGTCGCTGTAACCCCGGGCCGTACCGGCATGATAATTACCCGTTCCTATATGGGCATAGCGATGCAGGCCGTCAAAATCCTTGCGCACCACAAAGATCACTTTTGAGTGCGTCTTTAGACCCACAACCCCGTATGTCACATGAATGCCCACCTCTTCCAGAAATCTGGCCCAGCGGATGTTGGCCGACTCATCAAAACGCGCCTTGAGTTCCACCACCACGGCAACCTGCTTTCCGTTCTGGGCAGCATCAATAAGGAACTGTATGACTCTGGATTGCTCAGCCGTCCGGTAAAGCGTCATCTTAACGGCCAGGACTTTTGGATCCTGACTGGCCTCCTTTATAAACCGTTCCACCGAGGTATCAAATGATTCGTATGGATGCTGCAGGAGAATGGAACCTTTTTCCCTTATAATATGGAAGATGTTCGGATCCTCTCCCAGTAGTTCCGGATGATCAACAGGTTGATGAAGCAAAAAGTGCAAATCCTGCCGGTCAAGTTGGGCAATTTGTATCAGATGCCGCTTGGCCATGATTCCCTCAACTTCAAAAACGTCCTTGTCTTCATCAATGTTAAGTTCTGCAGCCAGCATGCCTCGCAAAGGGGCACTCATGTTCGGGTTCACCTCAAGCCGGACAATTTCAGCAAATTTTCTGTCCCTAAGGGCGGATTCGATCATGGATAAAAGATCGTTCGCCTGCTCCTGGTCTCGTTCGGTAATGGCATTTCTGGTCACCCGAAAAAAATCGCACGACTCAATAACCATGCCCGGAAAAAGCAAGTCAAGGTTATTGGCGATAACATCCTCTAAAGGGACATATAAATCCTCTTCGCCAATTTTAATAAATCGCTGAGCGGAATCGACCGGAACTTTGATTCTGTTGAGATATGCATGATCCGTATTGGGATAGCTTACCTTGACCAGAAGGTTCAAAGAGAGGTTGGAGATAAAAGGAAACGGATGTGCCGGATCTGTTCCCTGGGGTGTTAAAAGAGGATATACATTATCGGAAAAATAATTGTTGGCAAACGTTTTCTGCGTTTTTGTCAATTGGGCGTAGCCGATAAGGATAATACCCGCTTGGGCCAGCAGTTTCTTTAACTCCATTTCCAATATTTGATTCTGTTTTAAGATGTCCTGGACAACAATATGGCACTCGTCAATTTGCTCCTGGGGGGTCCGTCCGTCGACACTCAGTTTTTTGACCCCGGCGCCGACCAGTTGTTTGAGCCCACCAATACGTTTCATGAAAAATTCATCAAGATTTGAACCAACCACTGAGAGAAAAAAGACCCGTTCCAGGAGGGGATTACGAGAATCCTGCCCTTCATGGAGGACCCGACGGTTGAATTCCAGCCAGGTCAACTCCCTGTTCAGGAACCATTCTGACGATTTCAGGTCAAACGTCGTGGCCGTCTGTTGTTTCGCCTGGGTCGGTTGTTGTGGTATCAAGTTCTGTTGTTCATCGCGGGACATGATACGCTTAACTAAACCACAGTCAGCAGCATAAAACAATGGGAAAATCGCCCGCTTTCCGGAATAAAGCAGAGCAGTTTTTCTCCTTTTTTCAGTTTGCCTGATTTAAACAACTCTTCCATGATGATGTAAATAGATGCTGAGCCGACGTTTCCTGTATAGGGCAAGTTGGTAAACCACTTATCAAAGGGAACTTCAAATCCGGTCTTTTTCATGACCTGATAAAATTTGTCCCTGAAATAGTGTGATGAGTAATGGGGCAGGTACCAGTCCACATCTTCAGGCGTCAGCTGCCGTTTTTCGGCAATACGCCCCAGGGCTTGGCCCATGGTTTTGACAATGTGGCGGCCTAAAAGCTGGGTATCCTGTTTAACGGCAAGCAGGTTGCCGGTCATTACATCTTTAGTGGAATCTGCCTCCCGCCACCCGGAAATGGAGCCGTCTTTATTCTGATTGCCCCCGGCATACATGCAAGTGGCAAGTTCTCCGGCATATGAGAGCATATCGATCCATTCAATTCTTAATGAAATTCCTTGGGGATTCGGCTTATTGGCAAGAAAAGCCGCCCCGGCGCCGTCGGAGAGCATCCAGCGAAGAAAGTCGGCATTAAATGCAAGTATGGGCGCTTCGGCAATATCAGCATCCGGGTCCACGCCCAGGTTGAAAAAATTGGCCCGCATGAAAGACGATGACAACTCAGATCCTGTGCAGACGCCATTTGTTGAGGTACCGCTTGCAATGGACAGTTGGGTATATTTTAACGCGGTCATCCCGCTCAGACAGATACCGGATGTGGAGACAACCTCGCAGGGGGGCACCCCAAGTTCGCCTGCCACCATCATGCCATGTCCGGGAAGGATGACGTCCGGGCTTGTGGTGCCGCAGCTTAAAACCTGGATATCGTCAGGGGTGAATCCGGGGTAGGGGCAAAGCTTTTGTACGGCCTGGGCTGTGAGCTGGGCGTTATTGTGGGTGAATTTCCCGGTAGATGGGTCAATGGCATAATACCGTTTCTCAATTTTATTGTTGGCCAGCATTGTTTTTTTGGTCAGTGAGGGGATTTCGTTGATCCGGCCCAAGACATCTTCGATTTCATTGTTTAATACAGGCTGATTGGGTAGAAAAACGGACAAGTCATTAATATAAACCGGTTGGGTCATCTCTTTGTTCCTGTTTCATCGGGTTGGGTTTCACCCTTGTACATTAAAAATTTCAAACTAATAAAAATATCCCAATCAAATCATAAAAGGCAAGGGAAAAAGGAAAAGATCTTGTTGGATATGAAAGCACATTTGTGATACTTCTTTTCATTTAGTGCCGATCGCAAACCCGCGTTTGGACATAAAGTCCCCAGATGTGACCCTGCAGCTGGGGTGGGGCTTTGCGTTCAAACACTTAGCTTTTTATGAGGTGAATAGTGGATAAGAAATTTGATTCCGGCAAAAAAAGGTCGTTAAAGGCGCGTTATGAGGCTCAGAAAATTGCCTTTGCGCCTGTGGTGTTTCAGGCCGTGCGGCTGCTGAGGGATCTGAACATTCTCAAAGTTATTGAGGCGGCTGGAAAGACCGGACTTAAAGTCGAAGATATTGCGGAACAGACAGGGGTCTCCTCTTACGGGGTAACCGTTCTGTGCGAAACAGGACTTAGCCAGGACGTTCTGGAGATGAAAGACGATTGTTATATAATAACCCGTGTGGGACATTTTTTGCTCAATGACGAATTGACAAAAGTGAACATGGATTTTGTCCACGACGTTTGTTACGAGGGCCTTTTCCGATTGGATCAGGCCATTGAAACAGGCAAACCTTCTGGGTTGGAAGTGTTTGGCCAGTGGCCCACAATTTACGAAGCATTAAGGCATCTACCTGCTAAAGCCAAGCAGAGCTGGTTTGCCTTTGATCACTTCTATAGTGACACAGCCTTTCCGAACGCATTGCCCCATGTGTTCGACCTTAAACCGAAGTCTATTTTAGATATTGGCGCAAATACCGGCAAATTTGCCATTCAATCCGTCCTCTATGATCCGGATGTCCATGTCACAATGATGGATTTGCCTGGGCAGCTTGCCAAGGCAAAAGAGAATATTGCTGCACAAGGGGTGGCCGACAGAATCTCCCCATACCCTGTTTGTGATCTGCTGGATCCGAAATTCGCGTTTCCCGGCGGGTTTGATGCCGTGTGGATGAGTCAATTTTTGGTCTGTTTTTCCGAAGATCAAATTTTAAGCCTGCTTGAACGGGGAAAAGATGCATTGGCTCCCCAAGGCAGTTTGTTTATTCTGGATACATACTGGGATCGTCAACAATTTGAAATTGCAGCATATTGTTTAATTAATTCTTCGCCTTATTTTACGGCCATGGCAAATGGTAACAGTCGTATGTACCGGTTTTCCAAGATAGAAGAGCTCATTTTAAGGGCCGGCCTGTACATCGAATCAGTTGATGACGGACTTGGCATTGGCCACACCCTTATACGGTGCCGGGCCAATGATAAATAATTTTACAATTGCTCCCGTCCTTATAATATCCCATATTTAAAAGTGATCAGGCAGATTGGATCAAGATGAAAAAAATACTTATCATACACTATTCACAAACCGGTCAATTGACCGATATTGTTCAATCCGTAACAGCACCCTTCAAAAATAATGAAACCGTTTCTATCGTTTATGAAAACATCAAACCAAAACCGGCTTTTCCTTTTCCATGGTCGGCGACCCAGTTTTGCGATGTCTTTCCTGAATCTGTTGAGGGCATACCCTGTGAAATAGAGCCTGTTCAATTTGATCCAAATGAATCCTATGATTTGGTTATTCTTGCATACCAGGTCTGGTTTCTTGCCCCGTCGCTGCCCATCACAGCTTTTCTTAATTCCCCTGAAGCAAAAGTTATGAACGGGCGGCCCGTTTTGACCATCATCGGATGCAGAAATATGTGGCTGTTGGCCCATGAGACAGTGAAACAACAAATTATTAAATCCGGCGGTCGCCTGTTCGGCAATATCGTTCTTGGAGACAGAACCAATAATCTGCTCGGGGTGCTCACCATTGCCATTTGGATGTTGTCCGGTAAGAAAAAGATGTTTTTCGGGCTTTTGCCGGATGCCGGCATATCAGATAAGGATATTCATGACGCTTCAAAGTTTGGAACAATTTTGATGAAATCTTTAAAGAACAATGATCCCGAGTCGATTCAGGAAACGCTTAACATGCATGGTGCCGTCACCGTGGTGCCGCAATACATACTTTTTGAAAAACGCATCCAGCGAATTTTTAAAATTTGGTCAAAATTTATTCTAAGGAAAGGAGAAAGAGGTAATCCTGCTCGAAAATTTCGGGTCAGGCTTTTTCTGGGGTATCTTTTTGCCGCCATCGCCGTTATCGCCCCTGTGTCTACAGTTCTTTCCATACTGGCGGTTAAATTTAAAAAAGATGAGATTCAAAATGCAATTGACTATTTTTCAAAAAATATTGTTTAGTGCCTTGGAACATAATTATAAAAGGGCAGGAAGTCTGCTCCTGGCCATTGCCTCGTTTGTTTTGCTGGTGTGGCTCCCCGGTTATACCCAGCCTTTGTCCAAGACGTTTAACCTGTGTATATTCCCTTGCACGGATGAAACCAACAGTTTTAGAAAATTTCATCCGCTGGTGACCTACATCAAACAGACCGCCGGACTGAATATTTCTTTGGTGTTTCATGATGATTTGGCTGGTTTTGAACGGGCATTGAAAAACGGCAGCCTTGATTTCGTGATCCAGGACCCCCATGTTTATGTCAAACTGTCGGATAAATATAACAACGCATATATCCTGCAGGCGTTGACATCCGGTAAAGAGACCACCCAATGTGGCGTCGTTGTTGTTCGAAAGGACAGCGGCCTGAAAGGCATCAAGGACCTGAAAGGCAAAACGGTCATGTTCGGTTCAAAACTGTCCTCACCGCGATGGATTGCAGCCAGGCATCTATTTGAAAAGAACGGGATTGAGATCGACCGGGATCTGCGGGATTATTTCAATAAAGGATGCTGTGAGGACGTGGCATTTAATGTGTTTTTAAATGTTGTTGATGCCGGCGTGGTCTGCGATCATTTCCTTCAGGAACATGAGAGGCGGCAACAGGAACTTGGTTTGGACGCCGCACAGCTTGCCGTGATTGCCGCGACCGACCGAGTCCCCACAAAAATTTTCAGCGCCGTTAAAGCTGTCAGGGATGATGACACGGTAAAGATGGTCCGTGCCTTAATGCATCTTGACTCCCAGGATTCAGAACATCGTCGTATTCTGGAAAGTGCAGATCTTGCTGGGTTTCGTAAGGCATCTTCTCAAAATTTACGTCAAATCATGGAATGGTCGGCCCGAATGCAGGTCGATTGAAGCAGGCGTTGCGACGATGGTATTTTCCGGCATAAGCAAACCCGGCCTGCGGCTGAAACTGACTGCATTGATCGAATGTCTGGTTGTGGCACTTGTTCTTGGCATCGGTGTTGTGTCGACGTTTCGTGAAAAAAAGACCCTTGAAAATGAGCTGCACAAGCGCGGGTATGCCCTGGCGGCTGATCTGGCCAGATTTACTGCCGGGCCGGTTCTCAGCCGGGACCTGCCGACTTTAAGACGGTTTGTCAATCATTCCATGGCCCAGGAGTACGTGCTGTATGTCATGATTGTGGACAATAAGAAACAGATTGTGATGCACAGTGACCTTAGGTATGTGGGTAAGGACATTTCCCAGTATCGGCTTGAACCCCTGGCGCGCCATCTTGATCTTTTAGCCCCGATCCGGATTGCAGACGCCTTGCTGGGAAATGTTGTTCTGGGATACTCATACATGGCGGTTGAAAAAGAAATCAACACCGCCGTTAAGCAAATTTTAATGTTGGGCGCAGTTGCCATTACCCTGGGAGGTATCATGGCGTATGTACTGGCCTGGTTTATCGCCGCCCCCATCAAAAGAATTAGAGACGCCACAAAGCAGCTTGCGGCAGGTAATCAGCCGGCGTTTATAGAAATCAAAAGTGCCGATGAGATCGGTGCACTGGCTCAATCCTTCAATGATATGGCCACGGAATTGACCCGGCATCGCACCCATCTCCAGAATCTGGTGGATGAAAGGACCAAGGCCCTAAGAGAGCTGGCGCTGCATATTCAATTGGCCAAAGAAGAAGAGGCCAAGCGAATTGCCGGAGAAATTCATGATGAACTGGGACAAAGCCTGACCGCTTTGAAGATTGACCTTCACTGGCTTAAGGGACAGTTGCCTGAAAATGTACCCGGGGTTCAGGATAAAATTTGCATTATGCTCAGGTTGATCGGTGAGACAATTAATTCTGTCCGTAAAATTTCATCACAGTTGCGTCCTGTCCTTCTGGATGATTTTGGTCTGTCCGCAGCCATGGAGTGGCAGGCCAAAGAGTTCTCGGACCGAACAGGAATTTCTTCCTATTTTTTTTCACGCCCGGAAAATATTGTTCCCCGACAGGATCATGCCGTTGCCCTTTTCCGTGTTTTTCAGGAAGCCTTGACAAATGTCGCCCGACATGCCGGTGCGACACGGGTTAAGGCCGGTCTGTGGGAGACATCAAATACCCTTGTAATGGAAGTGTGTGACAACGGAGTCGGTATTAAAAACTCTCAGATGTTGGATACCCGGTCTTTTGGTGTTATTGGTATGCATGAGCGGGTGAAGCGTTTGGGGGGTGAACTTGAAATTCATGGCCAAAGCGGGCAGGGCACAACCCTCAGGGCCTGGATTCCAAAGGGAGATACGTAAATGCTGAAAATTCTTATTGCAGATGATCATGCCATTGTGCGCAAAGGACTTAAGCAGATTCTGTCCAATAATCCGGATATGACCGTGGCCGGCGAGGCGGATAGCGGGGCGCAGGCGCTGGAGATGATCCGCAAAGAGGATTGGGATGTGGTCCTGCTGGATATCAGTATGCCTGACGGCAATGGGCTGGATACGCTGAAGCAGGTGAAGAAGGAAAAGCCGGACCTGCCGATTCTAATGCTCAGCATTTATCCGGAAGATCAGTATGCCATCCGAACCATCAAAGCCGGTGTATCCGGCTACCTGACCAAAGACAGCGCCCCCGAAGAACTGGTTGAGGCGATTCGGAAAGTGGCCGGTGGCGGTAAATACATCAGTGCCACGTTATCGGAAAAACTGGCCGAATATCTGGAGAAAAAATCGGAACGTGCGCTTCATGAAAATTTATCAGACCGGGAATACCAGGTTATGGTCATGATTGCTGCAGGAAAAACCGTATCCCAGGTTGCCGAGGAGATGTGTTTGAGTGTGAAAACCATCAGTACCAATCGCTCCCGGGCGTTGGCCAAGATGGGTATGGAGAATAACGCTCAGTTTACTCATTATGCGGTGAAAAAAGGCCTTGTCTCGTAACAAATAACAACAGCCGATTTTTTGAAAATCGGCTGTTGAATGTCAGCTTACTAACCGTTGCCTAAATATGATATTTTATTGGCAGTAGTACTGGTAGTAGGGGCAGTCATTATCGCAGGACCCATCTTTCTTCCGATCCCGCTGCTGATCTGCGGCCATGGCCAGGGTAGCGCTAAACAATACAACCATAAGAGCGATAGTGGTTTTTTTAAAGATCTTTTTCATTTGTTCTTCTCCTTAAAAGTAAGTAAAGTTGATGTTCCCTTTCTGCCGTATAGCCTATTCATGGCAGAACTGAATAAATCATAGACTTTCAAGGTCCTACCGTAAATCAGCGCAACCCCCTTTTTGATGTCAGTGTTTGTCCTACAAAATTATGACCATTAGATTGCTCAGTCTTTTGCTTGTTTCCATGACGACATAATTTTCGACTAATTTTAGAGCATAATAGTGAAGCAGTTTTATGAGGGAATCGTCGTGATTCGTGATTGACTTTTTATATTAATTTTGAAAGATATGGGTCGGAGTTTATGGTTAGGTGGTTTTTCAATGTTTTGTGCCGCCTAATTAAATTCGACGCAATATGTTGAGATTAGAGGGGTTCGTCATGCGCGTTTATTTGAACGATTTGGTAGTAAATGGTCTGGACGCGTTTATGATTTGTTGCGACAGCGCCGTTTGCTATGGGTCGTTATCAACAAAAAGAGAGGAGAGAAAGAAAGATGAAGTTCAGAATTTGTTTTACTTTATTTTTTGTGTCAGTGTTGATCTTGTCCGGTCTGCCTGCTGACGCCGAAGAGCAACAGGGATGTTTTTTATCGGGTTTGCACCACACCGGTGAAGGCATGCGGTCTTGGTATGAGGCCAAGGATGGTTTCATGGCGATAAGCGGGGTGCCGTACGACGCACTTGGGTGTAAAAATTGTCATGTGCAAAGTTGTGATGATTGCCACCTTCAAAAAACAGACGCGGGGTGTGCTTACTCAACTGAAACAGCCCGGTCAAGTGACACCTGTCTTAAGTGCCATGCACGTGAAAAAGCCACCGCCAAGTACGATGAGATGAATGCATGTATGGGCGTCCATGCAAAAAGCAACATGGTGTGCATGGATTGTCACAGCAAAAAAGAGGTTCACGGAGATGGAAAAGCTTACACCAGCATGAGGCAGGACGGCGCAATGGATACGGCCTGCACCGATTGTCACACAAAAGACACGACAGAATATCCCGCGCTGCCTGACACCAAGTCCCATACCGTGCATAAGGGCAAGTTGGCATGCAACGCGTGTCATGTGCAAAATTCCATGACATGTTACAATTGCCATTTCGGTGTGCTTGCCAAGACAAAATGCAAGCCCAAAAGCTTTGCAGCCAAAGCCAAAGACTTTTTGCTTTTAGTCAAATACAAAGGAAAAGTGACAAGCGGCACCATGCAGAGTTTAGTTGGGAAAAACAATGAACCGTTTATCTCCTACGTGCCGTATTTTACCCATTCGATTATGTGTGAAGGCAGAAAATGCGAGCAATGCCACGCCACCGAAGCGGTCAAAACCCTTGCCGCATCCAAAGAATTTACCCCGGCCGTATTTAAGGACGGCAAACTTGAATTTTATAAAGGGATCATTCCTGTGGTTCCAGAGCTGTTGAATTGGCCCTTTTTGGAAAAGAAAGGGGAGAAGTGGGTAACGTTCGAACCCAAGACCCCCCCCCTTGTTCAGATGGCACTTTATGCCGAACCTTTCACCCCGGAAGATTTGAAAAATTTGAAAGTGAAGATCAAATACGAAGAATAGCGGATATATTCAAAGATTATATTGTTCCGGCATGGGGCGGCAGTACATTATGTTCTTCCATCCCCCCCCCTGTCACCCGGCATTCCGGGTGACAGGGGTGCATTTTTGTCCCATCACGAATTAGGACTCATAGCAGGCGCAAACCATGCCAAAGGCGCCCTGATTTCTCCTTGACAGTTCACAGCCTCTTATCTACCATGACCTTCCATTGTGGTCTTGCGTGTAAAAATGATAATTTACAGGTGTATATATTTTGAAATATTTCCTGACGGCATTTGAATGTTTTTGTCCGGGTCAGTGATTCATGAAACCAAATAGCGTGCAGCATTTGACAGAACAGGCTGTGGCCGATCTTTTAGAGGGCAACGGTGCGCCTGAGAGACCTTTTTGCGGGCAAAGCTCTTATGCTGACATCCGTGCCATGGCCCATGCCATTCTTGATCAGTGCCCTGCAACAGGTGATCAAAAAAGATATCTTGCCGTATTTTCCACGGACAGGGCTGTTACCGCCGCCGCCATTATTGCTCGGCTGGCTGGCGGGCCTATACTGGTTTTGCCCCATGACATTTCAGACGAGGCGCTTATGGATCTGGCAGGTGACCCGGAACATACATGGGTGGTGACGGATCCGGGCCGGACTTTGCCCAAGCGCGTCAAAGCACTTGTCGTTACACCGGATGACCACCACTGCAACACCGTCCCCTTAAACGTCACCATTGATCCGGATGCCCCTTTGCTTAAACTGTATACCGGCGGCTCAACCGGAAAACCGGCCATATGGACAAAGACCGTGGCCAATATCATGGGCGAAGCCCTGTTCCAAGTGAAAACCCATGACATCTGTCAAGATGACGTGGTGGTTGCCACGGTACCGCCCTATCATATTTACGGTCTGCTGTTTTCCGTGGCTGCCCCAATGCTTGCAGGCGCAAGGGTGGAGGATCAAACCTGCGGCTTTCCCCATGAAATTATCAATCTGGTCACGGATACGGCGGCAACCATTCTGGTCAGTGTCCCGGCCCATTTCAGAGCCTTGAAAGGCCATGATTTTCCGGATCATAGTCTGCGCCTGGCATTCTCTTCGGCGGGCGTCCTGGACGAAACGGATGAAAGGGATTTTCGCCAAAGAAATAATGTTGTTGTAATGGAAGTTTACGGGTCAACAGAAACCGGCGGCATTGCCTTTAGATGCCGGGGACGCGATGAGACTCTTTTTTCGTCTTTCAGCGTCATTGAAACCCAGATTGCACAAGAAACTTTAAAAATTCGATCCCCTTTTGTCTCTCCTGAAATTGTTCGGGATGATTTGGGGTTTTACCTGGTACCGGACAGGGTAAAATCATATCCCGGCAACACATTTGCTATCCTTGGCAGATCGGATACGGTTGTAAAAATTGCAGGCATTCGGGTGGACCTGGATCAGGTTCGGGCGGTTTTAAAAAACATGGATGGTGTCAGAGATGCTTTGGTCCTGACAAAGCCTGTTCCCCGGGGCAGAGCCTTTGACATTTGTGCCCTTGTGGAAGGGGACTGCACCCATGCGGATATCCGGCAATTTTTTTCCGGGCGGCTTGAGGCCGTAGCACATCCTAGAAGGATTAAGGTTGTAGACCACATGCCCATGACCCGTTCCGGAAAGTATGACAGGGCTGCTGTTGCCGCCTTGTTTGAAACGGAGGTCGGCTAAAGAAAAATGGACCGCAGAGTCGTTATAACAGGGTATGGCGTCATTTCTCCCATCGGGGAGAGCGAGGATGAGATCCTCCGGCATCTGACCCAGGGCATTTCCGGGGTTAAAAAACTTGAAGATGACGGGTTCCTGTCCGGATTTATCCAGTCCGGTGTGTATGGCAGGATTGATTATCCCAAAGAATATTCCTTTGAACGAAACCATCGAAAAACCATGGGGCCGGTGGCATTTGTTGCATGTGAGTCCGCCCGGCGGGCCATTGAACAATCCGGCCTGGATAAGGAATTTTTAACTTCGGGGCAGGTTGGTGTAGCCTTTGGCTCCATCCACGGCAGCCCCTTTGTCCAGCGCCAGATTATGAAAACCTATTTTAAGGACAAAAACGAGGGTGATACAGGGATTAATGCCGCTGATTTTCTAAAATCCATGGCCCACACCACAGCCGTGAACATCACAAAGATGTTTGGGATATCCGGCCGGGTCATTAGCCCCTGTACGGCCTGCACCACCAGCAGCCAATCCATTGGTTTCGGGTACGAAGCCATCCGGTTCGGCATGCAGGAGGCTATGGTGTGCGGCGGTGCCGATGAATATGACACCTCAACCGTGGCTGTCTTTGACAACCTTCGGGCCTGCTCCACCCGCTTCAATGACACCCCCCACCTTACACCGAGGCCCTTTGACATCCGGCGGGACGGCCTGGTGGTGGGTGAAGGGGCAGGCGCCCTTGTGCTGGAGTCCCTGGACCATGCGAAACAGCGGGGTGCAACCATCCTGGGCGAGGTTGTGGGGTTTGCCTCCAACAACAACGGAGGGGACATGATTTTGCCAAACCTGGCGGGGATTACCCAGACGTTGACTCTGGCCCTGGCCGATGCGCAAATCGCAAGTGAGGATGTCGATTTCATCAGCGCCCATGCCACAGCAACACGCCAGGGCGATACCATTGAAGCCATGGCCATCCATGATGTGTATGGAGATAAAACACGGGTGACAGGCCTGAAAAGCTACATGGGGCATACCATTGCCGCCTGCGGGGCCATTGAAACCATCATCACCCTGATGATGATGAAGCACGGGTTTATTCCGCCCACCCTTAATCTTGACACCGTGGATGAATCCTGTTCCATGATCAACCATACACAGCAGTTGCTCGACGAGAAGATCAACACGGCATCTGTGCAGAATTTTGCCTTTGGCGGGGTGAATACTGCCCTTGTATTAAAGAAATTCAGTTGATGGAATCCCAATCTCCAAACGCAGTGAACGAAACAAAACCCAAAGGCCTGGCTATTTTGTCATTTGTGCGGGATTTGGTCATTACTTTGCTGTTGTGGGTGTATTTCATTTTTGGATTTCTTTTGTTTTTTTCTCCGTTTTACCTGATTGCCTTTGTTTGTTCACCCATACGGGAAGCAGCCATTCAACGTCTTAATTGTTTATTTTACAGGGGCTTTTTTGTTCTGGTCCGCATGCTTATACCGGGCCTTGGCATGCACATCGATCCCAAAGTTAAAAATCTTGAAAACTGCATCATTGTCTGCAATCATGTTTCCTATTTGGATCCTTTGGTGATGATCAGTTTGTTCCGGCGTCATAAAACCATTGTTAAAGCCACCTTTTTCAAGGTGCCGGTTTTTGGCTGGGTTTTAAGAGCGGCAGGCTATATCCCATCCATGCCCAAGGGACGGATGGCCGGTTTGATGGTAAAACAGACCAAGACCCTTGCATTTTTTCTTGAAAAGGGCGGCATCCTTTTTGTGTTTCCCGAAGGCACCCGGAACCGCAACGCCCGAAAGGGGACTCTGGCATTTCATCGTGGTGTGTTTAAAATGGCACGGCTTTGCAAGGCTCCCATAAATGTATTGGTGATCCGAAACACCGACAAATTGTTCACCCCCGGGCGGTTTTTATTTCACACCGATTTTTCCGGGGCTATCAGCGTTGAACTTGCCGGTACGATCCAACCGGATTATGATAAAGAAAACGTATCTACAGCAGGACTGATGGAACAAGCCGGAACAATTTTAACCGAAAAACAAAGGACATCTCCTTGAGAGCATCAAATAGACAGGCGGTAATTCTGGGGTATGACGCGGTTTGCCCCTTGGGGAGCCGGTTTCCTGATGCCTGGGAAAAGGCGCTGAAGGGAGACAGCGGTATCGGGGCGTTGACCCGGTTTCCCGTGGATGACGATTTTCCGGTGCGTATTGCCGGCGAAGTGGACAGCATTGATGATCTGGATTATCCGTTTTTAAAACCCAGGGAACGTGCAAAATGGACTTCGCCCATTTTTAAACATGCCATGCTGACCACATCCCGGGCCATTGAGAGAAGCGGGATTGAGATCACCCCTGATATTGCCCCCAGAATTGCCATCACCTACAGTTCAGCCCTGGGCGGGTTGGATGCCGCGCTCGAGGCAGACCGCAGGCTGGTGAAGGAGAAACGGCTGCCCAAACCCTTTACCAATCCCAATGCCTGTATTAATATGGTGGGGGGCAAGGTCTCTATTCTCACCGGTGCCACAGGTCCCATTACCGCTACTATTTCAGCCTGTGCCACAGGGTCCACTTCAATGATCATCGGTGCCATGTTCATTGAACAGGGGCTGTGCGATGTCGCCATCTGCGGTGCCGTGGATTTTGCCCTGGTGCCGACCATCATTGCCGGGTTTTACACCATGAACGGCATTTTTTTTCCAAAGCCCGGGGAGGATGTCCCGGCCCGGGCGGCAAGCCGTCCGTTTTCTAACAATCGAAGAGGGTTCGTGGTCTCCGAAGGGGCCGGTGCCGTGATTCTGGCTGCCCGGGAGTTCGCCCAGACCTGGGGATTGAAATATCATGCGGCCCTTGCCGGATGGGGCATGACTTCGGATGCCCACCATGTGGTGGCGCCTCATTTGCCCACGGTAACACGGTGTATGGAATTAGCACTTGAGCATGCTGGGATTTCCCCGCAAGCGGTCTCCAGCGTTAATGCCCATGCCACCGCCACTCCAGTGGGGGACAAGGTGGAGTATGATGCGCTGTCGGCAGTCTTTGGCAAAAAAATTCCGCCGGTGACAGCCAACAAATCCATGATTGGTCACGCCATGGGGGCATCCAGCGCCATTGAGACTATTTTTGCCGTTCAGGGAATGATTGACGGAAAGATCCCTCCCACCATCAACTATAACCCGGACCCTGGCATGGCGTTTGACTGCGTTACAGATAATGCAAGATGCCTGGACCAGCCGTATGTGTTGAAAAATGCATTTGGATTTGGCGGATGCAATGCCTGCATTGTGCTGGAAAAAGTTTAAAAAAAATAGAAAGATATAAATAGATAAGACCATGAAAGCTCCATTAAACAGGCGGGTTTTTGTTTTAGGATACGGGGCGGCCACTCCGTTAGGGGCAACCTTTGACCTGACCTTTGAAAATGCCGTGGCCGGCAAATCAGGGTTCAGAAAAATCACCCGGTGTGAGGTAAAATCACTGAGCAATGTGGTGGGCGAAATACCTGACTGGGATCCTGTGGCAAGCGGGATGTTTGAAAAAAAAGAAGCCCACAACTGGAATGCGGCGTTTGTGCTGTTGACCGTGGCTGTGTGCCGGGAGGCCCTGGCCCATGCCGGTATTGTTATGGAACCTGAAATCGGTCGGCGGACTGCCTGTTTGATCGGATCCGCCCTGAATGGCATGGATGCCTTCAAGATTGCCTCGGATAAATATGCCAATGCAGGGCCTTTGCGGGTCAGCCCCTATCTTTTGCCCAACCTGTGCGGCAACATGCCCGCAAGCAAGGCCGGTATTGACTTGGGCTTTACAGGGCCTTTGTTCTCACCCCAGGGGGCGTGCGCGTCGGGCAACCACGCCATCGGCATGGGGGCCAGGATGATCCGGGACGGTGATGTGGATGTGGTGCTGGCAGGCGGCGTAGATACGCCCCTGGTGCCGGAGATCGTCCAGGGATTTGCCAACATGGGGGCTACCATAAAAATCAATCCCGAGGACCGGGCCTATGAAGACCCGGGCCAGGCCAGCCGTCCGTTCAGCTGCGACCGCAAGGGCATGGTACTCTCCGAAGGGTGCGGCGTGGTGGTGCTGGCCGCAGAAGAGGTGGCAAAGGCCCACGGACTTAAACCCCGGGCAGAAGTGGCAGGGGTCGGCTGGACCTCGGATGCCTTTCATTTTACCAGCCCCAACCTTGAGACCATAGTAAGGGCCATGCACCAGGCCATTGACGATGCCCGGATTGCCCCCCGGGATATCCGGTACATTAATGCTCACGGCACCTCCACCTTTAAGGGCGACATGTCAGAGGCCGACTGCCTAAGGCAGGTATTCGGACACCATTTGGGACAGATCCCCGTATCCTCTAATAAGTCCCAGCTGGGCCACACATTAGGGGCAGCCGCCGCCATTGAGGCCGCATTGAGCATTGAGGCCATGCAGATGGGTATGGTGCTTCCCACCATTAATCATAAGCCCGCCCCTGAATTTGACGACCTGGATGTGGTGCCCGATACCTTCAGAGCCCATCCGCACGATTTTTTATTGTCCAATGCCTACGGGTTTGGCGGAACCAATTGCTGTATTGTATTTAAAGGGATGTAAGACCATGAAACCCAAACCGTTTAAACCCGAGATCACAGGTGAAAACACCCCTTATGTAAAGGACCGGACCACAGGGCTGACCTGGCACCGAACCAGCCATAGAACCCTTTATGCAGACACGGATCGCTCCCAGGTGGTGTACCATGCCAATTACTTGAGGTTTTTCGAGCAGGGCAGGGCTGATTTGATGCGGGACATCGCCTACCCTTACCGGGAAATCGAAGAGAGCGGGTTTGTCTATCCCATCATTGAGACCAAGCTGAACTATTTTGCCCCGCTGTATTATGACGACCTGATGTGGATTCATACCCGTCCTGCCGGGTTAGAACGGGTTAAGCTTCAGTTTGATTACGTGATCACAAGCCACACCTATGACCAGATTATCTGCAAGGGATATACCCGGCATTGCGCCACCAATGCCCAAGGCATACCCGTTGGCGTGGATGAGAAAACCGTCCGGGTTTGGACTCAGTTTCCCGGATAGGAGCAATCATGAGATTCGGCTTAGCCCGGACCGATAATTGCACTCACACCGGTATATCCAAGGCCGTTTTCTTCACCACGTAAATTGGCATAGACGACCTAATCGATCATCAATAACAGAAGTAGTCAATCCCCCTTTCAATATAGGCTTTTGGTCACAACCATAGACAAAGTCAACACTTTAACGCCAACATCTGTGGCTTGCCCGTCAGCATGTTTTTGTTAGCGAATATTCCGGTTTTGCATTCGGATTGTTTATTTATTTTAACGCATGTTGTATATTTTCAACAATCGTTTTTGTCCTGCGTGAATCTTCTGATCTACTTCTGAGTGCTCCTGTATAACCCTATAGCTATTTTAGCCCTTTTCTAAGTTTTTGCCCTTCAGGGTATGAATTAATTTGGTCCGATTTTATAATGTACTCTCTCTGGGATTGTTTTTATCTCAACGGCCTTTCTGACGACGAAGCCTCAGCCGTGCCCGGCTGAGGCCATATTTCAAGCTTAATCATCTTTGTCAAACGTTCGTCATACTTTGCTTGATAAAAAGCGTCTTCCTATCCTACTCTCCTGGAAACATTCAGAAAAACCCTCTCTGAGATAAAGTAATATCCCATAAAAAAGATACAAAAGTATCAATTGGAGACGGAAAGGATGTCCCTGATTTTTTGGGCAAGCGCTTCTTTAGAAAATGGTTTTTGGAGAAACATCACCCCTTCGTCCAAAATTCCGCGGTGGGCAATAACATTGGCTGTATATCCTGACATGTAAAGGATTTTCAGGGATGGGAAATCACGCTGTAATATGTCGGCAAGTCCTTTGCCGTTCATCTTAGCCATAATCACGTCGGTGAGAAGCAGGTCAATTTTGCTGCCGTGACGGTTGGCAATGGACAAAGCCTTGTGTGGCGAATCGGCTTTGAGGACCTGATACCCCAGTTTCTTAAGCGTTTTTTCACAGAAGTTCAGGATCATGGCCTCGTCGTCCACAAGAAGGATGGTTTCACAGCCCCCTTTAACCGCATCGCCCGTGTCCTTAAGGGGGTGATCATTACTGTCATCGCCTTTATACGTCCTGAAGTAGATCCTGAATGTTGTGCCGTTGCCGGGTTCACTGTATACGTTGATGAACCCGTTGTTCTGCTTGACGATACCGTAGGTGGTGGCCAGTCCCAGGCCGGTACCCTCGTTTGTTTTTTTTGTGGTAAAGAAAGGCTCGAACAGACGGTCCTGAACAGCCTTTTCCATGCCGCATCCATTGTCACTGACTTCCAGGGTGACAAATTCTCCGGGTTTAAAACCCGGCCGTTGGCGGCACTCTGATTCCCCTATGCAGACCATATGGGTTTCGATGGTGATTTTACCGGAACCAGTGATGGCGTCCCTTGAATTCACGCAAAGATTGACAAGAATCTGATCCACTTGTGTGGGGTCCAGCATGACTCGTCCCAGATTTTTACCGGGGATCCATCTGAGTTCAATGTCTTCCCCGATGAGCCGGACCAACATTTTTATCATGTCATCGATAACGGTATTAAGACTCAGGAGCCTTGGGGAGATGGTCTGCTGGCGAGAAAAGGCCAGAAGCTGACGGGTCAGGTCGGCCGATCGTTTGGCTGCAGTTTGAATCTCGCTTAATGCCTCGTAATTGGTATCGTTTTTATTGATCCCTTCCATCACCAATTCCAGGTTGCCTAAAATGACAAAGAGCATATTATTAAAATCGTGGGCAACCCCGCCGGCCAGACGGCCCACGGATTCCATTTTCTGCACCTGGAGGATTTTTTCCTGCAATGCTTTGTTCTCTGCCTCAATACGTTTGTTTTCAGTTATGTCCTGCACCGTGCCGATGGATTTGACAGGGTTTCTGTGTGCATCATATTCGGTTTTGCATCGCTCCTGTACATACTTGATGCGGCCGTCTTTCATGAGCAGGCGGTGCTCAATACTGTAGGGTTTTCCGGTTGTCAGGGACCGGGTGTAGGCCTGATTGATTTTTTCCCGGTCCTCGGGATGGGTTGCCTTGAGAAAGGCTTCATAGGATGCTTCAAAGGAGGACGGGTCAATTTCAAATATCCGGTAAATTTCCTCGGACCAGAATAATTCCCCGGTCCGGTGATACAGTTCCCAGTGTCCGATATGGGCCAGTTTCTGTGTATCCCTGAGCCTGGACTTGAATATCTCCAGATCTTCCCTGGCCTCTTTCAGCGCTGTGATGTTACAGGCGATTTCCAGAATCGTCATTTGGTCATTCAAGGCCTTTACAGGGAGCATGCGTACTTGCCAGAATCCGTTTTCAACAGGCCAGTCGCGTTGGCCGGTTGCCGGGAGGGTTAGGTCTGCAGGCGTTTGTGTATGCAGTACCCCGGGCATGGGACATCCTGTGCAGGGCTGTTTGAGTCCCCATATTTCGTAACAGTGCAATGGGGGAGAACAGGAAGGCTCCGGCTTGTTGCCGGCAATCTCTTTGTCGCTGATGAGCCTGTAATCCGGGGTAAACCAGGCTGTAAAAAAGGGAAGCCGGTCCATCAGGGCCTGATGGGATATGTCATGTTGTTCGGTCATTATAATTTCGTCCAGGCGTTGGAGTTCTTAACCGGGAATTCCGGGGTAATGCCATATCAACCCCCGGGATCATGAAGTTTTTTATAAAACGATATTGAAATTTTCGCGAGATCATTTATATGAAAGAACCAATAAGTTACCAAGTTACTTTCATGTTTTGTTGTGGGTTGAGCCTGGGTGTCGATAGACCAGGTCGGCCCATGGCCGTTATTAATGATATCAATGGATTAAGTTTAAAAAAAAAAGGTATAAAAAGCAATCCTAATTTTTAATTCGCTTGACCGGCAGCAGATAATACGACATATATAAAATATTACAGTTCCCAGATCCATGAATTCGGTCCATGAGTTTCTGATTTTGAGATTTCCAGGAGGATCCATGAAAATTAGTGCAGTCACTGTCCGTGTAAAAAAGGCGTTTGTAAACGAATTTATCGAAGCCAGCAAATTGCATCAGGCCAATACGGTAAAAGAGGAGGGCAACCTGCGGTTCGACTTCCTTCAGTCCCTTGACGATCCGACCTTGTTTCTTTTTTACGAGGCCTATAGATCCCAGGCCGATATTGAGCTGCACAGGAATGCTGATTCTTACAGGACATGGCGAAAAACCGTGGATTCCTGGATGGCCGTTCCCAGGGTAGGTATAGGATTCAGACCGCTGGCACCGGATAATGGTGCGCAATTCAGGTACCCCTGATCTCTTCGGACCTGCCCCTCATCTCACCGTTTTTTTAATGCTCTGCCAGATTTGTTTTGTATCCTTCCCGGCCTGTCTTATGCAATGAGCCCCCCATTGTCCTGGATATCCTGTTTCTTCTGGGGCTGTATTCATCCAATTACAGCTATAGGAGGGTAAACCATGGAAAAACAACAACTGGCCGATGCGTTGTCCCGGGAATTCATTACTTTGAGGGCGCAGTGTAAATTGCAGTCCGGTAATTTTTCGTCGGAAAATGTCATTGGCCGGCAAGAACTGATCACCGAAAAAACCGCAGCGCTCACCGCATATTTTGCCCATGCGCCATATTCGTCTGCCAAAGCAGCCGCAGCCGACTTAGACATGTCCAGAGAGGAAATCATTTTCGGGTATAAACTGATTCAGCGAACCAGTGCCGCAGCCGATACAATCCGGTTGTCGGTCAATGGAGATTATCTGAATATCGTCAGGCATTATTTTTCCGGCCGGACGTATGTGGTGGTCTTTTTTACCGGCCTTGCCTGTCCCGGGCGGTGCAGTTTCTGTCCCAACGTGACAATCCTGCCGGACGGCAGACGGCATCTTTCTCTCTATGGCAGCCGCCAGATTAATTCAATGTCTCCCGTCAATATCGAATCGGTTTTTCGGGATATCGATAAAATTACGCGTCAAAACACCTCAATTCTGGTGAAAATCTCCGGAGGGCTGGAGCCGTTGACCGATCCGGACACCATGGCCGTTATTCTGAACCAGGCCGACACCATGGGAATCCATGTTAAATTGTTCACCAACGGTATTCTGCTGAATACCCCCCGGCTTCGACGCCTGGCCCTCAAGGCCGGAGACGTGAGAGTCAGTCTGAGTATGGTTGATGAAGAGGCTTATGGAGAAATGATGTTCGGCAATGATACAACCCGCAGAAGACAGTATGGGTTACCCGTAGTGCTTGAAAATCTGCGTTGTCTTGTGAAGGAACGGGATCGTCTGGGGATCAGTACCCGAATCGGCATCAATACCGTTGTCCTGGAAGAAAACCACAGGGAACTGGAACGGTTCGTCTATATGGCTAAAGACCTGGGGTTGGATTATATTGATTTCAAACCCAATTATTTTTCAACCTACACAGCACAAACCCTCAAGGCAATTTCAGACCAGAGAGACAGCGTAAAGGCACAGAGCGGTAAGGGCATCGACATCTACTTTGCCGATTCCCTGTCAGGGGACAACATGTTCTGGCATCACCGGGATGGTGAATGCGAACCCCACAAGCAGTCTATGTTTAAAATGTTCATCACCCCCAGTGGGGATTGCAGCCCAGTCCATCACGGCGCGTTTCCCCGGGGGCGGGCAGCGTCCGATACCGGCGTCGCCCCATACTCCATCGGCAGAATTTGTGAAAAAGCTTCACTTTTGGACCTGATCAGCAACATGCCGCGTCTGCCGGGTTTGCGGTATGAGAAACTGAACCCTTTTGAACATATGCTGGCCTTGGAAATTAAACGGGAAGAGCAGGACCGGGCATGGGGTATCCCGGACAGCTGCAACCCCTATCATTTTTCCAAGGGCGATATTCTGCCCCGGCAGATCCTGGAGAATCCTTTGCTGTATTAAGGATTGATGATTTATAAGTACTGCCGGTTTTTTGGATTTGACTCACATACCCATATTTACTATGTTTTGTTTTTATGGGCGGATCATTGCTGACATTTAAACCGTGTGATCCATGCAAGAGAGACATGAAAACAAAGCCAAGCCCGGGTCAGGCCGGATATGACATACTGACGCAAACAGGCCGGATTCCGGCGGATATGATGTGGTTGATCATATTTTCCCGCCTGTGCCGCCGTGTCATGCTCCATGCCGTTGACACCTCCGGACTTCTGGACGCAATCGTGGGCGCAGTGTCAATCTGGGGACACATTTGTCAATCTGGGGACACCTTACGCATTTTTCTTCCGGCCTGGCTTCTTTGGTCTGAGTCGTCTGTTTAAAATAGTCTCCAATTGCTTTACAAAAGTCGTTTTTCCCAGCGGTCTGCCGTTACGTTCATGCTTTCTGAACAATTCGATTTCAGATTCTTTAATGTCAGAGGATAAAAAATCTACCCAGGATGTGTTAATAATTTCAAGCAAAGGTCTTGTTTTGACAAGAATGTCATCCTTCTCATCCATATGTGCCCCGGCGCTGCTCCATTTCCAATCCTCAGGACGTTTTACCAGACCGGCACGGACAGGATTATACTCAATATACCTCGTGCATGCCAGCAAGTAACTTTCTTCCATGATAAATGATGCGAACCTCCCCTGCCATAGATGACCTCGCCAGCCTTCCCTGAAATTGATCATTCTCGTATATCGCCGGTGTGCCTCCCCGACGGCCAGATTTAATCCATCCTTGGTTTCAGGAACTGCAATAAGGTGAATGTGATTGGGCATCAGGCAATAGGTCCATATATCAACCTTATAGTTCAAACACCATTCCGCCATCAAAGCCAGATAGGCTTTAAAGTCCTGATTCCTGAAAAATGTCTGCTGCCTTCTATTTCCCCTTTGTGTAATGTGATGGGGAAAACCCGGCGCCACTGCTCTTGCCATTCGTGCCATGAGATGAAGTTGAGCATGTCATCTAACTTTTGTCAATAAATAGGTACGGTCCCCAGATTTACTATTTTGATCAAATAAGACCCTGGAAGGCAACATGAGCCTTTTTTAATATCCACAAATTCTCATGTTATAAAGGGCCTGCCGGCCGCCTGGGTGTAAACCCCAGTACACTCAGGCACCGCATGCGCAAACTTGGCATCGCGTTTGAAAAAAAAAGAAAACCAAGTGAAATTTAGCGGAACATTAAAGCCGATGCAATCCGGATTACAAACAGACTCCCATGTCCGGCAGCCGTCCCTCTATAATCCGGCAAATCGTATCCAACCCCTTGTCCAGATCTTCCAGGGTGGCCGGACCGGAAAGCGAGAGCCGTACTGCTGCCGGAACAGGTTCGTGGCCCACACTGAATCGTTCTGAGCCAAAGAGGTTCACACCGGTTTCCCGGGCCCGCAATTCCAAAGCCGCGCCACTCCAGGGTTTCGGCAGATGAAGCCAAATGAAAAACCCGGTTTCATGTCCTTGATAGACATATCCGGACAACCGTTCAGCCGCAGCCGCGTAACGGCGTTTCGACTCCTGACACTTGGCTTCAACAGTGGCGTCGGCCGTGCCGTCCATAATCCAGGAGCAGGCGAGTTCCGTGGTGATGGGAGAAGCCATCCACGCCGTGCTTAACACAGCCTCGGTCAGGTCGGCCCGAAGCGGACCCGGGGCGGACAAGAATGCCACCCGTAATCCTGCTCCAAAAGCCTTGGATACATTTGCGATAAAAACCCCATGTTCCGGCACTCGGGCCGATACCGGCGTTCCCGGAGATAGCGGATGCATCAGGGCATAGGGATCATCTTCTATTAAAAAAAGCCTGTAACGTCTGATCACGGCTGCGATCTCGTCCCGGCGTTTCGGTGGCATAAACACGGTAGTGGGATTGTTCATCCCGGGCATGAGATAGACCCCGGAGATCTCGTCCCTGCGGCAGGCAGCATCCAGATCAGCCGGGGACATCCCTTGGCCGTCCCCGCGAACAGGGACCAGACGGATGCCCAGGATGGCCGCCAGAGACTTGATACCCGGATAGGTCAAGGTATCCACGGCAATACGCTGCCCCGGGTGAAACAATGCAGTCAGACAGCAGGTCAGGGCGTGCTGTCCCCCGGCCGTGATCACTATGCCGGCAGGATCAATATCCAAGCCGTAGCGTTTCATCCAGGCGGCGCCGGCAGCCCTATGTCCGGGTAATCCTGGCGGGGCCGCATAATGAAGAAGAAGGGCGATGTCCCGATGCGAAGACAGGCGGCGCAACCCGTTCGCAACATCCGGATCCAGAGCATAAAGCGGAGTTACAATACCCATTTCGACCATGCCGGTTGTATGGGGTTCGGGTGCCGTCAAACAAGCCCCACCTCCGTCGGATGCCACAAATGTTCCGCACCCCACCCTTGCGTGGATCAGTCCCCGGCGTTCAGCCTCGGCATAACCGCGGGTCACGGTACTGACGTTTATATTCAGCAAGTCTGCCAGGTCTCTGTGGGTGGGAAGACGCACCCCCGGCTCCAGAATCCCTGTTTGTACATCCTTTTCAATGGCATCTGCCAGGGCCCGATAAAGGGGGTGTTCGTTTTTTTGAATTGAAGGAACCCAATTTGTCATGCAGACAATACTATCATTGACTCTAATTATTTGTCAATGATATGGATATAATCATAAAAATTAAGCATACAATCATTTCTTATTGTATGCATACAATTTCACATAAGGAGATTGTCGTTATGTATTTCAGCCCTTCACTTGCCAGCCCTGTCACCCATACCCGCATGCAAACGCCCCGCCATGTGGCCGGCATTTCAGGCATGTGCGCCGCGTGTACCGCCGATTGCACCGGACCCTGTGAAATCGGACTTTCAGCCATAAGGGGTGCCGAGGCGATTCTTCCGTTCGCCGCTGATAAAAACCAGTTCGCCTCGGAAAAAGAATATCCCCTGGATTTTTCACATTTCAACATCAACGGACGGGTATTCGGCGCCAAAGGGGCATCTGCTGATCCGGATAAGGCCAGCTTCCCTTATGCCGACATTTCATCCGTCTTTGGCACGACCCATGCGGTAGCGATCAATGGGCCATTTATCCTGCCTGCCATGGCCAAGCTGGCCTGGGAGGAATACTATGCCGGTGCCGCACTTTACGGTATTCCCGTAGTGATCGGGGAAGATGTCATTGCCAAAGATCCCGGCCTTGTTACCCATAATCGCCGTGTCACGGACTCACCGTTGATTACCGAGATGGTATCCGCTTTCAGGCAGTATCAGCTGGGGGCCGGCGATATCGTTCTCCAGGCGAACGCAGATGACGAATACCATGGGGTACTCGAATACGCCATTGACCGGCTCAACGTTACATCGGTAGAACTGAAATTCGGCCAGGCTGCTAAGGGGATTCAGGGCATGATCCAGGTACCGGATCTGAAGGATGCTCTCCGTTTAAAGACGCTCGGCTATCTAATCGTTCCTGATCCAACTGATCCGGTAGTTGCCGAAGCTTATGCCAAAGGCATTGGCCCGGTGTTCGAAAAAATCGGCAGACTGCCCATGTGGACGCCTGAGATGCTTTTAAACCGCGTGGCCGGGCTGAGACGTCTCGGTGCCGAGCGGATCTGTTTCAAAATGGGCCCCTTTGATCCGAGGGATGTCGCAACCGTTCTCCAGGTCGCATCCGAGGCCGGTATTGATCTTGTCACCTTTGACGGCGCAGGCGGCGGAACCGGTCACAGCCCGGTAAAAATGATGAACGAATGGGGGATACCGACCGTGACGCTTGAAATGACGGTTTACCATATTTTGAAAAATCTGAAAAAAGAGGGAAAACACCTCCCGCCCGTTGCCATGGCCGGCGGCTTCACCACCGAAGACCAAGTCTACAAGGGGTTGGCCCTTGGTGCACCCTACATAGGCATGATCGCCATCGGCCGGGCAGCTATGGCAGCCGCATCGGTGGGTCGGCAAATCGGGGAGACATTGAAAAACGGCACCCTGCCCAAAGAGATCGCCCGGTTCGGTTCGAGCGTTGATGAAGTATTTGCCGATCTGCGTCTCCTGAAAGCGACATATGGTAACGATGTATCGAAAATTCCGACCGGTGCCATTGGTCTTTATTCATTCCTCAATCGGGTTTCCGTGGGTTTAAAACAACTTATGGCCCTTAACCGGAAATTCGCACTCCAATATATCGACAGGGAAGACATCGTCCCCCTGACCGATATTGCGGCAGAAGAAGCAGGCCTGGCCACGTATAAGGAACGCACCCAATCGATCTTGTCCATGTAACGGCAGCAGACCGAGCTATGTATACTCAGGTCTTGGCAGAGTGACACTCAGATACCCGGATACAATTAATAAAAGGATTTAAGCCCAATGTTATTTATATAAAAGTACCGATAAGTTACTACGCTTTTTTCATATTTTGTTGTGGGCTATGCCTGGCGGTTAATATGTCAGGTCGGCCCATGGCCGTTATTCCGAAAAAAGAAATTTCATTAAGCCGATTGAAAGTCTTTTCTTTCCTTGATTGATGTGGCAGTATTTTTACAAAAAAAGAACTTTAACCTTGGGTATGATAAACGACACATTGGGCAAACAAGCACAATTTTCAAGTCAAAAAAACCAGAGAGGAACTTGGCTGGGAACCAATGAGCATAGGGCAGAGCATCAAAGATACTGTATTCTGGATTAAACAACAAAATTGATTTAAACGCTCAAAAAACACAAGAATGAATGATGCCCGGGAAAATAAAAAAGGTAAATCCAAACGCCAGGAGTATATCTCTCGAATAAATCGTGTTATTGACTATATCGACACAAACACTGATAAAGATTTTTCTCTCAAAACGCTTGCTGAAGTTGCTTGTTTTTCTCAATTCCATTTCCATCGGATTTTCAGGGCAATGTCTGGTGAGACGCTGCATCAATTCATCCAACGGCTAAGAATTGAAAAAGCAGCGGCACTGCTTATACACTGGCCTGAAAAATCAATTACCGATATTGCTTTGGACTGTGGTTTTTCCGGCTCAGCAGCGTTTGCCCGGGCATTCAAGGCTAAATTTCAAATGAGTGCAAGTCAATGGCGCTTAAAAAACTGCCTTCAAAATAGCAATATCTGGAAAGATTTCCATATCTCCTCCTATTACATTGACAGCGTAACCAATAATCTAATTTGGAGGATTCAGATGAAAGAAAAAAACACATTAAAATCGAAGTTAAAAACATGCCGGAATTTCATGTTGCCTATGTTCGTCACATAGGCCCCTATAAGGGAAACAACGAACTATTTGAAAATCTTTTCATTAAATTGATGAACTGGGCCGGCCCAAGGGGGCTTTTAAATTTTCCGAAAACCACTGTTATGTCTGTATATCATGATGATCCAAACATAACCGAAGAAAACAAACTCAGAACAAGTGCCTGTGTCACAGTTCCTGAGAAAACGCCGGTTGAAGGAGAAATCGGCAAAATGAAAATTCCTGGTGGTGAATTTGCTGTTGCTATTTTTGAATTATCCGGGAGTGAAGAATACGAAAAAGCGTGGAACCTGGTTTTTGGAGATTGGTTGCCTGAAAGAAGAATGGTTCAAAAAGCAATGCGCTTGCTAAAAGGCGGAAATCATGCAGGAAAAAGATGGCGGTATAAATGATTTTAGCGACGCCATCATCAGATTTTTCGACCGGAGTATAGACCAGTCTTTCCTGCGAGAAACAGGCTCGAATGATATATCTTGCCAGGTTGCCAAGCCCGACTTTATCATCAGGCTCGATTCTGCCTCCGATATAAACATCAAACCTGGAATGATGCCAGGAAAGCATATTTTAAAAAAGGGACAGATGCCATATCTTTTCTTGACTTTATCTGTTTTTTGAATTTAGGTGGAGTCATTGTCATCTAAATTCAGAAGAGAGGACGGGTCATGAAAACATTTATTTCTGCATTTTTTTTTACCGTAGTTTCATTTTATTGCCAACCCGCCATGGCGGAACACTTCCCTTTAACCATTTCAACGAGTTGGGGCGCAATGGACGCAGCGGTGATCATTGCCCAGGAAAAAGGTTTTTTCAAGGAACAGAGGATCAAAGCAACAACAACAGCCATGAGTATAAGGGGTACACGGGGATTCCAGGCGTATGTGCAGGGAAAGGCCGATGCAACGTGTACCACCAGCCTCCATATTGTCCGGTCGAATTTTGACCCATCTCTCCATGTGATTATCGGGACACTTTCCTATACTGACAACCAGATGAAACTGCTTGCCAAAAAAAGTGCGGGCATCACCCGAGTTTCGGACCTGAAAGGCAAGAAAATCGCTGTGCCCCGGGCCGGATTTGCCCATTTTTACCTTGAGAAGTTTCTGTTATTCAACGGATTGACGTTAAATGATGTTGAAGCGGTGTTTGTGAGCAAAAAAAAGATTCCAGGCTCCATTGAAAGCGGACTAGCCCATGCCACAATGCAGCATGGAGTACCCATTGCGGAAACAAAAAAGATCCTTGGAAAGGATTATGTGATTTTTCAAAACCCAGCCATTCACAGGAAGAGCCAGCACTTCTTGGTTCCCCGAAAATGGGTGGCACAGCACCGTGAACAGGCCAAAGGATTGTTGCGGGCCATTCTTAAAGGTGAAGAATTCATTAAGACCCATACCGAGGAAAGCATTGAGATCCTGGCGAAGGCCAAGAAATATGATATCAGGGACATGGCCCATACCGTCCTGCATGAAATGGATTATTACCTGAGCCTGAAACAGTCGATTTTTACCAACCTGGAAGGTATTGAACAATGGGCATTGGACAATAATATTGTCGAACGTAAAACCCCGAGGAATTATTTTGAAATGATTGACTATTCTCTTCTGGAAGAGATAGATCCCAAACGGGTAACCATTATCCGGTGATATAGCATATATATTATGTGACCATGCTTCCCCCAAAAATACAAGTAGTTATATTTTTTCCTTGACTTTACTCCTTTTTGAATTTAATCCATCAATATCATCAACTGAGTCTGAATTCAGAAAGGAGTAAAGGTCATGGGACAAACCACTCCGATTCATCTTACCTACCGTTTCGATTCTGTTTTTTATTTAATGTATCAAATGTATTTGTGAACACTGATAATCAGGATAAAACCACAGAGAATGCCAGGTTCCGGGCCTTGCCTCTAAAACCCGTAAAAAAAATAGATAAATTCAAAAATTTTCAAAAATTCAAGTGTCTTGGTAAGGGGGAATCATGAAATTAAAAACACATCTGACCGCTTTGGCGGCAAGTGTCATTCTTATTGTCATCATCACGGGAAGCGGTCTTGTCTATACGGAACGTGAAATAGATAACGCCCTGTCTGCAAATAACACCATTACCTTAATCGTAAATGAGGTGTTTCAACTGAACCGGCTGGCAGCCGACATCAACCGGGCCGGTATCCAGCGCACCCGCCTGCAGTGGCAACGGAAAATGGATGCGCTGGATACACTTATTTCAAATTTTCCCCAGGGCGACGTTGCGGTGGATAAGATGCGTTTTGAGATGGTGCAATTGAATCTGATTCTGAGGGGGTATATGCGGACCTGTGAAGATGTATTCTCCCTGGGCAGCCGGGACAGCTTTAACCGGGCAATACAGTTCCGGGTCCAGAGCCTGACCACCTATCTTCATTCAATGTCTTCCCTTACCCAAGAGCTTTTAGGCGAAAGCTACGCCCATGTCCAGAAGGTCCAGGGGAAACAGAGAGCTTTTTTAGTCGTCAGTGTTGGCTCCTGGTGTATACTGCTGCTTTTCTGGAGCCTGACGCTCTGGTCCGGCATCATGACACCGGTGCAAAAGCTTCTACATTCCATGGCTGTTGTCAGGCAGGGAAACCTATCATACCGGGTGGCGGTAAAAGACAATCGCCATGAAATGAATGCGCTTTTAATCTCGTTCAATGCGATGCTGGACCGGCTGGAAAGCCTGACCAGAACCCGGAAGACCGTATTTGATATCACGGACAAGGAACAGGCCTGGGTGGGGCGTCAGCTTAATGAAGAAATCAGCCAGATTGTGACCGGTATCAAACTCCATCTGGCTGTCCTCAAGAGTGAAACTACCGAAAACCATACCATCGGAAAAATTTCCGTTTACCTGGATCAGATACAAGCGGAAATCAAACGGATACTGAGAAAAATGCAACCGGCCATGCTGGACGAGTTCGGCCTTGCCACCACCCTGGAATGGTTTTGTGACCAGATCGGCAAAAATACGGACATCCGGCTTGATGTGCCGCCCAATGATTACGGTATTCCCAAAAGGCTTCATATACCGATTTTCAGAATTGTCCAGGAAGCCGCCAATAATGCCCTGTCCCACGGGCAGCCAGATCGGATTTCCATCCGGGTCAACGGCGATGACAATACCGTCTGCCTGACCATCATGGATGACGGCAAGGGATTTGAGTTGTTCAAGGTCCAAAAAGGCCGCGGCCTGACCGCCATGCAGGTCCGGTGTGCCACAGAACAGGGGGATTTTTCTGTTGCATCCGAACCGGGAAAAGGCTGCTGTATAACGGCTTCATTCCCTGTACAAACGAATTCAGGCCGGTCCGGCAATGCCGGGGAAGATTTGCAGCAGGCTGCATCCATATAAACAGCCACGGGCTGACCTATCCATCAATACCCAGGCTTAGCCCACAACGAATGTTGAAAAATCTGTGTCAGTTACACAGACTTTCTTATAAAAATCCAGGCCCTTATTGCCCAGCTTCAGGTCAAGTTCTGATACACAGCAATTCTATTTCACCCCTCTTCAGAAATTGCCGAAGAAAACAGAATCTATGTAACCCTTTCAAGTTTTCTCTCATTCGGATAGCTCAAATAATCGCCAGCCTTCTCCACAATGGAGCGCTGAATCGTCAGATTTATGATGTATAATTAAGTGGGCTTTGATTTGTCTAACGGATGGTGACATTATTGGTTGTTTAGGGAGCGCAGATGAAATAAGGGGTATGGGAATATTAAAGTTTACCAATAGGGTGTTAGGATTTTGTTCGTTTTTAAGGCGCATCAATGGGTTCATGTTGAAATTAAGTACGCATTGATGCAACGCGAAGAAAACGGAACAAAGACAAGCTGTATGGTAAATTTTTACTTCGGTTCCGCATTCTGTACACTTATCGCCTGCCATTCTAAAATGATTTTTTATTGTCCCTCATTAATTTTGTCCTTTAATTTACCAGAACACTTAAAAATAACGACTTTCCTTCCATCCAAAATCATTTCTTTACCGGTGGCCGGATTCCGCCCCTTCCTTGGGGCCTTCTTCTTCACTTGAAACTTGCCGAAGCCGCTTATCATGATGTCTTCTTCAGCCGCCAAGGTGGATTTGATTATTTCAAGGAGTTCTTCAACTATATTTTTTGCTGTAGTGGATTCCACGTCAAGTTTTTCTGAGACTGATTCGATTATGGTTTGTTTGGTAAGTGCCAAAAGGTATTACTCCTATATTTATTATTGAACGGCGTCGGTTATTTAGGCCCGGATAAAATTAATCATACTTACAAACGTCAACCCAATCTATACAGTTTGAATATTGCTCAAGTTCTTCAATAGTCAATTTTATTGAAGAATAGCTATCACCGGCAGCGGGGATAATTTCTGCGTGTTTTTTCAACGATACATCCAGATATACGTCAATCGGGTTCTTCAGGCCGAAAGGACAAACTCCGCCTACTGCATGCCCGGTATGCTCAAGGGCCTCATCCTTACTGAGCATTTTGGCTTTCTTGGAGAAGATACCCTTGTACTTTTTATTATCAATTTTAGCCATCCCTGCAACGACAATTAAAATCGGTTTTTGATCAATCTTGAACGACAGTGTCTTCCCTATCTGGTCAGGATCTACCCCATGTGCCTGGGCAGCCTCTTCAACTGTCGCAGTAGAATTTTTTAACACCATGATACGGTGATCTATATTGAATTTTGAAAAGTATTCAATAACAGCTTCTAATGACATTTTTTGACCTTATATTTTCATTGCTTATCGTATCCGTAACATCCAGCACTGAAGAATAGTGAAATCAAAGAGCCGATACAAGGTTCTATTGGAAAAAATTTCGATGGGGCAGAGTGGTTTCCGAGAAGATATTCATGAATGACAAAATCTTATCCGCATTGTCAAAGAGACTGAATTATTGTAAAATCTCAGTGTGTTTATCAAGGCTGCGTTGCTGATTTAATAGGATTTGTAACGTATAAAGCTGACACGCCAAGGGCTAAACGAATAAAATCTGACCCGCAATTTTTCTTATATCAACCGTCTTTAATAGCCGAATCCGAGATCGTTAATGAAGCGCTTGAAACAGTAAAGACCAGCTCGATTTATGCGTGGTTTAGGGATACTATTGGCAAGGCTGTTCAATTAAAAAGAATGCAGATCAACCAATAAATAAAAAGAGAAACAAAAAAGGGAAGCAATTTATACGGTATGATGGGTGATTCTCACCAGCCCAGAGGAGGCCCACCTTCCGTTTTTGTTTGCTATTTTATACAATAAGCTGCAAAATTTATTTGTCACTTGCCATTCCCTTTAGAAGGTTTTTAAAAATGCTGTCCCAACTTAAAAAATACATTTTAGACCATGAAGATTGGCTTATGGAAAAGATTTTAAATTATGCCAAACAGCAGGGATATACTGAGTATACTTCCACCTTGAGAGAAGCATGGCGGCTTTCAATTTCAGGTTTATCTAAATCATTGATTGCTACTTTGAATGCGAAAGGTTTAGATCTTGAACTGGGCCCACATGAAAAATACATTTCTGACCCTGCATCGCAGTTTGGCATTATTGAAGCCCAAGAACATAGAAAAAGAGGGGTTAGCATAGATATGTTTTTAGGGCTCATGAAATATTATCGTCAATCCTATTCAGATCTAATACGGGAATCGAATTTTGAGGATCAAATTAAATTTCAATATGAACAGATTATCAAAAGATTTTTTGACCGAGTTGAAATAGGATTTTGTTTAAAATGGGCACCTGTAAAAGACGAAAGCATTGTTAAAGATTTGCAACTTAGCAATCGTGTGATGACCAATGAAAAAAATAAATATCTCACAATTTTTGAGAGTTTATCAATGCCTGTCTTCATTGTGACGTTCGATGGGATTGTTGAAAATATGAATCATGCCGCATCCAAGATGCTCAATTACGATACTGTCCCGGGGACACAATACTATGGTGAGAAAGACTCACATCCGCTGCTTTTCATACAAATATTCCCATGGTTAGATAGTTTTTTTAAAAGATTTAAGGCCGGGTCTGACAAGATAAAAACATTTGAAACAATGATAAATGATGAAAACCAGTTCTTTTTTATTTCTTTTTCTCGCTCTCTCGATATTTCAGGTAAGTTCTCTGATTCTGTAATTGTGATCATTGAGGATATTACAGAAAGAAAAACAATGGAAAAAGAATTAGAAAAGTTAGCCACTACGGACCCCTTAACCGGAGCTAAAAACAGAAGATCTTTTCTAAATTTATTTAGAAAAGAAATGAAACGGTCTTTAAGATATAATTATAGTTTAGCACTGTTTATGATTGATATTGATCATTTCAAAAAAATAAATGACAATTTTGGTCATGACACAGGCGACAAAGTATTAAGGCTGCTTGTTGCCAAGAGCTTCAGCGTACTGAGAGAGTCAGATCTTTTTGGCAGATGGGGCGGAGAAGAATTTATTTTACTTCTTCCTGAAATTGATATTCACCAAGCATATTCCGCAGCTGAAAGATTGAGAGATGTATTGGCGAAAAGTGAACTCATGAGTAACGATGGTGTAAATATAAGGTTTACAGTCAGTATCGGCTTCACGATTTTGAGAAATAAAAATATTTCTATGGATGGTGCCATCAAAAAAGCTGATAAAGCATTGTATCTGGCAAAAAAACAAGGACGGAATAGAGCCGTGTTCCTTGAAAGTCAAAGCGAGCAATGATGGTATCAAAATTGACCGGTATTAACCGCCGGATTGGCAAAGATAACCAAATTAGTCAACGTCTAACTTAAAACATTGTGCTGATGCGAAAATGTACCGTCAAATAAAGATTTTTAAACCCATGGGTGTCCAGGGGGATTTGAACCACATGATGATCTGATATACCTGACGGATAGCTTATCATGACCGGATACGCTTCTGGCAACATACCTTTTCTGCGGCATCGCCGGCATCCGTATCCGTCAATCCAACCTTGACCGGAGCAGGATGGACATTTTTGTTGTGCCGGCAGGGTTACCTTAATTTGTCCCCCCTGAAATGCCTGTTCAGGTGTTAGTGTGATAACGACATTGAGTTGCCTAAAATCTTCGCTTTTCGGTTTGGGACTGTGCTTGTAATCGTAAAACAGCCTGTCGAATAAATCGTCAAATGATGGCCTGTTGGTATTACACGCGCGTGACAGATCGCCAGTTCCCAAATCCATCGGTTGTTCCTGTTCAGGTATGAGTGGCTCAACTTGTGTTTTTGGGCGGGATTTCATACATTCCCCATACTGGGGCCGTCGCTTTTTTTTTTGACTTAGCTCAAGGTCATGTGTCTGTCGTTTAATTGGATCTGACAGTATGGAATACGCCTCCTGAACTGCAAGGAACGGAGAATGGTTATCTCCATAATGATCCGGATGAAATTCTTTGGCACGCCGTCTGTATGCGTCTTTGATATCATCCAGGGTTGCATCTGAAGTAATTCCTAAAATAAGGTAATAATCTTTTGGCATGATATCACCCCCCTGATAAAAATTCTTCAATCGAATAATATCAAGATCATTTTTCTTGATTTCCTTCTTTAAAAAGCAAAATAATCTTCTTCTATTACCCTGTCAATAACCATCATAATCGTAATAAAGATTATAATGAGATCTCTATAAAAATAATAATGGCCTATTGACATGAAAAAAATCGGGGTTAATTTAGGCAAAAATCAGATGATTTGTGGGAGCAAAGGTCTTGTAGACGGAATTGACGACATCTTAGCTTTCATTCCAAAGTCGATTCTAACATCCCAAGCGGTTCCCGCATTTATTTAAAACCAACCTAATCGTAAGGAGGAAGAATTATGTTTACAAGAATTGGTGATATCGACAGATTGTTCGGGACCATGAATCTTCTTCAAAGGAAGCTGGACGATCTTTATGGCGATTATGGAAGCCCATCCGGTTACAGATGGGAATTAGAATCCGCTGCGCCCAGGACCAATCTCTATGAGCATGGCGACAATTTTGAAATTAGGGCCGAAGTTCCAGGACTTGAAAAGGGTGATTTAAATGTAAAAATTCAGGGAAACTATCTTGAAATCAGCGGCGAAAGAGGATCCGATGCTCCCAAAGGGTACAAAACCCATAAAACCGAAAGAGGGATTGGTTCTTTTTCCAGAAGTTTTACATTGCCTGCCGATGTTGACTCAACCAAAGCTGAAGCCACGCTTAAAAACGGCGTGCTTTATCTTACACTTCCCAAGCACGAGGCCGCAAAACCCAAAAAGATAAGCATCAGTTAAGCCTTAATCGATAAATCCCTTAAAAAGGAGGTTGCGATGGATAGAGTACAGGAAATCAAAAAACAAGACGAAAAAAACGTTGAAAAGACGCGTCAATTGTATAAAGCAACGCCATCTGTAGATATTTATGAAAATGAAGATGAAATTCTTCTCCACGCGGACATGCCCGGGGTAGTGAAAGAAAATATTTCAGTTGATATTGATAATGGGACGCTATCCATATCCGGTGTCAGAAAATTGGAAACAAAAGGGGCGGCAACATATGACGTATTTTCCGCACCTTCAATCGACAAAACACATACAATTTTAAATAATATAAAATCAACATGTTAACCTGATTTTCAAACACTTCACAAAAGTATAATAAATAAAAAAAGTTTGTCTAGACAAACACCAATTATTTAGTTTATGGTGCTCCCCAAAAAAAACTCAAAACGAAGAGGGAGCAAAATATGAACATCCCAGGTACCGAGGAATGGAATTTCACAGATGTAAAATTTCTTCCGATTTTCAAAGAGTACGCCAAACGTATCAATCTGGTTGAAACGATCAATACCATGACAGATAGCAAAATGGATCTATCGCCAGGTGATGCGGTGCTTGGGATGATTATGGATACGGTCTCCGGAAGGACTCCTTTGTACAGACTTGAAGAAGCTTTCGACGAAATGGATACCGAGTTGCTTTTTGGCAAACCCATCAGCCCCGATAAATTTAACGACACAAATCTGGGGCGGGTATTGGACAAACTTTTTGAGACTGGAACTCAAAAGATATTTTCCCAGATTTCCCAAAACGCCATTGGTTGTTTTAAACTGGATACGCGCCACCACCACTTTGATACGACCTCTGTCTCCGTCTTTGGCGCTTACGAAGATCACCCCGATACGCAATTGAATATCACCTACGGTTACAGCAAGGATAAACGTCCGGATTTGAAGCAGTTCATGGTGTCCATGTTGTGTGTAGACCGAAATATTCCGATCATAGGAAAAACCCAGGACGGGAATGCTTCAGACAAGACCCTGAACAATGAGCTTTTATCTCATATCTCATCACACATGGCCGAACATGGGTTCAAGCCCGGTGCCTCCATTTATGTTGCAGATTCAGCCTTTGTGACCACAGATAATCTTATAGCTGCGGAGGGAAACGGCATCCGTTTTTTAAGCCGATTGCCAGCTAATTTCAATGAATGTAAGCATGCCATTGCCCAGGCTGTTGCAGCCGACAACTGGGTTGATATTGGGGCTTTGGCCGAAAGCCAAAGCGAAAAGAAACCGCCCGCATCCTATCGTTATTATGAAACAACCGCTACCATTGGTGATGGGGCCTACCGGGCCATTGTATATCACTCCAGTGCCCATGATAAAAGGCGTCAGAAACGCATCGACCGAATATTAAAAACCAGCAAAGACCAGCTGGAAAAGAAAATCAAAGAGGCGACTCTCCAACCCTTCAAATGTCGCCCGGATGCAGAGGTGGCAGCCGGCACTTTGGTCAAAGCAGCAGACAAAAGCCTTTACAACTTGCGAGCAGAGATCATTGACGTACCCAAATACGGCAAAGGACGTCCCAAAAAAGGGGAAGCCAGGAAGCCGAAATCCATTGAATATGAACTGAAGGCAACTGTCGAAGAAGATCCAGAAAAAACAGAAAAGATCAGACTTGAAGCGGGCTGTTTTGTACTCATAACCAACGTTCCGGCCCAGGCTGACGAACAGGAGTGGCCAGGAGTCGAGCTCCTCAGGCTTTACAAAGAACAGGATGGGATCGAAAAAAATTTCGGGTTCCTGAAAGATCCAGCCATTGTGAATGCCATCTTTCTGAAGAAGCCGAAACGGGTGGAAGCGCTTGGGCTAATTCTCCTGCTTTCTTTGTTGCTCTGGCGGCTAATAGAACGAAACTTGAAGCTGCATGTAAAAAAGACGGGGAAACGGTTGCCTGGCTGGAAAAAAAAGCCCACAAATAGTCCGACGGCCTTTATGATGACTACGAAGTTTCTTAGCATATTAGTTATAACCGTTGGAAGACAACGAAAATTAGCAAAGCCGCTAAATGATACTCAAGTGCAGTACCTTAGAGCCTTGGACGTCCCGCCGGAATGCTTTTTTGTTCCGTAAGAGCTGTGCAAACGCTGAATAAATTGTCAAAGAACCATAAAATTGAGTGCGGAATGTACGATATGAAGAGTTTTCGGATATAGAATATGTCAGAAGTTTTTCCGTACCCCAGACCATTGATGTTGAAAGAGTTGAGGCGGAATTGAAAAACGGTGTGTTAAAATTGCATCTGCCTAAATCTGAGGCTGCAAAACCCCGGCAGATAGAGATAAAAACAGCGTAACATATCTCAATCTTACCTGGAGACTTTTTGATGCGTGTTAGATCTTTTAATATCAACCAAGGATGGAAAGCAATCACCGGGAGGCTTTCCATCCTTTATTAAACATATGACCCACGTACCGCAAGCGTCCTTTGGGTGGATACACTAATTGAGCAGTTTAAACTGAGCCAGAAAAACCAGGATGCCTGCAATATAACCAAGCACAGTCAGTCCGCTGATTTTTTTCACATACCAGAAAAAGTTGATTTTCTCCAGGCCCATGGCCGCAACGCCTGCAGCCGAGCCAATGATCAGTAAAGAGCCGCCGGTGCCTGCACAAAACGCCAGAAAGGTCCACAAAAAATTATCCGTGGCAAATTGATGGATATCATACATGCCCATGGACGCGGCCACCAGGGGCACATTGTCGATGATTGAGCTGATGACACCGATCACGGCAACGATAATGCTCTGGTTTCCAATGGTCTGATTAAGCCAGGCCGCAAGGCTGTTTAGAATGTGTGAATCTTCCAGGGTCGCCACTGCCAGCAGGATACCGATGAAAAAGACAATGGAAGCCATATCGATTTTGGTCAGGGCATGCACCATGGTCAACGGCTGTTTGTCCTCGTCTGACTTTTGTCTGTGCACAAGCTCTCCCACCACCCAGAGAACGCCAAGGCCGCAAAGGACTCCCATAAAGGGCGGTAAATGGGTTGTTTCCTTGAATATCGGCACCATGACCAATGATCCTAAGCCGACAATGAACATCAGGTTCCGTTCAAGCTTTGTGGTTGTTTTAAGTCCGTTTTGTTCCGTTTTGTTTCCCACGGTCTTGCCCCGCAGCATAAAGCTGACAACAATCAGAGGAATAATAAGATCTGCGACCGATGCTAAAAAAACTGAAGACCGGCAGGTCTTGCGGGGTAGCGTTAACGCGATTGTTCGGTTTCCTTCTGTTCTTTGTCCAAATCCTCCATTTGTTTTTTGTAGCATTCTGGACATACCCCATGGCTAAATTGAGCTTCAGAGTGATTGCATATATAAGCTTCTAATATATCCCAAGCGCCTTTATCATCACGAATTTTCTTACAATAACTGCAAATAGGGATAATTCCGCGTAATGTTTTAATCTCATCAAAAGCTCTATTGAGTTCTTTAACATGTTTTTTTAGTTCCGCTTCTGCTTGTTTACGTGCGGAAATTTCTTTAGAAAGAGTGATGTTTGAGAGATATATCTTTAATGACATTAGTAAGATTGAAGTTGCAAGGACAAAAATGATTACGGTCTCGGTCATATGCTGGGCGATGAATTCACGTACAGTGATTATGCCGTAATCCTTATAAGGCTCGACGTGCAATTCTTTTAAAAGCTTATGAACCGGTTGATAGTCGTAGGGCAGCGTCCATTCCTGGAACCCTGCCTTTTGAGTTACCGGGCTGTCTTTTTTCAGCGAAAGCAGAGCTATAGCAACAGCCTTGCTTAACTCATTTGTTGAATTGCGGGTCTTCGCGAAAGCCCATTCCGGATAAAGCTCTGAGCTTACCACCAGGGGAAAGTCAGGATAATTCTTGGGTGCTAAAACACGAAAATCATCAAGATTAATTCGGTTCGATCCTGAGAACTTCTCCAACATACCAGTTCTAATAACCGCGACATCTATAACGCCATCCAATACAGCCTGTATCTCCTTGGTCTGGTCGCCAAGAAACTTCACTTCTTTGGCATCTTTATAAGGATCAAAGCCATTATCCAGCATCTCCTTGTAGCCGACCAACCAACCGCCAAAACCAAGCTTGGCAGCACCACAGATGGTTTTTCCGTGTAAGTCTTTTATTGTTTTTATCCCACTGTCAGAACGAGTAATCAATGTTGAGCCGAACTCGGACAGGCCTTCTTTTTTTACCATTGTGAGGATGCGGGATATGCCAAAGTTCAACTCGAGATCCACATAGATTGCCGGTTGGGTGATAACAAAATCTATTTCCTGGCTGGCAACAAGTTCCTTGATGCGGTGGAGTTCAATCGGCGGAACAGGAATTAACTTGAATTCATATTGTGGTAGAGACGATTGGAGATGGTCGATGGTCGGTTGCCATTCAACCTTGGCGATTTCAACGCCATAGAGTGCAATAACCAGGACGTTTACCTTTGTCTGTTCATGGCCCTCAATTTGTTTAAATCCGGTAAACAAAAAGAACAAGATTAATGCAATTGAACTTGCGATAAGACGTTCTATAATAGTTGTTTTCCTTGGCATAGTATAAATTTTAAGATTATATTATACATTTTCTGAACTAAACACCCACCGGCTTGTAGCCGGTGGGTGTTTAGTTTTTAAGCATGAATTTATTTTACAGAAATCAATGTTAAAAAACAACGAATTAGAAAAATGCTGGAACCAAAGATAGTCAACATAATGGTATTCAGGCTCACTGCGCCAAGTTTTAAATCAGGCAGGAATAACAGAAGTAGCCAACGCCACGAATAACATGTGCTACAGCGTTTAAGCATAGATATTTTCTGATTATAACGGATTTTGGGGACCTGCCCGTAAGCCTCCCAAAGAACTCGAAATTAAAAGGTTATGAAGCCAGTTTTCGTGATACTTAAATTCGTTAACGCTTTCAAAAGAACTCACATAGCCTTTTTGCTTTAGGGTGTCGAAGGGAATAAAACCCACCAAATTTATGTTTTAATAACAAGGGATATCAACAGCCCACTTTTCGATACCGCGAATCCTTTCGATCATCTCTTCTAATCGTTCCATAGCCTTTTCTCCAATCTTGACGCCCTTTTCATAGATTTTGGTTATAAGCTTTGCTACTGGATGAATGCCATTGTAAGTCATCGTTCTTGCTAAACCCACCACTTTATCAACACTGTCTAATAATTGCCCTTTCCAGTGATTTTCAAGAATCCCCCACAACCTCTCAACCGGGTTATATTTGCTGTGATAAGGAGGGTAATAAATCAAACAAATGCTGACTTCGTGTCTGATTGCAAAGTTAACAAGCCTTTTCATAAATTGACTTCTACGGCTATTATTTTCTGGCCCATTGTCGGCATTGATGGCAATGGTATGTGGCTTGAATCGTGTTTTTAGCATCGGCCAAAGATCTTCTAAACAATCCACCATAAAATCGGCTGTAGCATTACTTTCAGTAAAATATATGTAGCTCTCATCGTGCGCCGGCAAAAAAATCCCAAAAGGTTTTAATATTGTGTCCGGCTTATAACTTACATTTCGCATGGGTAAAAATAATTATCAATATTTTAAGAACGACCAATAATGCATTGTAATATCAATAAGATATAAAAAATCTAGACTTTCACTCTAAATTGTTTTATAACTCCCTTAAACTCAACAAGAGGGGGTGTTATGGAACAATTTGAAGCACAGTTCAACCAGGTTGATGTTCTGCCAATGGTCAAGCATTATATGGATGAACTTCATCTGTTCAATCTTTTTACCAAGTATGTCCCCGGGGCACCTAACAGCCTGGCTGAACATGCAGAAAGCCTATGTGTCCTTACGGCAAATATCATTTGTGAAAATAAGCCATTATATAAAATTCAGGATTGGTTGGCCAAGTACTCCGACGATCTTGCTGCAGAACCGGTTGAAGCAAAGCTGTTCAATGATGACCGGTTAGCCAGATCCCTTTCTGCCCTTTTCGAGGCAGACCGCCATTCGCTTATGACAGAGGCCTCGGCTAACGCAATTGCGACCCATGATCTGCTGACCGATGAAGTCCACAATGACAGCACCACAGTGACCTTCATCGGTAAATATGACAACCCCGATCCTCAGGCCGTCAAACTCAAACACGGCCACAACAAAGATTTCAGACCTGATTGCAAACAGGTCGTATTTGGCCTGAATATCACTTCCGACGGCCATGTGCCGTTAAGTTATGAACTTTTTGATGGCAACACTTGCGACGATGTCACCCATATTCCAAACTGGAATGGCCTACGCGCACTATTGGGTAAGGAACAGTTTATTTACGTAGCCGACTGTAAGCTTTGCGGCCAGGACAACTTGGATCACATCGACAAAAACGGCGGGTTATTCATCACTATTGTCCCAAAGGGCCGTAAAGAGGTGAAACTATTTTACCAGTATTTGAAAAAAAATGATGCTGAATGGAAACATGTTTTTGTTACCGAAAGTTCACGCAAAAAAAATAAGCTCAACACCTACAAAACCTATGAGGCAGAACCAACGCAAAAAGGTTACCGCATTATTTTTGTACATAGCAGCGCAAAACAAGACGATGACAAAGGTCGCCGGCAAAAGAAGATAGATAAAGCTGTTTCACAATTGGAGGAGTTAGTACCCAAGCTAAACGCGTATCATCTAAAAACCAAGAAGGAAATTAAAACAGCAGTTGATAGCATTTGCAAAAGTGTCCAAGACTTTATTGATGTAAAAATTATCACCGAACGTAAACAAGTCAGAGTGAAATTGTCACCTGGCCGTCCTTCTCGAAGGAAAAGCGAATACAAAAATAAATGGGCATATTCTCATAGTATTGAATGGAAGCTTAATGAAAAAGCCCTTTTAGAAGCGTCGAGGACTGATGGAATTTTCCCCCTGATTACCAACACTTCCTTAGAGGCTGGCGATGTTTTGAAAAGATACAAAAACCAACCCTTTCTTGAAAAACGCATGTATACCAAAAAGACGGTTTTGGAAGTAGCCCCGGTTTTTCTTAAGAAAGAAAAACGGATCGAGGCCATGCTTTTTTTGTATTTTATAGCCTTGATGATTGTGTCTCTTATCGAACGTAAAATCCGCATGAACATGGCCAAAGAGGAGATAGAACAGCTTCCAATTTTACCTCAGAAAATGAATACAAAAAAGCCGACCTGGAGCAACATCCGTTACTACTTTCGAAATATCCATTACTCAAAAATAAACAAAAACGGAATTTGCATTCAATCAGCGGTAAAAGGTCTCAACTCTCTGCATGAGCAGGTTTGTTCACTTTTAGAAATTCCCAGTGAGGTGTACAATACCCTCCATGGCCGCTGGTGGCAGTTCCGGGCTACTTGACTGTTTTAACAATGCATTTTGAGGATAATGCAAAAATTATTTTTTATCCATGCGAAATGTAAGTTATAATCATGATCACAGGCTTTAACTTTTTGACGGCTATATCCGCCCCTGGAAAAAGGACCCACTTTGACATTTGCCTTGGTGTCAATTGAAATGCGAATCACGCCTTCAGTGCTATCTGCAACCTGATTTGCTGTTTTCACATATGAAAAGATCGCATCTGTTTCAGCTATTTTTTTTGGGGGTTGGTTTTAGCAACTTTTTTTAAGCGATACCCTAACTGGTTGAGTTTATATCTTATCGTCTGCACGGTTGGTAACTGCTCAGGGCTATATTTTTTATCTTCCCTCAATCGACGAAGGACTTCCACGCCGGTTAGCGGAGAGTATAGTTGAGTTGTTCGGAACGTGGGATCACATTGGCTCGTCGGCTCAATAATATCTTTTATATCATCAAGCAAATTCGGAAGCTTTTCCTCAACAGGCTTGCGCCCACGACCGGAAAAATTATCTATACAGTCAAAACCGGAATCTAATTCTTTTGTCCCTTTCTGGATGGTTTTTCTGTCCCATCCCAGTTCTTTTTCTGCCCGGCGTTGGCCCCCCTTGCCCATAAGGCGGACTACGTTAGCCATAAATTTACGTCGTTCAGAACCTTTTAAATTCGACCGGGTGTCATTCAAAAACAGTTTTAATTCCAGAGAAAATTCGTTTGTTTTTTCAAGATTGGGCAATTCAGGATGATTCATCATGGCTTCTCCTTTCTTTATAGGGGTCCATGATGACCATACGTTATGCTGCCCCGATTGTCCAGTAATTTGAGATTTAAACAAATTCTCAGCAGCGACATTACCTTCTTTATTTCCCTCTCTAAGTCGACGTCGGGCATTCTTAACCAGCGGATAAACCATAATGGTTTTCACCTCGGCTTCATTTTGCCTGTTGGTCTTATCCATTCGTCCACGTCCAGTTGTTTCGCCTATTTTGATCCAGTTGGCAGCCCGGTAGCACCCGCCATAATACAGGCTCCGGTCCACCAGGGTTTCCAAAAGAAGGGGAGCAACTCCGTACTGCCTCTCCCAGTCGAATCGGAGGTGATCAAGGGACGCAGAAAGCATGCTGCTTGCCAGGTTGCGAATTGGGGCTAACACCAGAAACCGGCTGTTGTTAACCACATGTTGCAAGGCCTTGCTTCGCCTATCATCGTCCCAGCCGATCCATAGGTCTCTTGACTTCATCCGCCAAGCAGGGCTTGAAAATTGGATGCAGCCCACAACCTGATGCTTAGGTCGAGTCACGGAAATCAAATATTGAAGCCTTGCCCCAAAGGGCATGGCATAACCCAGATAGTGGTAGCGGCTGATAAGATCCCGGAACAGGTTTCGCTGAGACCTGTCTCGTACTCGTTGGATATTCAGAGGCGTAAATTCCTCAACACTGCCGGAAAGTGTGCAGTAGGGCTCATTGTCCGTGACTTGTTTTTTGAATTTCTGGGGAGTGTGGTTACCTGGTTGCTTTTTCTCCGGTAGATTAAGGATACCTCTGTCATCCAGAAGTTCAAGGAGGTCCTTGCACTCACGGGCTTTGAGCTTCCCGCTGGGCCGCTTCCAATCAAGAATCTCGCATACCGTGTAGGCCATCTCAGTGCGGCTGATACCATCGCATGTAGCCACAACTTCCGTAATCACCAACAAATCGTATGTCGAAAAATCCCGGCCACAAAATTTTATAGGCTGTATCAATGCCGGCATGATCATACTCCTTTTCTATTTTTTCATAACAGATGTATGATCATTTGTCCCGTTTTTTTTGGGGGTAGGCCGGGGAAGCTCTTTCTATTCAATGCATAGTATTTCCTACCGTAGTCAATTAACGGTCTGATCGGTGGAATTAATTATTTTCTTGCCCCTTACCGTCCATGGATTGAGTGGAGCAAAATTTTGGATAAGAGCCCAAGCACGTATGCTGAGACTTGCAGATTTTATAGTGCCGTGAAAATACTTGGTACTGAATAAATGAAGGGCCATCCGCTGCATCAGCCGATCAACCATGTTGCTCGTTCTATGTGCGCCAGGAAAATCATAGGTTTGAGAAAACTGTGGAAGATTCTCCCTGAGCTTCTTGATCTTGGCTGAAATGACGTCCGGTACTTCATTGTCCATATTTTGACACCATTCAGAAAGTGAGGAGGAAAAATATTAGGATACTCCTTGATCGCCATGTCCACTATTATCCGAAATTGAATGGCATGTTGAATGAGGAAGCAATAATATAACAGAATATAAAGAGTACACGCTATTTTTCAGCAGCGTTCATGATATGTTTCCAAGAACATTTCATGCTTAGACACTGCTGATTTTTGAAAGAGATTAACATTAGGGAGATATTATGATTGGAACACCATTTACCAGTACTGCAACAAAAGTTATGATGCTTGGATCTGGAGAATTGGGGAAAGAGGTAGTCATTGAACTACAGAGATTCGGCGTCGAAGTGATTGCCGTAGATAGTTATGAAAATGCCCCGGCTATGCAGGTTGCAGATAGGTGCTATGTTGTCTCTATGCTTGATGGTGATGCATTAAGAAAAATTATTGAAGATGAAAAACCAACAATGGTTGTGCCGGAAGTTGAGGCAATTGCTACAGATACCTTGGTGGAACTCGAAAAAGTCTGATATTAACCACGCTTGGGATTATTCTCAAAGTGGCGGAAGAAGTGGAGACGGAAGAGTTATTGTTGAAGGATTTATTGATTTTGATTATGAAATCACACTCCTGACTATTAGACATAAATATGTAGTTTCGCACACGTCAAAGGCTGTCTGGGGCAGCCTCTTTCGACCCTGTTCTTCTAAGTACCAAAGCGCTGGAAGAGCGATTCCATGGTGACCCTTGTCAGCCAGCGAAGGAAAATCAGGGAATATTCGGCCCCGGACAGGACCATGCCGGCCATGAACACCAGATGGGACAGGCCATAAAATGCAGGGCCGCCAATGACAGTGAACCAGGGATTGCCGGTTTTAAGGGAAACTATACCCATCAGACCCACCATGGGCCATCCTAAAACATAACTGAAGGCAATGGCAAACACACCGGCCAGTACTCTAAAGGAGGGCTTTTCACGAAACGCACTTAAATCGGCTTTGTCTTCAATGGCCTTGCGGACAAAAGGGGCCTGGTAAATTTTATTGAGCAGGGGTATCATAACCGTTTTATACCGGATAATAGGGGAATCGGTAAAATCAATTTTTATTTTGATTCAATTATCCGACACCAGGGAGGAGATTCAGTGGGGTCAGAAGGCGGGCCGAATGAGTGCAAAAAAAATTCAGGACACCGATTTGCGGTTGTGATCCCTGTGTATAACCACGGTATAACGGTCAAAGCTGTGGTCGTTGAAGCGGTGAAGCTCGGATTCCCGGTGATCATTGTGGATGACGGCTCAACGGACATCACCCCCTATCAGCTTAAAGGACTCCCGGGTATCCGGGTGATTACCCATGAACAGAACCTTGGCAAAGGTGCGGCCCTGATGACCGGATTTAAGATCGCAACTGAGATGGCTGATTTTGCCGTTACCATGGATGCTGACGGGCAGCATTTTCCCAATGATGCCCTTGCCATGATTGCTGCTGTCCCAATAGGGAAAAAACCGTTGGTGACCGGGTATCGAAAGCAGATGGAAAATGAGCGGGTACCCTGGACCAGCCGCATGGGCAGGCGGTTTTCAAACATGTGGATCTTGGCATCCGGCGGTCCCGGCATCCGCGATTCCCAAAGCGGCTTCCGCATCTACCCGCTTCCTGAAACCTTGAACCTGAAAACCCGGGCCAGGCGGTATCAATTTGAGGTGGAGGTGCTGGTCAAAGCCCACAGAAATAAAATTGAGGTCATTGAGGTCCCCATTCGTGTGGAATATCCCTTCGACAGAGTTTCCCATTTTCGGCCGTTTATTGATTTTTTACGCAACAGCGCCACGTTCAGCAGGCTGATATTCAGGCGTATAGTGGGTTTGGTTTAGAGGAATTTTTGTGAAGGTCTTTACCTACCAAGTGCTTATTGTTTTGTCCCGGTGGTTTGGCCCCTGGGTTTTTACCCTGGTCTCCCGGTTCATTGCAGTGGGCTATTTTTTCTTGTTTCCCCGCCGGGCGGCAGTCAGCGCAAAATTTTATGCGGCACTTTTTCCCGGCAAAGGTCGCCTGTTTCACTGGTATTGTGCTTGGCGTCAATACCAGAATTTTACCACCGTCTTCATGGACCGTATCAGGACGTCCGGGCAGGAGAATATTCAATTTACCTCAACGGGTTGGCAACGGTTTGAAGACGAACTGGGCAAAGGTCACGGCGCCATCGTCCTCATGTCCCACATGGGCAATTGGGATGTGGCCGCAAACCTGATGGCAAAGCAGCGAAAGGATATTAAACTGCTCCTTTACATGGGGGCAAAGGCTAAAGAACAGATCGAATCCGTCCAGAAACAGGAACTCAGTGACAAAGGCATCCGCATTGTTGCCGTCGAACCGTCAGCCGGCTCGCCTCTTGACGTTGTGGACGGTATACGTTTTTTAAAATCCGGCGGAGTGGTCTCTTTGACCGGGGATAAATTGTGGCACCCGGATCAAAGAGCGGTCAGCGTGCCGTTTTTAGGCCAAACTGCTCGAATCCCGGAGTTCCCCCATGTCTTTGCCCTGGTGTCCAAAGCCCCTTTGTTTGTCTTTTTTACCTTTCGCACGGGTCCCGGCAGTTATCGGTTTATGTTGTCCGAGCCCATGTATATTTCATGTGCATCCCGGGAGGACCGCACCCGGGCCGTTGCTGAATCGGCCCGGGGCTATGGGGAAATGCTCGAACAGACCCTGCGTGACCATCCCTATGAATGGTACCATTTTGATCCGTTTCTTGTGGATCATCCCGGACAGCCCCTAACATAGCCTGTAAAAAAATTTAAAACCTGTAATCCAGTAAATTCCAGATCAATTCAGATTGCGGTGAATACCCCTTTTCCCGGGCCTGGATATCCAGTTCGGTCATGCCCAGGGCCGCAACGTCCATGTTCACCGGATCACTTTGCTCACGCAGGTCTATGGTTAAAATATAGGTGTTGCACAGCTTGCAGATCGTTACGCGTTCTGCATCCTTGGCAGGGCTGTCCGGGTCGAAAACATCTTCAAAAAGGCTCTGGTTATTATTCTCGCATCGTGGGCAAGTGCGGCTTCTGAAACGCCATTCATGGGCGCACACGGCACACTGCAGCCAGCAATCGCCTTGTTTTCCAATGAGCCCTGCAACCGTCGGGAATGATCCGCACATGGGACAGTGCCCGTGAGGCCACGGATGGTCATCCATGAAGGCAGAGAAGGCCCGGGCCTGAATTTGTTTGAAGGGTTCGGCAATCTGGGCCAGGGCAAATCTGAAGATGTCAGGACTGGTGCCTGACAGGCCGGCAAATGCGTTTATGTTTCGGGTGTAGTTATTCACAAACGCCCGGACACAGTCGTCGGCATCAAGGGTGTCGTCCTCAATGTTGCGTTTAATTGCTTCAATGTCCGGCTGGATGGCTGGAAACGCCTCTGCCATGGGCGATAGAATCGTATGGGCTGCTTGTTTAAACTCTCGGTGGAAGTCCATAAGCCCTGTGATGGCGAACAAATGCACCCCTCTGGAAAATCGGGCCCATTCAGATTCCGGCAGGTCAGGCTTGCTTACATCGTTTTCAGACAGCCGGGCCCTCACTTCGGCTTTTGCCACCATCACCGGACCAAATGCTGAGATCAGTGACGATAATGCCGGGTTTCGTGCGGCCAGGGTGTCAAGGGCGGTTTGAATGCCTTTGGGCGTTTTTTCATGACAGATACGTTCATTCTGACTCATAGTGATCGACCTCCTTCAAACTCTGTTGTGGGCTATGCCTGGCAGTTCATATGTCAGGCCGGCCCAGGACCGTTATTGGGGAGAATTTCAAATAGGGCATTCTATTTCATGCATGAATAGATGCCAACCTGTATTTTTAATTCTGATGACCGGTAAGATTACTAACACATTGTGACTTTTTTACTCAATGAATTAAATTCGTGCTATGACAACTATTTAATTTTTTTAATGAAAAAAATTGCAAGCCTTTTTAGATAATGCTAAGTCATTCCTTACTGATTCTTTTTTACGATTAAGCAGATCCGGTTATTTTTAACTTTTTGGATAGTATCCCTTTGGATAGGCAAATAAGAAAAATAAACCCAAACACCACAGATCAGTGCTTTATGTGGGCGTTAAAGAAAATTCAGGAGGGAAGATGACGCAAGGCGATTCGAATAAACTGTATATAGATGCCGACAATAACATGAGTGGTGCAGGTGAGCCTCCAAAACTGAAAAATGATTCAGCCTTTTTACAGATTCCGGCAGAGTTGGAAAAAGAGGTGAATGCCTATGTTAATCAATTGGCTAAGGAGCGCAACATCCAACGCAAAAGTGATGGCGAGGCAACTGCTCTTTTTCAATCCCAAGGCTGCTTTTTCATTATCGCCCTGGAACGGGTTGAGGCGTTGATGAATGCCATCAATAACAGCCTCTCTTTGAATGAGGGTGATATGGATGAAATAAAAAAGAACCTGAAACAAGCCATGGACATTATTAACGGCATATAAATTTTTAATCATCGAAATGCCGCAGACATGCCGCCGCGGTTTGGTAAATTCGTTAATTGCCCAATCAAAAATTTTTATATCAGATATGGGCTGACCTGGGCTTCCGGCATCCAGGTTCAGTCCATAACGATTGCAAAAAGATCCGTATCGGTTAAACTCATCTTCATGTAAAAAATATCCCGTACGCCCAAATCTATTTATAAAATCTATGTGTTAGCGTTGTTGGTTGGGGCGCTAATATGTGATTGAATTAGATCCTCAAATAACCTATCATCAGACGATTATCGGACCTATGTTTCAGTTACAAAACAATTGAAGCGAAGTGGGGTCTCCATGCGAAGGGGAAACCCGCAGGGCTATAACCCGGTCCGGCGGCCATCGTTTACGAAGAAACTATACAAATTAAACCATTTATGAACGATTTATTGTATCAATCAAATTTAAGGCTTCTTAATATCCTTCGGGTAAAGAAACTGATTTCGAAAAATAAGTACGAGGTCACCAAAAAAGTCCTTGAAAAGGAACTTACCCAGGGGCGCCAGCCTTCACTCAACGCTGTCGAACCTTTTAAAGATATCATTCAGAATGAAACGCTTTGGCGGGAATTTTTCAAATATAATCAGATCTTCCTAAAACTTTCCCGTCAATTTATTACGAATACCCTGTTTCCAAAATCAAAAGATATTGGTGATTCACAAGATGACCCGTTTTTTGACTTGGATAGTATATTCAAGGAACTTCAGGAAACGGCCACTGAGGATTATCTCCAGAAACGGCTTAAAAATATTGACCTGGCTTTGTTAGAACGAAAACTTATGGATTCATCCCAACTGGAATTTATTCATAACAATGCAGTTCATCTTGAAATTAAAGCCATGGATAAAAAATTTGGTGAAATCGCAGTCAAAAATCAATTTTCCACAAAAAAGATCATAGATAATGCCCTTTCTGAACAGACCCGGCTATATCTCCAAACCAAGAAAAATCATATTATCGGGGATATCCTTGTAACCAGGAAAGAGATGACTCCTGAGATCAGGGACGAGATCCTGTTAATCCAGAATCGGATATTGGAAGAAGATTGGGCGTCACTTTTGCGGGAAAGTGCAGCCAGCGTTATTCAGGAACAAGAAAAAAACGCCATGTTTGGCGCAATCCTTCTTAAAGAAAAATTGATGGATGAGCAGGATGTTCGGGCGGCCCTACAGCTTCAGAAGCTGGAGAGAAAAGCCTATGAGGATTACCAAAAAGAAGATATCGGCAGTAAAAAACAGGATTTAGCCCCTCCCCGGAAACCCAGGTGGATCGGAGACATTCTTGTAGACGATTATGGGCTTTCAGAAAAAAATCGGGAAAAGATCGTTGCCAAGCAGTTACAGCAAAAAATTAAGATTATTAACATTAAAATGGGCGGAAATATTAAAAGTGCCCACCAAGAAATGATTCGCGAATTGGATTCCTATTTTCAAGTCCATTATACTGAAAATAGACTCCAGGCTTTTATCAAGCTCAACAAAGAGATTCCGAGTTCAATGACTTCAATGAATATTATGTTGTGGCTTTATCAGAAAAAAATCACTAAAGGACTTATCAATCCATCCATCTACAGCCTCCTTGAAAATAAGGTAAAGCCGGGAGATAAGGTGATGATTGCGAAAGGAGAAGCTCCGGTTCATGACAAATTAACCCCAAATTTGCATTTTAAAAAGGGCGATGCTTTAAGACCGGTCATCGTTCATAAAAAAAACAGGCTTGCGTCCATCCATCGGACCATGGGGAAGGCGGGAATCAACGTAAACCAGTGCTTTATTGCAAAGCATGCAGAGGCCTGTCCAATTCAGACAGGTGTCAACGTGATACGAAAAAACAATGAGTTCTTCGCCGCATGTGACGGCGTACCGGATTTCTCTGAAAAAGGCGTGCTTTCCATCTCTCCTGTGATAGATATTCCTGGGGATTTGGATGATACAGGTCCAAGCATAAATCATGACTGTGAGGTTTGTGTTCATGGACTTATTCTTTCTTCTGGAAAAATTAAATGTAAAAAACTGACAGCCGAAGGAATTAAAGGGGCAATTTTATCGTTGGATAAAATAACGGTGAACGCGTTTATCGAGGATGCCCGTATCAATGCTTCTGGAGAGGTCCAACTGTCATCAATCCGAAATAGTGAAGTAACAAGTCTGAGAACTGTATTGATACAAAAGAAACAGGCCGGAACAAATCCTTCGCATTCTCTATTCGTTTCCCACTCCGTTATTGACAGTGATGATGTCTGCATCTTCACAGATGTTGATATTACATCTTCAATGATTCGGGCAAAAAATAAAATCATTCTTCGAAAAGTTAAGGTGGAAAATGATTGTAAATTGGTTGCCGGCGATTCACTGGCGGTAATTGCCCAAAAAAAGGATCTTGAAAGAATTGAAAAAGAGAAGAAACGGGTTAAAGAAAATATTCAATCTTTAGAACAACAGCTCAAAGAGTTATTCTCAAGTTTAGAAAAAAAGGATATCTCGGATTTTGAGGCGGAGGTCGCATTGCTGAATGTGCGAAGGCAAAAGACTATGGCTGATCTGGATCGGATCCGAGAGTTGAAAAAAAAAATAAGAGCCCTCAAAAAAGAATCGGAAAAAGAATACAATGAAAGCGGCGATATGTTCCTTAATATGTCTCAACGCATTTCAGACGAAAAAAAACGGGTGGAGAAACTTGAACAAGAAAAGTCCCTGATTCAGAAAAAAATTATAGATATGTACAAAAAAGAAAAAAACCGCCCGGAAATTGATGCTCGAAAGGCCGTTATCTCAAAGGGGACAGTGATCCAGTTTCGGTTTACTTCCCTGGCACTGGAGTCGGAAAGTACCGGATTCGTTTTCAGAGAGGAATATGATACACTTTCCAGGCGTTATGAGATAAAACAACATCGATGGTAGGTCAAAAATAAAAACCACCAGAGCAATTGCCATTCAAAAAGCCACGCTTGAGGCTCCCGCGTTTTGATATGGCATCATCATCATCCATTAGATCTCAAGCCATCTATGGGTTCGGATTGAAACCTTTGTAAATATAGGCGTAGACTATTTTTGTTATTGAAAACCGCCCTTAGATAGTTTTGAGCGAGCATGTATACCATGATTGCGGGGTTTTGATCTGCTTCATTGCTGTAAATTTATTGCTTTTTTGTGTTTCTTTCTGTAGCGTAAAAATATCCACTGAAGAATGAGTTCAGATGGTATCTAAACTATATAGTCTCGGTGAAAGAATCTGGTCTCGCTGATACCACCGGTCTCGTTAAATTTTATATGTTTTATGAATAATGCAAGTATGGGCAGCCTCAGGTTTTAGAGGGAAATTTTCTAAAGGCTATAAAATGCGCGATAACCATCAAAAAAAACAAAATAGGCGCCTTTCCATAGTACAATCAATTGTAGCTGTAGCTTTCATCTCATTTTATTTTTTTCCAAATCTCGCAATAGCTCGTGTAATCAAAGTAGGTGTCTATGAAAACAATCCGAAAATTTTTACTTCGGAATCTGGAAAGCCTGCAGGTATCTTTATTGAAATTATCGAAGCGATTTCCGAAAAAGAAAATTGGGAGTTAAGGTTCTTTCATGGATCTTGGGCAGAAGGGTTGGATCGTCTGGAAAGCGGAGAGATTGATCTGATGCCGGACGTTGCTTATACAGCTAATCGAGAGGATATATTCGATTTTCACAAGATACCGGTTTTATCCTCATGGTTTCAGGTTTATGTTCCGAAAACGAGTGATGTTAAATCAATATTAGATTTAAATGGAAAGCGAATTGCCGTTCTTGATCGTTCTGTGCAACAGGAAGCATTCGTTCAACTTGAAAAGAGCTTCGGATTTAATTCTACGATCATTACTTTGCCAGATTACAAAATCATTTTTGAGATGGTTAATAAAAATGAAGCGGATGCAGCCATAACTAATCGTTTCTATGGTCTAATGAATAGCGAAAAATTCGGACTTAAGGATACCGCGATTATTTTCAGCCCTTCAAACTTGTTTTATGCATCCACAAAAAGTAAAAAACAAGACGTATTAGCAGCAATCGACAAACATCTTTTGATCATGAAACAAGATCCTGAATCTATTTATTATTTGTCATTAAAGCGCTGGATCTCAGAGGATGTGGGATTTGTATTCCCGGTTTGGATTAAAATCCTTGGCATCATTTTAGTAATAACCTTGATTATAAGCTTCGTGGGAAGCCTTGTTTTGAAGCATCAGGTCAACACCCGAACTCAAGAACTGCAAATGGCACGGCAACAGCTCGAGAATATTATTGAATTTTTGCCAGACGCAACGTTCGTTATTGGAGCAGACAAGAGGGTTTTAGCGTGGAACCAGGCATGTGAAGCCATGACCGGAGTGGAGAAGAAAACATTACTTGGTAAAGGTGACTATGCTTACTCAGAGCCGTTTTTTGGCGAACGACGCCCAATTCTTATTGATCTTTTAGATATGCCCACACCGGACTTGGAATCCACATACAAAAGTATCGAGCGTCATAACGACAAGCTCTATGGGGAATCGTTCATCCAGCGACTTAATAAGGGTCAAGGCGCCTATTTGTGGGGGGTGGCATCACCTTTATATGATCAGGATGGGAATCGCTCTGGCGCAATCGAAACCATTCGGGACGTGAGTGACCAAAAGCGTTTGGAAGAGACACTGAGCGAAAGTGAAAGGAAATACCGAGAGGTAGTGACGCTGGCTAACAGCATCATTTTACGTTGGACGCCTGATGGGCGAATCACCTTCCTGAACGAATTTGGCCAGAAGTTTTTCGACTATACTGAAGAAGAGATTGTCGGTCAACATTTGCTTGGGACAATAGTTCCAGATATTGATAGCTCGCGCAGAAGTTTGGGCGAGATGCTGAAAGAAATCCCAAAAAATCCGCAAAAGTTTGAGCAAAATATCAACGAGAATAAGCTCAGCAACGGTGATCGTGTATGGATTGACTGGAGAAACAGGGTCTTGTTCGATGAGCAGGGACTGGCAATTGAGATTTTGAGCATCGGTGCTGATATAACCCATCTCAAAAAGGCTGAAGAGAGCATTCGGCGTCTTAATGATGAGTTGCATTTTCACGCGAAAACTCTGGAGAAACGCGTGGATGAGCGAACCGCAGAACTGGTAGTGGCCAAAGAGCAGGCCGAATCTGCTGATAGACTTAAATCCTCGTTTTTGGCAGCCATGTCTCATGAATTACGTACACCGCTTAACTCAATTATTGGATTCACCGGAATCTTACTTCAAAAGCTCGCAGGCCCGCTTAATGAGGAACAGCAAAAGCAGCTACGAATGGTTCAAAACAGTTCCCGTCATCTTCTGGCTCTGATTAACGATGTGCTGGATATTTCAAAAATTGAGGCCGACCAGTTAAAACTTTCCTTTTCCACATTTGCATTAGCGCAATCTATTGAAGGTATGATGAAGCTGGTTACACCGCTGGCTGAAAAGAAAGGATTGGATCTCAGGCTTGATATTGCAGATGATGTTGAAACAGTTACGACAGATCAACGTCGACTGGAGCAGGTCATACTTAATTTGCTCAACAATGGTGTCAAGTTCACCGAGAAAGGATATGTTCGAATTTCGTGTCGGATCAAAAACAATTATTATCTTATTTCTGTTTCGGACACTGGTACCGGTATCAAGTCCGAAGAACTATCTGGCCTTTTTCAACCCTTTCACCAAATCGATACAGGACTTACGCGCAAGCATGAAGGTACTGGTCTGGGTTTATTTATATCTAAAAAATTGTTGGAATTGATGGGCGGAACCATAGATGTTGAAAGTGAATGGGGTAAGGGCAGCACCTTTACCATATGCCTTCCGCAAACCCTGCATGAAGGATATACGTCATGAGTGACACACTGTTAATTATCGAAGACAATGAACAGAATTTCTATATGATGCGCTTTCTGCTGGAAAAAAGCGGTTTTAAGGTTATTGGCGCGGAGAACGGTCGGGTCGGTATTGAAAAAGCGTTACGCCATAAGCCGAGCGCCATATTGTTGGACATTCAGTTGCCTGAAATGGACGGCTATGCTGTGGCTGAAGAACTTAAGAGACACGAAGCAATTCAAGGGGTTCCGATCATCGCCGTGACCTCGTATGCAATGGCTGGGGATCGAGAAAAAATCTTGGGTGCTGGTGCTACCGGTTATATCGAAAAACCGATTAACCCGGACACTTTTGTGAATGAAATAAAATCGTATTTAAGCAAAGATGGCGGTCATAAGGAGGACTGATATGAGAGCTCTTATCGTTGATGACATGGAGGAAGGCCGCTATCTGCTTCAGTCCCTGTTAATTGGAAATGGGTATGAAGTCGAGGTGGCTGAAAATGGTGCTGAGGCCCTTGAAAAAATCAAGACCGAAGATTTTGATCTGATTATCAGCGATATTCTCATGCCGGTTATGGATGGTTTTCAATTATGCAGGAAAGTAAAAACAGATGAAAATTTGCGCCACATACCTTTCATTTTTTATACTGCTACATATACGGGGCCAAAGGATGAGGCATTTGCTATAAAAATCGGTGCGGACCGGTTCATTGTCAAACCCTGTGAGCCTGATGTTCTTATCGAGACGATTCAGGGTGCGGCCAAATCTGCTGACAATAGAAATATAGAACCAAAATCTGAACCGATGCATGAAGAGGAAATACTCAAACTTTATAACGAAAGACTTGTGAGAAAGCTTGAGAAAAAAACGCTGCAGCTGGAAAAAGAGATCCTGGTTAGACAAGAGACAGAAGAGGAATTGCGTAGGGCAAATTCGTTTCTTGATTCAATTATTGAAAATATACCCGACATGATTTTCCTAAAAGATGCTAACGAACTTCGATTTGTTAGTTTGAACAAGGCAGGAGAAAATCTTTTAGGTTATTCAAGAGAAAAAATATTGGGCAAGACCGACTATGATTTCTTTCCAAAAGATCAGGCTGATTTTTTTACACAGCAGGATCGAACAGTTCTAGAAAAAAAGGAAATTATAGATATTCCAGAGGAGGAGATACTAACCTGCAGCAAAAAGAAGCGTATATTGCACACTAAAAAAGTACCGTTATTTGATGCGGATGGCAACCCCTTGTACTTGTTAGGCATATCAGAGGATATCACCGAACTTAAAACAGCTCAAGAGGAAAGCGCCAGATTAAATGTCCAGCTTTTGCATGCTCAGAAACTTGAATCCTTAGGAAATCTAGCTGGTGGAGTTGCTCATGATTTTAACAATATCCTTTCAGCAATTATCGGATTCACAGAAATTGCTTTAGATGGGGTTCAAAAAGGTTCCACTATCGAAGATGATTTGCAAGAGGTCTATAAGGCCGGAAAAAGGGCTAAGGATTTGGTAAAACAAATTCTGACGATTGCGAGTAAGTCGGATGAAGAGGTCAAACCGGTAAAGGCAAAAAACATTGTAGAAGAAGCACTTCAATTTTTAAGATCTTCCATCCCAACTTCAATCGAAATACAACAAAAAATAAAAAGTGAATCATCAATCATGGGGAATCCAACTCAGTTGCACCAAATTCTCATGAACCTATGTACAAATGCAATGCATGCTATGGAAGAGAGCGGCGGTCTAATGAAGATTGTGCTGGACGATGTTAGATTTGAAGAGTGTGGTTCAACTCAGGTGCTGGATGTGAAACCCGGTGATTATATTAAATTGAGTGTATCAGACACAGGCAGCGGAATTTCTCCAAAAATTATCGGGTCAATATTTGATCCTTATTTTACGACCAAAGAACCCGGAGAAGGTACTGGTCTCGGATTGGCTTTGGTTCATGGCATAGTTGAAAAATATGGTGGAGATATCGAAGTTTTCAGTGAATTAGGTCAAGGCTCTATATTTTCGATTTACCTGCCTATCATTAAAACCAGCCAAAGCTGCGATCCATATGTGAAAGAGGATTTACCCACCGGCTCCGAAAGAATACTGTTTGTTGATGATGAACCCAGCATTGCCCATATGTGCTGTCAAATGCTCGAACGGTTTGGGTATTCGGTAACCTGTAGCATCAGCAGCGTCGAAGCTTTGGATCTGTTTCAGGAAAAACCTGACAATTTTGATCTGGTTATAACGGATATGACCATGCCGAAGATGACAGGAGATAAATTGGCGGCTGAATTAATGAAAATCAGACAGGATATACCGGTTATTCTATTTACCGGGTACAGCAAAAAAATGTCGGATAAGTCGGCTGCTGATCTCGGCATTAAAGCGTTTGCATACAAACCAATAGATCAGGCTGACTTGGTAAAAATGGTCCGTAAAATACTTGATGAAGCTAAAAGCTGATGTTATGTGAGTATTCTGCGCAAAATTTTTGTATTGCGCCACTAATTTATAAAAGATTTCCTATCGTCTTCATGATGTTCTCTAAACAAGAAGCATTCTGATTTGGGTGCGGCTCTTTTGCATTTTTCGATCTCGCCATTATTTTGATCTGCCTGGTAGTTTTATTTGACGACCCGGAGCTTTGACCCTCTATCCGTCGACTTTGAATTTTTAGTAGCGGGAACAATGCCGTCGGCATAGTAGGCTTGATGATTCCGTTTGTATTCGCACTTGTCCTTCGCAAAAATTAATCCGTGGTAAATTTGTCGAAAAAATATTCTCCTCTGTGCAGCGATTGAACGTATTTTCCGCACCTTCAATCGACAAAACACATACAATTTTAAATAATATAAAATCAACATGTTAACCTGATTTTCAAACACTTCACAAAAGTATAATAAATAAAAAAAGTTTGTCTAGACAAACACCAATTATTTAGTTTATGGTGCTCCCCAAAAAAAACTCAAAACGAAGAGGGAGCAAAATATGAACATCCCAGGTACCGAGGAATGGAATTTCACAGATGTAAAATTTCTTCCGATTTTCAAAGAGTACGCCAAACGTATCAATCTGGTTGAAACGATCAATACCATGACAGATAGCAAAATGGATCTATCGCCAGGTGATGCGGTGCTTGGGATGATTATGGATACGGTCTCCGGAAGGACTCCTTTGTACAGACTTGAAGAAGCTTTCGACGAAATGGATACCGAGTTGCTTTTTGGCAAACCCATCAGCCCCGATAAATTTAACGACACAAATCTGGGGCGGGTATTGGACAAACTTTTTGAGACTGGAACTCAAAAGATATTTTCCCAGATTTCCCAAAACGCCATTGGTTGTTTTAAACTGGATACGCGCCACCACCACTTTGATACGACCTCTGTCTCCGTCTTTGGCGCTTACGAAGATCACCCCGATACGCAATTGAATATCACCTACGGTTACAGCAAGGATAAACGTCCGGATTTGAAGCAGTTCATGGTGTCCATGTTGTGTGTAGACCGAAATATTCCGATCATAGGAAAAACCCAGGACGGGAATGCTTCAGACAAGACCCTGAACAATGAGCTTTTATCTCATATCTCATCACACATGGCCGAACATGGGTTCAAGCCCGGTGCCTCCATTTATGTTGCAGATTCAGCCTTTGTGACCACAGATAATCTTATAGCTGCGGAGGGAAACGGCATCCGTTTTTTAAGCCGATTGCCAGCTAATTTCAATGAATGTAAGCATGCCATTGCCCAGGCTGTTGCAGCCGACAACTGGGTTGATATTGGGGCTTTGGCCGAAAGCCAAAGCGAAAAGAAACCGCCCGCATCCTATCGTTATTATGAAACAACCGCTACCATTGGTGATGGGGCCTACCGGGCCATTGTATATCACTCCAGTGCCCATGATAAAAGGCGTCAGAAACGCATCGACCGAATATTAAAAACCAGCAAAGACCAGCTGGAAAAGAAAATCAAAGAGGCGACTCTCCAACCCTTCAAATGTCGCCCGGATGCAGAGGTGGCAGCCGGCACTTTGGTCAAAGCAGCAGACAAAAGCCTTTACAACTTGCGAGCAGAGATCATTGACGTACCCAAATACGGCAAAGGACGTCCCAAAAAAGGGGAAGCCAGGAAGCCGAAATCCATTGAATATGAACTGAAGGCAACTGTCGAAGAAGATCCAGAAAAAACAGAAAAGATCAGACTTGAAGCGGGCTGTTTTGTACTCATAACCAACGTTCCGGCCCAGGCTGACGAACAGGAGTGGCCAGGAGTCGAGCTCCTCAGGCTTTACAAAGAACAGGATGGGATCGAAAAAAATTTCGGGTTCCTGAAAGATCCAGCCATTGTGAATGCCATCTTTCTGAAGAAGCCGAAACGGGTGGAAGCGCTTGGGCTAATTCTCCTGCTTTCTTTGTTGCTCTGGCGGCTAATAGAACGAAACTTGAAGCTGCATGTAAAAAAGACGGGGAAACGGTTGCCTGGCTGGAAAAAAAAGCCCACAAATAGTCCGACGGCCTTTATGATGACTACGAAGTTTCTTAGCATATTAGTTATAACCGTTGGAAGACAACGAAAATTAGCAAAGCCGCTAAATGATACTCAAGTGCAGTACCTTAGAGCCTTGGACGTCCCGCCGGAATGCTTTTTTGTTCCGTAAGAGCTGTGCAAACGCTGAATAAATTGTCAAAGAACCATAAAATTGAGTGCGGAATGTACGATTGAATGAAATACCCACTGTCCAGTTTATTTGAAAAGACGGATTCAATGTGAAATTTTTAATTGAGGTCGATTCTGAGCACAGATCGCAAAGACCGTTCGATGCTTTTGATATCAGAACGATTTGAGTTTTCAGGCCGCTTTCTTCCACTCGTATCGATGATGTAATCCACCAATACGCGGCAAATCAATTATCTTGCATTTGCCGACAGGTCTGGGTTGGATCGGCCGACCGTTGGGCGTATTTTTTCCAAGGCTCAAATGTGTTCTGTCGTTATGATAATATTGGAAATACGCGCAAAGAATGTTTTTCAGATGTCCTTGGTTCAGTACGATGACATTGTTTGCACATTCTCGTCTGATCGAGCCGATCACCCGTTCAACAAAAGGGTTTTGCCAAGGGCTTTGCGGGGCCGAGACCACTTCTTTGATGCCCATGTTTTTCACTCGATTGCGGAAAAAAAACGCCATAGATTGCATCCCGATCCCGCATCAGATACTTCGGTGCCGTATCCCAGGGGAAGGCCTCCACGATCTGTTGGGTTGTCCACTCGGCCGTCGGATTTGAGGTTATATTGAAATGTACGACTTTGCGGCGGCTGTGGCTGAGGATCACCAGGACGAACAGAATATTAAAGGTGACTGTTGGAACAGTGAAAAAGTCAATCGAACACTTGTTAATATGATTTTTCAAGAAAGTCCGCCAGGTTTGAGACGGCTTTGAATTCGGCGGATGTCGGGGCATCAGGTTCGATACGGTTCGTTCGGAAACCTCGAACCCCAGGCTGAGCAATTCCCCATGAATCCTGGGCGCACCCCAGTTTGGATTGGCTGCAGCCATCCTCCTGACCAGATCACTGATTTCACGACTGACTTGAGGCCTTCCCGGGCCTTTGGATTTGAATTTCCAGAAAAGTTTGAAACCCTTGCGATGCCAGTAGACAACAGTATCCGACTTTACAATGATGAGAGATTTACGCCAAGGAGTCCAAATTCGGGAAAGCAAAACCCAGAAGAGCCGATCCACCATTCGAATTTTCGGCCGCTTGTTCGTCCTTTTCATTACGGCCAATTGGTGGCGAAGCGCAAGGTTTTCGGCAGCGAGATTCGAAGTGACTTTGAACTTCAGCCATATGAATAAAACAAAATTTCCAAGCATTTTCATCATGACTCCAACTTGGCAGGCGTATACAAATTTGTCAATGATTTCAGAAAGTACGAATACTTGCGAAGGACACGTTCCTGAAGACGAACTGTTCTGGATATCCTGTTGAAACCGCTGCGCAAAACCCTTGCGGAATCTTTCCGGGAGAAATAGCCTGCCGTGCCCAGGAAAATCGCAAAGAGACCCTTAATCAATCTTGGCAATAATTGGGTAGTTGTGGTTGCTAAAGCCATTGTTTTTTTATACAATAGTGCAAAAATAGAGGCGATCTAAAATCAAAAAATCAAAATTACTATTGAAGTATTTTCCCAATTAAAATCATGGAGAGCATGAAGATTGATTTTCCGGTATATATTCTTCAGTCCTAATTCTGAATACACGATCTCATAATAAAATCGGGACAGCAATATCAGGTTCAATTAAGTAAAGAGGTGACAAATGCTTGTATTGATTGAAAAGCAAAAAGGTAATCAAGTCGTCGAATATCCTTTGGATCCATCGGTAATCATTACAGCTGAACCCGGGGCGATTTATACGATCAAGGATACGGAAACGGGCGCACCACCAGAGGATCTGGTGCTCAAGAAAAAAGGTGAGACCCTTGAAGTCGAGGTGGACGGGGAAACCGTGGCCCAGGTGGAAGAATTCTTTGCCGCGGAATCCGATACCCTTTTCAGTGCGGACGGTTCCGAAGCACCGCCTGACGACATGGCTGTGGCCGGTGACCTGGCAGTCCCTGAAGACGTTGATTCCGGTGTGCTGGTGGTATGGGAGGCTGGTGACCCAGGCATGTCCGCAGGCTGGATAGCCGGGCTTACCGCCGCAGGCGGCATCGGTCTTGCGGTGGCCGCTGATTCCAGGGGCGGAGGAGGAAAATCCACCGTCATCGATACCACGGCCCCCACCGTAACCATCACGGACGATACCCCAGGCACGGCCACAGACGATGTGACCTACACCTTCACCTTCAGCGAGGCGGTAACCGGGTTTACGGCTGATGATGTAGACGTGACCGGCGGCAGCAAGGGTGACTTTACGGCGGTTTCCGGTACAGTTTACACCCTGGTTGTGAAACCCGATGCGGGCAGCACCACAGACATTACCGTGGATGTTGCAGCTAATGTAGCCACAGATGCGGCGGACAACGGCAATATCGCTGCGGCCCAGTCGGTGCAGGCCGTGGATACCTCCTCTTATTTCATCACCATCAATGCCGCAGCCGGAACCTTTACCTCTACTTTGCGGGTGGAATTGTACGACCAGAGCGGAAATCTCATTGTTGAAACAGATCATGATTTTTCAACGGGAAGTTTTTCCTATCAAATCACCAACGGATACACAGGTATTGTCTTTGCCAAGGTGAGTGATCTCAATACAGAGAATGACTATACGGATGAGACCACAGGCACTATGAAGAACCTGGGTACGGCCCTCAGGGCCATGGCCCTGACCGACGGTGAGGGCAACGTATCACTCACCGTCAGCCCCCTTACGGAACTGGCGGTTCAACTGGCGGGTATTGATGAAGATAACCTTAATCTTACGGCGGATGACCTGGCCTTTAACGAAAAAGTCGGGAACCTGTTCGACGTGGACGACATCAACGGCCCGGTCACCACGGTGACGGAGGAAAATTACGACAGCAGCGACGGCCTGGAAGCCAGTGAGCAATACGGAAATGTTCTGGCCATGCTTTCCGGCGTGGACGAGAACACTGGCAGCGTTGAGGAAACCATTGAGCAGATTAAATCCACCATTGTCGAAATCCAGGATTCGGAAGACAGTGAACTGGGATTAACCCAGGACGGCGTAGAACTGCTTCAGCAGGGAATTGACAATTACACGACCGGGGAGAGCGGCAACACGGCAAATCTCAGTGACCTTCTGCTCAAGCCCCCGGTGATAGACGCGGCTCGCGGCGGGGGAATTACGGCCCAGGAAAAAGACGCGGGCGTGGTTGTTGCGTTGAGTGATGTCAGTGAGGGGGATACGGTTACTGTCTACTGGAGTGGGCAGACCTACCAGGAAACCATCACCGCGGCCCATATCAACACCGATGACCAGGTCGAGATCACAATCCCGTCGTTCGTGATCGAAGCGGCCGGGGATGCGGAAACGCTGGCGGTTCGCTACAGTGTTAACGGCGGGGACAAAAGCCCGGCCGTGATCATAAGGGTGGATACCCATGTGCCGGAAATTCAGTCCGTGAGCATCCCGGACACGGCCATGTCCGTGGGGGATACTGTAACCGCCACCATCACCGTGGACAGTGATACCGATACCTATACCAGCATAACCGGGACCATCGACGGATTTGCCCTGTCCAATCTGACAAAGGTCAGCGATACCGAGTACACGGCCCAGTTTACCATCACTGATGGCGGAACAGATGTGGCCGATACCACGGACATATCAGTGGATATTACTATTACCGATACTGCCGGTAATGTCAGCAGCACCTACACAACGGACATCTCCCAGAACAGCGACCCCATTGATGCCAACAGGCCCACCCTGGACAGCGTTACTCCCGGGGATGGTGCGACTGGCGTTGCTGTTGACGCCAACCTGATCCTCACCTTTTCCGAAGCGGTTTATCAAGGCTCCATCGGCAATCTGACCATCAAACTCACCAGCGATGATTCGGAATTTGAAGTCATCTCCATTACAGACCCAAGGATAACCGGCTGGGGCACAACAACCCTGACCGTCAATCCGGGCGGTAGTTTTGCAGAGGATACCGGATACTATGTGGTGTTTGACGACAATTCTATTTTGGATGCCGGCGGCAGCCTGACCTCCCCGATTACGGACAAGACGGAATGGAATTTTGCCACCCCGGACAATACGCCGCCCACAGTAGCCATCACCGACAATACTGATGGTACGGCTACAGGCGATGTGACCTACACCTTTACCTTCAGCGAGCCGGTAACCGGATTTACGGCTGACGATGTAGACGTGACCGGGGGCAGCAAGGGAGACTTTACGGCGGTTTCCGATACGGTTTATACTCTGGTTGTGGCACCTGATGCCGACAGCACCACAGACATTACCGTGGATGTGGCTGCCGATGTCGCCACCGATGGGGCGGGCAACAGCAATACCGCGGCCACCCAGTCCGTGCAGGCAGTTGATACCGAGGCCCCGACAGTCGCCATCACCGATAATACGGCGGGCACGGCCACAGGGGATGTGACCTACACCTTCACCTTCAGCGAGGCAGTAACCGGGTTTACGGCTGATGATGTAGACGTGACCGGCGGCAGCAAAGGCATTTTTACGGCGGTTTCCGATACGGTTTATACCCTTGTTGTGGCACCTGATGCCGACAGCACCACAGACATTACCGTGGATGTGGCTGCCGATGTCGCCACCGATGGGGCGGGCAACAGTAATACCGCGGCCACCCAGTCCGTGCAGGCGGTTGATACCGAGGCCCCGACAGTCGCCATCACCGATAATACGGCGGGCACGGCCACAGGGGATGTGACCTACACCTTCACCTTCAGCGAGGCAGTAACCGGGTTTACGGCTGATGATGTAGACGTGACCGGCGGCAGCAAAGGCATTTTTACGGCGGTTTCCGATACGGTTTATACCCTGGTTGTGGCACCTGATGCCGACAGCACCACAGACATTACCGTGGATGTGGCTGCCGACGTTGCCGTTGATGGGGCGGGCAACAGCAATACCGCGGCCACCCAGTCCGTGCAGGCGATTGATACTTCCGCCCCTGTGATTGCCAATGTCACCATTCTGGATACGGCCATGTCCGTGGGAGATACAGTCACGGCTACGATCACCGTGAACAGTGATACAGACACCTACACCATCATAAACGGCACCATCGGCGGATTTGCCCTGTCCAACCTGACAAAGGTGGATGACACTACCTATGAGGCCGAATTCACCGTCACCCAGGGCGGAGCCGATGTGGTGGCCGGCAATGACATTCCAGTGGATATTACCATTACCGATACTGCCGGTAATACCGGCACCGCCTACACCACGGCCATTTCCCAGGGCAGTGATTCCATTGATGCCAACGCCCCTGTTATCACCGCAGTCACCATTGATAACAGCCCCATGAATGTGGGTGACACCGTAACTGCCACCATTACAGTAGACAGCGATACGGATACTTACACGACCATAAACGGCACCATCGGCGGATTTACCCTGTCCAACCTGAGCAAAACGAATGCGACTACCTATACGGCCCAATTTACCATTACCGACGGAGGCATGGATGTGGCGGCTGATTATTTTATACCTGTGAGCTTTACCGTGGAAGACAGCGGGGGCAATGTCAGCAACACTTACGACACAGACATCTCCCAGGGTAGTGACTCAATTGATGCGAACAGACCCACACTGGAAAGCGTCACTCCGTTAGACGACAGCACCGGCGTCGATTCCACCCCCACCCTGACCTTGACCTTTTCCGAGGAGGTTTATCAGGGTACTGGTGACCTGACCATCAAGAAAACCAGCGGCGATTCGGAGGTTCAAGTCATCCCCATGACAAACATAACCGGCTGGGGCGGCACCACCCTGACCGTTGGTCCCCTCAATGCTTTGGATGATGACACCAGCTATTATGTGGTGTTTGACGACAACGCCATTCTGGATGTCAACGGCAGTCCGGTGGCCGAACTTTCGGACAAGACTGTGTGGAATTTTTCCACCCCTGACAATACGGCGCCCCTGGTATCCTCATTTACGTCAACCGAATCCGACGGCAGCTACAAAGAAGGGGACACCATCGGAATTGTCGCCACCATGAATGAAGACATTCAGAGCGGTGGCCAGATGACCGTCACTCTGGACTCCGGGGAGACCGTCACCCTCACAGCCGCCGCCGACGGCACCACCCTCACTGGCACCTATACTGTCCAGGCAGGGAACAACAGCGGAGACCTGACGGTTTCAAGCTTTACCGCCGGAACGGTCCGGGACCTGGCTGGCAACGCCCTCACCGACACCACCCCGCCCACCACCAACATAGATGACGGCAGCGCTATTGTCATTGACACCACCGCACCAACGGTTACAGATGGAAACATCAGCATCAGCGGAGCCAGTGGTACAGCCGGAGCCTTTAAAGCCGGGGATACGGTAACCGTTGAATGGGACAATACAGGTGCAGGCGACAACAACAGCGATATTTCAGGTGTTACGGTTAATTTCAGCGCTTTTGGCGGCGAAGAGGCCGTAGTGGCCACCAACAGTGGGGAAACCTGGAGTGCCAGCTATACCATTGTTGCCGGCAGCATTGAGAACTCCAACCTCAATGTTTCCGTCACCGCCACCGATGATGCGGACAACCGTACCACAACGGCAGATACCACCGGCGCAACAGTTGATAGCACGCCACCTGCGGTTACGGACGATAATATCAGTATCACCAGTACCGGCAGCGGGACCGATGGCATCTATATTGTCGGGGATACGGTAACTGTTACATGGAACAACACCGAAACAGGCGACAACAACAGCGATATTTCAGGTGTTACGGTTAATTTCAGCGCCTTTGGCGGCGAAGAGGCCGTAGTGGCCACCAACAGTGGGGAAACCTGGAGTGCCAGCTATACCATTGTTGCCGGCAGCATTGAGAACTCCAACCTCAATGTTTCCGTCACCGCCACCGATGATGCGAGCAACCTTACCACAACGGCAGATACCAGTAATCTCACGGTTGATAATATCAAGCCAACCATAGCCAGCTTGGCTGTTTCTGGAGACGATAGCGTCAACAGCAGTGATACGCTGACAGCGGTGGCTTTCAGCGGCACGACAACGGGAGTTGAGAACGACCAGACTATAACTGTAAAAATTGGCGGTGTAAGCACCGATGTCACCGTAACCAGCAATGCTTTTAGCGGCACTGCGGATCTTTCAGGCGTAGCCGACAGCGGTCCTGTTGCTGTCACAGCCGATGTCAGTGACGCGGCGGGTAATGCTGCGACCCAGTTCAGCAGCATAATTGTTAAGGACACGGTAGCCCCCACCATAGCCACCCTGGCTGTTTCTACAGACGATACCGTAAACGGCAGTGATACGCTGACAGCGGTGGCTTTCAGTGGCACGACAACGGGAGTTGAGAACGACCAGACTATAACTGTAGAAATTGGCGGTGTAAGCACCGATGTCACCGTGACCGGCAATGCTTTTAGCGGCACTGCGGATCTTTCAGGCGTAGCCGACAGCGGTTCTGTTGCTGTCACAGCCGATGTCAGTGACGCGGCGGGTAATGCTGCGACCCAGTTCAGCAGCATAATTGTTAAGGACACGGTAGCCCCCACCATAGCCACCCTGGCTGTTTCTACAGACGATACCGTAAACGGCAGTGATACGCTGACAGCGGTGGCTTTCAGTGGCACGACAACGGGAGTTGAGAACGACCAGACTATAACTGTAGAAATTGGCGGTGTAAGCACCGATGTCACCGTGACCGGCAATGCTTTTAGCGGCACTGCGGATCTTTCAGGGGTCAGCGACAGTGATGCTGTAGCTGTCACGGCAGATGTCAGTGATGCGGCAGGAAATGCCGCCACCCAGTTCAGTGGTACAATTGTTAAAGATACTGATACTAGTAATACCATTTACGTTACAGAGGACAATACAATGAGCGGGGCGCTGACTGCCGGAGTTGTAGATGTCATTGTCTGGAACGGCTTGTTTGAAGTTGATTTTGATTCAGATAATGATGGGACTTCGGATTTTATACAGGGGGAGGACAAGATTAATATAGCTGCCTCAAATCTTTATGGGAACGGGGGGCAGAACTGGTATCGAACGACAATGATTATTTCTCGTCCAGATTCTTCTATATACAGCATGTGTTTAGTTACTAATGATATGGGTTTACATCAGAGCACAAATGGTGTTTTTTACAATACAATGATGCGTTCTATGACAAATACAATGACTATTTTTGTTAGCGGTGAGATTGATACCGGCGCAGTCGGGTATCCTGAGAGCGGTACTATACCAGCCGGTGAAGCCTTAGCCTACGGCCTCCCTGACAATTTAGTGATCGAAGATTTTATTCTTACAAGTTGATGATGCATGGATGCCAATGATGAAATTCTGCAGGTGCTGGCAAACTGCCGAACACTGATTCGCAAAGGACAAAAGCAAGAGGCGGACAAGATACTCAATTCGGTTTCCATTGATTCACATGAGCTGAGTACGGATCAACTTGTTCTTATTTGCGGAGCACTGCTGCCTCTTGAAATGTCCGGCAAGGCATTGGAACTGCTGTCCGATGGACTATCCCGCGAACCCGATAATTGGAAAATACACAGCCTCATGGGTATTGCCCTGGCCCTCCAGGGCCGTTACCACCAATCCTTTTGTAACCTATCCGAAGCCAACAGGCTATGTCCCGATCATCCCAAGGTGTTG